>NZ_JAHCDD010000080.1 GCF_018413525.1 Acidovorax sp. CCYZU-2555
ATTTTCCCCTGGCGATGATCACGCGCAAGGTCGCTCCGGCGCTGGCCGCGGGCTGCCCGGTGGTCATCAAGCCCGCCGAGCTGACGCCGCTCACCGCCCTGGCCGCGGCGGAACTCGCCGTGCGCGCCGGCATTCCCGCGGGCGTGCTGAACGTGATCACGGCCGACAGCGCGAGCAGCATTGCCGTGGGCAAGCTGTTCTGTGCCAGCGACATCGTGCGCCACCTGAGCTTCACGGGTTCGACCGAAGTGGGCCGCATCCTGATGGCGCAAAGCGCGCCCAGCATCAAGAAGCTGGGCCTGGAGCTGGGCGGCAATGCGCCGTTCATCGTCTTCGACGACGCCGACATCGACTCCGCGGTCGATGGCGCCATGGCCAGCAAGTACCGCAACGCGGGCCAGACCTGCGTTTGCGCCAACCGGCTCTATGTGCAGGACGGCGTGTATGAGCAGTTCGTGCAGAAGTTCGCGGCCAAGGTCCAGGCCTTGAAGGTGGGCAATGGCTTCGACGAGGGCGTGGTGCAGGGCCCGCTGATCGAGCCCGCGGCCGTCGAAAAAGTGCAGCGCCATCTGGACGACGCGCTGGCCAAGGGCGGGCGCGTGGTCGCCGGCGGCGCCCGGCTCGAAGGCCAGTTCTTCCAGCCCACGGTGGTCGCCGACGCCACCGACGACATGCTGTGCGCGCGCGAGGAAACCTTCGGCCCGTTCGCGCCGGTGTTCCGTTTCACCACCGAGCAGCAGGCCATAGACGCCGCCAACAACACCGAGTTCGGTCTGGCGAGCTACTTCTACAGCCGCGACGTGGGCCGCATCTTCCGCGTCTCGGAAGCGCTGGAGTACGGCATGGTGGGCATCAATGCGGGCGTGATCGCTTCCGAGCATGTGCCGTTCGGCGGCGTCAAGCAATCGGGCCTGGGCCGCGAAGGCTCGCACCACGGCATCGATGACTACCTGGAACTGAAGTACCTGTGCCTGGGCGACATCGACCGCTGAAGCGCGGCGCCGGCGGCCTCAGTTCAGGCGCAGCGCCGGCGTGATCTGCCGCGGGTCGGTGATGAGTTCGATCAGAGAGAACCCCGCAGCCTGGCGCGCACGCGCCAGCGCGGCGGGGAAGCCTTCTGTGGTGTCGACACGCTCGGCATGCGCCGCGCCCATGGCCTGGGCCAGCGCGACATAGTCGGGCCCGACCAGGCGCGTTCCGCTGACGCGGCCCGGGTAGTGCTTTTCCTGGTGCATGCGAATGGTGCCGTACATGCCGTTGTTGACCACGATGACCACCAGCCGCGCGCCATGTTCGGCGGCCGTGGCGAGTTCCTGCGGGTACATCAGAAAACAGCCGTCGCCCGCGACGCACAGGACTTCGCGATCGGGGTGGCGCAGCGCCGCGGCCACCGCTGCGGGCACCCCATAGCCCATTGCGCCGCAGGTCGTCGCCAGTTCGGTGCGCGCGCCGCGGTATTGGTAGAAACGGTGCAGCCAGACGGAGTAATTGCCGGCGCCGTTGCTGACCAGCGCGTCGTCGGGCAGTTCAGCGCTCGCATGCGCGATCGCCGCGCCGAGATCGACGCCGCTGGCTTCGGCCACGCGCGCGGGCGGCAGGCTGAAGGCCGTGTGCGCCTGTCTTGCACCGCTGGTCCATGCGTCCCAGGCGCGGTTCGTTGGCGCCGCCAATGCGGCCAGCGCGGCGATGCTGCTGGCGCTGTCGGCCTGCAGACCGATGGCGGGCCTATAGACCCGCCCGATTTCGTTGGCATCGGGGTGGATGTGAATGAGCTTTTGCCGCGGCTCGGGCACTTCGAGCAAGGTGTAGGAATCCGTCGATACATCGCCCAGCCGCGTGCCTATGGCCAGAATCACGTCGGCGGACTTCACGGCCTCCTTGAGCGCCGCGCTCATGCCCAGGCCCAGATGGCCCACGTAGTTGGCGCTGCGGTTGTCGAGCACGTCCTGGCGCCGGAACGCACACGCGACCGGCAGATTCCAGGCCGCGACAAAGCGCTGCAGCTGCTGCGACGCCTGCGCGCTCCAGCCGCTGCCGCCGACCACCACCAGCGGCTGGCGCGCGCCCTGCAAGGCCTGGGCGATGCGCTCCAGCGCGGCGCTCGACGGCGGCACGGGCTCCAAGGCGCAGGACGCAAACGCCTGCTTGTCGGTCCGCTCGACCAGCATGTCTTCGGGCAGCGACACCACGACCGGGCCGGGGCGGCCCGAGACCGCGGTGTGGAAGGCGCGCGCCACGATCTCGGCCATGCGCGCGGCGTCGGTGACTTCGACCACCCATTTGGCCAGGCCGCCGAACATGGCCTGGTAGTCGACTTCCTGGAACGCGTCGCGGCCCACCTGGCTGCGCGCGATCTGGCCGACGAACAGAATCATCGGCGTCGAATCCTGCTGGGCGATGTGCACGCCTATGCTGGCATGGGTCGCGCCCGGGCCGCGCGTCACCATGCAGATGCCGGGGCGCCCGGTCATCTTGCCGTCGGCCTCGGCCATGTTGGCCGCACCGCCTTCATGCTTGGTCACCACCAATTGAATGCTGTCCTGCGCATCGTGCAGCGCGTCCAGCACGGCCAGATAGCTTTCGCCCGGCACGCAGAAGACGCGGTCCACGCCATGCAGGCGCAAGGAATCGACCAGCACCTGCCCTGCGGTGCGCGAGGCGGTGGAAACAGCGGTCCGGGAGGGGGTGTCTTCAAGCATTGGCATGTCCTGTGATGGCGGGGCGCGATGCACGCCCGAATTGGCGCAAAGTTTAGAAGCCCGGCCGCGCGCGCGCACCGCCATTTCCGCAGGGCAGTCATGCCGAAATTGCGTTGCCCCGCAGTGCCGGGTTTTCCTAGCATGTCCCCTGAATGCACGCGCTCCAGGCCGTGACGTTCAACGCCGATCGTTGGCCTTCGCCACGGCGCAAAAAAAGGAGACATGAACATGAGCAAAACCATTGCGGGTCTACGCGCCCTCATGCTGCAGGCGGGCCCGCAGGCGCTGCGCACGCTGCAGCGGCGCGAAGTCAGAAAATGGGCTGAAGTGGCGCGCAAGGCCCACGTCAAACTGGACTGATACCTTTCATGAGCGCACTCAGGAACATTCACGCATTGGCCGATTTCGAGGCGCTGGCACGCCGCAAGCTGCCGCGCCAGCTGTTCAGCTATATCAACAATGGCGCGGACGACGAAGCCTCGCTGCACGCCAACCGCGCGGCGTTCGAGCGCTATGCGTTCGTGCCGCGCATGCTCGAAGGCGTGGCCAAGCGCTCGCAGCAGATCGAGCTGTTCGGCCGCAGCTACCAGTCGCCGTTCGGCATCTCTCCGGTCGGTCTCTCGGCCATGTGGTGCTATCGCGGCGATCTGGTGCTGGCCCAGGCCGCGCAGGAGATGGGCATTCCCGCGGTGATGAGCGGCGCATCGCTGATTCCCATGGAAACCGTGGCCGCGGCCGCGCCCGACACCTGGTTCCAGGCCTATATGCCGGGCGAGCCGGCGCGCGTCGAGGCGCTGATCCACCGCATCGCGAACGCCGGCTTCAAGACGCTGGTGGTGACGGTCGATCTGCCCGTGCAGGTCAACCCCGAACGCTACGCCAAGAACGGCTTCAGCACGCCCTTGCGCCCCAGCCTGCGCCTGGCCTGGGACGGCATCAGCCATCCGCGCTGGCTGGCCGGCACGTTTCTCAAGACGCTGGCCCACCATGGCATGCCGCACTTCGAGAACTGGCGGGCCGAACGCGGCGCGCCTATCCTGGCGGCGCGCGCCGAGCGCGACTTCCAGGCGCGCGACCACCTCGACTGGACCCACCTGGGCGTGATGCGCGAGCTGTGGAAAGGGCCGCTGGTGGTCAAGGGCATTCTGCGCTGGCAGGACGCGGTCAAGGCCCAGAACCTGGGCGTCGACGGCATCATCGTCTCCAACCATGGCGGGCGCCAGATGGACGGCGCGATTTCGCCGCTGCGCGTGCTGCCCGAAATCGTGCAGGCCGCGCCCAGGCTCACGGTGATGATGGACAGCGGCATACGCCGCGGCAGCGATGTGCTCAAGGCGCTGTCGCTGGGCGCGCGCTGCGTGTTCAACGGCCGCTCGTTCAACTATGCGGCGACCGCCGCGGGCCCCGAGGGCGTGCGCCATGCGATCGGCATTCTGCGCAGCGAAGTGCAGCGCAACATGGCCTTGCTGGGCATCAACCGGCTCGACGAACTCGATGCTTCACTGGTGCGCGATCAGGTCAGCTGGTCCACCCCGGGCCAGTGACCCTGCTTCACCAGACTGGCAACCACCTGGCGCAGGACCTGCGTGGTATCCCATAGCCCGCTCGCGGCGGGCCGGTTCATTGCGGTGGCGATGGCGACGGTGCGCACGGCCTCGGCGCCTGCCAGGCGCACGGCCTGCAGCTGGCCGCGTTCCACCTCTTCCTGCACCGCGGCCAGCGGCAGCAGCGTGCAGCCGTGGCCCGCGGCCACAAGGCGGCGCGTCATGAAGGTCGAGCCGTCGCACTCCATCGCCACCTGCAGCCGCTTGCCACGGCGCTGGGCCCACATTTCGGCCAGGCCGCGCAGACCGTGCTGGGTGGTAGGCAACACCAGCGGCAGGTCCAGCAGATCGTCGATCGGCAAGGGGTCCGCGGGCCGCCGGCAGCCCGGCGGCAAGATGCAGCACAGCGGCTCCTGCAGCAAAAGATCATGGTCGACGATGCGCGACTGGGTGGGCACGTAAAGCAGGGCGATGTCGATCTTGCCCTCCTGCAGCCAATCGACAAGCTGGTGGCCCATGCCTTCGACGAAGCGGATGCGCGCGCGCGGAAAACGGGCCTTGAGCGCATGGCCCAGTGCACCGAACGTCACCTGGGCGATGGTGGGCATGGCCGCGACGACGATCTGCGACGGCCCGTCGGCCGCCAGGTCGGCCGCGACGCGGCGCGTGTGCTGCAGCGCATCGACCACCTTGCGCGCTTCCGTCAGCAGCAGCGCGCCCGCATCCGTGGGCACCATGCCGCGGCCGCTGCGGTGGAACAGCTTCACGCCGGCCTCCTCCTCCAGGCGGCCGATGTGGCGCGTCAGCGTCGACGGCTCCATGCCCAGCACGGACGCCGCGCGGGAGATGCTGCCGCTCTGGGCAACGATGTGAAAGTATTCGAGCGCTCCAAGGTCCATGCGCTGAATATACCGGGGCGGGCAGCACGCCCTTCCTCTGGGCCTGGCACCAGAGGCCGCTATTTCACCCCGCAGCAGGCGACCGCCGGCATTTGCCGCGCCCGGCCCAGCGCGCCGAACAGCGCGACCAAGGCCAACAGCATCACCAGCGCGCCATAGATCTGCGATGTGGCGACCAGGCCGAAGTGCGTCACCGCCGCGCCCGCGGCCAGCGCGGGCAGGCTGAAGGCGCAATAGCTCAGCACCAGAAAGGCCGCCATCAGCGAGGCGCGCTGCTCGGGCAGGGCCGCGGCCATCACGGTGCGCAACGCGGCCAGGAAACCGACGCCAAAGCCCAGGCCCGCGACCACGATGCCAAGAAAGAAGGCCAGGGCCGATGCCGTGGCGATGGACGCCAGCACCAGGCCCACGCCCGCGGCCAGCGCCGCCGAGCCCAGGCGCATCAGCGCCGGCGCGCTGCGCGCGCGCAGCAGCAGCGAGCCGACCGCGCCGCTGACCGTCAATGCGGCCAGCATCAGGCCGCCGACCACGGGGCCGTGCCAGCCCGTGACTTCGCGTGCCAGCGTGGGGCCCAGCGACAGCAGGTAGCCGCCCAGTGCCCAGACCGCGATATCGATAGGCATGACGCGCAGGAAATCGCGCCGCGCAGCGGGCGCCACCGCGAGCCTGGGCCGCAGCGAGCGCAGCACGCCGGGCCTGGCGCTCACGGTCTCGGGCAGGCGCCAGGCCAGCCAGCCCTGAACCAGCAGCACCACGAGCAAGATCACATAGACCAGCCGCAGGGGCGCCGGCGCATACGTTGCCAGCAGGCTGCTGGCAAGGGCCCCCGCGCCCAGGCCGAACAGCGGCGCCGTGCTGTTGATCAGCGGCGCGCGCTGCCGGTCCAGGTCGGCGATGCCTGCCCCGAGCACGCTCAAGGCCGCGCCGGTCGCGGCGCCCTGCACCAGTCTGGCGGCGACCAGCATGCCGACCGAGTCGGCGCAGAGAAACATGACGATGGACACCAGCTCCACGGCGATCGCGCCCAGCACCACGGGCCGCCGGCCCAGGTGATCGGACAGCGGAGCCAGCGTCAGCAGCGCGGCCAGCAGGCTGAACACGTAGACAGCGAACACCGCCGTGAGCGTGGCCGGCGAGAACCCCCATTCGGCGCGGTAGAGCGCATACAGCGGCGAAGGCACGCTGGACGCGGCCATGAACGCAAAAATCAGCGAAGCCTGGAGGCGCAAGGCAGAGGGCAAGGACAGGGGGAGCGCCATGGCGATTCCTTAAAGCAAATATTGAGCTTTTGCGATTATGCGCTTGCACGGAGCGTTAACGCAATTTATTTGCTTTAAAATTTGGGGCATGACGACAAAACCCGCAACCCGTACCGGCGGACGCAGCGCGCGCGTGCAATCCGCCATACACGACGCCACACGCGATCTGCTCGAAGAGATGGGGCGCGGCGCGCTGACCGTGCCCATGATTGCCGTGCGCGCGGGAGTCACTCCGTCGACGATCTATAGGCGCTGGGGTGATCTGTCGGCCCTGCTGTCGGACGTCGCGGCGCAGCGCCTGCGCCCCGACAGCCCGGCGCCCGACACCGGCAGTTTTCGCGCCGACCTGCTGGCCTGGTCTGAGCAATTTGTCGAGGAAATGGCGTCCGAGCCCGGCCTGGCGCTGGTGCGCGATGTGGTCTGCGGCGGCTACAAGATCGACGGCGTGGCGCCCTGCCTGGTCTTCACCGCGGGCCAGATCACCGACATGGTGGAACGCGCAGGCCAGCGCGGCGAACCGGTGCCGTCGGTCGAATATGTGGTGGACCGCGTGGCCGCGCCCATCGCCTACCGTCTGCTGATGGGCGCGTACACCGACGTAGACGCGGCCTATGCGCGCCGGCTGGCGCTGGCCTGCCTGGCCGACTGGCGGCAGCCGTAGCAGGCCGCGCCTGCGGTCAGGCGCTGGCGTTCAGCGCGAACGCACAAAGCAGAACCACAGCCCCACGGCCGTGACAATGCTCAGGCAGATGCCGGACAGCAGGTCGCCAAACCCGCCGTCGCTGAACAAGGCGGAGATCAGGCCTATGCTGGTCAGCACGCCCAGCGCGATCGGCCAGGCCCAGAGGGCCATGAAACGGTTTTTGCTGCGCGCGGACTTCATGGCGTGGCCTCCTGAGGCGTGGTTTTGCCCGCCAGCTTCCTGTCGACAGGCTGGGCCGCGGCCCGGCCTTTCTTGAGCCACAGGTACAGGCCCGTGCCCAGAACGAAGATGCTGGCGATGTCCAGCAGCGCCCAGATGATCTGCATCACGCGCCCGCCGTAGTCGCCGAAGTGCAGCGGCTGCGAGACCAGCAGCGCCGTGAGGTACCAGGGAATCTGCGGCGCGGCCGTGACGGCCGAGGTCTTGGCATCGACCAGCACGGGGCGCAGCAGCTTGGAAGTCAGCGGCTCATCGCCGCGCAGGAAGACGGTGTTGTGGTGCGGGCTGGAATAGCTGGTGCCGGGGAAGGCAATGAACGACAGCTTGGAGCCGGGCACCTGCTGCATGGCCGCGTCCAGCGACTGCTGCACCGGCGCACGCTCGGCCAGCGCCACGGTGGGCTGGCCCTGGTAAGGAGCGAGCACGCTGCTGAGCTGGTCATGCTGCCAATATTTGATCACCAGGTCGGCCCAGGTGTTGATCATGCCCGTGGCGCCGACGACGAACAGCCAGACCAGGGTCACGATGCCCAGCAGATTGTGCAGGTCCAGCCATTTCACGCGCGCCGTGCGCTCGCGGCGCACGGTGCCGAATTCGAGCTTGCGCATGAAGGGCGCGTAGAGCACCACGCCGCTGACGATGGCGACCAGCAGCAGCAAGCCCATGAAGCCCAGGAACAGCTTGCCCGGCAGGCCGGCGAACAGGTCCACGTGCAGCCTGAACATGACCCACATGAAGCCTTCGTCGAAGCGCAGCTGCGGGGCCAGCAGCTCGGTGGTGCGCGCATCGACGATCACCGTGCGGAAGTCGTCGGTGTTGGCCGGCGTGTGCGTCATGGTGACGTACCAGATGTCGTCGGTGTCGTCGGACTTGGAGACGAACTGCACGATCCGATCGGGATGCTGGGCGCGCGCCAGCTCCAGCACCTTGTCCAGGCTCGCATGCGGCGTGTCCTTGGGCATGGCCGGGGCTTCGACTTCGGTGCCCAGCAGGTGGCCGATCTCGTGGTGGAAGATCAGCGGCAGGCCGGTCAGGCACAGCAGCAGCATGAATAGGGTGCAGATGAGACTGCTCCATTTGTGCACCCAGGCCCAGATCTTGATGGTGTGGCTTTGCATTGGCTTCGTTGCGTTGGATGAAAAGTCAAAGGCAGCGCCCAGGCCTTGCGGCCTTGGCGCTGCCCTGCGGGCTCAACAGATCAGAAGTCGATCTGTGCCGACAGCATCAGCGTGCGCGGAGCGCCAACGGTTGCGTAGCTGGGGTTGGTGCTGGTCACCCAGTACGCCTTGTCGGCCACGTTTTCCAGGCTCGCGCGCAGCACCACGGGCTGGTTGCTGATCTTGGTGCGGTAGCGCGCGCCAATGTCCATGCGCGTCCAGTTGGGCATGCGCAGCTGGTTGGCCGGGTCGAAGTACATGGCCGCGGTGTGGATCACGCGGCCGTTGAGGCTCAGGCCGCTAACCCATGGGGTGTCCCAGTCCAGGCCCACGTTGAAGGTGCGCTTGGGCACGCCGTTGGCATCGTTGCCCTGGTTGGCGGCATTGTTGGTGCGCGTCAGCTTGGCATCGAGGAAGGCCGCGCTGGCCATCAGGCGCAGGCCGCGTTGCAGTTCGCCGTAGGTGGTCAGTTCCAGGCCGCGGTTGCGCTGCTCGCCGCCGAAGCTGTAGACCTGGTTCTCGGTGACGCTGGAGGGCTGGGTGATCTGGAACAGCGCGGCCTGGGTCATCAGCATGCCCCAGTCCTTCTTCACGCCGATTTCGATCTGCTTGGTCTTTTGCGGCGCGAACACCTGGCCTTCGTTGAGCGTGCCCACGCCGGCAATGCCACCGGCCTGCAGGCCGGCCGTGTAGTTGGTGTAGACCGACGTGTCACGCGAGGCCTTGAAGACCAGGCCGGCGAGCGGCGTGATGGCGCTGGCCTTGTAGGCGGTCGAACCGTTGACGCTCTTCTGGTTGATCGTCTGGTCGCGCAGGCCCAGCGTCAGCAGCACGCGGTTGTCCGCGAACGCCATGGTGTCGGCAATCGCCACGCTCTGCTGCGTCAGGTCGGCGGTCTTGCTGGGCGCCAGGCGCGGCGTCGTGATCGCGGGCAGCGGCGAGGGGTTGTAGAGGTTGGATGGCGTCGAGCCGGTGCTGGTGTAGAAGTAGCCGGTCTCGCGCGCCATGTGATTGGCGGACAGCACCAGCGTGTGGCCCACGCTGCCGGTCTTGAAGTGCGTGCGCAGGCCGACATCGGCCGAGGTGGTCTTGTTGTACTCGTCGTAGAGGCCGTTGGAGACGCTGAAGTTGCCTTGCGAATCGGGCTCCGTGCCCCAGGCGCCGGGGAAATGCTGGAACGTCTTGGAGTTGGTGTAGCCGACGCCGCCGTAGACAGTGGTGCTGTCGCTCAGGTCGTACTCCAGGCGCGAGATCACGGTCTTGGCCTTGTCGGTCAGCTCCGTGCCGGGGTAGAAGTTCAGGCGCGGGTCCGGCACGGCGGGCACGCTGGTGATGCCGCTGCGAAAGCCCACTTGCGGGCGGAATTCGGCCGTCTTGCCGTCGGTGGCCAGTGCGTCCAGCGACCAGCGCAGCTTGTCACCGGCAAAGTCCAGGCCGAGCGAGCCCAGGCCCAGGCGCTGGCGGCCGCCGTCGATGTTGCCTTCGCCATTGCGCCACACGCCGTTGGCGCGCACGCCCCACTGGTTGTCGGTGCCGAAGCGTCGGCCCACGTCGAGGTGGGTGCCGAACTGGGACTGGCCCATGTAGGTGCCGGTCACACGCGTCAGCGGCTCGTCGCCCGCGCGCTTGGTCACCAGGTTGATGTTGCCGCCCACGCTGCCGTTGGGGCCCACGCCGTTGGTCAGCGAGCCCGGGCCCTTGAGCACTTCGACGCGTTCGATCATTTCCAGCGGCACGCGCGTGGAAGGCACGAGGCCGTACAGGCCGTTGAGCGACACGTCGCGCATGCCCACGGCGAAGCCGCGAATCTGGAAGTCTTCACCATAGCCGCCGCGCGCCTGCAGCGTGCGCACGGACGCGTCGCTCATCACCACGTCGGAGATGTTCAGCGCCTGCTGGTTCTCGATCAGCGCCGCGGTGTAGTTGGTGGTGCTGAAGGGTACGTCCATCAGGTCGGTGCGGCCCAGGATGCCCAGGTCGCCGCCGCGCGCCAGCTGGCCGCCCGAATAGGTTTTCTGCAGGCCGCCGATGGCCGCGGCCTGGTCGGTCACCACCACTTCCTGCAGCGACTTGGTCGCGGTCTGGGCGGCCACGCCCAGGGAAGCCATGGCCAGGCCGGTGCCCAGGCATTGCGCCATCAGGCGGGCGAGAGGTTTGGCGGCAAAGCGTCGGGAATCGGAGTAAGAACGATTTTTCATTACATTCACGTCAGAGGTTATGGAAAGGGAAAAGGAGCGGCGCCTGCGCCAGGCGTCAGAAGTTCGCGCGCAGCGTCAGCGTGAGGTTGCGCGGGTCGCCGTAGTAGTTGTTGAAGTAACGGCTGTTGGGCGAGAACTTGGCGTAATAGACCTTGTCGAACAGGTTGTTGGCGTTGAGCTGCAGCGACAGCGTGGAATTGATGCGGTAGGCCAGCAGCGCATCAAAAAGCGCATAACCACCCTGGCGGGTGGTTAGGTTGTCGACGCTGGCATAGGTGTTGCTCTGCAGCCTTACCCCTGCCCCCACGGTCCAGCCGGGCCAGGGGCCGGCGAGCTTGTGGCTGGCAAACAGGCGCAAGGCGTGCCGGGGGTCGGCCGAGCGCAGCGGCTGGCCGACCAGCGCGGCTTCGGCATCGCGCAGGTAACGGGTGTGGGTGTTGGTATAGCTGGCCATCAGCTGCCAGCCCGGCGCGGGTTCGCCCGACAGCTCGACTTCCCAGCCGCGGCTGCGGCTCTTGCCGCCGGCCAGATAGCAGCGGCCCGCGAGGTAGTACGGCAGACAGGGCATGGGCGAGGCCGTGTCTTCCATGGCACCGCCTACGTATTGGATGTGGAAGGCCGACAGCGTGCCCTGCAGCCGGCCGTCGAGGAAGTCGCCCTTGAATCCGGCTTCCAGATCCTGGCCGCGTATGGGTGCCAGCAGGTTGCCGTCCGATTGTTTCTTGTTCTGCGAACTGAAGATCTTGCTGTAGCTCGCGTAGGCGCTGATGTGGTCCGACAGTTCATGGATCAGGCCGGCGTAAGGCGTGAGCTCATGGCGCACGCCGTAGCCGCTGCCCGGTGTCGCGGGCTCGTGGTAGTCCCACCAGCTCAGGCGCGCGCCGACCACGGCCGTGAGCGCGTCGCTGAGCGACAGCCGCGCGCGCGCGAAGCCGCCATGCTGGTGCACATGCGAGGTGGGCGCCGAATAGGGGTTGCCGTTGCCCGCGCTGTAGACCGGTTCGGGGTAGCTGGTGTAGGGGTTCCAGCTGCGGATGTCGACGCCGCGCAGCGGGCTCACGTCCCAGTAGCCGGACGTGCCGATGGCGCGCACGCGCTGCAGATCGACGCCCAGCGCCAGTTCATGCTGGCGGCCCAGCAGCGCGAACGGGCCGGTCGCCTGCAGGCTCAACGCGCTCTGGCTGCTGGCTTCGCCGTCGTAGATCGAGGTGTTGACGTCGGCGAGGTAGGGATTGGTGTCGCTGGCGCTGGTGAACGAAGTCTGCTTGAAGCCGTCGGAGCGAAAGTAGGTGCGCGCGGCCTGGGCCTTGAGCTTCCAGCCGTTGTCCAGGCCGTGGTCCAGCTCGACGAAGAGCTGCCGGTTGCTGCGGTTCCAGGCGTTCCAGGTCGTTCCCAGATAGGTGTTGCGCGGCAGGTCGAGCTGGCTGCCGTCCAGCGCCGCGGGCAGTCCGCCCCAGGAGCCGGTCGCGCCCAGCGACGTATGCTGCACGCTGGCGGTGAGCCGCGTCGCGGGTGCGAGGTCGGCCTCGATCACCGCATAAATGCTTTGGCGATCCTCGTGGCGCGCGGTCTGGAACGAGGCCTTGTCATCGCTCAGGGCCACCAGGCGCGCGCGCAGCGTGCCCGCGGCGTTGACAGGGCCCGACAGGTCGGCTTCGAGCCGCTGCCGATTCCACGAGCCCAGCGTCAGTGCCGCCGCGCCCTGGAACGCCGGCGTGGGGCGCTTGCGCACCATGTTCACCACCGCGGACGGATTGCCCGCGCCGCGCAGAAGGCCCGAAGCGCCGCGCAGCACTTCGACGCGGTCAAGCATGGCGGTGTCGGGCTGGATGAAGGTCGCGGCCGAAGTGACCTGGTTGATGCCCAGCCCATCGACCTGCAGCGAATCGATCTGGTAGCCGCGCGCGTAGTAGTTGATGCGCTCGCTGTCGATGTAGTCGACGGTCACGCCCGTGGTGTTTCTCAGCACCGCGTGCAGGTCGGGCAAGGCCTGGTCGTCGAGCCACTGGCGCGTGAGCACGGTCACGGGCTGGGGAATGTCGCGCACCAGCTGCTGGCCGATATTGGCCGTGACCCGACCGGCCGCATAGCTGCCCGAGCTTTCGGTGGTGGCGTCGATCTGGGCCTTGGCGCTGACGATGACATTGTCCAGCTGGCTGGTCTGCAGCGGCTGCAGCGGCTGCAGGCGCAAGGTATAGACGCCGCTGGACTCGCGCTGGGCCTGCAGGTCGGTGCCTGCGAGCAGCCGGGCGAAACCGTCTTGCACCGAGTAGCGGCCCTGAAGACCGGGCGAGCGGCGCGCGCCGATCTGCGCGGCATCGAACGACAGCGCGACGCCGGCCTGATTGGCATATTGCGCAATCACCTGGGCCAGCGGGCCCGCGGCAATCGCAAAGCTGCGCAGCTCGGTGCGCGCTTCGCGCACCGGCTGCAGCGCAGCGGCGCCCACCGGCGCGACCAGCAGCAGCCAGCCCGCGGCCGCAATCCAGCCGAGCACGCCAGGCGCACGCCTGCGCCGGACGGCGGCGCGGCGGCCGTCCTGGGGCAGTGGCATGGAAAGGCGTGGCATGGTGGCGAAGAAAAGTGGCTTGGTTTCCTCGTATGCCGAACGAGGCCGGCCAATCCTGCAACGGTGACTGCAGTTTTTTTCCGGCGCGGCGCTTATTTCCCGGTCGTTTAACGCATCAACCCCATAGCCGGATTGAACTGATTGCTATGGTTTTATTTTTTCTTCCAGGCAGCGAATCAGGCCGCGCCACTGGCTTCCACGCGCACCCAGTAGCGCGTGCGGCTGCGCAGCTGCAGCGCAAAACGGCTGACCAGCGCGGCCAGCGCGCGGTCGGTGTCATCGACCGGGAAGGCGCCGGAGACTTTCAAATGCGCCACTTCAGGCGCGCATCCCAGGTAGCCGGGCCGGTAGCGCGACAGCGCGGCGATCAGATCGCCCAGCGCAATGTCCACCGCCACCAGGCCGCCGTCATGCCAGCTCGCGGCAAAGGGATCGGCCGTGGCGGGCGCCTGCGCCGCAGCGGCGCTGAACCAGGCCTGCTCGCCTGCCGCCAGCTCCTGCGGCTCGCCGGCCGCGGGCAGCAGGCGCACCGCGTGCTCCTCGACCTGCACATGGCTGCGGCCGGCGTCGTCCAGGCGCACCATGAAGCGCGTTCCCAGGGCCAGCACCCTGCCCTGCGGAGTCTGGACGCTGAAAGGGCGGCCCAGGGCATCGGAGGCGGTGGCAATCAGGACGCGCCCGCGCAGCAGCCGCACCAGTCGTTCACGGTCATTGAATTCCAGGTCCACGGCACTGGCGGTATCGAGTGCCAGCAGCGAGCCGTCGGGCAGCGTGATGTCGCGGCGCTCGCCCGTGCCGGTGCTGTGCGCGGCCTGCCACTCCTGCCACGGCAGGCCTTGCCAGCCCATCCAGGCCGTGGTGCCCGCCCCCAGGCCCACGGCCAGGTCGCGCAGCACATTGCGCCGGGTGCCATGGGGGCGCGCGCCCAACGTCTTGCTGGCCAGCGCGGGCGGCAGGAAAGCGAGCTGCGCATGCACGGCTTGAACGCGCTGCCAGGCGCGCTGGTGGGCCGGGTCGGCGCCATGCCAGTCTTCCCAGTCCTGGCGCGCGTTGGCCGCGGCCGCGGTGTCGCGCAGGCGCACATGCCAGGTGACGGCTTCGTGCAGGGCCCGGCGCTCGGCGTCGTCGGCCGGCTTCATGCCAGGGCCAGGCAGCAATGTTCCATGGCCCGCGTCAGGTAGTTGCTCACCGTGCGCAGCGAAATGCCCAGGCGCTGGGCGATCTCGGGGTAGCTCAGCTCCTCGAACTGCGCGAGCACAAAGGCTTCGCGCACCTTGGGCGGCAGGCCTTGCAGCATGCGGTCCACGGCCAGCAGCGTCTGCTGGACGATGAGCTGCTCTTCGGACGACGGCGCCAATGCCTGCGGCAGCGTGGCGAGGTAGTCCAGATAGTCTCTTTCCAGCGAGCGGCGGCGAAACAGGTCGGCGGTCAGGCCGCGCGCAATGGTGGCCAGATAACGGCGCGGGTCCAGGATTTCCTCCTGCGGCACGGGCGCGCGCAGCAGGCGCACAAAGGTGTCCTGTGCGAGGTCGGCCGCATCTTCGCGGTTGCTCAGACGCTTGCGAAGAAGGCTTTGCAGCCAGGGATGGTGGTCTTGGTAGAAGCTATGCACAGCATGGGCGTGGCATGCGCAAGGCCACGAAGCGAGATGACTTTAATAGTGAGAATCACTCGCAATTATCTGGCGATTGCTCCAAGTGTGGTTTTTCGTACTCAGTTTTGTTGCGTTCTTGCGACGCGCACGGCCCCACGCCGCCGGTCGCAAACGAAAAAAAACCGGCCCACAAGGAGCCGGTTTTTCAGCGGGCATGTACCCAGATCAGTAACGACCGCCGCCGTAGCCGCCGTTGCCGTAGCCCACATCCGAGCGGCCAGCGGCGCTGAAACCATTGGCGCTGTATCCACCCGAACCACCACCGGATTCCCGCGGACGCGCCAGGTTCACGACAATGGCGCGGCCATCGACGGACATGCCGTTCAGACCGGTGATCGCGGCCTGGGCGACTTCGGCCGAGACCATTTCCACAAAGCCGAAGCCTTTGGAGCGGCCGGTTTCACGGTCCATCATGACCTTGGCCGAAGAAACGCCGCCGAACTCGGCGAAGTTGCTTTCCAGGCTGGAATCGGTCACGGAATAAGGAAGGTTGCCCACGTAGATTTTGACGCTCATGGTTGGAGTCTTTCTGAATGAAGGTGCGCAACGAAGGTCGCGCCGTTGTTGGAAGGGCGTGCGGCTTGGGAGTCCGCAGCAACTGACACGGGTGGATGGAATCTGCGGCAGCAGTCCATCAGCATGTGGGCGGGTGCTGCATGCACGTTTGCAGCCAGCCCTGGGTGACCGCGAACACTTTTGCGGCCTCCCGCGAAGCAAAGGTCTTGTCGAACCGGAAGACGCGGCAATAGCTGCCGTTGCTTTGGGAACGATGGACCGAGAAGGACGCGCGAAAGCGGCCACAGTCGGTCGGGTGTGTCGCGGGCGAAACGACGTACTTGCCCATGGAAATGCCGATTTTTGGAATTTAGTTCATTCGCAATCGCAGGCTTGAACCAAGCTGCGCAAGCCTACTGGAAACTCGGGTGGCTGCAGCTCTACAGATCATCCGGGCGACAAAGGTCGCAAAACTGGGCCTGCAAGGCGCAGATGGCGGCCTCGACAGGCGTCGCGACAAGCCAGGACGTGAACGCCGTGGCTGCGACAGAAGTCTATTATATCGCCTAAAAGCATTTAATACCAAATCAATATTATTTTTGGTTTTAAACAATGGGCGCCACCCAACTCCAGGTCTTGCCAGGTGCCCGATAATCGCGCCGTGCAACAAGGCCCGATCCTGGCGTTTGGATCGGGCTGATTTTTTGGATCAAGACATGACGAGCATCACTGAGGACCTGCGCTTCGTAGGCATCGACAACGAAGGCTATGCGCAGGCGGTGGCCACGGCCAGAAGCTTCCAATTCGGCGACGACGAATCCGGCTTCGCGTTCACGGGCAAGGCCACCTTGATGTTCCAGCGCGAAGCCCAGGAATGGGAGCACGGCGCGTTCAGCAGCACGGTGCTCATCACCTTCATCGACCCGATCAAGGGCGCGCCCGACGCCGAGGATGCCCAGGACGAGGATTTCCTGCGCGCCGTCAGCGACCGCGTGAGCTTTCTGCACATTCCAGCGGAGTGCGAGGCAATGCAGGTCGATGACGTCTGGGGCGTCGACTGCGAATTCCTGATGTTCGCCATGCCCCACCCCCAGGACGAAAACGCCAGCGCCTGGCTGCTGATTCCCGGGCCGGACCAGCGCGTGGTCTCGTCGCGCCACACGGTGCAGGACTACCAGATGGCGGAAATCAAGCGCGCGGCCGCCGAGCTGGGCCTGGACGGATCGGAAGCGCCCAAGGCGCAGTGAGTCGGCAGCGGCTCAACGCGGCTGGCGCATCGGCATGCGGTCGACTTCGGCAAACACTTGCTGCAGGTCGACAGCCAGACCTTCGCGCATCTTCACACCGCCATCCTTACCGACAAGGATGAAGGTCGACGGCCCGCGTGCATCCAGCTGCAGCGCTTTGAGCAGTGCCGCGGTCTGCGCAGCACTCAGCGCCTGGTCGTTGCGCCGGCCTTCGCCAGCCACCACCGTATAAAGCACCATTTCGCGCTCGCGAAACGCTTCGCGCGCGGAGGTCTCGCCCAGGGCTGCGCGCACCTTGGTCAGCAGCGCGTCTGCTTCCTGCGGCACCACCACCACCACCGGCCGCGTCTGCCAGCGCTCGGCTTGCAACGGGTTGGTGTCGGCGAACACGGCGCTGGCCGGCAAGGCCAGTGACAGGACGAGCATTGCACGACGTAAAAAGTGGGTGTTCATGCGCACAGTATGGAAGCGCCCGACAGGCGGGGCATGGCGCATGCCCCCAAGCTTCTTACGACTTGCCTATCAGCAGCGACAGCAGCCCGGCCGCGATCAGCGGCCCGACCGGCACGCCCCGGAAGAACGCCACGCCCAGGATGGTTCCCACCATCAGCCCGGCGACCACGCCGGGCTGGGCCGCCATCAGCGTGACGCCGCGCCCGCCCAGCCAGGCGACAAAGATGCCGACGGCGATGGCCGCAGCGGACTTCCAGTGCGTGAAGGATTTCAACAGGTCCATCGCCGGAATCTTGCCGCTGGCAATCGGCACCATCACCGCCACCATCAACAGAAAGATGCCGATGTTGAGCCCGTGTTTCTGCAGCCAGGGGAAATACAGCGCAAGCGGCGAGATGCGCACGATGATCAGCACCACCATGGCGGCCGCCACGGTGTAGTTGCCGGCGAACATGCTGAGCCCGGCAAGTGCCAGCAGGATCAGGACAATGGGCTCGAAAATGGACATGGCAAGACCGGCAGCATGCAGGTCATTCAGTGGAAACCCTTATTTTCGCATCTCCGCCGGCGCTCAATCGGCTTCCATGCCCCTGTTCGAGCGCCGCTATCAGTCTTTCATCTTCGCGAAATCGACCAGCTTGGCGTACTGCGCCATGTCATCGCGCATCACGGTGGCCAGGTCGGCCTTGGGGCCGGGCAGCACCATGCCAGCGTCTTCGAGGCGGCGGCGCACCGTGGGGTCCTGCAGCGCGGCCTTGAGGCCCTGGCTCAGTTGCTGGGTCAGGGCCGGGGGCAGATTGCGCGGCGCGGCCATGGCGAACCAGCCGACCAGGTCATAGCCCTTGAGCAGCGCATGCTCGCCCAGCGCGGGCACGTTGGGCAGGGACGGCAGGCGCGCGGCGCTGCTGATGGCCAGCGGCACCAGGCGGCCGCTCTGGATGAACGGCAAGGCGGCCGCGGGCGACAGTATGGCGAAGTCGAGCGTGCCGCCGGCCAGGTCGCTGGTCAGCGCGGCCGTGCCGCGGTAGGGAATATGTGCCAGGAAAATGCCCGCGCGCTGCTTGATCAGCTCGCCCGCGAAGTGCAGCGTCGAGCCCACGCCCGAGCTGCCGTAGCTGTACTTGCCGGGGTTGCGCTTGGTGACTTCGATGAACTCGGCCAGCGTCTTGACGCCTGTCTTGGGGCCGGCCATCAGCAGCACGGGCGCGGTGGCGATCAGGCCTATGGGCGTCAGGTCCTTGGCGGGATCGTACTTCTGCGTGGGGTTCACGAGGCCGGTGGCCGCCATCTCGTTGCTCGAGCCCACGAGCAGCGTGTAGCCGTCGGCCGGGCTGGACACCACGCGCTGCGCGGCGATCGCACCCGCGGCGCCGCCCTGGTTGTCGACGACCAGCGTCGCGCCCAGCTTGGGGCCCAGCGCATCGCCGACGATGCGCGCGGCCTGGTCCACCGAGCCGCCCGGCGGGAAGCCGACGACGATCTTGACCGGCTTGGTGGGCCAGGCGGCCGGGCCCTGGGCCAGGGCGAAAGGCGCATGGCCGCCCAGGGCGGCGGCGGCAGCGGCCACGGCGAGCTGCAAGGCGCCCCGGCGCGTGGGCAGCGCGGCGAAGGAGGAGGTCAGGCGAGGGGTGGACGTGCGCATGGTGGTGGGGAGTGGGATGGCAGGGAGGGGGAACGGAAAGGGAGCGCGCGGACCAGGCCAAGCAGGGAACGTGCCGCGCGTGTGGAAATCAGGCTTGCGCCGCCGCGAGGAAGCGCTCGGTCAGCTTGACCCAGTAGGTGGACGCGAGCGGCAGGCAGGCGTCGTTGAAGTCGTAGCCGGGGTTGTGCACCATGCAGCCGCCGCTGCCATGCGTGTCGCCCACGCCGTTGCCGACGATCAGGTAGCTGCCGGGGCACTGCTCCAGCATGAACGAGAAGTCTTCGCTGCCCGTGAGCGGCTGCAGGTCGGGCATCAGCCCTTCCTCGCCCAGCCAGTCGAGCGCGACCTGGCGCGCGAAGTCGGTGCTGGCCACGTCGTTGACCAGCGCGGGATAGCGCCAGTGGTAGTCGACTTCGGCCTGCACGCCCAGCGTCACGGCCTGGGCCTGGACCAGGGCCGTGATGCGCTCGCGCAGCATGGCGCGGATCGCGGGGCGGTAGGCGCGCACCGTCAGGCGCATCAGCACGCTGCCGGGAATGACGTTGGGCGCGTCGCCGCCGTGGATCGCGCCCACGGAGATCACGGCCATCTCGCGCGGATCGACATTGCGCGAGACGATGGTCTGCAGTGCCAGCACGATGTGCGCGGCCGCGACCACGGGATCGGCCGCGAGGTGCGGCGCCGAGCCATGGCCGCCCTGGCCCTTGACGGTGATGGTGACCGAATCGGACGAGGCCATGAACGGCCCGCCCAGGAAACCGAAGGTGCCCACCGGGTGGCCGGGCATGTTGTGCAGCGCGAAGATGGCGTCGCAGGGAAACTGCTCGAACAGGCCGTCTTCGATCATCTTGCGGCCGCCGCCCAGGCCTTCCTCGGCGGGCTGGAAGATCAGGTGCAGCGTGCCGTCGAAGCTGCGTTCGGTCGCCAGATGGCGCGCCGCGGCCAGCAGGATGGCCGTGTGGCCGTCGTGGCCGCAGGCGTGCATCTTGCCCGCGTGGGTGCTGGCGTAGGGCAGGCCGGTTTCCTCGTGGATGGGAAGCGCGTCCATGTCGGCGCGCAGGCCCAGCACGCGCGAGCTGCTGCCCAGGCGCAGCGTGCCCACCACGCCCGTGCCGCCCAGGCCGCGGTGCACGGCATAGCCCCACTCGGCCAGGCGCGCGGCGACCAGGTTGGCGGTGGCGAATTCCTCGAACGCCAGCTCGGGGTGGGCGTGGATATGCTGGCGCAGGGCCACCATCTCCTGCTCGATGGCGCGAATGCCGGGCAGCACCGGGTCGGCGCCGCAGGCGTGGGCATGGGCGGGGTGCTGTTCGTTGTCTCGTTCGATGACCTGGTTCATGGCGGTTCTTTATGGCGTGGCGAAATGGAAGGCTGAAAGCGGCGTTCCGGTACGTGGCCAAAGTCTAGAAACCGCGCCCGCCCGGCGGCAGACAGGGATTGCCTTGCACCGCATGGCAGCGCCTGTCTTGCTGCTGTCATTTGTTTATGCGTGGGTCGTTCGCTGACTCATAATCGGCGCCATGAAATTGCACCAAATGCGCTATATCGCCGCGGTGGCGGCGCACGGCAGCATTCGCGCGGCGGCGCGTTCCCTGGGCGTGACCCAGGCCGCCGTGACCCAGGGCATGCGCGAGCTCGAGGCCGACTGCCAGATCGCGCTGTTCACGCGCCACAGCAGCGGCATAGGCCTCACGCCCGCGGGGCGCGATCTGGTGCAGCACGCCCAGCGCATCCTGGAGCAGATGCACCAGGCCGAGCAGGACCTGGCGCGCCACCGCGATGCGGGCGCGCCGCAGCGCCTGTCGATAGGCATCACGCCCTGGGTCGCGCAGACGCTGCTGGCGCGCGTGCTGCCGCCGTTCTGCGCGGAGATGCCGCATGTGCAGCTGGAGCTGTTCGACGGCATCTCGGCGCTGTCCTATCCCAAGCTGCACGAAGGCAGTCTCGATCTGATGATAGGCCGCATCGCCGCGCCCGAAGAGATGCAGGGCCTGCACTCCACGCCGCTGTTCACCTACGAGGCCACGGTGATGGCGCGCGCCGGCCACCCGCGCGCGGGCGCCACGTCGATCCATGAACTGCTGGACGAAGATTGGGTGCTCAACTTCGGCCCGGGCGGCGAAAAGGAGCTGATGGAGCAGTTGTTCACCCAGCATGGCGCGGCCGTGCCGCGGCATCACATCCACCTGGCGCAGTCGGCCTCGCTGATGCTGACGCTGGTGCAAAAGACCGACATGCTCACGTTCTGCCCCTGGCCGCTGGCCGAGACCGCGTCGCTGCGCGGCAGCATGGTGGCGCTGCAGCTGCGCGAACAGTTCGCGCCGCGCACCGTGGGCATCATCCGCCGCAGCAACCAGACGCCCTCGCTCGCCGCCCAGCGCTTTCTGGCGCATTTCGCCGAGCAGGTGCGCGCCAGCGTGCATTCGGACGATGCCGAATTGCGCCGTCTTTTCTATTCAGTGGAGCTGGCGCCGGGCGTGGACACCGGGTCTTGAATGACAATGGCGGCCGGAAAAATGAATGGATCTGGAATGAGTACAGCGCAACAACCCACCGACTGGAACGCCTGGAGCCGCGAGGCCGTCGAAACCATGGTGGCCGGCAATGCCCGATGGCAACGTGACTTCGGCCTCGAGGGCTCGCCCAAATACCACTGGGACCTGGACACCGCGACCTTGACGCTCGAGGGCGCACTGGGCCCGGTGCTGGCGACGGTCTGCCTGGTGGGCACCAGCAGCGACAGCGAAGGCAACTTTCTCTGGAGCTGGGCCAACGAAGCCGTGCCCCGCCAGCATGCCCAGGCGCTCGAAGTGGTGCATGAGTTCGGCCGCGAGAACCAGTTGGCCTTGCTGACCACGGCACGCATCCAGGGCGGGCGCCCCGAAGCGATGGAGTGCCTGTGCATCGCGGGCCGCCTGCAGCGCGCCATGGGCACGTTCATCGACAAGCGAGGCGATGTGACGCTGTATTTCACCGTACTGCACCTGCGCGTCGAGCCCGCGAAAGACGAATTGCTGCATTGAGGCCGGGGCCCGGTTTCCCGGACCCGCCAGGCTTCAGTTTTCGGCGGCAGCAGCGGACCGCGCCGTCCAGACACGGTCGGCGTATTCGCTGCCATCGAGATCATCGGCCGCGATGCGCTGCAGATGCGCAAGCTGCCACTGCCGGTCGGCGACAAACAGATCGCGGCCTATGGCCGACACCAGCCGCGGCACGTTGTGCTTGAGGCTGCCGGTGTCGCCCACGGGCCGGCCATGGCTGGCCATCGCGGGTGCACCCAAACAATGGATGTCGGCCAGCCAGGGCGCGCTGCCCGGCTGCGCTGCGGTGAAGCCAAAACCCGCATCGAGATACGGATGGCGGCCCAGCTCCTCGTCGGGCGAGCCCCAATCGGACTGGTAGCGCGCGCCCCAGGTCGCGATCTGCGGCGCGATGCGCGCGAGTTCGGGCCGCGCGGCCAGATCCACCGCATAGCCCGTGCCCAGCACCAGATGGTCGAAGACAAAACGGCCGTCGGAGGAATCCACCACGATGCCCGCGCCTTGCTGGCGCAGGGCATTCCAGCGGCTGCCCAGATGCAGATGGAAGTGCTCGAACGCCGCCGCGCGCAGCACCGCGTGGCGCGGCGGCGCGCCGCCGCTTTCGCGGTAGGTGCGCATCAGCTGCCAGCGGTCGGCGTCGGGCAGCGCATGAAAGAACTCGAAGGCGCCCACATGCGAGAACGTCTTCATGCGGCTGGTGCGCGCCAGATCGGGCCGGCGCGCGAACAGGTGCACTTCGGCCGCGCCCTGCTCCAGCGCCGTCGACGCCGCGTCGAATGCCGAGGCGCCCGCGCCCAGCACGGCGACGCGCTTGCCGGCCAGATCGGGCAGGGGCTGGTGGGTATGCGAATACAGCGCGGGCGCGAGCGCCTGGCGCACCTGATCGGGAATGCGCGGCGTGCCGCAGCCGTTGACGCCGGTGGAGAGCACCAGCTTGCGCGTGACTTCGGTGACGATCTGTCCGTCGGGTGCGCGCAGCGTGAGCTGCAGGCCCCGGCCGGGCAAGGGCGTGATGTCCAGCAGCCGCGTGTCGTTGCGCACCGCGGCGCCGCTGGCTTGGCGGAACCAGCGCAGATAGTCGGCCCAGGCCAGGCGCGGAATGCGCTCCAGCGCGGCATAGGCCGCGGCGCCCTGCGTGGCTTCGAACCAGGCCTCGAAACTCAGCGCGGCTATGCCCGACTCGGGGCCGGTCAGCTCCTTGGCCGTGCGCAGCGTGGGCATGCGCGCCACCGTCGCCCATACGCCTTCGCTGCCCGCGCTCGCCTGGTCGATGGTCGAGATGCGGCCTATGCCCGCGCGCCGCAAGGCCAGGCCTATGGCCAGGCCGCTTTGCCCGCCGCCAACGATGACCACGTCATGGTCGGTGCCCTCGCGCGGCGCCACCCAGTCCGCGGGCGCGTCGCGCAGCAGCTGCAGGGCGCGGCGCACTTCGCCGGCCAGCGATTGTTCAGCGGCACTCATGAGCGGATCTGCGCGGCTTCGATCACGCGGTTGTTCAAGCCGATCTCGGACTTGATCAGATCGCTGATCTGCTGCTGCTTGAGCGGCAGGATTTCCACGCCCAGGCCCTGCAGTTCCTTGATCACCGCGGGCTTGGACGCGACTTCGGCATAGGCCTTGACCAGGGCCTCGATCACGGGCTTGGGCGTATTGCGCGGCACGGCCGCGAGGAAGAAGTTGGTGGCCTCCCACTTGGGAACGCCGGCCTCGTCGATGCTGGGCACGCCCGGCAGATCGGGCGCCGAACGCGCGCCGCTGTACGCCAGTCCGCGCAAGCGGCCGTCACGCACATACTGGCCGGCCAGCGGGTCGAGCACCAGCTGCACATGGCCCGCAATCGCGTCGTTGACGGCCAGCGCCGAGCCGCGATAAGGCACATGCACGATGTCGATGCCGGTGCGCTGGCGCAGGTACTCGCCCGCGATATGGCCGCCCGTGCCATTGCCCGCGGTGCCGTAGTTGATCTTGCCGGGATTGGCGCGCGCGTAGGCGATCAGTTCGGGCAGGGTGCGCGCCGGCACCGACGGGTGGACCGCGAAGACAAAGCGCACATGGCCCAGAAAGCCCACGGGAATCAGATCGTTGACCGGGTCGTAGGGCGCACCTATCACCTGCGGCGCCGATGTCAGATTGCCGCTGGACGCATTGAGCACGGTATAGCCATCGGGCGTGACCTGCACCACCGCATTGGTGCCCACCGTTCCACCCGCGCCGCCGCGGTTGTCGACGATCACCGGCTGGCCCAGCACCGCCGCCAGCTCGCGCCCCGTGACGCGCGCCACCAGGTCGTTGGTGCCGCCGGGCGGGTAGGGGCTGACCAGGTGCAGCGCGCGCTGGGGATAGCCTGGCGTGGGGTTGGCCGCATGCGTCAGCGGCGGCAGCGCCGAAAGAGACAGTGAGCCTGCGCCGGCCAGCAGCAGGCGGCGACGGGAAAGGGAGGAAGTCATTGCAGCTCGAAAAAAGTGGAAGTTATTTCCCATTTTTAGAAGCCGCGGGCGATTCTCGCAACGACCGATTCCGCATATATTCATGCGGGATGTGTTGCCTGCCCATGGCCGATAATTTCGCCTCTGGCGCCACATTCCCGGCGCGCGCGCCCTTCCCTCTTCATCGTTCATGCCACCTCGTCGCCAGCCCGACCCCTCCCCTTCTGTCCAGGATTCCAGCGCATTGGCGCGCGGTTTGGCGATTCTCGACTGCCTGCTGCACGCCGCCCGGCCGCTGACGCTGGTCGAAGTCGCCGAAGCCACGCAGTTGCCGTCGAGCACGGCCCACCGGCAATTGCTGCTGCTGGAACAGCTGGGCCGCACCTACCGCGACGCGACCGGCCGGCATTGCGCCGGCGCGCCCACGCTGGCGCCGCTGCCGCTGGACCATCCGCTGAACCTGTTGCGGCGCGACGCCACCGATGTGCTGCGCCAGTTGCAAAGCCAGTTCTCGGCGACCGCGGTGCTGACCGTCTTTCTCGGCAGCCAGCGCCTGGTGGTCGAAGCCATCACGGGCCGGCATGCGATCGCGCCCTATATCGGCACCCAGGTGCATGCGCCGCTGCACTGCTCGGTGTCGGGCAAGCTGCTGCTGAGCACGCTCGCGCCCGAGGCGCGCGAACAACTGCTGGGCGCCGCACCCTATGCGGCACGCACGGCGGCCACCATCACCAGCCGCAAGGCGCTGTTCACCCAGCTCGATCGCATCGCCAGGGAGGGCCTGGCCGTCAATCTCGAAGAGAACGTCGAAGGCATTTCCGCCCAAGGCGTGAGCGTGTCTACCGCCACGGGCCACGCCATAGGCGCGCTGACGCTCACCGGGCCCAGCGCCATGTTCTCCGAAGCCCAGCGCGCACTGATGGCACCCGTGCTCACGCGCCATGCCAATCTGCTGGGGGCGTCGCTATCGGCGCATGCGGTGGCGCGGTTGTTGGCGGCGTAAGCGGGCCTCAGCCTCCGTTCGTCCTCTTCGTTTTTTCGCCCCTCACGCCGTTCGCCCTGAGCCTGCCTGGCCGGCCGCGTCGAAGGATGAACGGCCTGCGCTCAAAGCATGAGGACAGGCCGTTCATGGTGCGACGCGCCCGGCCAGGGAAGCTCACCACGAACGGGTTTTACTGTTCGCCCTCTTCGTTTTTTCGCCTCCCCCCGTTCGCCCTGAGC
>NZ_JAHCDD010000081.1 GCF_018413525.1 Acidovorax sp. CCYZU-2555
TGTGTTAGCCGCTCTAAAGCAGATCGGCGAGCTGGCTGGCGATGGTCGCTCTGCCCGACGCCTGCCACAGCACGCTCAGCTCGAAGTAGGGCAGGCGCTCGCCGTCGCTCAAGGGCGCGAAGCGCACGCCCTGGTGCTGCAGCACCTCGGCCGATTGCGGCAACAGCGAGGCGCCAATGCCTGCGGCCACGCAGGACAGCACGGTGAGCGAGCGGTTGGCCTCCTGCACCACGCGCATCGCCAGCCCGGCGCGCGAGAACGCTCCCGCAATGCCCGCGCGCAGCGTCGGCAGCTGCGCCTCGGGAAACCATATCAATCCCAGGCGTTCCAGGTCGGCCAAGGTCGCGCGGCCATGCTCCGGCAGCGCATAGTCGATGGGCAATACCGCCACCAAGGGGTCGCGCCGCACCAGCTTTTGCCGCACCCGGCCCTGCAAGGCCACGGGCGTATGCAGCATCGCCAGGTCGATACGGCCTTCGGCCAGCGACTGCATCAGATCGGCATTGCCCATTTCAGACAGCACGACCTGCGTGCCGGGGAACTGTGATTGCAGCAATTTGAGCGTCGTGGGCAGGGCGTCATACACCGCATGCGTCACAAAGCCAATGTGCAGCCGCCCGGTCTTTCCCTGGGCGATGGCTCTGGCATTGCGTTCGGCGCAATCGGCGAGCGCCATGCTGGCGCGCACGTCGTCGATCACGGCCAGGCCGGTGCTGTTGAGCACCGCGCCGCGGCGCGAACGCTCGAACAGGCGCACGCCAAGCGCATCTTCCACGCGCCGCAGCGCCTGGCTCAATGCAGGTTGCGCCACGCCCAGATGCGCGGCCGCGGCGGTCATGCTGCCGAGGTCCGCCACGGCGAGCAGGTAACGCATGTTGCGGGTGTCGAAGAGGGTGGACATAGGGTGCAGAGAATACCCGCTGCCATGGCCTCCAAGGCCATGGCGGATGTCGCATTTATCGACCGGCCTAGGACTTCACGCGCGCCACACGCGCGTTCCACCAGAACCCGCAGAGCACCAGCGCCGCCATCAGCAGCTGCGCGCCCACGCCTTGCAGCGAGGGATAGATGCCCAGAAGGTCGATGCGCGGGCCGTTGAATGCCCAGGCCTCGAGCCAGCCGGCCTCCTGCAGGGCCGCAATGCCCTTGCCGGTGAGCACCACGGCCAGCACCGCGACCAGTGCGGAGCTCCAGGTGAAGAACTTGCCGATCGGCAGCCGGGCGCTGAAGCGCAGCAGCGCCATCGCGATGATGACCAGCACCACCGCGCCGCTGACCAGCCCGCCCAGCACGGCATCGTGATTTCCCTGCTCCCACAAGGCGGCGTAGAAAAGGATGGTTTCAAACACTTCGCGATAGACCGCAATGAACGACAGGCCGAACATGAACCAGGCCGACTTGCGGCTCAAGGCCGCCGAAAGCTTGTCGTGCAGGTACTTCTGCCAGGCCCCCGCCATGCTCTTCTGGTGCATCCACATGCCCACGCTCAGCAGCACCACGGCGGCAAAGAGAGACGACAGGCCTTCGGTGACTTCACGACTCGCACCGCTGATGCTGACGAAATAGGTCGCAATCGCCCAGGTCACGGCGCCCATGGCCAGCGCACCCATCCAACCGGCGTGCACATAGCGCAGCATGTCGCCGCGTTCGGCCTTGCGCAAAAACGCCAGCATGGCCACGACCACCAGCAACGCTTCCAGCCCTTCGCGTACCAGGATGGTGAAACTTCCCAGGAATGCCGCGGTCGCGTCGGCACTCGAAGCCAGCAAGGCATCGGCTTCCTTGAACAAGCCGTCGATGGCGTTCACTTGCGCGCGCAGTTCGGGCATGGCGGCCTTGCCGGTCAGCATCGAGCGGTAGCGGCCCATCGCCGTCTCGATGCGGCCCATCAATGCGGCGTCGCGCGTGGCCAGCGTGGGCTCTATGGGTTCGACGCCATCCAGATAGGCCGACAGCGCGAGGTCGGTCGCGCGCGCGGCCTCGCCCTTTTCGTAGGCCTGCACGCTTTGCGCGAGCTTCTGGCGGGCCACGTCGAAGCTCAGACTCCGGTTCTGCACCACGGCCTCGGGGTGCGAATGCAGATAAGCCATGGCTTGCGCCGCCGGGGCTTCGCCCACCTGCTTGGCCAAATCGGCCTGGGTCGTGCGCGACAGCGCATCCAGGCTCGTCAGCTGAGCGCGCACCGCGGCATTGTCGGTCCAGACTTTCTCGCCGGCTTTGACCTCGGCGTCGTCATGTGCGAACTGGCCGATGAAAAACGCCAGCGCCCAGCGGTCGGACTCGGAAATCGTGCCGAAGCCCGGCATGGCCGTGCCTTCTATGCCTTGGGAGATGGCCTGGTAGAGCGCAAACGTACTGCGTTCGCGTGCGCGATCCTTGTCGCTGAAGTCCACCGGGCGCGGCTCCAGTTGCAGACCCGCAGGTCCATCGCCATGGCCGGTCGCTCCATGACATGCGGCGCATTGCGCCTGATAAACCGCTGAAGCCAGGGCCACTTGCGGCGCCGTTGCCGGAGACGACGGCACGGGATAGGCCGCAAGCAGATGGTTGGCCAGTGCCTTGGCCAGGCGCGCCACCTCCGCGGGACTCTGCTTGGCTTCGATGGCGCCAGACAACGCCTGCGCCTGGGCGACCAGCGCGCCCTGTTCGGCGTGGGCCTCGAGTGCGGCGAGCTTGGTCTGGCTCGTCTTGGCGAACTCGCGCATTTCCTCGAACTCGGAAGCATTGATGATGGCGCCGTCCTTGACCGCGCCGGGGTAGTCCACGGCAAGGTAATCGAGCAATTGCCAAATGCGGCGTACATCTGCTTCACCGGCATGTGCGACTGCCGCAAAGGACAGCATCAGCGCACAGACAAGCGAAGCGCAAACTCGAAACCACGACGAAAGCGCCATAAAACTAGACTCGCAAAAGGAAGCGATTCTAGAGTTGATTGGAAACGGCCGGTTCTGCGCGCAGCGCAAGTCAATGACCTGGGCGCGTGTACCGGCAGCAGAAGCCGTTCCATCGCCATTCTGGATAAAAGTGCACAAACCAGGGGGGAGGCATCGATTGCATCGCCTGTGCCCGTTATCCGCTCATCGTTGCCAGCGGCGTTCCAGGGCTCTTGCGCGGAGACGGCGCTGCGTAACGTGCACCATCCAGGGGTGAGCAAGCTGCCATGCGTCGACTTTGAACGGCAAAACACCCTCTTGCCGTACGCCGCCGGCCCACGTGCTGTGGTCGGTACAAACGCCGCGCAGCCAGCGGCAGCTCGGCACAAGGCACGGCACGCCGCATTGCGCCGGGCAGCAGCTTTGCGGTGTTTTGAGCGAAAACCTTTGCTTTGCTAAATTGTCACAAGCTGGGGGTGAGAGAGCGACGTCAGAGCAGAAATGGCAGGCCCACGGCCGCTCAGTTGGCCCTGTCACTCAGGCTTTGCGCCCTAGCGACCAAATGCTGCTGGCGAAAACAGATTCACAAGGATGTTTTCGCTGCTGCATAGCGCAGCGCGTCTCGCGCCACCTCCTCGAAGCGTCGTTGTCCACCTGCAGGCGGTGCTCACGGCGGCTGAACTTCTGTTCCACCCTATCCCCCGCCTTGTGCACCGGATGCGGCTGCCATTGTTCTCGGTTGTGCTTTGTTCCAAAGCTCACCCGCTTCTTGTGCAAAATTGCGGCCTTTTCGCAGAAGCTTGTGCAGGCAGGGAAACAGATTGCGTATTGTCCCTTCCTCCAGAGAGTGCTGCGTGGCGGCGAGCGTATCCGAGAGAGACTGCTTCATCGCCTTGACCATGTGCGTCAACCGCAGCAGACAGAGGACCACCCCCCATCTTGTGCAATTCACGCGCAGCAACGAGCAACCCTTGATTGTCCTGACCAGAGGAAAAGACAAAGAGGATCGTAGCTTCATTGCTTTTTGGCTGAAAGTTTGTGCAAGCCACCTCGCCTGGGCACCAAACTGCGGATGACCGGCGAGCTTTCCCGACAATGGCGCAGTTGATGACTGGTTTCCAAGCAAAGAAGCAGCCCAGAAACGACTGAACCCTGCAGAGCAGGGTTCAGTGGGGAGGAGTTCTTTGGCTCCCGCCTGGCAGCCAGGTCGGGCCGCTGTATTAAATGTTTAATATTCGGCAGTGCGGGGACTGGCCGTTCCGGTCCGGCATGGCAATCCAGATCCGGCCCTTGGCTCACAGGCCGCCCAGACCGAGGATGTGACTGGATTATTAAACGTTTAATAATGTGCCAGCCTTGTACCGGTCCGGTCACCGCACGGCCGAAGAACAGGCCATGGTCACGAACTCATCAGCCGCCTGGGCAGGCCTAACTATTAAACATTTAATAATGCACAAGGCAGGGGTGAGCGTCGCTACCGCGCAGGCCATAGAGCGAAGCATCCGGGCCGGATAAAAGATGGCACCCGCAAAACGCTGGTCGTTTTGCGCTTTCCGAAAGCAACGGAAAATCCGCCATCACCGTCATTCCTGTGGCGCGACCTCAGGAGCAGCCGGCGCGGGGTGCTTTCCGAACTTGTTCAGCAGCTGATCCAGGGCCTTGTTGAATTCGTCCTGATCGGCTTCATCGATTTCTATGCTCAGATCGAACTGCAAGCCTTTTTGGCGCAGCACGCCATTGCTGTAGCGGAACACCTTGCCGATCTTCTGTTTCTGCGGCGAGCGCGGCTCTTTCTCGAGCAGCAGCGAGCATTGGTTGATCATCCAGTTCACTGACTGACCGTTGGAGCTGAAGATCGATGCCAATGAACTGGCCTTGTCTTCCGAAACCTTGCGCGCCACCTTGGCCAGGTTCTGCGCAATGTATGCGGGGAAGCGCCCAGGATTGATGCGGATGATCTGCAGCGTCTCTTCCGGCAATTTCCGAAAAGCGGTGTAGAAGCTCAGCTGGGTCTGCGAGATGCCGGTCTTCTTGGCGACTTCCGACTGCGTCATGCCTTGGGCATACATCTTGTCGAAGAAGAACGCGCGGTCCAGATCGCAATGCTGTTCGCGCGATTCGTTCTGGTTGTAGCCCATCCAGCCGGCTTGCAGCGGGCTCAAGTCGTGGTGCACCTGCGCGGCCAGGGTATCGAGCACCTTGTGCACACGGCACGCGGTCACGCGCGTCCAGCCGTCGGCGATCATGAAACGATCCGGCTTTTCCGGGTGCGGGATCACGTGAATGACGTCGTACTGGCCGTTGGCGCGCAGGCTGTCGGCGCGTTCGCGCAACACTTCTGGCGCATAGACTTCGCGCGGCGCGTAAGGATTTTCTTCAATCAAATCCAGCGAGATCTGACGAATGTCTCGGCCACCTTCGGCCGTGGGCTTGGCGGACTGCGCGCCAGCTTCAGCCGGCTCGGGTGTGAATGGCTTGAATGCCGGCAGCGGGCTGCGGCCGGACAAGCTGGGCTGGTGGGCCTTGGCCGCCAGATCCATGGCCTCGGATACGCCCATGCGCTGGTGTTTTGGCTTTGCAGCCTGGTCGGTGACTGGAGGTGGGGTCATGGTCGTTTAGGAGTTGGCAGCAAAACCAGGCTGGGTGACGTTGAACTCGCTGGCGATCACGCGCGCGAAATGGTAGAGGCTGTCAGCCGCCTTGCTGTTGGGATCTTTGAGCACCACGGGAAGCGACGCCGGCACATCGTCGGCGTCGATCTGCCGCGTGAATGCAATGGAGTGCGGAATCTGCACGGGCAGGATCCGATTGGGATAGGTCTTGGTCAAGATCGCATAGTTGTGCTCTACATGCTTGCGACCGATCTGCGCCTTGTTGACCAGGATCGACAGATCAATGGGGCGCTTGGCAAGCTTTTGCACTTCTTCCAGATTGAACTGCAAGGCGTCCAGAGCGCGCAGGCAACTGCCCTCGGGCTCGACCACCGTGAGAATCTTGCCGGCCAGATGCGCCAGATAAGTGAACGCCACGCTCACCGGTGTGGTTCCGGGAGTCGTATCCACCAGAATGACGTCATAGTTCTTCGCCAGGAAGTCCTTGTTGCGCAGAACGAATTCTTCGGCTTTCTGTTCGCGGCCCATGGTGACGATCAGCGCGGGATTGGTCGAGTCAAGCTCCACGTCCGAGGGAATCAGATCGAGAAAGCCGTCCTCGAAGATCGGCACGATGAATTCACGCAAGTCATCGGGCTTGTCGCCGCTCTTGAGCAGCAGCTTGCCGATATGCTCATGGTAGGTTTCGGTTTCGATACCCAGCATGTTGGTCGCCGAGGCCTGGGGATCGGCGTCGATCAGCAGCACGCGATAGCCCGACAGCGCAAGCGCCGTGGCCAGGTTCACGGTAATAGACGTCTTGCCGATACCGCCTTTGGTCATGCGGGTCACGATGATGGCCGGCAGCTGCGTGTTGGCGGCCATGGCCTCCTGCACCGCTTCGGGAGTGATGCCTGCCAGCCGCGCGCGGATGTTGAGCATGTCCACAGGCTTGTATTTCATCTGCCGCTGGCCTTCAGGCTTCTCGCTGCCACTTAACCGCATCAAGCGCTTGTTGTTCAGCTCAAGGCCCAGGAGCGACATTGCGACGGACGCTTTGACGGTAGGTTCGATCGGCATAGGAATGGGCATGGAGGCTGCGACAAAGTGGGGCTGATAGGAAGTGTATAGCCTTTCATCAATGTCGTGGATGTTTTTTTGCTCGAAGTTTAAAAAATCATCCCTCATGCAAATGTAAGCGCAGACCCGATACAAGCAGCTTGCCTCATTTTTGGCTGTTGGCTGGATGATCAGCGCGCAAGCCGATCGATGGCGCCAAGGCATGAAAGGGCGTAGTCGCTGCGGCAGATTCTGGAAGAAAACGGCGGCTCTGTGCGTACCACGGCAAGTTGGTAGCGGCTTTGCGCGCGGAATTCGGGGCAGGTGTCCCGAGCCGGCTCCAAGAACCGGATATTTTTCAATTATTAAATCTTTAATAACCGGCGGGATGTGGCGCGCTCGGGGGCGCTGTCTACAACATTGGTCAGCTCCAGGAGCGCCCCATCGATCATGCGCTGCACCCCTGAAGCCAGGCCTGGCATTGGAGTAATCAGTCGGCGACGCCGCTGGCGATATGCGTCAGTTGCATGCCCGCGCGGCCGACCACGATGTACTGCGCTGTAGCATAGACAATTTTCTGGCCCTTGCCACCGACAATGCGCGCGGCACCAACGATAGTCGCGAAATCCACGCTGTCAGGCGGCATTGTGAAGCCGCCAGGCAGGAAGGGCGTATCCACAAAGAGCGCCTGCTTGCCGTCGGCGGCATTGCTGCTGCCCGTGATAACCAGCGGTATGTCGACGCTGAAAGCCGCCTCGCCAGGGCTTAGCATCTGTACCTTCAAGGGCTCGCCCGGCGACATGCTGGCGTGAAATTCCCGCGTGCCATCGGTCAATTCGGCATCGTTGCCGGCAAGGGTTTGGATGGAGCCCGGGTCGTATTGCCCCGATGCGCGGCAAGCCCCGCCGTTCAGGGTGGGGAGGGATAGCGCGGACCGCCAGCGGTCCTATGCTCTTGTGCGCATATCCTGCATACCTCGCATGCTGCGCCTCCAAGCCTTCAAGTACGAGTTGATGCCGATCGGCGAACAGCAACGCCAGACGTGCCGCTTTGTCTTCAACCAGGCGTTGGCCTTGGAAAATGCACGCTACGAGCGTCGAGAGAAAAACTTGGGTTACGCCGGGCTGTGCAAGCTGCTCACCGAGTGGCGCAACGGCCCGCAAACGCCGTGGCTAAAGGATGCACCTTGCCACCCGCTGCAACAGGCGCTCAAGGATCTGCAGCGCGCCTACGCCAATTTCTTCGCCAAACGGGCTGCCTTCCCGCGCTTCAAGAAGAAAGGCCAAGGCGAGCGCTTGCGCTATCCCGACCCCAAGCAGTTCGAGATCGACCAGGCCCATAGCCGCATCATGCTGCCGAAACTGGGCTGGATGCGCTACCGCAACAGCCGGGACATTTCAGGCGTGGCAAGGAACATGACTCTGAGTGAGTCCGGGGGCAAGTGGTACGCCAGCATCCAGACCGAGCGGGAGATGCCCCACCACCACCACGGCCACCACGGACATCGGCATCGATGTCCGCATTGCGCGCTTTGCCACCCTGAGCGACGGCAGTTTCATTGCACCGCTCAACAGCTTCAAGAAGCACCAGCAGCGCCTCGCGCGCTACCAGCGGCGAATGGCGCCCAAGGTCAAATTCAGCAAGAACTGGAAAAAGGAAAAAGCCACAGTCCAAAAGATTCACGCAGCCAATGCCCGCCAAGATTTCCTGCACAAGACCACCACGACGATCTGCCAAAACCACGCGCTCGTCTGTATTGACGATTTGCGGGTAACAAACATGTCCAGATCGGCCAAGGGCAGCCGCGAAGAGCCCGGCAAGCAGGTTAGGCAAAAGGCCGATCTGAACCACTGCATTCTCGATCAGGGCTGGGCCGAATTCAGTCGGCAACTGGCGTACAAGATGGACTGGAGCGGCGGCCTGCTGCTGGCGGTGCCGGCGCAGCACAACAGCCAGACCTTCCCCAGTTGCTGTGCGTCGCCTGCGGCCACAAGGCCCATGCAGATGGGGTGGGCGCCGTTAATATTCCAGTTAGCCAGTGGAGAGGACGGCTCTGGCCGCAGACGCAAGACTGCGGCGCAACCAGCCTCGGAGAAGCAGGAGCCCGCCGAAGCGACTATGCAAGAGGCAGCTCATGCATAGCGCAGCAGGCATTCCCCTCCTTGCCGCGCAAGCGGTGGCCGAAGGCCAAGGTGGGGGAGGATGTCAACATGAGTTGGATGATCAGCGCGCAAGCCGATCGATGGCGTCAAGGCATGAAGGGGCGTAATCGCTGCAGCAAGAAAACGGCGGCTCTGTGCCCACCACGGCAAGGTGGTGGCGGTTTTGCGCGCGTAATTGGGAGGCAGGCGTCTCGGTCCGGCTCGCCGGAGCCGGTGATTTCTCCAATTATTAAATCTTTAATAAGCGGCGAGATTTGGCCCGCTCAGGGCATGCTCATGGCGAAAAGCACGCATTCGAGCTGCACACTGAACGTGGTGCATTGCACAGGACGGCGCGTGGAATACACGCCGGGCCACCAGCCAACGCGCTCAGGCGAACTCTATGCCCGTGTCCGCCAGGCCGATCAGGTCGATGCGCATGGCTTTGAGTGCCAGATTGCTGTCCAGCACCGCGACCACGCCGCCCGTGAGGCCCTGGGCCATCCTGTCGATGAAAGGTTGCAACCGCGCGGCCTGGAAGCGCTGCACACGACATTGGGTCCACAGCAGCCGCATCACCCGCCCGGGAGTGTCAGCGCCCAACAATTTCTGGGCATGGTTGTGCCAGGCTTTGCGCGCTGACGCCTGCATCCAGTGCGCGAATCGCTTCGCCCACCAGCGGCTTGTTGTCGAGCATGGCCCCCGAGGTCCAAGCCCAATGGGGTGTCGCTGAGCGTCAAGCGCTCCAAATTCAACCAACTCAAGCATCGCGCCATCGTTCATGCGCTGCAGCCTGAAGTCGGTGGCACTGGCTTCAATATGCATTTGCGCCAGGGTGGCCGGGAAAACGATGGTGTCGATGCACGCGCCGCCATCGATGGACCAGGCCAGGCCCAGCGTCGGAGTGATAGTTTTGTCGCCCGCATCGCCCTCGAATGCCGCCTCGCGCCAGGCGTCCACATGTCTGGTGCGAGTGTCTTCGGACTGGATCAGCTCGCGTCCCATCCACTGCTGGGACAGGAAAGCCAAGGCTTGCTAGGCCGCGCCCCATGGGCCAAGATAAGAGTGGGCCCGGTCTCGAAGCGCACCTGCACTACATCGACCAGCCAGACGGTGACGCCGCTAGCGATATGCGTGATCTTCGTTCCCGCACCGTCGAGCATGATCGAGTAATCACTGCGCTTGCCTTCCTGCAGGGCCACATCGAAGCCTGTGCCGCCCTTGAGCTTGTCGCTTGCACTACCGCCCAAAAGCAGGTGGTTGCCCGCATCGCCATAGATTTGGTCGTCGCCATTCTTGCTACCCAGCGGGTCGTCGCCACCGACGATGCGAGCGGCACCTACGATGGCCTCGAAGTCCACATTGTCCAGCGGCAATCTGGGCCGCCTGGCAGGAAGCGCATATCCTCCAAGCGGGCCTGCTTGTCGCCGTCGGCACCGCGCCTTGCGTCATCAGATAGATAGCGTCTTGGGGATAGTCAACGAAAGCTGAATCATCCGGGCTTGTGCTTCGAGCATGTCCGGGGCCCAGGCTGTCAGGAACATTCTCGCTGCGGGGTGCGGCCGCTGCGCAGGAGGAGTCACTGTCCCTTCTGGACCGTACGGATATCAAGCCAATGATGGTGATTGCCTGCTGTCCAAGTACTTCGCCAGAGCGTCAAAACTCCTGGAATCTGCGCCGTCCTCGTTCGCGAATAACTGGCTGAACAATCGCTTGACGTTGCTAGAAGTGATTTCCGTCTTGCTCGGGTCGAAAGTCACACCGTTCGCCAGAGCCACATCTCCGTCGGCCATCCGTGACATGGCGATCAAACCCATTGCGCGAACCGCTTCGGTGTCCCCGTTGGCCACCAGTTCGTCATAGAGCTTCTTTTCCTGCGGGCTCAGATTGGCCATGGTGTTCACGAAGCCGCTGGCCTGCTGCATGTAATTGATCTCCTGCGCCGTTTGGCTATTCGGATCTTTCGCAATGATCTCTGCAAGCTTGGTGTCGTGCTGATGGACGAACTCAAACTCCCCTTTGGAGCGCTGTGTCGCCGGCTTGGCCTTGATGTTCTCAAGGCGTTCAGCAACAGTGCTGTCCGCGAATGCCAGCGCCTTGGCCTGCTCTGAGATGCTCACCTGTATCGCGGACGATCGGAACTGGTTTTCCTGCTCTGCGACTGCAGTGGCCTGGTTCGGTCGCGGCGAGACATGCTGGCTGTAAGCATGGGTGATGCCGGAAAATCCTTGTATGTTCATGGTTCCTCGATACGGGTAAGTGCTCTCGAAGCAGGCAGTGTGACTGCGGTGAACGTATTCAAGGTCCTGAAAAGATGCGCTGGTTCGGGCGATTACCGTCGATCAGTGAGCGATGGCGAGGGTTGGGTTTTTCGTTCGTCAAACGTCACATGCAGGCACGCGGGCTCCCCCACGCCCTGCAAGAAGATACCCGGATTGGGCGATTGAGACGCGAGCAGGCCCCGGAGCAATGGGCGCCGCTTGGAGCGGGCAGCAATTATTAAAGGTTTAATAATTGCTGCCCGCATGTCTTCCTGCAGGCCTCCGAGCGGAGACGAAGAAGATCCGTCTGCGCACATGCGCACCATGCCGGCGTCGTATTCGGACGCTGCTGGAAAGTGTTTAGACGTCTAAACTCCTTGCTGAAAACCAGCCTCTGCCTAGCCGCGTCGGCCAGTGCGCAAAGCAAACGCAAGTGCTTGTCTGCCTCACCAGCCGCAGCCCATTTGCAAGAGATCCCCCCTGTCTTGTGCAATTTTGTCCCGCGCGGACTGCCACGTAACGACTGTTCGATTGCCGCCGAAACCGAGATCTTGAACTATTAAATATTTAATATCGCCAAACCGCTGTCGCACGCACAGCCGGCAGCGATCTGCTGAACGTGGCCGCGACGCACGCTCCTCGAAATGCGAGCGCGTAGCCACACCGCGCAATGGCCTTGCAGAACTGATGAATTGCGCGCAGCACACGATCAATCACCCCTTTTTTGTGCAAATTTACGCATTTCCAAATTCTGTGCAACTGCCACCACGTTCCTGGTCAAGTGCATAGCCGGACTCGCGCCAAAGGCAGGCGTGCTACGACAAAGTTGGGGATTGATGCTGGCACAACAGCGTGGGGCCGCTGCGTGATCTCCATCCGAGCGCCTGCGCGTATTGCCGCAAGAAAAAAAGCCGCCACGATAAGAACATCCTGGTACCTACACCGCACGATATCGCTGGGCTGGAAGATCTGCGCCCACCGTCGACCAGCGCGGCCGATGATGTTACGTATGCTGCGCACGACGCCGTTTCCTGGAGATGGGCAGTGGCGGATTATGGCCGGTGTTTATCCGGCCCAGCGGCGACGACTGCACGTCGACCGCATGCGCCTTGCCGAAATCGGCAGCGTTATGCTGTTTTCAATGCTGCGGGAGTCGCGCTTTATAAATGGAAGCTGATGTGCGAGTCGTGAACTTTCAACCGGCTCTGGCGCAGTCACCGCACAAGCAAGAAATACCCCACAACCAGGCCGTCATCGCGATTATTTCCCCTGAGCTTGGGGCAGGCAAATAAATGCCTGCTTCGCATGGCGGTTAAAGCCGACCGACTCATACAAGCGGAACGTTGCTTCGTCTTTCTGTCCTGTCATCAGCATGACTTTGTAGCAGTTACTTGACCAGGCGAACGCAAGCGCCTTCTCCAACACTGCTTTTGCAAATCCACGGTTGCGAAAGCCGGCATCGGTCACCACATTCTCGATCACACCATACGGTCTGCATGCGCGCGTCAGGTTGGGAGTGAGAGTGAGCGTGCAGCTTGAAACCAGACGACCTTCAATGTAGACACCAAAGCACTTGTGATATGGACTGACTCGCAGTTCCTGCCAAATTGCTTCCACTGTGTCCAAATCAGGCAACAGGTCGTCATTTGCATGAAGATGCTGATACAGGCGCAAAAGATCTTTGAGTTCCGACGCTTTGATCTCACGTACATCCATTGGTTTTCCTGGCGAATTCCTATTCCCGTGCAAGCGATTGACTTACATCTGACAAGAAGCAGGCAAATGCTTCATTCGGCGCTGCGTGCATGAATTTTTTACAATTTCATGACTGCAATTCAGCTCACTTTGCGTCAGAATCTACGCATGCTTAAATGCGTCAAGCGGCTTCCATTCAAAGCTGCATTGATCACATCCATTAAGCAATGTTGTCGATCTTGCATGAAAAATACATAAGAAAATTAATCGAACCATGAATTCTAACAAAATTCAATAGTTTTATTGCATAATTGACGACTAATTTTTACAACCACAAAATAAAGGTACTCACTATGGCCAACTATAAAGAACTGGTACAGCAGCGCGAACAATTGGAAAAACAGATCCAGGAAGCTCGCAACAAGGAATTGAGCGAAGCAGTGGGCAAGGTTCGCGCGTTGGTCGCAGAGTTCGCACTGACTGCGGAAGATGTTTTCCCTCCTGCACGTGGCAAGCGCGCCGCCACTACTGGCACCAAAGTGGCGCCTAAATATCGCAATCCTCAGTCCGGTGACACATGGACTGGTCGCGGCAAGGCGCCCAAGTGGATCGCAGGCGAAGATAATCGCGAAAAATTCGCTATTTGATAGGCAAATGAAAAGCCCCATATGCATTGCATACGGGGCTTTTTTATTGACAGGAATTGTTACAATTTGTTTCCTGCCGATTTGGGGGCCACTGTAGCTAAGCGCTCCGCCCGGAATGACGCCTGAGATGAAGACGCAGCAGTCTCAGGCGCTCAACATGCGCTCCATGATCTTGACAATCTCTGCGTCAGTGACTTCACCCCACAGCTTTTTCGAATACCAGGCATGAAACGAGGGCAGAACGCCCGCCCGGTTGCGGCCGATCTTGATCTTGCTGGCTTCCGTGCTGAGGGTATTGTTGTACTCGTCGTAGATGCTTTGCAGTACCGGCTTGTCGAGTTCGGCCAGAATGACCTTGACGTCAAGAATGCGCTGTTTCTCCACAGCCGCATTGATCTTGGCGCGTCCTTTGTTGACGCCGCCATTAGTGGGCTCCGATTTCCTGGTACGCGGTTTGGGTGACGGAGCTGCTGCTTGCACAGTTTCTGCGGAATATTCATCCGCGGGCGCTACCGGGTGCTTGCCGTCCATCACGGGGAACAACTCGGCGCTGGCCGGCGTGGATCGATTGTCCAGAAACTCCTGGTAGTGGCCCGATTTCAGCGAGGTCATGAAATACCTGCTCGGGTAAGTGAGCTTTCTGAGTTTCGACTCGGTGACACGCCACTTGGTGTGTTTGAGTGCGCCTTCGATCTGCTCTTCTGTGAAAGTGCTCAGCAGTTTGTAAATTGCTTTGTCCAGCAATCCCATGGCCTGCATTGCGTCCACCAGGTGTTTCTTGGCTTCTGAATTGCTATGCGCTGCCGACATGTCGAGCGCCAATTTTTGGCGACTGACATGGAAGCGCAGATTGGTGACCTTGGTCTTGTAGCGTTCGGTCTCTACTTCAATATATAGCTTGGTCGAGGCATTGATGTCCTTGATGGCGGGATCAAGGTAGCGTTCCTTGAACGTGCTCCATTGCTGGGCCTTGTTGGGAATATTCTTGGACGCAACCAGCATGTCGCGCAGGTCTTCCCACGGAATGCGGCGCGTCGCACCTATGCCTAGATAACGGGAACAGAATTCAAACAACGGAACCGAGCAGACCTTGGACAGTGCACTGAGCTCGAGCAGATCGAGGCTGGTGTACGAAGGGCTGTCGCCGAGCAAAAGAATCGCCTTGGATTCGATCTTGAACGTGATCTCGCCAGCGTAGAACTTGGCATACGGAAAGACGACTGCGAAATGCTTGGCCAGGCCTTTTTCTTCGAAGACATCAAGGCGCACTTTTATCGACATGAGCTCATCGATGGTCTTTTCGATATGCTCGTAGTTGCGGGTCTTGACGTTGAGCAGCCGCAGCATTTCTTCGACGGAAATTTTCCAGGTGGCAGGCTCGACCGGTTGGTTCTGCTGAGCATGCCTGAGCATGATGTTGGTCAACTTCTGCTGCATGACCGTCATCACGGCATGCGGCTTGTTGTGCACCATCGGGTTGGGCTTCTTGAAGTTCGAGCCCTGGTTCTTGCGCTGGATGAAGAACGTTGCAAACGGCTTGTCTTCGGGCACGTCAAGCAAAGCGGTGTCGCCCAGGTCCTCTGCCGAATGCGTCAGAGGCGTGATGGTGATCAAAGCGTCGGTGCTCGTATCGTTGGTCAACTCTTTGGCGTCGACTTCGATCGTGCTTTGGGTGGCCTTGCGCCTGGTTGGTTTTGTCACTTTATTGAGCACGCAACGCTGCTGCGTTTCTTTATTTTCAATACCACTTTAAGTAGTTTCCTACTTTAAGCGACGCAAAGCCAAGGCTGGTGCGGCCTCTAGGCCTGCCTTCGCCCCTATCTTGTGAAGCATTCACCCGTATATTGTGACGCAATCTCCCTTGGTTTGTGCAAAACCAGCCCTCCGTTTGTGACCAACTGTCCCTTGGCTTGTGCAGACTATCCACAATGGAGGCTTGCACAAGATAGGGGATGGCCTTGGTCTGTGCAGGGTGTGCATCGTCGGAGCGAGCGCTGTTTTGGGGCGCCAGGGTGTCTTCACGCGGCTTGAGCAGTGTACCTTCCCCCCTATCTTGTGAAAATTTGACGGATTTGCGCAGAAGAAATCGGCAGGGACGTATTTGTACCGAGTGAATCTCTCCCCTATCTTGTGCAAATGGGATCTTGTCTGGCACGCCATGGTGGCTGAACGAGCGGCTCTTCGATGGGCCGGGGAGATCGTTTTGGTGAGGTGCACCCTCAGCTTGTGCAAATTTACGGCGAATATCAGCAACCCAGGTTTACCCTATTGCATAGCTGCACAACTTAGGGGTGAGCTTTGTTCAAAGAGCTAGTATCGCAGGGTCAATAGAGGCTCAATGTTCGTTTTGAAATGAATCTACCTTACATGCAGTGTTAGCTGGTGCGTTGGTTGTCATTAGTTATGGTTGATAGAAGTATTCATGTAAGCTGTATTCGTCATCAGGGGGGAAAACTTCACTTTCCAGTTCCATCCTCTAGCTGCGTCCGCCACTACGCGAAGCGCCTTCCGATGCCCATAGGCTGAGTTGCACAATGCAGGGGGGACAGACTTCTGCATGCCAATGGCCAGCGCTGCAGAATGAAAGATGGCTTCCTTTGGCGGGCACGGCGCGTCATCCCCACAGATGAGGTCAGGAACGTCCGTAGACGGCCTCATACAGCTTTGCAGCCGTAAGGGCGCCAGCACGGCATGCTGATCGCGTCCACGCCGGTCCACCGTCTCAAGAGAATGTGCTGTCGCGTCGTGCACAAAGCACGCCCGATCCGAGCCACACAAGGTAGCCCTTGCTGCTTGCACAAGGCTCATGCCGGGTACATGCGCTTGTGCGGCGAGCTCAGGTGAATGCAACGCCCGGAATGGGCCTCCAGATGCTTCAGCGGTCCACGATCTTCATCATCTGGGCGTTGTAGCGCTTTCCCGTGCCGCGTCGACCATGCTTTGGCTCAAGCTTTCGAAACTGCTGCCTGAGTACCCGGACGTGAAGCTCGAAATCCATATCGGCTACGGCCTGATCGACATCGTCACCGAGCGCTTCGACGCCGGCGTGCGCATGGGCGACCAGATTGCCAAGGACATGATCGCCGTGCGCATTTCGCCCGACTTTCGCAGGGCTGTCGCGGCAGCGCCAACCTATTTCGCGCACCGGCCCCAGCCCCGCACTCCCCAGGATCTCAGACCATGCATAACTGCGCCAATCTGCGCATGGCGACGCTCGGGGGGCTCTACGCCTGGGAGTTTGTCCAGGAGGGAAGAACGCTCAACGTTCAGGTGCCCGGACAGCTGATCTTCAATACCTCGGCACAGCTGCCCACCGCGGCGCTCGACGGCCATGCGTTGGCCTATGCGCCGGAGGACGTGATCCAGCCGCATGTCGATGCCGGGCGCCTGGTGCGCGTGCTGCAGGCATGTAGCCCGACTTTCCCGGGCTACCAACTTTACTACCCCAGCCGTCGCCAGTCCCTGCCCGCGTTCGCGCTGGTCGTCGAGGCGCTCAAGCTGCGGGATTGAGACCCGCGCGCGGCGCACACGGCACAAGCGCCGTGTGCCAGGCGGGCTGCAATGCCCCGCCAGGCAGGCCGTAGACCACGGCCTGACCGCCACGCACGCGCGACGTTGCGACCCCTCGCCGTCGCCCTTCGCCAGCACCCCATGACCCGCACAGCGCCAGGAATGCGCTCGACCTAAGGCAATCCCTAATCAAATTCACATTGCGTTTTTTGAAACACGATTTCATAATTCAACGAATCAACACACAAAAATCAGGCAGAAAGCTGCTTTGAACGACGAAAAATGAAAACCATAGAAAGAAGCAACGAGCGTATCCTGTCCTCCGACATCTTCGAGGGCGAGCGCACCTACCGCAAACGACTGGGCGAAGGCACCTATGAAGAGCCGGCACGCAAGGTGCCGCTCTACCATCGCTGCGACGTGCTGGTGGTGGGCGGCGGGCCCGCTGGCACGGCAGCCGCGATCGCCGCCGCGCGCCAGGGTGCTGACGTGACCTTGCTCGAGCGCTACAACCACCTGGGCGGCCTGTCCACCGGCGGTCTGGTGATCTGGATAGACCGCATGTCCGACTGGGGCGGCGTGCCTACCATCCGTGGCTTTGCCGAAGACCTGTTCCACCGCCTGCCCAAGGACGCCGTCGCCGGCCCGCCGCGCGGCGAATGGGGCTCGCAGGACCCGACCCGCTCGGCCTACTGGGCGCAGCGCACGGCCGCCTACCATGGCGTCGTGACCTGGTCGCCCACGGTCGACCCCGAGCGCCTCAAGTTGTTGTCGCAGGACATGGTGCTCGAACACGGCGTGCGCCTGGTGTTCCATTCCTGGGGCTCGCTGCCCATCGTCGAGGATGGCGCGGTGCGCGGCATGGTGTTCGAGAGCAAGGAAGGCCGCATGGCGATCCGCGCCCAGGTGGTGATCGACTGCACGGGCGACGGCGACGTGTTCGCCCGTGCCGGCACGGCCTTCGAGTCCGACATCGAAGCCAATGATGTGCACCACTGCATGAACACCTCCTGGATGTTCGGCGGTGTGGACATGACGCGCTGGATCGAGTTCAAGGCCGGCCAGCCCGAGCAATTCAGCGAGTTCATGCGCAGCGGCCGCCAGGCGATAGGCCTGTTCGAGCGGCCATTCGTCTCGTGGCGCAATGACGTCGCGCTGTTCATGGGCCCACGCCAGTCGGGCTACTCGGCGCTCAATGTCGACGACCTGACCGAAGTCGAAGTGCGCTCGCACCGGCTGATGGCCAAGCACCTGGACTTCTTCAAGGCCCATGCGCCCGGCTTCGAGAACGCGTTCATCATGACCAGTGCGCCGCAAATTGGCGTGCGCCATTCGCGCCGCTTGGTCGGTGTCGGCAAGATGCTGCGCTCGCAGTGGGCCAGCGGCCTGGCCCTGCCCGACGAGGTGGGCATCACGCCGGCGGTTTCGCCCAAGTTCCCCAACATCTCCATCCCTTACGGCGCGCTGGTGCCGCAGCAGCTCGACGGGCTGCTCGCGGCAGGGCGCCACCTGTCCTGCGATGCCAATTCGCACGGCTTCATGCGCGAAATTCCGCAGTGCTGGGTCACCGGCCAGGCCGCGGGCACGGCCGCCGCGCTGGCGGTATCGCAGGGCGTGGAGCCGCGCGCGGTCAACATCGCCAGCCTGCAGCAGGCGCTGCTCAAGCAGAACGTGAACCTGCGCGCCGCGGGCACGCAGGCCGTCGCCACGCCCTTTGTGGCCCAGACCGCCTGACAATCGCTACATCTCCCTTCACCAACGCCCATTCCATGACCCGAACATCCCTGCGTACTTCCACCGACGAAGAGACCGCCGGCTCCGGCGCGGCTTCCGCGCTGGAGCGCGGCATCTCCCTGCTGCGCTGCTTCACCGCCGATGTCCGCGAACTGTCGAACACCGCGCTGTCGCGCCAGACCGGCATTCCCAAGCCGTCGGTCACCCGCCTGGCCGCGACGCTGGTCGGCCTGGGCCTGCTCAAGCAGAACCCGAGCAACGACAACTTCTCGCTGGCCGCGGGCGTGGTCTCGCTGTCGCAGGCGTTTCTCGCCGGGCTGGACGTACGCGCCTGCGCCCGGCCGGTGATGCGCCAGCTGTCGGACGCCACCGGCGGCACCGGTCTGCTGGCGGTGCGCGACGGACTGGAGATGGTGGTGATCGAAGTCAGCCGCCCGCGCATGTCGATGATCTCGAGCACGCTCGACGTGGGCTCGCGCGTGCCGCTGGCCAACTCGTCGCTGGGCCGCGCCTACCTCGCGGGCATAGAGCCGCACGAGCGCGAACAGCTGATAGAGACCTTGCACCTGTCGCGCGGCTCCGAATGGGCGCGCCTGGCTCCGGGCCTGTCGCGTGCGCTGCGCGAAGCCGCCCAACTCGGCTACGCCGCGTCGCATGCCGAATGGCATCGCGAAATTGCTTCGGTCGCCGTGCCGCTGGTGGGACCCAACGGCGAAGTGATGGCGCTGAACTGCGGCGGTGCGGCCTACACCTTCACCGAGGAAAAGCTGCGCGACGACGTGGCGGGCAATCTGGTCGAGGCGGCGCGCTCCATCGCGCATGCCATAGGCGGCATGGTGCCGCCCATCGCCCCGGCGCTGCGCCCGACCGGGCCGCTGGCCTGAGCCAGCAACACATAACAAAAAACAGCAGGAGACACGATGAAACTCAACGATGACGAGAAAGCGATGGCCGACGGGCGCGACGGCCCGGCCGTGCAGCGCGCCATGGACCTGCTCATGCGCTATGGGCAGGCCCTGGGCGCCGAGCGCCTGGTCGATACCAACAATGTGTGCGGCACCGTCAGCGCCACCACGCCGTTCATGCGCGATTTCGCGCTGAGCAAGGGCGGCATGGACGCGGTGTTCTCGGAGTTCAATCTGGACAGCGACGACGTGGTCGAGATTCCTCCGGTCAAGACCTTCACCAGCCACCTGCAGCTGGGCTTCGATCCCGCGCATGCGGAAATGATGGGCGTGTCCGAAGATGTCGTGAAGTTCTACCGCAAGGGCGAAGGCTATATCGCCGGCCACGGCATCCAGCTGATGAACACCTGCACGCCCTACCAGGTGGGCAATATCCCGACGCGCGGCGAACACTGCGCCTGGATGGAGTCGTCGGCGGTGGTCTACTGCAACTCGGTGCTGGGCGCACGCACCAATACCGAGGGCCGCGAAAGCACAGGCGCGGCGTCGCTCACTGGCAAGATTCCCTACTGGGGTTACCACATGCCCGAAAACCGCCTGGGCACGCACCTGATCGAGCTCGATGTGGAAGTCACCAGCACTTCCGACTGGGGCCTGCTGGGCTATTTCATCGGCGAGCAGGTGCAGGACAAGGTGCCCGTGGTGCATGGCCTCACCGATGTTCCCAACCTGGCGCGCCTCAAGCACTTCGGCGCGGCCGCGGCCTCGTCGGGCGGGGTGGAGATGTACCACCTGGTCGGCACCACGCCCGAGGCGCTGACGCGCGAGCAGGCGTTCGGGCGCAACCGCGTGGTCGAGACGCTGCGCTATGGCGAGGCCGAGCGCCGCCGCGCCTACGAGCAACTCAATCACACGGCCGACGACCACGACGTCGACTATGTGATGCTGGGCTGCCCGCACTACACCATAGAGCAGATCTGGGAGGCCGCACGGCTGATCCAGGGCCGCAAGGTGCACGCCAACAGCGCGCTGTGGATCTTCACGCCGCGCGCCATCAAGGCCCTGGCCGACCAGAACGGCTATACAAAAATCATCGAGGACGCGGGCGGAGTGATCTTGAGCGACAGCTGCTCGGCGATGAGCCGCGCCGCGCCCAAGGGCACCAAGGTCGTGGCGCTGGACTCCGCCAAGCAGGCGCACTACCTGCCGGCCATCCTGGGCGTGCAGGCCTGGTACGGCTCCACGGCCGAATGCATAGACGCGGCCTGCACCGGCCGCTGGGCCGGGAGGTACGCATGAACACCGTTGCTGACACCGTGGTCGCCACGCTGCACGGACGCAAGGTCGTGGGCGGCGTCGCCGAGGGCGAGGCCTTGGTGACCGAGGCCCATATTTCCGGCTGGGGCGGCATCGACTCGCGCACCGGCACCATCGTCGAAATGCGCCATCCGCTGCGCGGCCAGAGCTTCGCCGGCAAGGTGCTGGTGTTTCCCGGGGCCAAGGGCTCGTCGGGCTGGTCCAACGCCTTCCACCTGACGCGCTCCATGGGCGTGGCGCCGGCGGCGATGCTGTTCACCGAGATGACCACCAAGATCGCGCTCGGCGCGGTCGTCACGCGCGCCCCGGCGCTCACCGATTTCGACCAGGACCCGGTGGCGGTGATACGCACCGGCGACTGGGTGCGCGTCGATGCCGACGCGGGCACGGTGCAAGTGATACGCCGCGCGCCGCCCGCGGGCGACAGCTAGCCCGCAGGCCCATTTCCCCTGAAGCAGGCCTCGAAGAAGGCCGACCTCAATAGAAAAACCGGAGACAAAAAATGAATGGACTGAAATGGTCCAGGGCGCTGCTCGCCCTGGTGACGGCCGCCGCATGCCTGGGCGCAACGCAGGCCCAGGCCGCGGACGACTTTCCCGCCAAGGGCCGGACCATACGCGTGGTCGTGCCCTTCCCGCCCGGCGGCGGCGTCGACGGCCAGGCGCGCACCGTGGCCCAGCGCCTTGCCGAGATCCTCGGCACGCCCGTGGTGATCGACAACCGCCCCGGCGGCGGCACCCTGGTCGCGGCGCTCGAAGTCATCAAGTCGAAGCCCGACGGCTACACGCTGTTCTACAGCGCCTCGTCGACCTTCGCGCAGAACCCGCACACCATGCTCGCGGTCAACTACCACCCCGAAAAGGACTTCACGCCGATCTCGCTGGGCGGCCAGGGCCCGCTGGTGATGGTGGTCCACGCTTCGCTGCCGGTGCGCAATGTGCAGGAACTGGTGGCCTACGGCAAGGCCCACCCCGGCACGCTCAGCTACGGCTCGTTCGGCACCGGCACCTCGGCCCATGTGTTCGGCCAGATCTTTGCGCGCCAGACCGGGCTGGACCTGGTGCATGTGCCCTATCGCGGCGGCTCCGACATGGCGACCGACCTGCTCGCCGGCCGCGTGCAGATGGCTTTCGACGCCGCGCCGGCCGCGCTGCAGAACGCCGCCACGGGCAAGGTGCGCATCATCGGCGTGGCTGCGCCCCAGCGCAGCGAGTTCCTGCCGGGCGTGGGAACGCTGGCCGAGCAGGGCATGCAGGACATGGACCTGACCAGCTGGCTGGGCTGGTTCGGCCCGGCGCGCGTGCCCCAGCCTTTGGTCGACAAGCTCAACGCCGCGCTGGTGCAGGCCATCGCCGACACCCGCGTGCAGACCTTCTACCGTGCGGGCGCCTACACCGCCGAAAGCTCCACCCCGCCCCAGCTCGCAGCAATGGTGCGCGACTCGTACAGCCGCTGGGGCCAGCTGGTCAAGCAGGCCGGCATTCCCCGGCAGTGACGCGCGTTTCCTCTTACCAGAACCCACAGGCACAACCATGACCTCACGCAAACTCCGCAGCAACTTTCCGCGCGGCTCCTACCTCTGGTCGGTGCGCAACGCGCACTGGCAGGCACTGGGCATTCCCGAAGAAGACTGCGAGAAACCCAAGATCGCGATCGTCAACAGCTCGTCGGAACTGGCCGCGTGCTTCAGCCACCTCGACCGCGTCGCCGCCGAGATCAAGACCGCGATCCGCGCCGCGGGCGCCGTACCCTTCGAGATCCGCACCGCCGCACCCAGCGACTTCATCACCGGCGCCGGTGCGCGCGGCGCCTATATGCTGGGCGCGCGCGACCTGATCACCAACGACATCGAAGTCGCCGTGGAGGGCGCGCAGCTCGACGGCATGATCTGCCTGACCTCGTGCGACAAGACCGTGCCCGGCCAGCTGATGGCCGCCGCGCGGCTGAACATTCCGACGCTGCTGGTGCCCTGCGGCTACCAGCCCAGCGGTGAATACCAGGGCAAGCCGGTGGACATCGAGGAAGTGTTCATAGGCTCCATGCATGCGGTCACCGGCCATCTGCCGGTGGAAGAGCTGATAGGCATGAGCCGCCAGGCGGTGCGCGGCCCGGGCGTGTGTTCGGGCCTGGGAACGGCAAACTCGATGCACATCGTCTGCGAGGCCCTGGGCCTGGCGTTGCCGGGCAGCGCGCCAGTGGCGGCGCTGAGCCCCAAGATGATGGCCGATGTGCGTGCCGCGGGAGCGCGCATCGTGCAGATGGTCTGGGATGACTTGAAGCCACGCGATATTTTGAGCCCCGGTGCCTTCGCCAACGCGGTGCGCGCCATTCTGGCGATAGGCGGCTCGCTCAATACCGTCAAGCATTTGCAGGCGGTGGCCACCGAAGGCGAGTGCAATGTCGATGTGTATTCGCTGTTCGAAACGCTGGGCAACGAGACTCCGGTGCTCGCCGGCGTGCGGCCCATAGGCGACAACACCATCGAGGCCTTCGAGGCCGCAGGCGGCTGCCGGGCGCTGATGCGCCAGTTGCAGCCGCTGCTCGACAACGACGCGCTGACGGTCACCGGCCGCAGCGTCGCCGAGAACCTGCAAGGCCTGGTCGTCGCTGACCCCGAAGTGATTCGCCCCATGGACCGCCCCGTCGCGCCCCTGCCGGCCATCGTGGTGATGCGCGGCAATCTGGCGCCGGATTCGGCGCTGATCAAGACCGGCATCGTCGAGCGCAAGGTGCGCCAGTTCACCGGCCCGGCCATCTGCTTCTGGACTTCGGACGAAGCCATAGACGCGATCAAGGACGGGCGGGTGCGCGCCGGCCATGTACTGGTGATGCGCGGCGCGGGCGTGCACGGCGGCCCGGCCATGGGCGGCGGTGCGTCGCGCGTGGTGTTCGCGGTCGACGGCGCGGGCCTGGGCGAAGACATCGCCATCCTGACCGACGGCCACCTTTCCGGCCTGGTCTGCAAGGGCCTGGTGCTGGCCGAAGTCTCGCCCGAAGCCGCGCTGGGCGGGCCGCTGGCGCTGGTGCAGGACGGTGACAGCATACGCATCGACCTGGACAGCCGCCAGCTGGACCTGCTGGTCGACGACGCCGTGATCGACGAACGCCGTGCCGCCTGGCAGGCCAGGCCGCTGACGCACGACACCGGCTGGTTGCAGCAGTACCGCCGCAACGCCGGCCCGCTGTCGCAAGGCGCGGTGCTGGTGCGCCACGACAAAGTGCCGGGCTGACCCGGCCAGACAGATCCACAAGAACCACCAAAGAGGAGACATAGCATGCAAAAGAAAACCACCATTCGCACCATGAAGAAGCACGCCGCCTGGTTCGCCGCGCCGGCGCTGGGCCTGGCCTGTCTGGGCGCCCAGGCCCAGAGCAGCATCACGCTCTATGGCGTGGTCGACAATGCCATTCAGCGCACCACGGCCGGCGGCGTGGGTTCGGTCACCGGGCTGTCGACCGGCGGCAACGCGACCAGCCGCCTGGGCTTTCGCGGCAGCGAAGACCTGGGCGGCGGCTGGCGCGCGGGCTTCCAGCTGGAGAGCGGCCAGAGCACCGACACCGGCACCGGCCGCGCGAGCAACACCAACAACCAGGTCAGCGGCGCGACGGCCGCGGGCGGCTTCACCTTCGACCGCATGGCCTATGTCTCGCTGGGCCACAGCCGCTACGGCGAAGTGCGCCTGGGCCACGACTTCGTGCCCACGCACTACAACAGCATCATGTTCGACCCGTTCACCACCGTGGGTGTGGGCCGCGTGGGCAACTTCACGTTCTCCGGCCTGGGCACCACGCCCGTGCCGTCGGCGATCACCGCCAGCAACACGGTCAGCTACTGGTTGCCCAAGAACCTGGGCGGCGTGTACGGCATGGTGATGGTGGCCAGCGGCGAGAACGCGTCGAATGCGCCCGACGCGCACGACGGCAATCTGGCCGGCGCGCGCCTGGGCTATGCGGCCAACGGCTTCGACATCGCCGCGGCGCTGGGCCGCACGCGCTATGTCAGCACCGCCACGCTGGGCAACTACACCCATGCCAACCTGGGCATCAGCTGGGACGCGGGCTTTGCCAAGTTCTACGGCCTCTACAACGTGGTGCAGCTCGAGCTGCTGTCGGGCGAAGCACGCAAGCACACGGCCGAACTGGGCGTGCAGATCCCTGTGGGCCCGGGCAAGATCAAGGCCAGCTACGCGCGCCTGGAAGACCGCAGCCAGTCGGGCGTGCGCAATGCCGGCGGCTCGGCGCGCAGCGACAACGACGCCCAACAGGTGGCGGTCGGCTATGTCTACGACTTCTCGCGCCGCACCGCGCTCTACGGCACTTACGCGCGCATCCGCAACGAAGGCCAGGGCGCGTACAACGTCAGCGGCGGTCGCGCGCCGCTGCCCGGCCGCAGCTCCTCGGGCCTGGAGCTGGGCCTGCGCCATTCGTTCTGATTGAAGCCACGATCAAAAGGGAGACACGAGATGCAAGACCAACTCCAAGTGGCGTGGCCGCGCCGGCGCGTTCT
>NZ_JAHCDD010000082.1 GCF_018413525.1 Acidovorax sp. CCYZU-2555
CATTGCGCGCCGCCACTGTCAGGCCGCCGCTTTGTGCCTTCATGCGCTCCGAGATTGCGAGGCCGGCGGCATCGTCCTTGGCGCTGTTCACACGCAGGCCGGAAGACAGGCGCTGCATCGATGTGGTGAGGGAACTGCCCGACAGGCTCAGGTTGCGCTGTGCGTTGATCGAAGCCACATTGGTGTTGATGGTCATTGCCATGGTGTCTGTCCTTTTACCGAGCCTGTCGTTGATTCTTCAGCGCCGGGGGCTGTGCCCTGTTCCGTTCGCCGCCTACCTTTGGGTTATCGGAGAGCGAAATCAAAGCTTGAGGAATTTCTTGCGCTTTTTTTTCGCGCCCGGGTGCCAGCTTCCCCAGGGAAGCGGCGAGATAGCCGGCTTTCCCGGTTTTTATCCCCCCGCTGCTGCAAGGGCGAACAAGGAAGAATCCTTTCATCGCTAGGGCTGCCTGTCGCGCAACCGAGTCCTAAAAGCTTTTGTAGCGATGCAACCTTGCCTTTCTGAAGGGACCCTGTCATGGCCGCAACTATCAATACCAACATTGCCTCTATCAATGCGCAGCGAAACCTGAGCCTCTCGGGGAACTCGCTTGCCACGTCCATGCAGCGCCTGTCTTCAGGCCTGCGTGTGAACAGTGCGAAGGACGACGCGGCCGGTCTGGCCATCTCCGAACGCATGAACACCCAGGTCAAGGGCCTGACGGTGGCGGCGCGCAATGCCAATGACGGCATTTCGCTGGCGCAGACCGCTGAAGGCGCGCTGGGCAAGGTGGGCGACATGCTGCAACGCATGCGTGAACTGGCAGTGCAGTCGAGCAATGCCACCAACAGCGCATCGGATCGCGTTGCGCTGCAGGCCGAAGTGACCCAGCTGGCCGCGGAAATCGACCGCGTCGCCAAGCAGACCAACTTCAACGGCCAGAAGATTCTTGACGGCTCGTTCGCCGGCGCGGTGTTCCAGGTGGGCGCCAACTCGGGTGACAACGTCACGCTGGGCGCGCTCGCGGACACCCGTTCGAGCCAACTGTCGAACATCAGCTACGGTACGTCCTCGGCGACAGGTGCCGCGGCACTGAACACCGACGACCTGACGCCTCCAGCCATCGACGATTTCGCCGACCCCATCGCCAAGGGCGCCCTGCAGATCACCGTCGGCTCGGCACCCGCCGCCCTGACCATCGATCTGGAAGCCATCGAGCCAGCCAACAGCAGCCTCGAACGCCTGGGCCAAGTGGTCACCGCGATCAACAACAAGTCGGCCGATACCGGCGTGACGGTGTACATGTCCAAGGTGGCCAACACCAACAGCTATGAACTCCATGTGATGTCGGAAAAGCTCGACGCCACGGGCGCTCCGGTGGCCGTCGCTTTCGGCGCAGGCTTCACCGCAACACTGACCGGTGTCGAGGCCGGCCTGAACATCGATCCCGCCAACACCGCCAACGCCATCACCGACGTGCGCGGCATCGACCAGATCGATGTGCGCACACAAGAGGGTGCATGGGTCGCATTGAAGAAGATCGACAGCGCAGTGGACCAGGTCAACGGCGCGCGCGCCACGCTGGGTGCGATGCAAAGCCGCTTCGAGAACGCCGTCAGCAACATCGACATCCAGGTGGAAAACCTGTCGGCGGCGCGCGGACGCATCGTCGACGCGGACTTCGCCAAGGAAACCGCCAACCTGTCGCGCACGCAGATCCTGCAGCAAGCCGGTACGGCCATGGTGGCCCAGGCCAACCAGCTGCCCCAGCAAGTGCTGCAACTGCTGCAAAGCTAAGATCCACGGATCGAGCAACCATGCCTGTCGCTGTGCAGGCCGCGGCCGGCAAGACAGGCGCGCGCCCCACGGCTGCGCGCCTTTTGGCGTGCTGTGCTTCTATAGCACAACGCAGTTCCAGCGAACAATCCAGCTTTCCGGGCTTTTTTCGGATGTTGAGCACCCTCACACTTTGACACAATCCCCCCATGCTCGTCATTCTTGGTTTACTCATCGGCCTCGCCTGTGTCTTCGGCACCTACGTCCTGCACGGCGGCAATATCGGCGTGGTCGCAAAGGCCCTGCCATTTGAAATGCTCACCATCGGGGGGGCAGCGGTCGGGGCGTTCATCGTTTCGAACCAGCCCAAGGTGATCAAGGCCACGATGCGCGCGCTGCCTGCCGCGCTCAAAGGCTCCAAATACAACAAGGAGCGCTTTCTCGAACTGATGGCGCTGCTTTACGAAATCCTGCAAAAGGCGCGCAAGGAAGGCCTGATGGCCGTCGAATCCGATGTCGAAGCGCCCGAGGAATCGCCGATCTTCCAGAAGTATCCGGAATTGCTCAAGGACCACCACATCATGGAATTCCTCACGGACTATCTGCGCATGATGGTCTCGGGAAATCTGAATGCCCACGAGATCGAATCGCTGATGGAAAGCGAAATCGAGACCCACCACCAGGAATCGCATGCACCCATCGCGGCCCTGGGCAAGGTGGCCGGCGCGCTGCCCGCGTTCGGGATTGTCGCGGCCGTGCTCGGCGTGGTGAACACCATGGGCTCGGTCGGCCAGCCGCCGGCGGTGCTCGGTGCGATGATCGGTTCGGCGCTGGTCGGCACCTTCCTCGGGATTTTGCTGGCCTATGCGGTGGTCGAGCCGATTGCCGGCCTGATCGAGCAGCGCACGATGGACGCGGCCAAGGAATTCGAATGCATCAAGACTACGCTGCTGGCCAGCATGCAGGGCTACAACCCCGCGACAGCGATCGAATTCGGTCGCAAGGTGCTGTTCTCGACCGAGCGTCCCGGCTTCCTGGAACTCGAAAACCACGTCAAGGGCAAGAAGTAAGCCCGGACTCCACCGGCATACCGCACCATGGCTGACAAAAAACTCCAACCCATCATCGTCAAGCGCATCAAGAAGTCCGCCCATGCTCCGCATGGCGGTGCCTGGAAGATCGCCTATGCCGACTTCATGACGGCGATGATGGCGTTTTTCCTGTTGATGTGGCTGCTGGGCTCGACCTCCAAGGGCGACCTGCAGGGCATTGCCAACTATTTCAACGCACCGCTCAAAGTGGCGATGCAGGGCGGCGACGGCTCGGGCAACAGCTCGAGCATCATTCCCGGCGGCGGCAACGACCTGTCCAAGGTCCACGGCCAGGTGCAACGCTCCGAATCAAACGAAAAGGCCGACCGCAAGCAAAGCCTGGACGCCGCCAAGGCCGAACGCGCGCGCCAGGATGCGGTGCGCATCAAATCGCTGCAGGCCAAGGTCGACGCCATGATCACGGGCAACCCCAAGCTCAACGAGTACCGCTCGCAGATCCGCGTGCTGGTGACTCCCGACGGACTGCAGATCCAGATCGTGGACGAGCAGAACCGCCCCATGTTCGACAGCGGCAGCGCCATCGTGAAGCCCTACATGCAGGACATCCTGCGTGCCGTGGGTGCCGCGCTTGGCGAGACCGAGAACCGGATCAGCCTTTCCGGCCACACCGACGCCGCGCCTTATGGCAACGGCGACCGGGGCTACAGCAACTGGGAGCTTTCGGGCGACCGGGCCAATGCCTCTCGGCGCGAGCTGATTGGCGCGGGCATGCCCGCAGACAAGCTGGCGCGCGTCGTCGGCATGGCTGACAGCGATCTGCTCGAACCCCAGAACCCGCGTGCGCCGCAAAATCGGCGCATTACCATCACCGTGCTGACCCGCGAAGCCGAAGAACGGCTGTTGGGCAAAGAGCACACACCTTTGCCCGTTGCAGAAAAGCACGACAATCCCCCCGCTGGCACGCGATAAGCAATCATTTGTAACGCTTGCTGCCGAATTTGTCTTTCTCTCCAGAGCACATTACGACCGAAAGGGTCTCACGTGGCTAATGCCTTGCGTTTTTTGATCGTTGACGACTTCTCCACCATGCGCCGCATTGTGCGCAATCTACTCAAGGAAAGCGGTTACCCCGAAGCCGATGAGGCGGAAGACGGCGTGGTTGCGCTGCACAAGCTGCGCAACAGCAAGTTCGATTTTGTCGTCACCGACATCAACATGCCCAACATGAACGGCTTTCAGCTGCTCACCGAAATCAAGCAGGACGAGAAGCTCAAGCATCTGCCCGTGCTGATGGTGACCGCCGAAGCCCGCAAGGAAGACATCGTGGCGGCGGCGCAGAACGGCGCTGCAGGCTACATCGTCAAGCCGTTCACCAAGGCCACGCTCGAAGAAAAGGTTGGCCTCATCCTGAAGAAGCTGGGGATGTAACAGCATGGACAGCAACACGCCCGCAGAACCCGTCGAACTGCACTACAAGATTGGTGTGCTGACGCGTCAGCTGCATGATTCGCTCAATGAGCTGGGGTTGGCAGATCGGCTGCGTGGTTCCATGGACGAGTTGCCCGATGCCCAGAGCCGGTTGTCGTACATCGCCCGACTCACGGGCGAGGCCGCCGAGAAGGTGCTCAATCGCGTCGAGCAGGCCAAGGCCCAGCAGGCCTACATCGCCGAGGAAACGCGGCGCATGGTCGCCGCGTTGATCAAGGACCCGGTCGCAGCCGTGGCCAAGGGCGACATCATGAACTTCCTCACCGACATGGAAGACGTGACGCAAAAGGCCGACGAGCATCTGACCGAAATCATGATGGCCCAGGACTTCCACGATCTCACCGGACAGGTGATCAGTCGCGTGGTGGCCCTGGCATCGAATCTCGAAGACCAGCTGGTGCAGATGCTGATCCAGACAGCGCCACCAGGCGGTGTGCCGCCGGCCGTCGCCGCCAGCGTCGTGGCCGCACCCGTGGTTGCAGCCGGTGCCGCAGTCGCTGTCGCCACGGAATCGCTTGCCGGTCCCGTGGTCGAAGGCACGCGCACGGCGGAAGTCGTGACTTCGCAATCGCAGGTCGACGACCTGCTGGCCAGCCTGGGCTTCTGACAGGCCAGCGCCGATCTAGGCTTGGCGCCCCTACCCTTCGACAGGCTCAGGGCGAACGGGGGTGGGGCTCAGGGCGAACGATTGGACGCGGCTGCGCGCGTACAGTTGGGTACGGCTGCGCGCGTACGGTTGGGTGCGGCTGCGCGCGAAGGCTTGGGTGCGGCTGCGCACGAACGGTTGAGCGGGGCTGCGTGCGAACGCCGGCCCCGGCTCGGCGCGAAGCGCAGGCGCGCGCGCCCTTTATCTCCCGGCACGGATGAACAGCAGGCTTTCGCGGCTGCTTTTCGGGCTTTAGCGAAAACAGGCCATGGCGACAATGGCGGTGACATTCAGTCACATTCGCCATGGACTCCAGCCAAGACAAAAATCTTCCCGCCACCGAGCGCAAGTTGCAGAAAACGCGCAAGGACGGCCAAGGTGCGCGCTCGCGCGACCTGTCGCACCTGGCGATTCTGGGCATGGGCTCGGTCGCGATGCTGATCGGCGCGCAGCCGCTGACCAGCCACCTCAAACTCGCTTTCACACAGCAGTTCTCGTTCAACGCCCAGAGCGTGCAGGCCCCCGCGCAGATGCTGGAGCGCCTGCTGCAGATGGGCGCCATCGGCCTGATCGCCTGCGTGCTGTTCGCGCTGGCGACGATCTCGGCCGCCTTGATCAGCGGCATTCTGGCCGGCGGCTGGATCTTCAGCTTCACGCCAGTCGCGCCCAAGTTCAGCCGGCTCAACCCGCTGTCGGGCATCGCCAATCTCTTTTCCAAGCAGCAGATGGTCACCGTGGTGAAGATGGTCTTCATGACCATCGTGCTGTCGATCGTCGGCTGGAAGTACCTGTCGGCCGGCCTCGAGGAAATGGCGCGCGTGATCAGCCAGCCTTCGCCGATGGCGCTGGCCATGGTCGGCGACTGGCTGGTCGGCGGCGTCGCCGTGCTGCTGCTGGTGGTGTTCATGGTCGCGCTGATCGACGTGCCGCTGCAGGCCTTCCTGTTCAAGTCGCGCCTCAAGATGTCGCACCAGGAAGTCAAGCAGGAACACAAGGAATCGGAAGGCAACCCCGAAATCAAGGGCAAGCTGCGCCAGAAGCAGCGCGAAATTGCCAACCGCGCCAGCATAGGCGCCGTGCCCAAGGCCGATTTCGTGGTCATGAACCCGACCCACTACGCCGTGGCGCTGCGCTACGACGAAGCCAGCATGGATGCCCCCCAGGTCATTGCCAAGGGCACGGACCTGCTGGCGCAGAAGATCCGCGAAGTGGCCAACGCCCACGACATACCGGTGCTGCAATCCCCGATGCTGGCGCGCGCGCTCTACGCGCACGCCGAACTCGACCAGTCGATCCCTGCACCGCTTTACACCGCGGTCGCCCAGGTCCTGGCCTATGTCTACCGCCTCAAGGCCGCAATGCGCGGCGACGGCCTGATGCCACAGGCCCTCGACGAAATCCCGGTCCCTCCTGAACTCGACCCGCACCAGCGGGTGGCCCCCCTCGCTCCGCATCCGCGGGCAGCCCTGTAAGGCAGCGCGATATGAACACTTCGATGAAATCCCTGCAGCTCATGGGCAGCAAATACGGCGCCGCCGCTCAGGGCATATCGGCCCCGTTGCTGGTGGTGGCGATCCTGGCACTGATGGTGCTGCCGATCCCGCCCTGGCTGCTCGACACCTTCTTCACGCTGAACATCGCCGTCGCGCTGATGGTGATGATGGTCGCGGCCTACATGATCCGGCCGCTGGACTTCGCGGCCTTCCCCACGGTGCTGCTGCTGACCACGCTGATGCGCCTGTCGCTCAACGTCGCCTCGACGCGCGTGGTGCTGCTCGAAGGCCACACCGGGCCGGGCGCGGCGGGTGCGGTGATCGAGGCCTTCGGCCACTTCCTGATCGGCGGCAACTTCGCGGTCGGTCTGATCGTGTTCGCGATTCTGGTGGTGATCAACTTCGTGGTGGTGACCAAGGGTGCGGAGCGTATCGCCGAAGTCTCGGCGCGTTTCACCCTGGACGCGATGCCCGGCAAGCAGATGGCGGTGGACGCCGACCTGAACGCCGGCCTGATCAATGAAGAGGAAGCCAAGCGCCGCCGCGCCGAAGTCGGCGAGGAAGCCAACTTCTTCGGTTCGATGGACGGTGCCTCGAAATTCGTGCGCGGCGATGCGATCGCCGGCATCTTGATTCTGGTGATCAACATCGTCGGCGGCTTCATCATCGGCATGGCACAGCACGGCCTCAGCGCCAGCCAGGCCGCCGACAGCTACATCCTGCTGGCCGTGGGCGATGCCCTGGTCGCGCAGATTCCCGGCCTGCTGATCTCTGTGGCCGCGGCCATGGTGGTCTCGCGCGTGGGCAAGGGCGAAGACATGGGCCGGCAGATCGTCGATCAGCTGTTCATGTCGCCGCGCGTTCTCGGCGTGACCGGCGGCGTGCTGGCGATGCTGGGCCTGATTCCCGGCATGCCCCATGTCGTGTTCCTGGGCATGGGCAGCGCGCTGATCTACGGCGCCTGGGTGCTGTCGCGCAGGCAGCAGGCCGAAAAGGCCGCCAAAAATGCCGTACCGGCACCGCAGCAGGCCACCACCGGCGACTCCGGCGAAGCCACCTGGGACGATCTGCAGCCCGTCGATCTGCTGGGCCTGGAGCTGGGCTACCGACTGATCGCGCTGGTCGACAAGAAGCGCCAGGGCGACCTGCTGACCCGCATCAAGGGCGTGCGCCGCAAGTTTGCGCAGGAAGTCGGCTTCCTGCCGCCGGCCGTGCATGTGCGCGACAACCTCGAACTCAAGCCCAGCGCCTACCGCGTGACGCTGCGCGGCGTGAGCATCGCCGAAGGCGAAGCCTTTCCCGGCATGTTCCTGGCGATCAATCCGGGCGGCATCAGCACTCCGCTGATCGGCACCCCGACGACGGACCCGGCATTCGGCCTGCCAGCACACTGGATCGATGAACGGCAAAAGGAAGCGGCACAAATGGCGGGTTTTACCGTCGTTGATTCCGAAACCGTGATGGCGACACATTTGTCACACTTGATGCAAGTGCATGCGGCCAAGCTCCTGAGCCGCACGGAGACCCAGCAGCTCGTCGAACATGTGGCGCGCCTGGCTCCCAAGTTGATTGAAGAAGTGGTTCCGAAAATGGTGTCGATCTCAACGTTCCAGAAAGTGCTCCAGCTGCTGCTGGAAGACGCCGTGCATATCCGCGACATTCGCACCATCATCGAAACCCTGGCAGAGCATGCTCCGCTGACCCAGGACCCCGTGGAACTGGCCCGCCGCGTGCGCATTGCGCTGTCGCCGGCCATCGTCCAGCAAATCTACGGCCCGACGCGCGAACTCAACGTGATCGCGATCGAGCCCGGCCTCGAGCGTCTGCTGGTGCAGGCGCTGGGCAACCCTTCGGCGCCGTCGCTCGATCCGGGCGTGGCCGAAATCCTCACACAACGGGCCGCCGACGTGGCCCAGAAACAAGAAGAGCTGGGAATGCCCGCATGCCTGCTGGTACCCGACTCGATCCGCAACGCCATTGCCCGTCTGTTGAAGCGCGTGGCTCCCCGTCTGCAGGTGCTCTCGCACAGCGAGATTCCCGAGACGCACACCATCCGCATTGGCCCCATTCTTAAAGGTGCATCCGCATGAACATCCGCCGCTTTACCGCCCCCACCTCCCGCGAGGCCCTGGCCAAGGCGCGCATGGCCTTCGGCGATGGCACGTTGATCCTGTCGAACCGTGCAACGGCCGAAGGCGTGGAAGTGACCGCCACGGCCGAAGACATGCTCGAGCAGCTCGATGGTGGCGTCGCGACCAGCTCGCCGCTGCAGGCCGCGATCGAGAAACGCGCCGCCGACGAAACCCGTGCACCTGGCAAGCCGCGTGCAGCCATTCCTGCCGCCATGCCGGCCGCCGCTGCGGCGACCGAGAGCAACGCCACATCGCCGCTGCGCCAGACCGTCGAAGACGACGCGGCCCAGCTGGCCATGAGCACGCTGTCGTTCCAGGACTATGTGCGCGAGCGCATGCTGCGCCGCCGCCATGAAAACCTGCACGGCGAGGCCGCGCCCGAAGCCGAACCCGCATTTGAAGACGAACAGCTGCCGACGTTCGCCCAGCGCGCGCGCCAGCTCGACGAACTGCGCCGCGAACCCGTGCCCACGCCTGAAGCCGTGGCCCGCCACAACCCGCTGCGCGGCGCCAAGGCCAACCAACGCCCCGTGACCCGTCAAGCCACGCCGCGCGCTTCCGCGAACCAGCCCATGGCACGCGCACAGGCCGCCGCACCGCAAGTGATGATGGACGAGCTGCAGTCGATGAAGGCGCTGATCGAAGACCGCTTCAACACGCTCGCCTGGCTGGGCCAGGCGCGCCAGAGCCCGCTGCAGTCGAACCTGATGCTCAAGCTGATTCGCGCCGGCTACTCCCCCGCCCTGTCGCGCATGCTGCTCGAAAACCTGCCCGGCAACTGCTCGCCTTCCCAGGCCGTGCGCTGGCTGATGGACGTGCTCGAACGCAATCTGCGCACCAATGCGCAGTCGGCCCCCATATATGACCAGGGCGGCGTGTTCGCACTGGTCGGCGCCACCGGCGTCGGCAAGACCACCACCACGGCCAAGCTCGCGGCCATGGCGGCACGCATCCACGGTGCGCGCGAAGTCGGCCTGATCACGCTCGACACCTACCGCGTCGGCGCGCATGAACAGCTGCGCGCCTATGGCCGCATGCTGGGCATCGTCGCCCACCAGGCACATGACCGCGCAGCCCTGCAGGATCTGCTGGGCCTGCTGGCGAACAAGAAAATGGTGCTGATCGACACCACCGGCGTCGCACCGCGCGATCCGCGCAAGGACGACATCCTCGAAGTGCTCGACCTGCCCGGCGTGCAGCGCATGCTGGTGCTCAATGCGAGCAGCCAGGGCGATTCCAACGACGAAGTGCTCAACGCCTTCAAGGCCGACGGCTGCCAGAAGGTGATCCTGTCGAAGGTCGACGAGGCCGTGAAGCTCGGCCCCTCGGTCGACACGCTGATCCGTCACCAGATGCAGCTGTGCGGCGTCACGAACGGCCAGCGCGTGCCCGAAGACTGGGAAGCCGCCGATGCCAACCAGCTGGTGGCCGCCTCGATGCGCTCGACGACGCGCTCGGCATTCGACCCCAAGGCCATCGAACTGGACTTCTTCTTCACACAATCGAGCATGGCCGGCGAAATCATGGAGCCTGGTCATGCTTGAGAACGGCAACCAGGGCTACGGCCTGCAGGCCGGTGCCGCCTGGCAGGAACTCCAGGTATGCGCCATCGCCTATTCGGCCACGGCGCCGGCCGGGGGATTGCTCTGGCCGCTGAGCGCGCAACTGCAGCAGCTCGGCTACCCGGTGCTGGTGCTCGACGCGAGCCAGACCGAAAGCGCGGCAACGCCGGGCCTGCGTGACCTGCTCGCCGAACCCCCATGGCAGGCCACGGGCATGGGGCCGCGCCCCACGCAAGCCTCGGTCGCCACGCTGCCCGCCGCCCTCGGACTGCGCCAGCTGGGCGGCCTCGAATCGCTGCTTGCCTATGCGCGCGGCTATGCGGTGGTGATCGTGCACGCGCCCGTCGAACAGCTCGCGCCGCTGCTGCAAGGCCACGCCATGCGTCCACTGCTGCCGCTGGACATGCAGCCCCGCGGCATGGAGCGCAGCTACCGCCAGATCAAACACCTGGCGCTGCATGCGGGACTGTCCTGCATCGTCGCCGGCGCGACCGAAGCGCACGAGCCTTTTGCGCGCCGCCATGCCGACACCCTGATGTCTTCGCTCGCCCAGTGCGCGCAGCGCCACCTGCGCATGCAACCGCTGTGCACGCGCACCGACCCGGGCTCGCCGCAGGAGCTGCGCCGTCTGGCACTGCTGATGCTCGCGCACGCGGTGACCCTGACACCCGGACTCGCCGCGACCACGCCGGCCAGCTTTGCACCGGCGCCTGTCTTTTCCCAACCAGCGTGGAGCCTATGAACGCCATGTACACCGCGAACGGCCAGCTCGAACGGAACGCACTGATCCGTCAGCATGTACCCCTGGTTAGACGCATCGCGCACCACATGATCGCCAAGCTGCCGCCCAACGTGGCGCTCGACGATCTGATCCAGGTCGGCATGATCGGCCTGGCCGACGCGCTGACCCGCTTCGAAGTGGCGCAAGGCGTGCAGTTCGAGACCTTTGCCTCGCAACGCATACGCGGCGCGATGCTCGACGAACTGCGCGAAGGCGACTGGATGTCGCGCAGCTCGCGCAAGAGCCAGAAAGACATCGAGCATGCCCTGCGCCGGCTCGAACAGAAACTCGGCCGCAGTCCGCTCGAGTCGGAGATCGCATCCGAGCTGGGCATGCCGCTCGACGAATACCAGTCGCTGCTGGGCAAGGTGCGCGGCACGCAGCTGGTCTACCTCGAAGACATCTCGCCGGGCGACGACAGCGACGGCTTTCTCGACCGCCATGTGGCCGACGACGGCGCCGACCCCATGGCCCTGCTGCGCGACCAGCGCCTGCGCGGCGCACTGGTCGAGGCCATCAAGGCGCTGCCCGAACGCGAGCAGTACATCATGGGCATGTACTACGAGCACGACATGAACCTCAAGGAAATCGCGGCCGTGCTGGGCGTGACCGAATCGCGCGTATGCCAGTTGCACAGCCAGGCGATCGCCCGACTGCGCACAAAGATGCGCGCGCATTGAGCTTCAGCGCCCTGAAGCGCCCTTCGACAGGCTCTCAAGAAACAGCTTTTTTGTCAAATAAATCAATGACTTAGAAGGTGGTCGATTTTGGCAAACGGCGGCAAAACAGTGACCCGTTCGTGGTGAGCCTGTCGAACCATGAACGGACGTCCTCATGACTTGAGAGCAGGCCGTTCATCCTTCGACAGGCTCAGGACGAACGGATTTTTAACGGCCGCTGTTTCTTTTGAACGCCTTGCGAGACCTCGGCTCGCTCACCCGCTCAGGGCGAACGGTGGCGTAGCGCTTGCTGCTACTCGCCAAGCGACACCCCCATAAAAAAACGCAGCTCTCGAAGCTGCGTTTTTTATGGGCGAATGGGAAAAGATGAAAAGTGGAACTCAGCTCGCGCTGCGGTAGATGCGCGCCGGGCTGGTGCGCGGCGCGCGGCCGGACAATGCATCGTAGGTCGGCGCGCCGGCCTGCATGGGCAGCAGCGCCGACACCTTGAGTTCGGTCATGGCGCCGCCGCGCGCGAGTTGTTCGCGCAGGGGGCCAAGCTGGCTGCCGACGGCTTCGATGCGCTGCTCCAGCCCGGCATCGAGCGTCTGACCGCTGCGGCTGTGCTGCTGGCGGAGTACGGCCAGCGACATGAAAGCATCGCGCAAGTCGGCGCTGCGCGCCTCGAGCGCGTTGGCGTCGGTACCGGCGAGCGCCGCCGACAGCGCCAGCAAGGCGGCTTCGGCCTGGGCCAGGGAATCGGACAGTTGCATGGAAAAGACGGGCCGGCCTCAGGCCGAGCGCGCCGCCATGGAGTGCGCCAGGATCTCGCCGGTATTGGCCAGCAGCTTGTCAGCAATGGCTTCGGCGCTCACGCTGAACGTGCCGTTGGCAATCGCATCGCGCATCGCCTGGACGCGGTCGGCATCGAATTCGGTCGTCGCACGGCTTGCAGGATCGAGCGCTTTGGCAGAACTCGAGAAAGATACAGGCACGCCAGCGGACGAAGTCGCCACTTGGGTACTTTTAGCTGCTTCTTCCGCCGCAGGACCGGAGGTCTTGGCAGCTTGTTTGGAAGCAGTGGCCGCAGCCTGCAAGGCAGCAGCGGGAAGCTCCGGTTTTTGTCCAATTTTCATTTATTTCTCCAAGGCCCCATTCGCCTGAGGCGCAGTAACACTGGTTTCGACACCGGCGAAAAAAACTTTAGCCATTTATTGGAGCGGGTGCTGGCTACTTCACTTCCACCACGCCTTGCGCATTGACGACGCCCGAAACCAGTCGGCCATTATCCATGCGTACCCGCACATTTGCACCTTCCGCGCCCGCCGCCATCGCGCGGCCCGTGGACATGATGGTGAAACCACCGCCTGATACCGCGACCTTGACCTGCGCTCCCAAGGGAAACAGCTGCGGCGAGCGCAGCATGTTCTGGCGCAGCGTCTGGCCGGCCTGCAGATGGCGTGCGGCTTCGAAGCCCAGCCAGTCGGGCTGGCTCGCGGCCACGGGGGAATCCACTTCGGCCCAGTCGACTTCGGCAAGCGACGCATCGCCAGCCGTCAAGGCTTCGCCCTGGCGGACGTTGTTATTCAGCACCCAGGCAGGACCGAAAGCCTGCACGGTGACCGGCAGGTAGACATTCCAGGGCCGGGAGCCTTGCACACAGCGCAGACCGATGCGGGTGCGCCCCCAAAGGCGTGCGCCTGCGGGCAGATAAGGTTCGACCTTGGCGCAGGCCGCGAGCTGCAGCCGCGCATCGAGCTTGCCGATCTGCACCTGCAGGCGCAGCGGCAGGCCCGCGCTGGCTTCGCTGCCCAGCGCGGCATTCGCCCATTGCTGCGACAGCGCCTCGAGTTCGGCATGGGTCTGGGTCTGGGCCTGCGCGCCACCGAGCCACAGGCCCAGGCCGGCGAGCACGGCGCCGGCCAGGCCACGCAAGTGCGTTGCGGCGGGAGCGGGTGCGGCCAAAGGCCAGGGACTGCGTTTCAAGTGGAACTCCTCAAATTCATGGTGCGGCCGCCGGGCACAACGCCCAGGGCGCCGCCGGCAGCATGGCCTGGTCCAGACTTTAGTGCGTTTGCCATAACTGCAAAGCACGAAACTGCGCAGCAATCCATGCGTTCTTCACGCTTTAGAAAAACGGGGCGATTTCCATAATCAAGGCCTGTCGCGGTGCGTCCTGCATTGCGCCCTCATGACTCCGCCGCGGCGGGGCCACTTTTTTCCGAAGCCACAAAGCGCGAGGCCCACATGCTCGACAAAATGACCAGCCGCCTGGATTTCCATAGCACCGCACTCGTGCTGCGCGCCGAACGCCAGCGCCTGATCGCCAGCAACATTGCCAATGCGGACACCCCGGGCTATGTGGCGCGCGATCTCAACTTCTCGCAGGCGCTGCGCTCCGCGACCGAAGGCACGAGCCCGCTGGCCGGCGCCAGCGTGAGCCACAAGGGGCACATGCCGCTGCCCGCGGCGCAGACCAGCCACAGCACCGTCGCCCTGGGCTACTCGGTGCAATCCCAGCCCAGCCTCGACAACAACACCGTCGACCTCGACCGCGAGCGCGCGAACTTCGTCGACAACTCCGTGCGCTACGAAGCCACGCTGCGCTTCATCAACGGCCAGGCCAAGGGCATGCTCAGCGCCATTCAAGGCCAGTAAGCACTCGCACCGAATCAACAAAGGCAGCTCCTATGTCCATGTTCTCAATCTTCAGCGTTTCCGGCAGCGCCGTCAGCGCCCAGTCGCAACGTCTCAATGTGGTGGCCAGTAACCTGGCCAACGTCGATGCCGTGGCCGGCCCTGACGGTCAGGCCTACAAGGCGCGCCAGGTGGTTTTTCAGACCACGCCGCTGGGCGCTGAAGCCGCTTCGGGCGTGCGCGTCAGCGCGATCAACGAGAACCAGACGCCAGGCCGCAAGGTGCTCGACCCCAACCACCCGCTGGCGGACGAGCAGGGCTATGTGACCCACTCCAACGTGAACGCCGTCGACGAAATGGTCAACATGATCTCGGCTTCGCGCTCCTACCAGAACAACGTCGAAGTCATGAACACCGCCAAGTCGCTGTTGCTCAAGACTTTGCAAATGGGGCAATAAGCCATGATCACCAATCCCGTATATCCCACCACCGGTACCGGCTCCAGCAGCAGCACCGGCGCCACCTCGGGCTCGTCGACCGACCCAGCGGCCGCCCAGGACCGCTTCCTGAAACTGCTCGTCGCGCAGTTGAACAACCAGGATCCGATGAATCCGATGGACAACGCGCAGATGACCTCGCAGATGGCGCAGATCAATACGGTCGTCGGAATCAACTCGCTCAACGACACGATGGAGAAGATGTCTTCGCAGTTCACCGCAATGCAGGTGCTGCAGGGCACGTCGATGATCGGCCGCACCGTGCTGGCCGAAGGCAATACGCTGGGCACGCCGGTCGAGAAGATCAGCACCGCGGCTTTCGACCTGAGCGGCACGGCCGCCGACGTCAAGGTCAACATCACCACCGCTTCGGGCACGGTCGTCGACACCGTGACGCTGGGTGCGCTGGACGCCGGCCGGCATTACTTTGCCTGGGACAGCAGCAAATACACAGGCGATGTCAGCAGCCTGCGCTTCCAGGTCGCCGCCGCGAACGGCGCGGCCAAGGTCGCCAGCACATCGCTTTCACCGAACCTGGTGGTCGCCACCAGCACCACCGACGGTGCGCTGACGCTGGAACTCGAAAACGGCGAAAGCATGGCCTACAACAAGGTCAAGGCCGTTTTCTAAGCCCCGCCACCACGCACACGATCCACCGCACCGCAGGAGAAGAACACCATGGGATTCCAACACGGCCTTTCGGGCCTCAACGCCGCCAGCAAGAACCTGGACGTCATCGGCCACAACGTCGCCAACTCCAGCACCACGGGCTTCAAGGCCTCGCGCACCGACTTCGCCGAAATGGTGGCCAGCGCCATCGGTTCGTCGAGCGGCTCGACTTCGGGTATCGGCGTGAATGTCGCAGCGGTCTCGCAGCAGTTCACCCAGGGCGCGATCAACAGCACCGGCAACAGCATGGACCTGGCGGTCAACGGCGACGGCTTCTTCCACGTGAAGCTGACCGACGGCACCCAGGCCTATACGCGCTCGGGCAACTTCCAGCTCGACAAGGCCGGCAACATGATCACCACCGATGGCGCCAGCGTCATGGGCTATCCGATCGACCCGGTCACCGGACTGACCAGCAGCACCACGCTCGAGCCGCTCAAATTCCCCACAGGCCAGCCAATTCCCGCCAAGGAAACCACGGAGATCACGGCAGCGCTGAACCTTAGCGCCAGCGCAAAGAACGCGGCCGGTGATCCCGCGGCCGTGCCGCCCGTGCCCGCGACGCCACGCGCCACCTATGGCACGTCGATCGAAGTCTATGACAGCCAGGGCATCGCCACGCCGGTCACGATGTACTTCGAGAAGTCCGTGGGCAACACCTGGAATGTCTTCACCTCGCTGGACCCCGCCGCAGCAAGCGTCGGCCAGCTGACTTTCGACGGCAGCGGCAAGCTGGTCTCGGGCAGCCCGATTGCGTTGACCGTCGCCGCATCCGGCCTGCCCAACCCGAACGCCGCCCCGGGCGGAGCGAACCCGGTGCAAAGCCTGGACATTTCGCTCAACCTGAGCGGCGTGACCCAGTCGAGCAGCGATTTCGCGGTCTCCAAGCTGACCCACAACGGCTACGCCGCGGGTGAGCTCAACGGCATCAAGATCAGCACCGACGGCACGATCATGGCCAGCTACTCCAACGGCGTGACACGCGCCGAAAGCCAGCTCGCGCTCGCCAAGTTCAGCAACAGCCAGGGCCTGTCGGCGATCGGCGGCAACAACTGGGTGGCCACGGCCGACTCGGGCGCACCGCTGTACGGCACGGCCAAGAGCGGCAGCTTCGGCTCCATGGTCTCGGGCGCGCTCGAAAGCTCCAACGTCGACCTGACCGCCGAACTGGTGAACATGATGGGTGCACAGCGCGCCTATCAAGCCAACGCCCAGACCATCAAGACGCAAGACCAGGTGTTCTCGACCCTGGTGAACCTGCGTTGATTTGAACCGCTAAAGGAGTTCCGCCATGGACCGCATCATCTACACCGCCATGACCGGCGCCAACGCCGCGGCACAACGGCAGGCAGTGTTGTCCAACAACCTGGCGAACTCCGGCACCAACGGCTTTCGCGCCGAGATGTCGACGTTCCGCTCCGTGCCCCTGCAGGGCAGCGGCGCGTCGACGCGGGTGTTCGCGCTCGAAGCCACGTCTGGTCACCTGGACACCGCCGGCCCGGCCCAGCGCACCGGCCGCGCGCTCGACGCGATGGCCATGGGCAATGCCTGGTTCGGCGTGCAGGCGCTCGACGGCCTGGAAGCCTATACGCGCAGCGGCGCATTTGAAGTCTCGCCCGAAGGCGCGCTGCTGACCAGCACCGGCCTGCCCGTGCTCTCGGACGGCGGCGCCCCGATAGAAGTGCCGCAAGGCGCGGAAATCTCGCTCGCATCCGACGGCACCGTGACCGCCAAGCTCGCCGACCAGCCGCCGCTGATCGCCGGCCGCGTCAAGCTGGCCACGCCCGACGCCGAAAACCCGCTGCAGCGCAGCAATGACGGCCTGTTCCGCTCCGCCAACGGCGACCCGCTGCCCAACGACGCCAATGCGCGTCTGCTCGCGGGCTCGATCGAAGGCTCGAACGTCAACGCCGTCGAAAGCATGGTCGGCATGATCGCCGCCTCGCGCCAGTTCGAAACGCAGATGCGCCTGATGCAGACCGCGGAAACCAATGACAAGACCGCTGCCCAGCTGCTGAGCATGAACGGCTGATATGAAGCACCCCCTGAGCCGCTTCGCCGGACGGCCGGCCCCGTCTTCCCCCTCTCATCCTTCGGTGGAGGGGGACGGCAGCCTCGCTGCGGGGCGGCCCTTGCTCGCTGCCCCCATGCTGGCTCACGCCAGTTTCACAGACTGTGCGTGGACAACTAAGAAAGAACTGTCATGATCAACTCGCTTTTCATCTCCAAGACCGGCATGGAAGCCCAGCAGACCCAGCTGGACGTCATTTCCCATAACCTGGCCAACGTTTCGACGACAGGTTACAAGCGCGCCAACGCGGTGTTCGAAGATCTGATTTATCAGAACCTGCGCCAGGTCGGCGCCCAGACCACCGAAGAAAACCAGCTGCCCACGGGCCTGCACTTGGGCCTGGGCGTGCGCGCTGCGGCGACCAGCCGCAACTTCCTGCAGGGCACGCTGCAGCAATCGAACAACTCGCTCGACGTGGCCATCAATGGCAACGGCTTCTTCGAAGTCACCCAGCCCGACGGCACCACGGCCTATACCCGTGACGGCTCGTTCCAGGTCAATGCCCAGGGCCAGCTGGTCACCTCCAGCGGCCTGCCCGTGGGCGGCGGCATCACCATTCCCGCGGGCGCGACCAGCGTCAACATCAGCGCCGAAGGCGTTGTCAGCGCCGTGATGCCCGGCAATGCCGCGGCCCAGGCCGTGGGCAACCTGGCGATGGCCTCCTTCATCAACCCGGCCGGCCTCGAGCCGCGCGGCCAGAACCTGTACATCGAAACCGCGGCTTCGGGCCAGCCCCAGCAGGGCACACCCGGCCTCAACGGCCTGGGAACGGTCAACCAGGGCTACCTCGAAGGCTCGAACGTCAATGTGGTGCAGGAGCTGGTGACCATGATCCAGACCCAGCGCGCCTACGAAATGAATTCCAAGGCCATCCAGACCTCGGACCAGATGCTGGCCAAGCTGGCGCAGCTGTAAGCACCGCCCATTTAGGCACATCCAGCGCCGAAACATGACCACAGGCCGTCCATCCTTCGACGCGGCCGGCAAGGCAGGCTCAGGACGAACGGTTCAGAACCGTTCGCACCGAGCCTGTCGAAGTGCGTTCAACCCGACAAAACCCGTGCGCGGATGCGCACCCCGCCAGGAACTCCCGCCATGATCACCGTCCCAGCCACCCTTTCCCGTCTCAGCGTCGCCGCACTCGCGGCCTGCGTGCTCAGCGGCTGCGTCGCCACGCTCAACCCGCCGCCGCCGGTCGACATGCCGTCGACTTCGGCGCCGCCCATTCCCAGCCCCGCGGCTTCGCTGCCGGCCACGCCCACGGGCGGGCTGTTCCATGCCGCGCGCTACCGGCCCATGTTCGAGGACCAGCGCGCACGCCTGATCGGCGACATGGTGACGGTGGTGATCGCCGAACGCGTCACGGCTTCGCAGCGCTCCACCTCCAGCATCGATCGCGAGAACGAAATGAACGCCGGCCTGACCGCGCTGCCGATCTTCAAGGCCGCGAACGCCGCGAACATCATCGGCCGCTCCAAGCTCGGCGTCGGCAGCGAGAACTCGTTCTCGGGCGCGGGCGAGACCGCCAACAGCAACAACTTCACCGGCTCCATCACCACCACCGTGGTCGATGTGCTGCCCAACGGCCACCTTGTGGTCACGGGCGAGAAACAGATTGGCGTGAACCACAACGTCGATGTGCTGCGCTTCTCGGGCTCGGTCGATCCGCGCAATCTGCAACCCGGCAGCCTGGTCAGTTCGACCCAGGTGGCGAACGTGCGCATCGAGTCGCGCGGACGCGGCCAACAGGCCGAAGCCCAGTCAATTGGCTGGTTGTCACGCTTCTTTTTGAACGTTATGCCGTTCTGAATTTCTTGAGAATGGACAGCTATGAAAGCACTGTCCACGCTCCTCAAATTGCGCCCGACCCACCTTGCGTTCTGGGCAATCGCCGCGGGCGCGGCGGTGTCGGCCCTGCCAGCCCACGCTCTGCGTATCAAGGAGGTTGCCGCCGTCCAAGGCGTGCGCAGCAACCAACTTACAGGCTACGGCCTGATCGTCGGCCTCGATGGCACGGGCGACCAGACCACGCAGATGCCCTACACCAAGCAGGCGCTCGCGAACTACCTGCAGCAGATGGGCATCGCCCTGCCGGCAAGCGGCAACGCGACCCAGCTGCAACTCAAGAATGTCGCCGCGGTGATCATCACCGCCGAGCTGCCGGCCTTTGCCCAGCCAGGCCAGATGATCGACGTCAACGTCTCCTCCATGGGCAATGCGAAGTCGCTCAAGGGCGGCACGCTGGTCGCCACGCCGCTGCGCGGCGCCGACGGTGAAATCTACGCGCTGGCCCAGGGCAACATGGTGGTCGGCGGCGCGGGCGCGTCGCAGGGCGGCTCCAAGGTCCAGATCAATCACCTGAGCGCCGGACGCATTCCGCAGGGCGCGCAGGTAGAGCGCGCCGTGCCGACACCGCTGCACGAAGGCAACACCATCCAGTTGAGCCTCAACGCCACCGATTTCCAGACCGCCGACAAGGTCGTGCAGTCGATCAACAAGAACCTGGGCTTCGGCACGGCCACGGCGCTCGACGGCCGCACGGTCCAGGTCAACGCGCCGAACGACCCGGGCGCGCGCGTGCGCTTCATTGCCCAGCTCGAAGAGCTGGCGATCGTCGCCTCGACGCCTGCCGCCAAGGTGGTGATCAATGCGCGCACCGGCTCCATCGTGCTCAACCAGGCGGTGACGCTGGGCAATTGCGCGATCGCCCACGGCAACCTGTCGATCACCATCAGCTCCACGCCGGTCATCAGCCAGCCCAATCCGCTGTCGCAGGGCCAGACCGTGGTCGCTGAAAAGGCCAGCATCCAGATCCGGCAGGAGCCGGGCAACGTGATCCAAGTGCCGGCCTCGCCGCAGCTCACCGACGTGGTGCGCGCGCTCAACTCACTCGGCGCCACGCCCCAGGATCTGCTGGCCATCTTGCAGGCCATCAAGGCCGCAGGCGCCCTCAACGCCGAGCTGGAGGTGATATGAGCATGTCGCTGAATTCCACCGTGTCCATGGGCACGTCGAACGCGCTCGCGGTCGACGCACGTTCGCTCAATGCGCTCAAGTACGAAGCCGGGCAGAACAACCCCGAGGCCGTGCGCGAGACCGCCAAGCAGCTCGAATCGCTGTTCATGCGCGAAATGATCAAGAGCATGCGCGAAGCGACCATGAAGTCGGGACTGCTCGACGGCGCCCAGGGCAACCTCGGCGCCGACATGCTGGACCAGCAGCTGTCGGTCACGATGTCGGGCCAGCCCGGCGGCCTGGCCGACGCGATCGCGCGCCAGCTCTCCCGGGCCATGGGCGGGGTCTCCGAGGAAGAAGGCGATGACGCGCTGCCGTCGACGCTGAGCCTCAGCGGTCGCCAGGGCGGCTTTGCGCGCTACGGCGGCTTCGTGCAGAACAAGGGCGTCGCCGCGACGAGCACGGTCGATGCCTACGCCGCGAAGGCGCCATCGCCCCAGGGCCTGGACAATTTCGTGCGCGCCCACGCCGTCGCCGCCGAGCGCGTGGCCCAGACCAGCGGCATTCCCGCGGCCTACATGCTGGGCCAGGCCGGGCATGAGACCGGCTGGGGCAAGAGCGAGATCCGCAATGCCGACGGCAGCAACTCGTTCAACCTGTTCGGCATCAAGGCCGGCGGCAGCTGGACCGGCAAGGTCGCCGAAATCACCACCACCGAATACATCGACGGCGTGCCGCGCAAGGTGACGGCCAAGTTCCGCGCCTATGGCTCCTTCGAGGAGTCTTTCCGCGATTACGCCCAGTTGATCAACAACAACCCGCGCTACGAAAAAGCCCGCGCCCAGACCGGCTCGGCGCTGGCCTACGCGAGCGAGCTGCAGAAAGCCGGCTACGCCACCGATCCGCAATACGCCAACAAGCTCAACCGCGCCATCCAGAGCACCCAGCGCGTCCAGGGCACACAAGCTTAAAAGCTTAGAGAGATAACACCATGAGCCTTATGAACGTGGGATCGGGCGCCTTGATGGCCAACCAGATCGCCTTGCAGACCATCGGCAACAACATTGCCAACGTCAAAACCGAGGGGTACTCGCGCCAGACCGTGTCCATGGGCACGAATTTCGGCCAGGACATGGGCTACGGCTACGTCGGCAACGGCGTCAGCGTGTCCACCATCGTGCGCAATTACAGCGCGCTGCTGAACCGCCAATCGAACACCGCGGGCTCCATCCAGGCAGCAGATCTGGCGCGCGCGTCATCGCTGGCCCAGATGCAGGAAGCCTTCGCCGGCGGCGAAAGCGGCCTGGGCGCGGCGATGAACGAGATGCTCAACGGCTTCTCGAACGTGGTCAACGCTCCGACCGACCTCACGGCGCGCAACGTGGTGCTGACGCGCATGACCGAGCTGGCCTCGCGCTTCAAGTCGGCCGCCACCAGCCTGGACGAACTCGAATACACCAACAAGCTGCAGATCCAGAACGACGTGACGCTGGTCAATAGCCTGGCCAGTCAGGTGGCCGCGCTCAACGGCCAGATCAGCCGCTCCCAGGCCTCGGGCGTGATGCCCAACGACCTGCTCGACAAGCGCGACCAGCTGGTGCGCGAGATGAACAAGTATGTGCAGACCAGCCAGGTCGACGGCGCCTATGGCACGCTCAACCTGTTTGTCGGCGGCAGCCAGGCACTGGTGCTCGGCGCGACCGCGGGCCAGCTGTCGGTCAGCGAATCCACGGAGTACCCAGGCAGCGGACAGCTGTCCATGTACTTCAGCCAGCCGGGCAACGAGTCCGTGGAACTGACCAACAGCATGATCGGCGGCGGCGAAGTCGCGGGCCTGCTGAAATTCAACAACGAAGATCTGGCCGAAGGCCGCAATCTGCTGGGCCGCATGGCCCAGGTGATCAGCACCGCGCTCAATGCCCAGCAAACCCAGGGCCTGACGCTGTCGGGCACGCCGGGCAGCCCGCTGTTCTCGCAGATCACGGAAATGCCGGGTTACACCACGATCGCCGGCGTCTCGGCCGCGGTGAGCTTCGTCGACACCCAATCCGCGGCCACGCCCAAGCCGGTGCTCGACTCGACCGCCTATGTGGCCTCCGACTACAAGGCCATTTTCGGCGATGCCGGCGAAGTCCATCTGGTGCGCCTGTCCGACGGCCTGACACGCACCTACGCCGACGTTGCGACGCTGTCCGCGGAGACCGTCGACGGCCTGCAGTTCAACATTTCGGGCGCCGGCGCCAAGCACGAGTCGGTGCTGTTCAAGCCGTTCAGCACCGCCGCCATCGAAATGAAGTCCCTGGTGCTCGCACCCCAGGACCTGGCCGTTTCCAACGCCATCGCGGCAACCATCCCGGCGACCAACACCGGAACGCTGCAGCTCGCGGGCCTCAAGGTCACGGGCGCAGGCATTCCCGACCCGGCCACCGCGGGCATCGATATCACTTTTGCGGTGGACCCGGCGACTTCGGCCATCACCTACACCGCGAGCAACGGCGCCACGGGCAACTATGTGGCCGGCCAGCCGATCAAGATCGACGGCTGGGAAATCACCTTGTCCGGCACGCCGCAGGCGGGCGACAGCGTCACGGTGGCCAACGCCAAGAGCCCGGCGCTGGGCGACAACTGGAAACGCGACGCCGGCAATGCCACCGCCTTTCTCGCGCTGCGCGATGCGAAGCTGTTCGACGGCGGCACCACGCTGAGCGACGGCTTCTCGACGCTGATCGCCCAGGTCGGCACGCGCACGCAAAGCGCCAAGCTGGCCGCCGACCTGTCGGGCACCATCGCCAAGAACCTCGAAGCCGATCGCACGGCGGTGTCGGGCGTCAACCTCGACGAAGAAGCCGCCAAGCTGCTGCAGTACCAACAGGCCTACCAGGCCTCGGCCAAGATGCTGCAGATCGCCCAAAGCATTTTCGACAGCATGATCTCCACGGTCGGTCGCTGATATCCCAGGAGTTTTCTATGAGCATCACTCGCCTTGGCACCGCCAACATGTACGACCGCACGGTCGCCAACCTTTCCGAACGCCAGGCCCAGATGGCCCACATGATGGAGAGCACCACTTCGGGCCGTCGCGTGGTCCGCGCCAGCGACGATCCGGTCGCGGCCGCGCAGGCCGAACGCGCACGCACGCGCATGGACCGCACCGACGCCGACCAGAAAGCGCTGAACGCGCAGATTTCCATCATCACCCAGGGCGAAGCCGCACTGGGCAGCGCCAACACGGCGCTGCAGGAGTTCCGCTCGCTGGTGGTGAATGCGGGCAACGGCACCTACACGCAGACCGAGCGCGATGCGCTGGTCGCCCAGATGACTTCGCTGCGCGACCAGATCGCGAATTACGCGAATCGCACCGACAGCAACGGGCTGGCGCTGTTCCGCGGCCTGGGCAGCGCCGAGCAGCCGCTGCAGGGCGGCAGCTTCCTGAGCCAGTCGGGCCAGACCACCAGCGGCGCGAACGGCATTGCCAACACGCTGGACGGCGTCGCGGCCTTCATGAATGTGCCCACGGGCAACGGCGTTCTGGCCGTGAACCAGGGCGCGACCAACACCGGCAAGGCCTGGACCGATATCGGCCAGATCACCGATCCGGCGGCCGCGGCCGCAGCAGCCACCACGGTCCCGCCGATCAGCATCACGTTCAGCGTGGCCGCGGATGGCACGACGACCTATAGCATCGCGGGCGCCGCCGCCGTGCCTTACAAGTCGGGCGAGACGATTTCCGTCGCCGGCATGGGCCTGACCATCACCGGCGCGCCCGCCAACGGCGACAGCTTCACCATCGGTGCGAGCGAGCGCAGCGACCTGTTCAGCGTGCTCGATCAGGCGATCAACGTGGTGCGCACCGGTGTCAACCCTGATGGCAGCACCGCTTCGGGCTCGCTGGCCCACGGCATCGCCAAGGCACTGGCTGAGATCGATACCGGCCTGAACCGCATGCAGACAGTGCAAAGCTTTGCCGGCGATCTGCTCAACCGCGCGGATACCCTTACGACCCAATTCAGCGCCAAGTCATTACTGCTTGAAACCGACCGCGCCACAGCGGAAGATGTCGATATGATTGCAGCACTGGCAGATCTGAAAACCATGCAGACCAACCATTCGGCAGCACTGCAGTCCTACGCCCAGATCCAGAGACTGTCTCTCTTCGACTATATCGGTTAACTTTTTAGCCTTATTCCATGGCCCTGTCCGCACTCAGTTCCCTGACACTTGGTTATCGGCCGCTCTGGAATAACGAACGCACGCTCGCTGGCGTGCAGCTCTACATCGACTGCGACCCGGCGATCGACCCCGATGTGCCGCACTTTCTGCGCATCCTGCAGGAGATGTGGAGCCAGGCCGCGCCGCCGTTGCTGCTGTCGCCGCAGACGCACCAGTTGCTCAGCGCCTTTTTGCAGAATGCGCCCGCGGGCAGTCCCTGGATCGAGGTCCGCGGCGACTGGATCGAGGATTCCACGCTCTACGCCCAGGCCCAGGCCGCGCAGGCGCGCGGACTCAAGCTCGTCTGGCGCGGCGCGCTGGGCGACCTGCCCGACGCGCGCACCGCGCAATGGTTTGCCAACAGCCTGCTGAGCCTGGCGCCCGACGAGAGGCATCCCGAACGCCCGGCGCTGCCCGGCGCGCTGCTCGACGGCCAGATGTACGAAGACGTGCAAAGCCGCCATCTGCTCACGCGCTGCCTCGATGAACACCGCGCCGCGGCGGTTGCCGGCTGGCCCACCGAAGACGTGCTGCACCAGCTGCGCGGCCGCG
>NZ_JAHCDD010000083.1 GCF_018413525.1 Acidovorax sp. CCYZU-2555
ATGGCCCTGGCGGCATTCGCGGTGACCGATGCCGCGGCCCAATCCATTTACCGCAGCGTCGGCCCCGACGGGCGCGTGACTTTTTCCGACCGCGAGCCCAACGCGCCGCGCGCCGCCGTGACCGCCGAAGATGCGCGCGCTCCCGCCAATGCCAGCGACGCGCTGCCGTATGCGCTGCGCGATGTTCAGGCACGCTTTCCCGTGACGCTTTACACCGGCAGCGACTGCAGCCCCTGCGCCAGCGCGCGCGCGCTGCTCACGGCGCGCGGCATTCCGTTCACCGAACTGAGCGTGCAGACCAATGCCGACATCCAGGCGCTGCAGTCGCTCAGCGGCCAGAGCCAGCTGCCGTTCGCGACCATTGGCCGCCAGCACCTCACGGGCTTTGCCGCCGACGAATGGCGCCAATACCTTGACGCCGCGGGCTATCCGCAGGCTTCGGCCCTGCCCGCGAACTATCGACAGGTTCCCGTGCGCCCGCTCGCGCCGACAGCACCGGCGGCGGCCGGAGCGGCAGAGAACACGCCCGCCGAAACCGGGCGCCGCATGCCGGTGCCGCCGCCATCGACCAACCGCGTGACGCCGACCAACCCCGCGGGCCTGAGCTTCTAGCCAGCCCGCCCGGGGCCGGCAATCAGAGCGGCTAACACAACCCTTGCTACGTCGTTGCGTCGCCTTGTCGTGCTACTCGCACTGCCTGCGGCTCCGCGCCTAATAGCAACCGCAAATCTTCGATTTGCTGGCTCGTGTTAGCCGCTCTCAGTACGTCAGGGTGCGCACGCCCTGGGCCGTGCCCAGCAGGCACACGGAGGCCTTCTGGTGGGCGAACACGCCCACGGTGACCACGCCGGGCCATTGGTTGACTTCGGACTCGAACGCCAATGGGTCGGCGACCGACAGGCCGCGCACGTCCAGGATGTGCTGGCCGTTGTCGGTCACCAGCGGCTGGCCGTCCTTGAGGCGCAGCGTGGCGCTCGCGCCGCGGGCTTCGAAGCGGCGCGCGATCTGCTGGGCGGCCATGGGAATCACTTCGACGGGCAGCGGGAATGCGCCCAGTGCATCGACGAGCTTGGATTCGTCGGCGATGCACACGAAGCGCTGGGCCAGCGCGGCGACGATCTTCTCGCGCGTCAGTGCCGCGCCGCCGCCCTTGACCATATAGCCCTTGCCATCGATTTCATCGGCGCCGTCGATATAGACCGACAGCGATTCGACCTCGTTCGCATCGAACACCACGATACCCAGCGCCTTCAGGCGCTCGGTGCTGGCCACCGAACTCGACACCGCGCCGCGGATCTGGTCCTTGATGGTCGCGAGCGCATCGATGAACTTGTTGACCGTGGAACCCGTGCCCACGCCGACGATTTCGCCGGCCTGCACATATTGGAGGGCAGCTTGTCCCACCAGGGTTTTGAGTTCATCTTGGGAAAGGGCTGCAGCAGGTGTCGTCATGGGAGAGAATTGGAAGTAATCACCGAATTATCCAATGTCTCTTATTCCCTACGCACTGGCTAGACCCTTTCTGTTCCGCCTCGACGCCGAAGCAGCCCATGACCTGACCATGAATTTGCTGGCACGCGGCCAAGGTACGCCGCTGCAGTGGGCCTGGTCGCAGCCCATGGTGTCCGACCCGATCGAGCTCGCAGGCCTGCAATTTCCCAACCGCGTGGGCATGGCCGCGGGCCTGGACAAGAACGCGCGCTGCATCGATGCGCTCGGCGCCATGGGCTTTGGCTTCGTCGAAGTCGGCACCGTCACGCCCAAGCCCCAGCCGGGCAATCCGCAGCCGCGCATGTTCCGCATTCCCCAGGCCAGGGCCTTGATCAACCGCCTGGGCTTCAACAACCAGGGGCTGGACGCCTTCGTCGCCAACGTGCGCCAGTCGAAATGCCGCGCCCAGGGCAAGCCCATGCTGCTGGGCCTGAACATCGGCAAGAACGCGCTGACCCCGATCGAGGAAGCGACCAGCGACTACCTGATCGCGCTCGAAGGCGTGTACCCGCATGCCGACTACGTGACGGTCAACATCAGCTCGCCCAACACCAAGAACCTGCGCGCGCTGCAAAGCGACGACGCGCTCGACGGCCTGCTCGGCGCGATCGCCGTGCGCCGCGAACAGCTCGCCGCCCAGCAGGGCCGGCGCGTGCCGCTGTTCGTCAAGATCGCGCCCGATCTCGACGCCGACCAGGTCGCGGTGATCGCCGCGACGCTGCAGCGCCACGGCATGGACGGCGTGATCGCCACCAACACCACGATACAGCGCGCAGCCGTTCAGGGCATGGCGCACGCCGACGAAGCCGGCGGTCTGTCGGGCGCGCCGGTGCGCGAAGCCAGCAACCATGTGATCCGCCAGCTGCGCGCGGCGCTGGGGCCGAAGTTTCCCATCATCGGCGTGGGCGGCATCATGAGCGCCGACGACGCCGTGGAAAAGATCCACGCGGGCGCCGATGTCGTGCAGATCTACAGCGGCCTGATCTACGAAGGCCCGGCGCTGGTGCGGCGCGCGGCCCAGGCGATTCGCAAGCTGCGCTGATCTTCGCCCTGCAAAACAAAAAGCCGTGGCTGCGAGCAGCACACGGCTTTTTTTGCGGCTTGTCGCAGCGCGTACTGCCGCATTACCGGCGGTATTTGGCCACCAGCGGCAGCACGATGCTGGACCAGCGGATCAGCCGCCGCGGACCGACCGCCAGCGCCGCCACCGCGGCCGCGGCGACTGCGACCGGGTGCAGGCGCGCGAATGCCACCAGGCGTTCCGACAAGGGACCCGAAGCGGGCATGTGCACCGACTGCTGGCTTTGCACGGCCAGCGCCTGGGCGCGCGCGTTGCGCCGCGCGTTCAGGCGTTCGCGCTGCGTCGCAATGCGCAGCAGCACGGCGCGGTGGGCTTCGGGCAGCGATGCGTCGAGCGCGGCGGCCTTGGCCTTCACGCTGTCTGCGCTGGCGGAGATCGAAGAAGTCGTGGAAGTGTTCACAGCTTCTCCTTCAGCGCGCGCCAGTCCTGCGCGAGTTCGTTGCGAGTCAGCGCAAAAGCGTTACCGGCCTTGCGCAACGTGGACCACAGGCCCAGCAGCAAACCTGCCCAGATCAGCAGCCACACACCCGCAACGCTCCACGCCACCGTGACGCGCTCGGGGGAATCCCAGAAATGGACCATCAGCGCGATGGACAGCACGATCAGCGTCACCACCGTCAGGCCTGCCAACGCGATGCCCAGCACCACGACGGCGATCAAACGGCGTTTCTGATCCTGCCATTCAAGGCGGGCGAGATCGAGGCGGTCTTCCGCCGCGATCGCGCCTTCGATCACATTGGCGCGCCAACGCGCGATCCAGGCGTCGATGCCAAGTAGAGACAACCAGTTCACATCCATGTCCGGTGGATCGCTGCTGCGGGCTTAACGGCGCGACATCAGAAAACCGATCACGGCACCCGCGGCCAGGGCCGCACCGGCGACGCGCCATGGTTCGTCATGCGCGTATTGGTCGGCGGCCTTGGCGGCATCCTTGGCCTGGCGGGCGGCTTCGCGCGCGGCGCGCAGTGCGGAGTCACGCGCGGATTCGATGCCTTCGTCCAGACGTTTGCGCAGCACCTGGATTTCAGGCAGCGAGTCCAGAGTCTTGCTGTCGACCAAGCCGCGCAGATCGCTCACCAGTTTTTCCAGGTCAGAAGGGGCGTTGGCGATGGTGTCGGAGACGGATTTAGTCATGAAGGCCTTTCGGATGGACAATAAAAACAGGCACCGGCAAATCGCATGCGGGGTAAATCACCTACAAGCGCCTACCGGCGTCATGGCTTCATCTTAGCGAATGCAGGAGCAAGCACCAAGAGAATCTGGGCCGCGCAGCTGTCAGACAGTTCCCACAAGCTCGCTGACAGACTCCGCCAAAGCCAGGCAACTCGTCAATCCCGGCGATTCGATGCCGAACAGATTGACCAGGCCGGGCACGCCGTGCTCGCGCGGGCCTTGCAGCACGAAGTCGGCCGAGGGCGCATCGGGGGCGCTGATTTTCGGGCGTATGCCCGCGTAACCTGGCGCGAGCGCGCCATCGCGCAGCTCGGGCCAATAGCTGCGCACGGCCGCGTAGAACGCATCGCCGCGCTGCGGATCGACCACCAGGTCTTCGGGCCCGTCGACCCATTCGACATCGGGGCCGAACTTGGCCTGGCCGCCCATGTCGAGCGTCAGGTGCACGCCCAGGCCCGCGGCCTCGGGCACGGGGTAGATCAGGCGCGAGAACGGGCTGCGTCCGCTGAGCGTGAAGTAGCTGCCCTTGGCGTAGTAGGCGGTGGGCACCGCCTCGGCCGGCAGACCGTCGAATGCCCGGGCCAGGCCTGGCGCATACAGGCCCGCGGCATTGACCACGGTGCGCGCCAGCAGTTCCATGCCATCGGCCGTATGCAGCACGATGCCTTCGGGCGTGACTTCGGCGCGCAGCACACGCGCATGGAAAGCCACCAGGCCGCCGGCGTTTTCGAGATCGCCTTGCAGCGACAGCATCAACGCATGGCTGTCGACGATGCCCGTGCTCGGCGAGTGCAGCGCCGCGACGCATTGCAGCGCGGGCTCCATGGCGCGCGCCTGTGCGGCGTCGATCAGCACCAGGTCGTCGACGCCATTGGCCAGGGCCTTGAGGCGAATCGACTCGAGCGTCGCGCGCTGGGCTTCGCTGGTCGCGACGATCAGCTTGCCGCAGCGCTTGAACGGCAGGCCGCGCTGCTCGCAGTAGGCGTAAAGCAGCTGCTTGCCGCGCACGCACAGCCGCGCCTTGAGCGAGCCTTCGGGGTAATAGATGCCGGCATGAATCACTTCGCTGTTGCGCGAACTGGTGCCCGTGCCTATGGCCTCGGCGGCTTCGAGCACCATCACTTCCCTGCCCTGCAGCGCCAGCGCGCGCGCCACGGCCAGGCCCACGACTCCGGCGCCGATCACGACGCAATCCACACTTTCACGCATTGCCACCCCTGCTTGGAAAACAGCGATTTTGCCGGTGAAAACCTCGCGTCGCGGCAAATGCACCTGGCTTTAGTGCCGGCACACGCGTGCGGCCGCAGCCGCTGCCTGGCCTGCAGACATGGACCGGCCTTGGCGTCGCGCTCTGGCCACAGCGCCCCCAACTTTGCGCGACATCGCATTCATGCGCATCAACCCCCTTGCGTCCGGAAAAATCATCGACTATCCTCGGCACTTGGAATATTGCTAATATATTTACAGTCTATTTAAACCGTGGATTGTTGATCCTGCCGAAAGCGGTTGCGCGCAGTCCCTGCCGCGTCGAACGCCGACGGTGCCCCCAGCGACTTTTTTATCAAGGTGGTTTTTTATGAGCACGAACATCTTCACCGGCACCATCCCCGCACTCATGACGCCGTGCACGCCGGACCGCAAGCCTGACTACGACGCGCTGGTCGCCAAGGGCAAGGAACTCATCGAAGCCGGTATGAGCGCCGTTGTTTACTGCGGCTCCATGGGCGACTGGCCGCTGCTCACGGCAGAGCAGCGCCAGGAAGGTGTGGCCCGACTGGTCGCCGCGGGCATTCCCGTGATCGTCGGCACCGGCGCGGTCAACTCCAAGGAAGCCGTGGCCCATGCCGCCCACGCCGCCAAGGTCGGCGCGCATGGCCTGATGGTGATTCCGCGCGTGATGTCGCGCGGCGCTTCCGCGATCGCGCAGAAAGCCCATTTCTCGGCGATCCTGGAAGCCGCGCCCCAGCTGCCAGCCGTCATCTACAACAGCCCCTACTACGGGTTCGCGACCCGCGCCGACCTGTTCTTCGAACTGCGCTCCAAGTACGCCAACCTGATCGGCTTCAAGGAATTCGGCGGCGCGACCGACCTGCGCTACGCCGCGGAACACATCACCTCCAAGGACGATGCCGTGACGCTGATGGTGGGCGTCGACACCCAGGTGTTCCACGGCTTCGTGAACTGCGGCGCCACGGGCTCCATCACGGGCATAGGCAATGCGCTGCCCAAGGAAGTGCTGCACCTGGTCGAGCTGTGCAAGAAGGCCGCCCGGGGCGATGTCGCCGCGCGCCGCCAGGCGCAGGAGCTGGAATCGGCGCTGGCCGTGCTGTCGTCGTTCGACGAAGGCACCGACCTGGTCCTGTACTACAAGTATCTGCTGGTGCTCAACGGCCAGAAGGAATACACGCTGCACTTCAACGAAACCGATGTGCTGACCGACTCGCAGCGCCGCTACACCGAAGCGCAGTACCAGCTGTTCCGCGACTGGTACGCCGCCTGGTCCAAGGACCTGGCCCGCTGATATGCCGCCGAAAAGCTCCCTCACGGGAGCTTTTTTTTGGCGTGCGCGCCGCCCGGCCTGAACGCGTGATGGTGGGTGGGCAGCGGGTTGGATGGACCCATTTGGTGCAGCGCCAGATGCCTTGTGCGAAGCGCACCAGCGCTGTGCAGCCGGCGCCTGGGGACGGTGCATGGAGCGCGCCGCTGGACAAATGCCGCCCCCTCGATCGGCCTCTTCTCTCGCAGCGAACGCCGGGCATCAGCAGGTATGGTTTGTGCTAGTACAACATAAAAATGTGTCAAATATATTGCCAGCATCTTTCATCCAGTTTGATGGGAGCCCGACCATGCAAGTCACCTCTGAACCCGGCCTTCGCGCTGCCATCAGGAACGCTCGCCATGCCGATCAACGCAGCAGATCCCAGGGAAACACCTATTGGCCGGCCTGCTCGAGACTCTTAATATATTTGGCATATGTTTGAGTTGTGGGCAGTTTGTTTTATTTCATTTTCAGAAAACCCAGAAGAAGCCTTATGGACGATATAGCCAACGCCCCCAATGCCCTCAAACCCCCACCGCAGCCCGTGCGCTGGGTGCTGGACGCCTCCGATGCGCTGCTGCGCGTGGAGCGTTGGCTGCTCACTTTCCTGATGAGCCTTCTGACCCTGCTGATCCTCATCAACGTGGTCACGCGCTACGGCGGCATGCCGCTTTACTGGATAGATGAAGCTTCGGTCTACGCCGTCGTCTGGCTCACTTTCGTCGGCGCGTCGGCGATGACGCGCCTGCGGCTGGACTTCGCGGTGACCATGGTCACCGACAAGCTGGGCCCGCGCAAGGCGCAGATCGCCAAGGTGATCGCCACCTCGGGCGTGCTGTTCTTCGCACTGGCGCTGTTGGCCATGTGCTGGATCTGGATGGACCCCGTGGGCATCATCCGCAAGGGCTTCGACGCCAAGGAATACGCGGCCGAGTCGTTCAACTTTCTCTACACCGAGCGCACGCAGACCCTCGAATGGCCCGTGTGGGTACTGCAATTGATCATGCCGATCTTCGCGGTCTGCATGAGCCTGCATGCGCTGGCCAACCTGCTGGAAGACCTGCACCTCGCGCCCCAGCGCAAACACCCTGCCTTCCAGGCAGCCAACCCCGAAGCGGTGAACTGACATGCTGACCTCTCTCTTCTTCCTCGTCATCATGCTGGTGGGCGTGCCCATCGGCCTGTGCCTTTGCCTCTCGGGCATCTTCTACATCTACAACACCGACAACCCGGTGCTGCTGCAGTCGTTCGCCACGCAGATGTTCGCCGGCGTCGACAGCTACGGCCTGATCGCCATTCCGCTGTTCATCCTGATCGGCGAAGTGATGAACAGCGGCGGCATCACGCGCCGGCTGGTCGACCTGTCGATGGCTTTCGTGGGCTCGATCAAGGGCGGCCTGGCCTATGTGAACATCCTGGCGAACATGCTGGTCTCGTCGATCATCGGCTCGGCCACGGCCCAGGTCGCGATCATGTCGCAGGTCATGGTGCCGGAGATGGAAAAGCAGGGCTACGACAAGACCTTCGCCGCCGGCCTCACGGTCTATGGCGGCATGCTGGGCCCCATCATTCCGCCGTCGGTGATGTTCGTGGTCTACAGCGTGCTGGCCCAGGTGGCCGTGGGCGACATGCTGATCGCCGGCATCCTGCCCGGCATTCTGCTGACGCTGCTGTTCTTCGGCGTGATCGCCTGCATGGGCCTGATCTACAACTACCCGCGCAGCGCCAAGCGCACCTTGCGCGAGCGCGCCATGACGGTGCTGACTTCGAGTCCCACGCTGCTGATTCCGCTGGTGATCGTCGGCTCCATCCTGACCGGCCTGGCCAACCCCACCGAGGCCGCGGCCGTGGGCGCGGTCAGCGCCGTGCTCGTGGGCCGGTATGTGACGCGCGAATTCAAGTATTCGGACCTGGGCGCGATCATGCTGCGCTCGGCCATCTACTCGGCCATCGTGCTGTTCCTGGTCGCCGCGGCGTCGGTGTTCTCGTGGCTGCTGATCTACGGAAAGATTCCGCAGATGGTAGCCGCCTGGATACAGACCGTGGCCCATGACCCGATCACGTTCTTGCTGCTGGTCAACGTGATCCTGCTGATCATCGGCACGGTGATCGACGGCATTCCGGGCCTGATCATGACGGCCCCCATCCTGCTGCCCATCGCCACCGAGATCTACCACATCGACCCGCGCCATTTCGGAGTGGTGATCGTGATCAACCTGGTGCTGGGACTGATGACGCCGCCCGTGGGGCTGAGCTTCTTCGTGGCCGCCGCCGTGACCGGCGCCAAGCCGGGGCGCATGTTCATCGTCACCCTGCCGTTCTTCATCATCAGCGTCGTGGCCCTCGTCATGCTTTCGCTGTTCCCCAGCCTGTCGCTAGGCCTGCTGGACTGACCGTTTCCCCGTACTGCTTCGATCCCTCGTCTTTCAACGGAGTTTTTCATGACCATCAACCGTCGCCACTTTCTTCAGACCTCGGCCGTTGCCGCTGCTCCGCTGGCCTTCGTGACGCCGTCGCGCGCCGCGGCCGCCAAGGAACTGCGCCTGGGCATCATCACGCCCGCGGGACACTCGTGGAACCGCGCCGCGCTGCAGTTCGGCGAGGCACTGTCCAAGGCGACCAACGGCCGCCTCACGGTGACCGTTTTCCACTCGGGCCAGCTGGGCAACGAGTCGGTCATGATGCAGCAGATGCAGTCGGGCGCGCTCGACATGGGCTGGATCCAGGCCGCCGAACTCGGCACGCGCGTCTCCAGCGTGGCGTCGATCAACGCGCCCTACCTGGTGCGCTCCACGCCGGCCGTGGCCAAGCTGGTCAAGACCCCCGCGGCCCTGAAGCTGCTCGAAGTGCTGCCGCGCGAGACCGGCTGCGTGGGTCTGGGCTGGGGCATCACGGGCATGCGCGTGGTGTTCTCCAGCAAGGACATCAAGACGCCCACCGACCTCAAGGGCCTCAAGATCCGCATCAACCCGACGCCGGTCTACCGCGATTTCTACCAGTACTTCGGCGCGGCGCCCACGCCCATCCCCACGCCCGCGGTGTTCGATGCCATGACCAACGGCCAGGTCGACGGCCTGGAAGCCGATGTGGAGTTCTCGTGGAATCAGCGCTTCGACAAGGTGTCTAAAGTCATGATGCCCATGAACGCGCTGTTCATGCCTTTCGCGCCACTGTTCTCCGGCCGCGTCTGGGCCACGCTGGACACCAAGGACCGCGACCTGATCCGCCAACTGACGGCCCAGGCGCTGGACGCCCAGATCAACGACATCGTCACCACCGAGGCCGGCCTGCTGGAAAAGCTCAAGAAGGAAGCTATCGTCATCCGCGATCTTTCCAACTTCGACAACAAGCCGGCGATCGACGCCTTCGACAAGATCTGGCTGCCCAAGGCGCCGCAGATCGCGGAACTGCGCGCCGTCGGCGCCAAGCTCTGAGTCGCACGATCCCTGAAGAACAGGGGCGATGGCCGCCGAGCCGGCAGCCATCGCCCCTGTGCCGTTCCAGGCGAAAGGATCGCAGTCCTATGCGGTCGCTGCCGCCAAGGCCGCACAGGCCTGACCGGCGCTTCAGCTTTCGATGATGCGCTTGGCGAAATCTTCGAGGTAGTCCATCAGGCGGTTGGCGCCCGTGATCGCCGCCGCTTCATCGCCCGTGGCAATGCCTTGCGCGAGTTCCAGGTGCGCCTGCGCGCCCGCGGTGATGTCGCCTTCGTGCTGGTAGGCGTACCAGAACCGGCGGCATTGCACGATCAGCGGCGTCACCGACTTCACGGCCGAGCGGTTGCGGCTCGCCATATGAATCACCAGATCGAGCTCATGGTCGCCGCGCATGTACTCGTCCAGATTGCCGCGCTCGGCGGCGGCGACCATCTTTTCGGCACATTGCACGATCTCCTTGCGCTGCGCGGCCGACGCGCGGCGCGCGGCGCAGGCCGCGATGAGGTTCTCCAGCACCCGGCGCGTCTGGATCACGTCGAGGTGCTCGGCCAGATCGATGTTCGAGACCAGCAGACCGCGGCGCGGCTGCTGCACGATCAAGCCGATGGAGATCATCCGCAGCAAGGCCTCGCGCACCGGCGTGCGGCCCATGCCCGTGCGCTCGGCCAGCTCGGCTTCCACGATCGGGCTGCCGGGCTCCAGCTGCATGGTCGACAGCATCGCTTCGATGGCGTCGTAGGCAAGGTCGGCGGCCCGGCGTTTTGCCGGAAGCGCCGCCTTGACCTTGGCAGTGGAGGACTTCGCGCGCGAAACGGTGGATTTGGAGGGAGTCGGCATCAGATGGGTGATTCTTTCGGCTTTTTATGCCGCAAAAGCTGAAATGGTTGAGTTCAATTATATTGACAAAATACTTTGGCTACATCACCGGGTTATCTCTGCCACGCCGGCGCGCCAATGCCTTGAAATCACCAGCGAAAACACCGTTCAGAGCAGCAATTGCCGCACGTCGTAATACAAGGCCGCGGGAATCTGCACGCAGCCATTGGCCAGGCTGCGACTTCTGGCGACGAAGCGCCGCTGGGAAGGCAGGCGTGCGCCCTGATCGGTGATGCCGTCGAACAGCGCTTCTGCCCTGAGTCGGTCGGAGTGAAAGTCGCCCTGGCTGAAGAAAGCGGGATCGAACGCCAGCACCAGTTCACCATGGCAAGGCGCGGCGCCGGCGCCATCGTCCAGCGCGCGCGACTCGCTGCTGGTCAGGTCGCCGATCAGTGGCCCGGCGAGCAATTCGATCATCGTCGACAGGGCCGAGCCCTTGTAGCCGCCGAAGGTGAGCATCGCGCCCTGGTCGAGCACGGTGGCCGCGTCGGTGCTGGGCGCGCCATCGGCGTCGATTCCCCAGCCTGCGGGCAGCGCCCGCCCGCTTCTTCGATAAAGCTCGATCTCGCCGCGTGCCACGGCGCTCGTCGCAAAATCAAACACATAGGGCAGTTCGCCCACGCGCGGCCAGCCAAAGGCAATCGGATTCGTGCCGAACACCGGGCTGCGCCCGCCCGCGGGCGCGACCCAGGAATGGCTGGGCGTCATGGCCAGCGCGGCCACGCCGTGCGCCACCAAGGCCTCCACTTCGGGCCACAAGGCAGAGAAGTGATAGCAATTGTTGATGACCAGCGCGGCAATGCCGGTCTTGCGCACTTTCTCGAGCAGCACCTTGCTGCCCACCTCGAACGCCAGCTGCGAAAAACCGAACTGCGCATCCACGGCCACCACGCCCGGGCCCCTGTCGCTGACGACCGGCGTGGCATCGCGCACCACCGCGCCGTGCTGCAGCGTCCGGCTGCACGACAGCAGCCGGTAGATGCCATGCGAATGGCATTCGTCGCGCTCGCCGGCCGTGATGACGCGCGCAATCGCCTGGGCCTGGTCGGCCGACAGACCATGGTGGGTCAGCACACGATACGAAAGATCGTGGACTTCCTCCAGCGTCAGCGAAATGCAGGCTGGCGCCGCCGTGGAAGTGCGGGCAGCGGGCTGGTGGGATGTGTCTGGCGTGGAGGTCACGATACTTTTCTCAGGGGGTGGAACAGGGTCGTGATGGTGGCGAGCGGCGCTGGCCAACGGGCATGGCTGGCGCGTTTCATCGCGCAACGAAACGCGTCAGCAAACAATTAAATATATTATCAAGATACTTGCTCCCTGTCGATGGGGCTTGTCCTCCTTGCGCCTTGCAGCCAAATCACCTCCGGAACTCAAAGATACTTTAAATATATTTAAAACCTTCCCTGGTCTGGTATCTTCTCGCTGCAGCGGTTTTGCGAGGATACGGGTAGTACGGCAAGGCAGGCGAGCACCAGCGGTGCCGCACGCCAGTCGCCGTCAGCCCGATGGATACGGAAGACCGGCCCTTCACCACCATCGACCACACCAGGATATGTCCATGCAAATCACCGGCGAAATGCTTATCGGCGCGAGTCTCGTTCGCGGCACCGAAGGCCAGCAGCAAGCGTTCAATCCCGCGACCGACAAGCCCATCGATGCACCCACGTTCGGCATGGGCGGCCAGGCCGAAGTCGACCGCGCGGCCCAGCTGGCCGCCGAGGCCTTCGACCCCTATCGCAACCTGCCGCTGGCCAAGCGCGCAGAGTTTCTCGAAGCGATCGCCGACAACATCGTGGCGCTGGGCGACACCTTGATCGAACGCGCCCAGGCCGAATCCGGCCTGCCGCTGGCCCGCCTGCAAGGCGAGCGCGGCCGCACCGTGGGCCAGTTGCGCCTGTTCGCCAAGGTCGTGCGCGACGGCCGTTTCCTCAGCGCCACCATCGACCAGGCGCAACCCGAACGCACTCCCATGCCGCGCGCCGATCTGCGCCTGGCCAAGGTGCCGCTGGGCCCGGTCGCGGTGTTCGGTGCGAGCAATTTCCCGCTGGCCTTCTCGGTCGCGGGCGGCGATACCGCTTCGGCGCTGGCCGCGGGCGCGCCGGTGATCGTCAAGGCGCACAGCGCGCATCTGGGCACGTCCGAGCTGGTCGGGCGTGCAATCCAGAAGGCCGTCAAGGACCTGGGCCTGCCCGAAGGCGTGTTCTCGCTGCTGATCGGCGCGGGCCGCAAGCTGGGCGAAGCGCTGGTGGCCCACCCTGCCGTCAAGGCCGTGGGCTTCACCGGCTCGCGCCAAGGTGGTCTGGCGCTGGTGCGCACCGCCAATGCACGCCCCGAGCCCATTCCGGTCTACGCCGAAATGAGCAGCATCAACCCCGTGTTCCTGATGCCCGCCGCGCTGGCCGCGCGCGCCGAAGCCATTGGCAGCGGCTTTGCCGACTCCCTGACCATGGGCGCCGGACAGTTCTGCACCAACCCCGGCATGGTGGTGGCAATCGGCGACGACAACGTGCAGCGCTTCATCAATGCCGCGAGCCAGGCGCTGGCCGCGAAGGCGGCCCAGACCATGCTCACGCCTGGCATCCACGAAGCGTTCTGCGCGGGCACGGCCAAGGTCGATGGCGTCGAAGGCGTGGAAAAAGTCGCCCAGGGACTGGCAGCGGGCGCGCAGCCCAATGCCGCCCAGGCAGCGCTGTATGTGACCGACGCGCAGCGCCTGCTGTCGTCGCCGGTGCTCGAAGAAGAGATGTTCGGCCCGGCCTCCATCGTCATCCGCGCCAAGGATTTCGCCGAAGTGCTGCAGCTCGCCGAGCACCTCGAAGGCCAGCTCACCGTGACGCTGCAGATCGACCCGGCCGACTACGCCGATGCGCGCCGCCTGATCCCCGTGCTCGAGCGCAAGGCCGGCCGCATTCTGGCCAACGGCTTCCCCACGGGCGTCGAAGTCTGCCATGCGATGGTGCACGGCGGCCCCTTCCCTTCGACGTCGAACGCCATGTACACGTCGGTGGGCGCCACGGCCATCGACCGCTTCCTGCGCCCGGTGTGCTACCAGGACCTGCCCGATGAACTGCTGCCCGCGGCCGTTCAGCAAGCCAATCCACTGGGATTGTCGCGCGTCGTCAATGGCGATCTTGAAAAGGCCTGAGCGCGCCTGAAACCCTGAGAGGCCCTGCGCACGCAGGGCCTGCAAAGGCCGCGCGCCACGACAAAAAACCCCGCAAGCCAATGGCTTGCGGGGTTTTTGATTTGGTGGGTGATGCAGGGTTTGAACCTGCGACCCCTGCCGTGTGAAGGCAGTGCTCTACCGCTGAGCTAATCACCCGAATTCTGTCGTGTCTGGCGGCATGCCAGGCTAAGCCAAAATTCTAACAGTGCGTTGCAGGGTCGCCGGGCAAAAAGCTGCACATTTTTGCCCCCGCGAACGCTTTGCCGCTCAGGCCGCACAGACCTCCACCAGCGCGGGCTGCGCCAGATAGTGCTCGCCCTCGGCCTGCAGGCGATCGAAATGCCATTGCACGGCCGCAATCTCTTCGGCGTCCACGACGGCGTCAAGGCCTGGATACGGCTGGCCGTAATAGTCGCCGCGCCAGGTCAGCACATCCTGCAGTTCGCCGCGTTGCGCGTAGATCTCGCGAATCGTCAGGCATTCGGCGTCGTCTGCGGTATCGGCGTGGTGCAGCGCATAGTGCACCGCCAGCGCGGCGCCGAACGCCAGCCCCGGCGCGGCAATGCCCTGGACCCGCGCCATGGCGAGGCTGCCCAGCACCCGCTCGTCGCGCTGGAGTTTGCGCAGCGGGTCGCGGCCGACGCGCACGCACGGATCCTTGAATGCATGGGCGCAGCGGTGGCGAAACGTATCGATGAACTCCGGCAGGCGCGACTCCATTGCGGGAAACGCCGCTTTGAGCGCGGGTGCGAGTTCGACGTCGAGCAAGTGGTCGAGCAGCAACTGCACGCGCGCATCGCCCATGGAGTGGCCTATGGTCGGATGGCCCAGCAGCGCCGCATACCAGGCGATGATGGCGTGCGTGCCATTCCACAGCCGGTTCTTGAGCGTCTGGATTTCACCGATGTCGTCCACGGTGTCGATCTGGCGCAGATGCTCCAGCAATTTGCCGCCGCGCTGGGCATACAGCGGCATGTCCGTCTCGCCATGGAACAGGATCAGGTGCAAGGGCGACAACGCGCTCGCGGGCTCGCCCGCATCGCGCAGCGTGTTCACGATCGGCGTGATGGCCTCCATTTGCGCGTCCGCCAGATCGTCGCCCCACCCGGTGTGGTCCACGGCCGCCTCGCGCAGCGCGGCGACGTTCTTCTCGTAGAGATCGCGCTTGATGCGCAGCTGGCGCATCAGCGCCTCTTCCGTCAACTTGGAAACAATCCGCGTCACCACGGTTTCGCAAAAGTGCGTGCGCGCCAGTATCTGCTCGCAGTCACCGGCAGGCACCGTCAGCGCCAGCGCCGCCGCCACCTGCTCGCGCACGAACTGCGCGCCGCCCACCTTGTTGAGCACGACCAGCACCGTGAGCGCGCGGCCATGCGCCGCATGGCGCTGCGCCAGGCCCTGGGCAATCACGCCGGCCTGCGTCGCGATGGCCTGCTCGGGCAGGCACAGCGCCACGATTTCGCAATCGCGGTACATGCCGGCGACGGCCGCATCGTCTGCCGCGTCGACCACGCGCATATTCTCAATGGTCTGGTCGAACGCCAGGCTGCCGTAGCGCACGCTGAACTTGCCAAACGCGTTGACGGCTTCGCGCAGCAGCGCATTGCCCGTGGAGGCAATGATCTCGCAGGGGCGCGTATAGCCGTCCCAGTGCGAAAACACCTGCGCCAGATAGCCGCCGCCCATGGCACCGAAGCCATGGATTGCCGCCTTGAGCTGGTTCACCGCCTGGGGAAAGGGCTCGGTCACGGCCGGCATGGCCATCTTCGGCGTCGAGTCCGCAAGATCGGCCAGGAAACCGCGCAGATCGCTGTAGCGCGCAAAGGCGCGCGCCGCCACTTCCGCCGCCGGCGCCTTGATGTCTTCGATCAGAATGGCCACGCCGCCGGCATCGACGGCTGAGCGCAGTCCGTTCTCGGAGTCTTCGAACATCAGGCTGTGCTCGGGCAAGCTGTTGAGCGCTTCGGCCGCGCGCAGGAAGATTTCGGGGTGCGGCTTGCCGCGCGTCACCTCGTCGCCGCAGACGCACAGGTCGAAGTACTTGAAGATGTTGGCATTGATCAGGTACTCCTCGGCGATCGCGCGGCGGCTCGATGTGGCCACCGCCATCTTGAGCCCCGAACGGCGCAGGCGCTCGAGCACGGGCAGCAGGCCCGGCTTGATGGGCACGCCATGGGTGCGCACGTGCAAAAGCTCGAGCTCATCGGCCCGGCGGCGTATGGCTGCGTAGGGGAAGGCATCCCCGTAGTGCTGTTTGGCAAGCTCTTCAGCCTTGGTGGCACTCAAGCCCAGCGAGCCCATGAGCACGGCTTCGGTGAAAGGCTTGTCAAACAGTTCTTCGGATGCCTGGGAGAGGGTTTTGAAGCGCAAACGTTCGGTGTCGAACATCGTTCCGTCCATGTCGAAAATGGCCGTATCGATTTGTTTGTTCTTGAATTGAAGCATCCAGATCCTTTCCTTTTGATTGCTGCAGTGCAGCAAACATTCTGACCCCAAACGTTCTAAAACGAAAATTCGGTGTCAAAAGCTCCAAAAGGCCCGAAGCATCATTAGGTTACTTGACGAACGCAAAAAACCCTCTTGAACCGGAATTCAAGAGGGTTTCGAATTGGTGGGCGATACATGGATCGAACATGTGACCCCTGCCGTGTGAAGGCAGTGCTCTACCGCTGAGCTAATCGCCCGAGCATCCGGTCAGGACCAGACCTCGAAAAAATGGTGGGTAATACATGGTTCGAACATGTGACCCCTGCCGTGTGAAGGCAGTGCTCTACCGCTGAGCTAATCACCCCATTTGACTTGTGCTTCCCAGTCAAGCCTCATATTCTAGCATCAAGTTTGACGGGCTTTGACCGAGTTCCTGTATTTTCACGCCGGCCAGCGCCACGGCACGGACCTTGACCGGCAAATCACCCGTGCAGATCGCGACGTCATAGGCCCGCCCCGCCCAATCACCGGACCCGGAGGCGCAGCAGGCCAAGGCCCCACCCTGCCGCTCGCCGCGACTGCATAGCTTAGGCAGGCAAGCGAGATCGAGGCCGGTTCCGCGCCACTTGAAATACGACTCCTTGAGCGTCCACAGCTGCGTGAACGCGCGCTGGCGGGCGGCGTCGTCGGGCAATTCGAGCAGGCTGGAGCGCTCTTTCGGACTGCAGACCAGGTCCATCAGGCCAGCGAGATCGCGCCGCGGGCGGCCGCGCTGCACTTCGAGATCCACGCCGACGGCGTGATGCGACAGCGCGCAGGCCAGCAGGCCCTGGCTGTGCGAAAGATTCAGATGGAGCTGCGCCCCATCGATGCGGCAGGCCTGCACCATGGGCGTCGCGTTCTCGGGCGCATCGAGCACCCAATGCCACCAGCCACGGTCATAGCCGGTATGCGCGCTCAGCAGCAGGCGCATGAGGCAGCGCGACGCGACAAACTCCCGCGCCCGGCCGGCATCCGCAATGCGCTCCAGGCGCCTTGCCTCGCCGGCCGCGAGCCAGGGCCCGGGCGCCTGGCGCAGCTGCGGCCAGACCGCCTCCACGGAAGCGACCACCAGGTCTACGCCTTGCTCCATGGAATGGCGGGCGTCGATCAGCGCAGCGTGGCGTAGGTTCCCTTCAAGGTCACGCCCACCACGATGTTGCCGGCATGGCATTCGAAGTTGACCGCGTCCCTGAATTCCTTGCGCTTGTAGAAGCTGTGCATGTCGACCACGGCGTTCGCGCCTTTTTGCTTGGCGGAATTCTCGAAGGCGATCAGCGCCGACAGCGCGGCCCAGCGGCAGCCATCCTCGTCGGTCTTGCCCACGCCATTGGTCTTCTTGTTGGACACATCGTCGCCGAGCTTGGCGTTCACCGCCGGCGTTGCCGCACCCGCCAGATAGAACTTGACGGTGCCGTCGAGCTTGCCGCTGGCCAGGCCCTGCTCCACCACTTCCTGCAGCGGCAGCAAAATCACATCATTGCGCGCATGCGACAGGCCGGCGAACGTCAGAAAAGTCAGTGCGAGTGCGATTTTTTTCATGTTTACTCTTGCAATCAGGGGACGGTGAAAGGCCCTGCCCGGTCCCCGTTCCGGCAGGGTTGGAAAATTCGATCAGCCGCGCCAGCGCTTGAAGATCAGCGAAGTGTTGATGCCGCCGAATGCGAAGTTGTTGCTCATCACATGCTCGACTTCGGCCTGGCGCGCGCTGCCCATGATGTAGTCCAGCGGCGCGCAACGCGCATCGGGCTGCTCGAGGTTGGCGTTCGCCGCAAACCAGCCTTCGCGCATCATCTCCAGCGTCATCCAGGCTTCGAGCGCACCGCTGGCGCCCAGCGTGTGGCCCATGTAGCCCTTGAGCGTGCTGACCGGCACCTGGTCGCCGAACACGGCATGGGTGGCCAGCGATTCGGCGATGTCGCCCTGGTCCGTGGCCGTGCCGTGGGCGTTCACATAGCCGATGTCGTGCGGCTGCAGGCCGGCGTCGGCCAGCGCCATGCGCATCGCCTTGGCCATGGTTTCAGGATTGGGGTGGGTCACATGCGTGCCGTCGCTGTTGGACGCGAAGCCGACCAGCTCGGCGTGAATGCGTGCGCCGCGCGCCTGCGCATGCTCCAGCGACTCGAGCACCATGGTGCCCGCGCCTTCGCCCAGCACCAGGCCGTCGCGGCCCGCGTCGAACGGCCGCGGAGTCAACGCGGGCGTGGCATTTTTCGTGCTGGTCGCGAACAAGGTGTCGAACACCGCGGCCTGGGTCGCGTCCAGCTCTTCGGCGCCGCCGGCGAGCATGGCCACCTGCTTGCCGCTTTGAATCGCCTCGAACGCATAACCTATGCCCTGGCTGCCCGAAGTGCAGGCGCTCGATGTGGTGATGATGCGCCCGGTGGTGCCGAAGAACACGCCGATGTTCACCGCCGCGGTGTGCGACATCATCTTGATGTAGGTGTTGGCGTTGATGCCTTCGGTGCTCTTTTGCGCCATCATGCGGCCGAAGTCTCCGATCGCCGACGGCGTGCCGGCCGACGACCCATACGACACCCCCATGTCGCCGCTCTTGACGAAGGCGTCGCCCAGCAGCCCAGCGTCCTCGAGCGCGAGTTCGCTCACGCGCGTGGCCATCAGCGCCACGCGGCCCATGCTGCGCATGGTCTTGCGGTTGTAATGCGCGGGCAATTCGAACGGCGCGGCCGGCGCGCCCAGCTGGGTGCCCAGGCCTTCGTATTCCTGCCAGGGCTGCATCACACAGACCTTGTTGTGCCCGCTGAGCAGTTGCGTGCGCACCGACTGCCAGTCATTGCCCAGCGGGCTGATGCCCGCCATGCCCGTCACCACCACGCGCTTTGCTGTCGTGCTCATCCGATCATTCCCCCATTCACAGAGATCACCTGGCGCGTCACGTAGCTCGCTTCCGGGCCCATGAGAAAGGCCACCACGCCCGCCACTTCTTCGGCCCGGCCCATGCGGCGCATGGGAATGAGCTTCATGGCTTCGTCGCGCACTTCATCGGGCACCATCTCGGTGTCGATCAGGCCCGGCGCCACGCAGTTGACGGTGATGTCGCGCTTGGCCATTTCCACGGCCAGCGACTTGGTCGCGCCGATCACGCCGGCCTTGGCCGCGCTGTAGTTGGTCTGGCCGCGGTTGCCCATCAGCGCCGACACCGAAGCCAGCGTGACGATGCGCCCCGGCTTGCGCCGGCGCACCATGGGCATGACCACGGGCTGCAGCACGTTGTAGAACGCATCCAGATTGGTGTGGATCACCGCGTCCCACTCTTCGCCGCTCATCGCCGGAAACGCGTTGTCCCGGGCAATGCCCGCATTGCAGACCACGCCGTAATAGGCGCCGTGGGCCGCGATGTCGGCCTCGAGCGCCTGGGCGCAGGCCGCGCGGTCGGCAACGTCGAACTGCAGCACCCGGGCCGCGCGGCCCATGGCTTCGATGTCCGCGGCCACCTGCTGCGCCTGCGCAATGCCTTGGCGGCAATGGACCACGATGTCAAAGCCGGCCTGCGCCAGGCGCAGCGCAATCGCCCGGCCTATGCCGCGGCTCGATCCGGTCACCAGCACCGTGGGGGTGGCTGCCGCCTCATTCGCCTCATTCATTTTTGTTTCCCTCTGATTCCAAGGCCTGCAGGTAGGCCGCGCCATCTCCGGGCTCGAACACCGAAATCCTGGCACGCGCGACCAGCAGACCTTTTTCAAACACCTGGCAATCGAACATGCCCAGCCCGTTGCTGCCCACCAGCTCGCAACGCACTTCGACGCGCAAGACCGCTGCAGGCGCAAAAAACGCCTGCATGGCCTCGAACTTGCGGCTGCCCAGCAGAAAGCCGATCTTGACCGGCTCGCCGTTTTCCACGGCGCGCCAGCCGGCCCAGGCGGCAACGGTCTGGGCCATGTACTCGATGGCCACCCATGACGGCACGCCTTGCTGCTGCACGAACATGCCGTCGCGCGCCACGCGCACCTGGGCAACCGCATGCTCCTCACCCGCCTCGAGCAGGCGCTCGATCAGCAGCATGCTGCCGCGGTGCGGCACATATTTCTCGATAGCAAGAAAATCGCTCATCCTGTCTTCCTACTCTGCGGCCAGCAGCAAGGCCGCATTGCTGCCGCCAAACGCAAAGGAATTGCTCAACACCTTCTTCGCAGGTCGGCCCAGTGCCATGCCGGGCGTCACCCAGCGCAGCGGCGCCAAGGCCGGATCGACCGCGCCGTCCCACCAGTGCACGGGCAGGCAGCCTTGCGGATTGTCGACCAGCACCTGCCAGGCCACGGCCGCTTCCAGCGCTCCGGCCGCGGCCAGCGTATGCCCGGTCAGGGGCTTGGTGGAACTCACGGGCACTTCGGTTCCCAGCAAGGTGTGCACCGCAAGGCTTTCCATGGCATCGTTGTGCGGCGTGGCCGTGCCATGCAGGTTCACATAGTCCACGTCGCCAGCCTGCACTCCCGCCCGCGCCAACGCCTGGGCCATGGCCTGCATTGCCCCCCTGCCCGAAGGGTCGGGGGCCGACATGTGGTGGGCGTCCTGGCTCTCGCCCCAGCCCGCGAGGCGCACCGGCCCTGGCGTGCGGCCGACGACGAACAGCGCCGCGGCTTCGCCCAGGTTGATGCCGTCGCGGTGGCGCGACAGCGGGTTGCAGCGCTGGGCCGACACCGACTCCAGCGCACTGAAACCGGCCACCGTGAAGCTGCACAGCGCATCGACGCCGCCCGCGATCACCACATCGGCCATGCCCGAACGCAGCAGCCGCCCGGCCGACGCCAAGGCCTTGGCGCCCGACGAGCAGGCCGTGGAAATCACATGCGCGGGCCCGGTGATGCCCAGTTGCTGCGCGAGAAACGAGGCCACATTGCCCATTTCCTGCAGCGCGTAGTCAAAGCCTGCGGGAAACTGTCCGTGCTGGCGAAGATCGCGCGCCGCGGCCTCGCCCTCCTCCACGCCCGCGGTGCTGGTGCCGATGACCAGCGCCACGCGGTGCGCGCCGAATTGCGCGATCGCCGCCTGCACTTGCGGCGCGATCTGCTGCGCCGCAGCCCACGCCAGCGCATTGTTGCGGCTGCGCTGCGAGGGCGCGGCAAAGTCCAGGCAAGGCAAGGCCAGGTGCGCGGGCAGCATGCCCAGCGGCAAGGTGCGCTGCGCGCTGTAGCGCTGCGAGTGCTGCAGGGTGTCGGGATAGTGCGTGGCGAAAAGCGCGGCACGCATGGCGCCATCGTCGGCGCCCAGTGCGCTGAGCACGCCCATGGCTTGCAGATAGACCGGCGCCGTCATGGTTGGCCCTGAGGCAGCGCCAGCGTCTCTATGCGCAGCTGCCAGCCTTCCTGCAGATAGTCGATTTCCGTCACGCCGAGGCTGGGCTCACGCACTTCGATGCGCGTGGTGCCCGCCTGCAACAGCCGGCGCGTACCGTCGGCAGAAGCAAGCAGCTGCCAGTCGGGCGGCAAGGCCGCGGCGATCTGCGCCACAGGCCACAGCGCAAGTTGCAGATCGCTGAGAATGCGCTCGGGCGCGACCTGCTCGGGCCAATGGCGCGAGCGCTGCACGTCGAGCTGCGCGCCGTCCCAGCGCATGCGCGCCAGCACCTGGCCCATCGATGTCAGCGCGATGCGCAGCTCGCGCGCATCGGCTTCGAGCAAGGCCTGCAAGTGGCGCTGCGTGCCGTCGGGGCCGCGCACGCTCAGCTGCTGCTGCAAGGCCAGCGTTCGCCCCAATGCCGCGGGCGCCAGCCGCAGCAAAGGCATGGCCGACGAAGGCGTCGCGGACGCTGCCACGGCGGCCGGCGCAGCGGCTTCCCGCGGCGACGCACAACCGCCGAGCGCGACCAGAACGCCCAGCGCGGCCGCGCCGCGCCAACCCATGCGCCGGCGCTGCATCATGCGACAGCCAGCGCCGCGGGGGCGCACAGCTCCTGCAGCACGCGCAGGCGCCGCTGCGGCTCGGCCACATAGGGGTTGTTCTGGTCCCAGGCATAGCCGGCGAGGATGGAAGAGATCATGCGCCGGATCTCGGGGCTGTGTTGTTCGTGAAAGATGATGTCCTGGAAGCCGCCGTCATACCAGCCCTGCACAAAGGCGCGGAAGGCATTCACGCCCGCCTGCAGCGGCTGGGCATATTGTTTTTGCCAGTCGACCGCCTGGCCCGCGGCCTGCTGCGCTATGCATTGCGTCGCCAGGCTCGCCGACTTGAAGGCAATCGTCACGCCGCTGGAGAACACCGGGTCGAGGAACTCTCCCGCATTGCCCAGCAGCGCAAAGCCCGGCCCCCACAGCGACTTGACATTGGCCGCATAGCCCGTGATGGAGCGTCCCGGAGTGTCCCAGCGCGCGTTGCGCAGCACATGCGCCAGGCTGGGCGTTTCGGCAATGATGGCCTGCAGGCGCTGGGCCTCGGTGCCTTCATAGCGCGCGAGAAACTCGGGCGTCGCCACCACGCCTTGCGAGCAGCGGCCGTTCGAGAACGGAATGGTCCAGAACCACACGTCCTGCTGCTGCGGGTGCACGCTGATGAGAATCTTCTGGCGATCGATGTCTTGCGGATCGATCCGGTCCTCGATATGCGTGAACAGCGCGCCGCGCACCGGAAAGTTGGACGGCGTCTCCAGCGCCAGCAGCCGCGGCAGCACGCGGCCGAAGCCGCTGGCATCGAGCAGGAACTGCGCCTGCACTGCGTATTCGCGGCCTTCGGTATCGCGCGCGGTGACGCGCGGCTGCGCGCCGCTCACGTCAACGGCCAGCACGGTGTGACCGTAGCGGATTTCGGCGCCGGCCTTGGCGGCGGCGTCGGCCAGCACCTTGTCGAAGTCCGCGCGTTGCACCTGGTAGGTCGTTCCCCAGCCGGGCGAAAATTTGTCGCGAAAATCAAAGGCTGTGCGCGCCTCGCCCTTGGCGAAGGCCGCGCCATTCTTGTACTGGAAGCCGGCCTCGACCACATCCTGCAGGAAACCGGCCTCTTCCAGGTAGGCCATGCTCTGGGGCAGCAGGCTCTCTCCAATGGAAAAACGCGGGAAAAACTGCTGCTCCAGGATCAGTACCTGGCGCCCCTGCTTGCGCAGCAGGCCAGCGGCCACGGCCCCTGCGGGACCGGCGCCGATGATGAGAATATCTGTCTGCTGCATAGTGTTCACTCTTTGTTTTGATTCTGAAATTCATTGGCGATGACCCGCGCGCGCAGCGTCGGTGCGAGCACCAGCACCAGCGGCAGGCCCACCATCAGCGTCGTGCCAAAAGCCTTGAGCGCCGGCGTCTGCGAAAGTCCCAGCAGGCCAAACGACAGCCAGGTGCTGCCCGCGCCTATCACCACCGCCAGCCAGGCCGATCCGTCTTCCTCGTGCTCGAGCAGGAAAATGCCGTAGTCGACGCCCACGCCCAGCAGCAGCACCAGCGCCAGCACATTGAAGAGCTGCCAGGGCTGGCCGGTGAGCGCCATGAAAGCGACCACGCCCAGCGATGCCGCCAGCGTGGGCACCCAGGCGCGCCAGGCCTGGCGACCAAAGCGCCAGCACAGGGCCGCGAGCACCAGCGCATGGCCCAGCACCAGCAGCCAGGTCATCGAAACCCGGTAGCGCGCCAGCAGCGACGAAATATCCGCGGGTTTGTCCACCCAGCGCACACCGGCCAGGCCTTGGCCCGCGGCATCGAGCTGCGCCAGCACGGCCCGGTCGTGCAGACCGCGCAACATCACCACGCTGGTCCACTGCCCGCCGACCTCGCCCAGCCAGAGCGCGCGCCCCGCGGCGGAGATCGGTTGTGCGAGCCAGTCGTCGACCGTCAAGGCCTTGTCGGCAAAAGCCGGGCGCTGCATGCGTTCGCCCAGCGCCTGGTTCACGGCCGCGAGCACGGCGGGCTCGACCCTGGCCAGCAGTTGCGCATCGCGTGCCTGCTGGGCTGCGGAAGGCACCCAGTCGGACACCGCGCTCCAGCCGCCGATATGGCCCTGGGCCACCAGCGGCTGCAGCCGCTGCGTCAGCGCTTCCTCGCGCGCCAGCACCTGCTCGGCGCTGTCCGCGCGCACCAGATAGAACTGCGCGGGGCTGGGCAGGCCCAGCATGGCGCTGATGCGCCGCTGCTGTTCGACCAGATCGGGCGGCGAGCTTTGCAGCTGGCGCACATCGTCCTGCGTGCGCAGCAGCAGCAGGCTCGCGGCCAGCAGGCCCGCGCCGGCCAGCGCGTAGGCCACGCAGGCCTT
>NZ_JAHCDD010000084.1 GCF_018413525.1 Acidovorax sp. CCYZU-2555
GTGGCGTTCAGCTGAATCCGACTCAACCCGCGGCACCTCAGGCTGCGCTGGGCACTCGACCCACCGCAGCCCAACTCAGCGGCGTTCAGCTGAATCCGACTCAACCCGTGGCACCTCAGGCTGCGCTGGGCAATCGACCCACCGCAGCCCAGCTCAGTGGCGTTCAGCTGAATCCCACTCAACCCGTGGCACCGCAGCCCGTCATGGGCAATCGACCCACCGCAGCCCAGCTCAGTGGCGTTCAGCTGAATCCGACTCAACCCGCGGCACCTCAGGCTGCGCTGGGCAATCGACCCACCGCAGCCCAGCTCAGCGGCGTTCAGTTGAATCCGACTCAACCCGCGGCACCGCAGCCCGTCATGGGCAATCGACCCACCGCAGCCCCGCTCAGTGGCGTTCAGCTGAATCCGACTCAACCCGTGGCACCGCAGCCCGTCATGGGCAATCGACCCACGGTAGCCCAGCTCAGCGGTGTTCAACTGAATCCGCCTCAACCCGCAGCACCGCAGCCCGTCATGGGCAATCCACCCATAGCAGCGGCTGCTCGACCGGCCCTGCCAGCGCAATTGCGCGCAGAAATTGCGGCGCGTGCCGCGCAGGTTCGACCATCGGTGCCTGTTGAGAGCCAGTCCGCGGCACAGCCTGTGGTGGACAGCCCGACTGCCGCCCAACTCGATGTCGTTCAAATGAGTCCGGTTCACCCCGTGCTTGCGCCAGCCACCGAGCCTGTGCGTATGGTGGCGACCGACGACGTGCCTGAGGCGAGCGCGGAGCATATTCCTGGCGTACCGCAGGGCGCGACGCAGGATGCCGAAGCGGCAGCACCCGAAGTGCCGCCAGTGGACGCTGTCACCGCGGCCCCGCCGGTGCAGGACCTGGGCCCGCAGTTGTCGTATCGAGTGGAAATGCCGTTGGTCTCGGCCCTGCCGACTCAATTGCGCCAGGGCGATCTGACCATGCTGGGCGATCTGCACAAGCGCATGGGCGATGAAGCCAGCGATGCAGGGAATGAACTGCGTGCCTGGGGCCGCCTTGTGCGCGCCGATTCCAATATTCGCCAAACCGGCACGGTCGCCCCGCAAAGCCGCGGCCACCTCGATGGTTTCCAGGTGGGCCATGATCTCTATGCCGAGCAGGGCGTGAAGGCCGGCGTGTATTTGGGCCAGCTTGAAGGCAATATGAGCGTCAACGGCCTGGCCAATGGCCTCGGGTACGAGTCCGCGGGTTTCAACCGTCTGCAAAGCCGGTATCTTGGGGCTTACGGCACCTGGCAGGATGCCGCAGGTTTCTATGCCGACGGCGTGTTGCAGCGGGCGGGCTATCGCAGCCAGTTGCATGCGGTCGATGGCAGCCAGTCGCGCGTCAAGGGCGATGGCTGGCTGGCATCGCTCGAGGTCGGCAAGGCGTTCGCGATCGACAGCCAGTGGCAGATCGAACCCCAGGCCCAGATCATCTATCGCCATATCCGTCTGGACGACACGGCGCTGAGCATGGCGACGGTGCAGCACAAGGTGGAAAGCGACTGGACACTGCGTCTGGGCATGCGCATCAAGGCCAGCCTGGACACTTCCGCGGGCCAGTTCCAGCCTTATGGCCGTATCAACGTCTACAAGGCCAGCCGCACGGTGGATGGAGCGCGCTTCATCACGCCGGTCGCCACCACCGACATCCGGACCCAGGGCGGTTACACCACCACCGAGCTGGCCGCAGGCGGCACCCTGCAGTTGAACCAGCGCACCAGCCTATATGGTGAAGTGGGACACCGTTGGGCCAACGGCGGCGACGCGCGTGTGAAGAGCGGCGTGCAGGTCTTCGCGGGCCTCAAGCTGCACTGGTGACCTCGGGCCGCGCCTGGGCTGGTACAAGGCCTAGGCAGGCTGCGACAGGCAGCTGCCGTTGACAAACACCTTGAGTTCGCCGGTCTTGAAATGCGTCCATTCCTCGTTTTTGGTCAACGGTGCGGTGACGATGATCGCGACGCGGTCGTTGGGCGTGGTTTCATGCGCGAAGTCGACGCTCAGATCTTCGTCCGCCAGCTGCGCCTGGGGAAAGGGATGGCGGCGCTCGGTGTAGCACAGCGCGGTCGTCGCATGGGCCCAGAGCGCTTCGCCGTTGGACAGCAGGAAGTTGAAGGTGCCGTGCGGCGCGATGCGCGCCGCGAGATCGCGCAGCGTATGGGTCAGTTCCTCGATGCTGGGCAGGCCGGCGTGCGACTTCCACAGCTCCTGCATGATCCAGCAGAAAGCGCGCTCGCTGTCGGTGTCGCCTATGGGGCGGAAATGGGAATGCAGCTTGGGCGCGTATGCCTTGAGGTCGCCGTTGTGCGCAAACACCCAGTTGCGGCCCCACAGCTCGCGCACGAAGGGGTGGCAGTTCTGCAGGCTGGTCACGCCCTGGGTGGCCTTGCGGATATGCGCGATGACGTTGCAGCTTTTGATCGGGTATTCGCGTATCAGCTGGGCCACGGGCGATGTCACGGCGCGCTGGTGGTCGACGAAGTGGCGCAGTCCCTTTTCCTCGAAGAACGCAATGCCCCAGCCGTCGGTGTGATCACCGGTATTGCCCGCGCGCTGCGCAAAGCCGCTGAAGCTAAAGCGCACGTCGGTCGGGGTGTTGCAATTCATTCCAAGAAGCTGGCACATGGTGAGGTCGGGGAAAACAAAGAAAAAAGCGCGGCGTGAGCCTATAGCCTAACTTCCACAGCGGCTTCTGTGCACGAAAAGTGTGCAATGCGGGGGGATAGTGCTGGTATGGGACGCGACGGGGGCGCCAAACTGCGCTGCAAACCCGTCGTCAAGCGCCGCCGCGGGTCTGCGGCAGCCTGGGCGCTTCTGGCATTGCACCGGAAGCGTGGTGGGGTATCAGCTGCGTTCGGACCAGAGCACGCCGCCTGTGGACCAGTTTTCGCGCTTCACATCGGTGATCAGTATGTCGACCGACTCGGGCGAGCCGCCCAGGACTTCGACGCTCACGCGGGTGATTTCCGCGACGAGCTTCTTCTTCTGTTCGATGGTGCGGCCTTCCATCATTTCAACGTGGTACGTAGGCATGAAAACTCCTGGGAAAAAACAGACATCATATCGGCGGTCTGGCGCTTATTCACCCGTCGGCACGGGCGCCAGCGCGGCGCAGGCCGGGCACAGGCAGGCCTGGTCGCGCGCGCTGTCGGGTATCTGCGCCAGCGTGGCGGGGGCGATGGTTGCGCCCATGCACCAGCAGTCTTCGGGCGGCGTGGCCGCGACGACCGCGCATTGATTGCTGCGGCCGCACAGGGGGCAACGGGTGGGGTCGGGGGGCGCGGCAGGGCGGGACATGCGCAAGTGTAGGGCGCCTGGGTGTGCCATGCGCGCTAAACAATTTTGAGGGCAGGCCGTTCATCCTTCGACGCGGCCGGCGAGGCAGGCTCAGGACGAACGGAGTGTGCTCAGTGCGAACGGGCAGGGCGCAGGGCCGCGCCCGTTCTGGAATCGGTCAGGCCGCGGCCTTGACCTTCTGGCGCCAGGCGTGCAGCAGGGGCTCGGTGTAGCCCGAAGGCTGTTCCAGGCCCTTGAACACCAGATCGCAGGCCGCGCGGTAGGCGTAGGAGCTGTCGAAATGGCCGGCCATGGGGCGGTACAGCGGGTCGCCTGCGTTCTGCTGGTCGACGATGGCCGCCATGCGCTCGAAGGTTTCGCGCACCTGGCCTGCGCTCACCACGCCGTGCAGCAGCCAGTTGGCGATGTGCTGGCTCGAGATGCGCAGCGTCGCACGGTCTTCCATCAGGCCCACGTTGTGGATGTCGAGCACCTTGGAGCAGCCCACGCCCTGGTCGACCCAGCGCACCACATAGCCCAGGATGCCCTGGACGTTGTTGTCGAGTTCCTGCTGGCGTTCGGCGTCGGACCACTTGGCTTCCTTGACCACGGGCACCTGCAGAAGGCCCGCGAGCAGGTCGTCGCGCGCGGCGTCTGCATTGGTCTTTTCTAGTTCGGCCTGGATCTCGGCGACGTTGACCTGCTGGTAGTGCAGCGCATGCAGCGTGGCGGCCGTGGGCGAGGGCACCCAGGCGGTGTTGGCGCCGGCCTTGGGGTGGGCGATCTTCTGCTGCAGCATGTCGGCCATCAGGTCGGGCATGGCCCACATGCCCTTGCCGATCTGTGCGCGGCCGCGCAGGCCCAGGCCCAGGCCGATCAGCACATTGCTGCGCTCATAGGCGGGCAGCCAGGCGCTGGTCTTCATGTCGGCCTTGCGGACCATGGGGCCGGCGTGCATCGCGGTGTGCATTTCGTCGCCCGTGCGGTCCAGGAAGCCGGTGTTGATGAAGGCCACGCGCGCGGCGGCGGCGGCGATGCAGGCCTTGAGGTTGACGCTGGTGCGGCGTTCCTCGTCCATGATGCCCAGCTTGACGGTGTTCGCCGGCAGGCCCAGCACCTGTTCGACGCGGCCGAACAGTTCATCGGCAAACGCGGCTTCGGCCGGGCCGTGCATCTTGGGCTTGACGATGTAGACCGAGCCTTCGCGGCTGTTGCGGATGCCGTTGGCGCCCAGGCCCTTGAGGTCGTGCAGCGCGATCGCCGTAGTGACCATGGCGTCGAGAATGCCTTCGGGAATTTCCTTGCCTTCGGCGCCCCAGAGGATGGCCGGGTTGGTCATCAGGTGGCCCACATTGCGCACGAACATCAGCGAGCGGCCATGCAGCTTGAGCGGCTGGCCGTCGGCGCCGGTGTATTCGCGGTCGGGGTTGAGGCCGCGGGTCACGGTCTTGCCGCCCTTGTCGAAGGATTCGGTCAGCGTGCCCTTGAGGATGCCCAGCCAGTTGCTGTAGCCCAGCACCTTGTCTTCGGCATCGACGGCGGCGATCGAGTCTTCCAGGTCGAGAATGGTCGACAGCGCGGATTCGAGCACCACATCGCTGACGCCGGCCGCATCGGTCTTGCCGATGGCCGTGCCGCGGTCGATGCGGATGTCGAGGTGCGAGCCATGGTTCTTGAGCAGCACCGACGAGGGCGCCTCTGCACTGCCTTGATAGCCGACGAATTTTTCGGGGTTCTTGAGGCCGGAGATCTGGCCGTCGGTGAGCGTGACGCTCAGCTGGCCGTTGACGACGGCGTACAGCGCGGCCTGCTGGTGCGAGCCCGTGGCCAGCGGCGCCGACTGGTCGAGAACGTTGCGCGCGAAGGCGATGACCTTGGCGCCGCGCACGGGGTTGTAGCCCTTGCCCTTTTCGGCGCCCTCGGCTTCGCTGATCACGTCGGTGCCGTAGAGCGCGTCGTACAGCGAGCCCCAGCGCGCGTTGGCGGCGTTGAGTGCATAGCGGGCGTTGAGGATAGGCACCACCAACTGGGCGCCGGCCTGGGTCGCGAGTTCGGCGTCCACGCCCGTGGTCGTGGCCTGCACGTTCTGCGGCGGCTCGACCAGGTAGCCGATGCGGCTCAGGAAGCTGCGGTAGCCGGCCATGTCGGTGATCGGGCCGGGGTGGGCCTTGTGCCAGGTGTCGAGCTCGGTCTGCAGGCGGTCGCGCTCGGCGAGCAGCGCCGCGTTGCGCGGGGCCAGGTCGCTGACCAGGGCGTCGAAGCCTTGCCAGAACGTCGCGGGGGCGACGCCCGTGCCGGGCAGCACCTGGTCATTGATGAATTGGTGCAGTTCGTTGGCTACCTGCAGGCCGTGGACGGTGGTGCGATCGGTCATGGAATAAACCTCGGAATGGAAAAAGGGGCATCGCTGCGATCAGCGCAGGAGATGGAGCTACTGTATTTGAATTGTTTGTGCCCATAAACCGCTTCAAAAGTGCAGAACTCGTGACTTTTACGCAAAAGTGAGCGCGCAGGCCATGGCGCAGCGCGCCGCAGAGGTATCTGCACGCCGGTGTCGGGCTTTGTCTCCATAATCCCAGCATGGACAAACTCAAGGCGTTCGAGTCATTTGTGTCGGTGGCCACCAAAGGCAGCCTCACGGCGGCGGCCAAGGCCGAAGGCGTGGCCCCGGCCATCATGGGGCGGCGGCTTGACGCGCTCGAAGAACATCTGGGCGTCAAGCTCATGGTGCGCACCACGCGGCGCATCTCTCTGACGCACGAAGGCAGTGCGTTTCTCGAAGACTGCCAGCGGCTGCTCGGCGATGTCGCGAATGCCGAGGCCAGCGTCTCGGCCGGCGGCGTCAAGGCCACGGGCCATTTGCGCATCACCGCGCCCGCGGGCTTCGGCCGGCGCCATGTCGCGCCGCTGGTACCGCGCTTTCGGGATCTGCATCCCGAAGTCAGCATTTCGCTCAATCTCAGCGACCGCGTGGTGGATCTGGCGGGCGAAGGCTTCGACTGCGCGGTGCGCGTCGGCGATCTGCCTGATTCGTCGCTGGTGAGCGTGCGCATCGCCGACAACCGCCGCCTGTGCGTGGCCACGCCCGCCTATCTGGCGCGCCGCGGCACGCCCGCCCACCCCAGCGAGCTGGCGCAGCACGACTGCCTCACGCTGTCGAGCGATGCATCGCAGACGCGGGGCTGGGCCTTTCGCATTCCGCAGCCCGATCAGAGCACGCACGACGTCGTGCATTTCAAGTCGGGCGGACCGCTGGACTGCTCGGACGGACAGGTGCTGCATGATTGGTGTCTGGGCGGCTGGGGCATTGCCTGGCGCAGCACCTGGGAAGTCGAAGCGGAAATCGCCGCGGGCCGCCTCGTGCCCGTGCTCGAAGAGTTCGCCGCGCCGCCCAACGGCATCTATGTGGTCTTCCCCCAGCGCAAGCACATGCCATTGCGCGTGCGGCTGTGGATCGACTACCTGAAGCACCACTATCAACAAGCTGAATTCTGGAAAAACGGAGTTGCCCCATGACCCTCGAAGCCACGCTCGCCGCCCTGCATATTCTTGCCATCCTGACCCTGGTGGTCTTTCTATCGAGCCAGGCGGCGCTGTGCCGCACCGAATGGATGAACGCCGCGGTCGTGCGCCGGCTCGCGCGGCTCGATGTGATCTATTTGGTGGCCGCGGTGGCGCTGCTGCTCACCGGACTCGCGCGGCTGTATTGGGGTACCAAGGGCATCTCCTGGTATGTCTCGCAGCCGCTGTTCCATGTGAAGATGACGCTGTTCGTGCTGGTCGCCGGGCTGTCGATCAAGCCGTCGCTCACCTTCCGCCGCTGGGTGCGCGGCCTGGCTGCCGGCCAGGCGCTGCCCGATGCGCAGGACGTGGGCAGCACGCGCCGCTGGATCATGGTGCAGGCGCATCTGGTGCCGGTGATTGCCGTGATCGCGGTGTTCTGGGCACGGGGGATGTAAGAGCCGTCGATGGCCCTTCGACAGGCTCAGGGCGAACGGGGGCGCTGGACGCATGTTCAGCGGCTGACGCACATATGCCACACGGTCGAATTCTCGCTGGCGGCACAAAGCGGGGCGGGCACGTAAAATCCCGCGATGCTCTCCGTCAAACTGGAATTGCTCGCGGCCCTGGCCGCTGAGCTGGAAAAATTGTCGCCCGGCGCCGGTGCGCGCGCCGCTTTCGAATCCCCCAAGGTGGCTGCGCATGGCGATTACGCCTGCACGGCCGCCATGCAGCTGGCCAAGGCCGCCAAGCAGAATCCGCGACAGCTGGCGCAGACGCTCAGCGATGCGCTGATGGCCACGCCGGCGTTCACGCGCTGGGTCGATGCGCTCGAGATCGCCGGCCCCGGCTTTCTGAACGTGCGACTCAAGCCCGCGGCAAAGCAGGAAATTGTGCGCGAAGTGCTGTCGGCGGCGCAGGCGTTCGGTCAGCAGCCTTCCCGTTCGGAAAAGCTGCTGGTCGAGTTTGTCTCCGCCAACCCCACGGGTCCGCTGCATGTGGGCCATGGCCGCCAGGCCGCGCTCGGCGATGCGTTGTGCAATCTGTTCTCGACCCAGGGTTGGGACGTGCACCGCGAGTTCTATTACAACGACGCGGGCGTGCAGATCCAGACGCTGACCAACAGCACGCAGCTGCGCGCCAAGGGCTTCAAGCCCGGCGATGACTGCTGGCCCGTCGATCCCGAGAATCCGGCCAGCAAGGCGTTCTACAACGGCGACTACATCCAGGACATCGCCAACGACTTCCTCGCGAAGAAGACCGTCAAGGCCGACGACCGCGAGTTCACCGCCAACGGCGATGTCGAAGACCAGGACAACATCCGCCAGTTCGCCGTTGCCTATCTGCGCAACGAGCAGGACAAGGATCTGCAGGCATTCAACCTGCGCTTCGACGAGTACTACCTCGAGTCCAGCCTCTACACCTCGGGCCGCGTGGACCGCACGGTCGAGCGCCTGATCGCCAACGGCCACACCTACGAACTCGACGATGCGCTGTGGCTCAAGTCGACCGACTACGGTGACGACAAGGACCGGGTGATGCGCAAGCGCGACGGCGGCTACACCTACTTCGTGCCCGATGTGGCCTATCACATCGCCAAGTGGGAACGCGGCTTCAGCAAGGTCATCAACATCCAGGGCACCGACCACCACGGCACGATCGCCCGGGTGCGCGCGGGCCTGCAGGCCGCTGATGTGGGCATTCCGCTGGGCTACCCCGATTACGTGCTGCACACCATGGTGCGCGTGGTGCGTGGCGGCGAGGAAGTCAAGATCAGCAAGCGCGCGGGCTCGTATGTGACGCTGCGCGATCTGATCGAATGGACCAGCAAGGACGCGGTGCGCTTCTTCCTGCTGAGTCGCAAGCCCGATACCGAATACACGTTCGATGTCGATCTGGCCGTGGCGCAGAACAACGACAACCCGGTGTACTACGTGCAGTACGCGCATGCGCGCATCTGCTCGGTGCTCAAGGCCTGGGGCGGTGACGCGGCCACGCTCAACACCGTCGACCTGTCGGCGCTCGAGGGCCCTCAGGCCCAGGCGCTGATGCTGCAGCTGGCCAAGTACCCCGACATGCTGACCGCCGCGGCGCAGGGCAATGCTCCGCATGATGTGACGTTCTATCTGCGTGATCTGGCTGCTGCCTACCATAGCTACTACGACGCCGAGCGCATTCTGGTCGACGACGAAGCCGTGAAGCTGGCGCGCCTGGCGTTGATCAGCGCGACCCGCCAGGTGTTGCACAATGGTCTCGCAGTGCTGGGCGTGTCCGCTCCAGAACGCATGTAAACCGATCACATCATGAAGAAACAGCAACGCGGCGGCACCATTCTCGGGATCATTCTTGGCATCATCGTCGGCCTGGGCGCAGCCCTTGGCGTGGCGGTGTACGTCAGCAAGGTCCCCGTCCCCTTCCTGAGCAAATCGTCGAAGAACGCCGATCAGGACGCGGCCGAGGCCAAGAAGAACAAGGATTGGGACCCGAACTCGCCGCTGTACGGCAAGAACCCCGCGCGCATCACCGTGCCGGCGGCTCCCGATGCGGCGACCGGTACCGTGTCCAGCGGCGCCGTGGCGCCGGTGACGACGGGCGTGACGCCTGCGCCTACCGAAGCCCCGGCCACGACGGCGCCCACGGCCCCCGTGACCGCGACGGCCCCGGCAAGCACCAAGCCAGACGCCAAGGCGGACCCCAAGGCGGCAGCGTCGGGTGATCCGCTCGGCGATTTGGTCAAGGCCAAGTCGGCCGAAGCCAGCGCCGCGGAAAGCTTCAATTACTTCGTGCAGGCCGGCGCCTTCCGCAGCCCGTCCGACGCCGAAGCACAGCGCGCCAAGCTGGCCATGCTGGGCTGGGAGTCGCGCGTCAGCGAGCGCGAGCAGAACGGCCGCACGGTGTTTCGCGTGCGCGTAGGCCCGTTCGGCAAGCGCGATGACGCCGAGCAGCTCAAGGGCAAGCTCGAAGGCGCGGGCGTCGATTCCGCGCTGGTGCGAGTGCAGCGCTGAACTTTTCCGCGCGCGCGCCCTCTGACCTATCAGAACCGAACAAGGAGTGTTGTTTCATGAAACGCCGTGAGTTTTCCCTGGCTGCCGCAGCGGCAGCTTCCGCTTCCGCTTTTTCCTTCGTCGCCACGCCTGCGCTGGCACAGGCTGCGTTCAAGGAAGGCAAGGATTACACCAAGCTGGCCAAGCCCGTGGCGACCACGGCTGGCGCCGGCAAGGTCGAAGTGATCGAGTTCTTCTGGTACAGCTGCCCGCACTGCCACGCCTTCGAGCCCGCATTCGCGGCCTGGAAGTCGGCAGCGCCGGCCGATGTGGTGGTGCAGCGCGTGCCCGTGGGCTTCAACGCGAGCTTCGTTCCCCAGCAAAAGCTGTACTACGCGCTGCTCGCCATGGGCAAGCTCGATGAAGTCCACGCCAAGGTGTTCCGCGCGATCCACGTCGAGCGCAACCGCCTGGCCAAGGACGACGACATTTTCGAATGGGTCGGCAAGCAGGGCGTGGACGTGAACAAGTTCAAGGAAAGCTACAACTCGTTCACCGTCTCCAACCAGGTGCGCAAGGCGACCCAGCTGCAGCAGGATTACAACGTCGAAGGCGTGCCTTCGATCGGCGTCGCCGGCCGCTTCTACACCGACGGTACGATGGCTGGCAACATGGCCAACGTGCTGCGCGTGACCGACCACCTGATCACCGTGAGCCGCAAGGGCTGATAGCCCCTGGCGCATGTGTTTCGAGCCCGCCTTGCGCGGGCTTTTTTGTTTCCGCGCGCCTGTCAGTCCCATCATCATCCCCAGGTTCCAGCCGGGGGGTGGCGAATTAATGGGTGACACGCCCTACAATGGCTGCAAGATTCGTGCCCTCCATGAAAAAACGCCTACTCCCCCTCCTTTTGCTTTCCGCCCTTGTCTGCGGCGCGGTGCAGGCCGAAAAGGCCGACCGCAACAAGCCCATGAACATCGAGGCCGATGCACTGCGCCACGATGAACTCAAGCAGACCAGCGTCTTCACCGGCAACGTGGTGATGACCAAGGGCACGGTCGTGCTGCGCGGCGCGCAGCTCGACGTGCGCCAGGATGCCGAGGGCTACCAGTTCGGTACCGTGATCGCGGCGCCGGGCAAGCGCGCGTTTTTCCGACAAAAGCGCGACACCTTGCCGGGCGCGCCCGACGAGTATGTCGAAGGCGAGGCCGAAGTCATCGAATACGACGGCAAGGCCGACAACGTCAAGCTGATCCGCCGCGGCGAGCTGCGCCGCTACCGCGGCACGGCGCTGAGCGACGAGATCACGGGCGCGGTGATCGTCTACAACAACCTCACCGATGTGTTCACCGTCGACGGCCAGGCGCGCTCGCCGGGCAGCGGCAGCACGGCTTCGGGCGGGCGGGTGCGCGCCGTGCTCGCGCCCAAGGAGCTGCCGCCGGCGCCCGCGCCCGCTCCGGCCGCGAACCTGCGCCCCAGCATGACCATCGAACCGAAGAAATGAGCTGCGTTCCGTGAACCCAACCCCGCCTGAATCCAGCCGCCTCGAAGTCAAGCACCTGGCCAAATCCTATGGCAGCCGCAAGGTGGTCAAGGACGTTTCACTGGCCGTGCAAAAAGGCGAGGTCGTGGGCCTGCTGGGCCCCAACGGCGCGGGCAAGACCACGTCGTTCTACATGATCGTGGGCCTGGTGCGCTGCGATGCCGGCGATATCTTCATCGACGGCCAGGCGGTCGGCAACATGCCTATCCACCAGCGTTCGCGCCTGGGGCTGTCTTATCTGCCGCAGGAAGCGTCGATCTTCCGCAAGCTCAGCGTCGAAGACAACGTGCGCGCGGTGCTCGAGTTGCAGCGCGACGATGACGGCAAGCCGCTGGCGCGCGACGAAATCGAGCGCCGCCTGCTGGCGCTGCTGCAGGAGCTGCGCGTCGATCATCTGCGCGCGTCGCCTGCGCTGGCGCTGTCGGGCGGTGAACGCCGGCGCGTCGAAATCGCGCGCGCGCTGGCCACCCAGCCGCGCTTCATTCTGCTGGACGAGCCTTTTGCGGGCATCGATCCCATCGCCGTGATCGAGATCCAGCGCATCATCGGCTTTCTCAAGGCGCGGGGCATCGGTGTGTTGATCACCGACCACAACGTGCGCGAAACGCTGGGCATCTGTGATCACGCTTTCATCATCAGCGACGGCCATGTGCTCGCGCAGGGCACGCCCGCGGAGATCGTGGAAAACGCCGATGTACGCCGGGTGTACCTCGGCGAGCACTTCAGGATGTGAGCGCCATGTGCACGAGCTTGTGTCGGTTTGAGGGGGAATGCTGTTGAAGCCGGGTCTGTCTCTACGCGTATCGCAGCATCTCGCACTCACGCCCCAGTTGCAGCAATCGATCTGGCTGCTCCAGCTCTCGACGCTGGAGTTGAGCCAGGAAGTCGAGCACATGCTCGACGACAACCCGTTCCTGGAACGCACCGCTGAAGAAGCCGAGCGCGAGGAATTCGGCCTGGCGCAGTCCGATGTGCCGGCACAGCGCGACGACTATGCCGACGACGCGTATGCGTCGACCGCGTCGACCAGCGAAAAATCCAGCAGCAGCGAAACCGACGGCAGCGAAGTCACGGCCGCGGCCGATGCCGCGCCCGATTGGGAAGGCGACGGCAGCTCCGACCTCGCGCCCGACGACAGCGAGTGGGGCGGCGAAGCGCGTGCACGCAGCGGCGATGACGACACCGAAGCCCAGGATCTGGCCCACGGCCACGAGTCGCTGACCGATTTCCTGCACCGCCAGGCGCTGTCGCTGCGCCTGGGCGATGTCGATCGCGCGGCGCTGCGCTTCATGATCGAGTCGCTCAACGAACATGGCTATCTCGAAGATCCGCTCGAGGAACTTGCCGCGGGCCTGGCCGGGCCCGATGCGCTCGAGGAGCAGGAAGAGCTGGTGCACCACTTCACGGTGGCGCTGCGCCTGCTGCAGTCGCTGGAACCCGTGGGCGTGGGCGCGCGCAACCTTGCCGAATGCCTCACGCTGCAACTCCAGCATCTCGCGCAGCTCGACGACGAACAGACCGATGCCGCGACCGTGCAGACCGCCTTGCGCATCTGCGAGCAACCCATGGATCTGCTGGCCCGGCGCGATGTGCGCCGGCTGATGCAGGCCTGTGGCGCGAGCGACGAACGCATTCGCGCGTCCATGGCCCTGATCGCGCGGCTCGAGCCCCGGCCCGGCCGGCGCTTTGCCGATGTGGAGCGCAACCTGATCGTGCCCGATGTACTGGTGCGCAAGATGGCGCGCAGCAGCGGCGACGGCCAGCCGCAGTTCAGCGTGCAGCTCAATCCCGACGTGATGCCGCGGCTGCGCGTGCACGACATTTATGCCAACGCCTTGCGCGGCCACAAGGGCAGCGAAGGGCATGCGGGGCTGCAGCAGCGACTGCAGGAGGCGCGCTGGTTCATCAAGAACATTCAGCAGCGCTTCGACACCATCCTGCGCGTGTCGCAGGCCATCGTGCAGCGGCAGAAGAATTTCTTCACCCATGGTGAACTGGCGATGCGCCCGCTGGTGCTGCGCGACATCGCCGACGAGCTGGGCCTGCACGAGTCGACGATCAGCCGCGTGACCACGGCCAAGTACATGTCGACGCCCATGGGCACCTATGAACTCAAGTATTTCTTCGGTTCGGGCCTGGGCACCGAGACCGGCGGCAATGCGTCGAGCACGGCGGTGCGCGCGCTGATCAAGCAGTTCGTTGCGGCCGAAAACCCGCTCAAGCCGCTGTCGGACAGCCAGCTGGCCGACATGCTCAAGGAGCAGGGCATCGAGTGCGCACGCCGCACCGTGGCCAAATACCGCGACGTGCTGAAGATCGCGCCGGCCAATCTGCGCAAGTCGCTGTAGACGCCAGGGTCTGGCAACATGACCTCGAATGTTCGCACTTCACGGCAAACGCGTATCCTTGCCCCCCTGCTATGAATCAACTGCAACTGTTTTTGCCCTGCGCCGCCGGCGTTGAGGACTATCTGGCCGAAGAGGCCCACCGTATCACGGGGCTCACGGGACACGACCTGCTCGTCGGCCGTGGCGGCGTGATGCTGCGCGCCTCGTGGCGCGACGCGCTGCTGCTGAACCTGCACAGCCGCCTCGCGCAGCGCGTGCTGGTGCAACTGTCGACTTCGCAATACCGCAGCGAGAACGACCTGTACCGCGCGGCCAGCGAAGTGGCCTGGGAAATCTGGTTCACCACGCGCCAGAGCTTCAAGATCGAAGTCACGTCTCAGCACAGCCCGCTGACCAGCCTGAATTTCGCCGCGCTGCGCGTCAAGGACGCGATCGCCGACCGCTTCCGCGCCAAGACCGGGGTGCGTCCCGACGTCGAGACCCGCTACCCCGATCTGCGCGTGCACCTGCACCTCACCACGGACGAAGCGACGATCTATATCGACACTTCGGGCGAAGCGCTGTTCAAGCGCGGCTGGCGTGAAGACAAGGGCGATGCGCCGCTCAAGGAAACGCTGGCCGCGGCGATGATCGCCGCCACCGGCTGGGATCCGCACGGCGACAACCCGCAGCCGCTGTATGACCCCTGCTGCGGCAGCGGCACGGTGGTGATCGAAGCGGCCCAGATCGCCTGCAAGATTCCTCCAGGCATCCAGCGCCGCTTTGCGTTCGAGAAGCTCGTGCCGTTCCAGCCCCATGTCTGGGAAGCGATCGTGCGCCAGGCCGAAGATGCGATCTGCGAAAGCCCGGTGGGCATCTACGGCTCGGACGTCTCGCACCGCATGGTCGACTTCGCCGAACGCAATGCCGAGCGCGCGGGCGTGGCCCGGGCCGTGAATCTGCGCGGCGGTGACGCGCTGCAGCGCATGCCGCCTTGCGAGCAGCCCGGCGTGATGGTGCTGAACCCGCCTTACGGCGAGCGTATCGCCGCGGCCGGTACCGCGGGCCGCAATGCGGCCGAGCGCATGGGCCAGGTGGAGCAGGTGGGCCGCGAAACCGCGCAGACCGAAGACGGCGTCGAATTCTTCAACGAATTGGCTTCGCACTGGAAGAAGAATTACAGCGGCTGGCAGGCATGGATGCTCACGCCCGACCTCAAGCTGCCCGGCAAGATGCGCCTCAAGGAGTCGCGCCGCGTGCCGCTGTGGAACGGCCCCATCGAATGCCGCATGTTCCGCTTCGACATGATCAAGGGCGCGGTCAAGCCGCGCAAGAACGCCGACGGCGCTGCTCCCCAGGCATGAAGATCGTGCTGCGCTGGCCGCAGTGCAACGCGGCCCATGCGGCCGTGGACGGCGCACTGCCGCGGCCCCTGGTGCTCGATACCAACATGGTGCTCGATCTGCTGGTCTTCAACGACCCGGCGATCGCGCCCGTGCGCGCCTTGCTTGCCGAAGGCGCGCTGCACTGGATCGCCGATGCCGCGCAGCGCGTGGAACTCGAGCGCGTTCTGGGTTATCCACAGATCGCGCCGCGCGTCGCTTTCTACGGCCTGAGCACGGCCGGCGTGCTCGCGGCTTTCGATGCCGGCGTCGACTATCAGCCGGAAGCACCCGCGATACAGATCGTCTGCAAGGACCCCGACGACCAGCATTTTCTCGCACTCGCGGTGCAGCACCGCGCCTTGCTGCTGAGCAAGGACAAGGCGGTGCTGGTACTGCGCAAGCGCCTGGCGTTGCGCGGTGCGACGGTGGGCAATCTGCTGTTCGCGTCCCAGCCCGAAGCCGCGCTCGCGGGCTGAATCCCACCGGCGCCGGCGCGCGCCGGGATACTCCCATGCCCGGCTGTGACTATGCCGGGCGGCTACACTGCCGGCAATTGTCTGCTGCGTGCACGCGCAGCCCCGGCCGTGTCGCGCTCCTGTGAGGGCTGCGGCCTCCACGAAAGTTTCCACCATGACCGAACAAAACACTCCCATTCCCGCCGATGAAGACCTGGCGGCCGCCGAAGCAGCCCTGGACGGCGACGCGCTCGAAGAGCTGGACCTGATTCTCGAAGACCTGCGTTCGCGCGGCGAAGAAATTCCCCAGTGGGAATTCTGCGACGGTTTCCTCACGGCCCTGGTCTGCACGCGCCGTGCGATTCCCGCCGCGGAGTACCTGCCCATGCTGCTGGGCGACGGCGCCGAACTCGAAGCCGCCGAAGGCCAGCCCCTGCCCAAGATCGAAGCGTTCAAGGACATCGAGCAGCAGGAACGTTTCCTCGCGCTGTGGCAGGCACGCTGGGATGAAGTTTCCCAGCAGCTCGACGCCGACGTGAAGACGCTCGACGACGAACGCACGTTCCAGCCCGAGGCCATGGACATGCGCGGCGCGATCGCCAGCCTGCCCGAGGAAGAGCGCGCTGAAATGGAAGGCCAGGAGATTCCTTCGTTCGGCCAGGTCTGGGCGCTGGGCTTCATGTTCGCCGTCGAAAACTGGCCCGAAGAGTGGGCTGCTCCGCGCGACAAGGAAGCCGCGCAGTGGCTGGACGCCGCGCTGGAATCGGTCGTTGCCCTGACCGAAGACGACACCGGCAAGCCCGAAGTCTGCATGTACGACGAAAACGGCCCGGCCAGCACCAGCCAGGCGCGCGTGGAACAGTTCGGCGAAGCCATCTGGGGCATCTATGACCTGCGCCAGCTGTGGAAAAGCATGGGCCCGCGCCAGGAAACCATCGTCAAGGGCGTGCAGCCCGGTCGCAACGATGCCTGCCCCTGCGGCAGCGGCAAGAAGTTCAAGAAGTGCTGTGGTGCATAAAGCCCTTTGAACGGCGGGCGCTGCATCGACAGCGCCCCTTTCTTTGATTTCTTGTTGGAAAGGCGCGTGCAACGCGCCTTTATTGTTATGGCCACCCCTTTGCTGACCCGTCTGCGCGCCGAATGGGCGCCCAGCATTCCGCGTGAACTGCTGGCCGGCGCGGTCGCGACGTTCGCGCTGATTCCCGAAGTCATCGCGTTCTCGTTTGTAGCGGGCGTGGACCCGGCGGTGGGGCTGTATGCCTCGTTCGTGATCAGCATCGTCATCGCTTTCGCGGGCGCGCGCCCGGCGATGGTGTCGGCGGCCGCGGGCTCGGTGGCGCTGGTGGCCGCGCCGCTGGTGGCTTCGCACGGCCTGTCGTATCTGCTGGCCGCGGGCCTGCTCGCGGGCCTGGTGCAGATCATCTTCGGCTGGCTGCGCATGGGCCTGCTGGTGCGCTTCGTCTCGAGTTCGGTGCGCACCGGTTTCGTCAATGCGCTGGCGATCCTGATCTTCAGCGCGCAGCTGCCGCATCTGCACAAGGCCAACGGCGCGGGCTGGGCGCTGCTGGCGCTGGGTCTGGCGCTGATCTACGGCCTGCCCTGGATGGCGCGGCGCCTGAACTTCGCGGCGCTGGCGGCGATTCCTTCACCGCTGATCTGCGTGCTGGTCTTGACGCTGCTGGCCGCGGGCCTGGGCCTGCCGGTGGCGACGGTGGCCGACCTGGGTCATCTGCCCGACGCCTTGCCGGCGTTCGGTCTGCCCGACGTTCCGTTGGTCTGGGACACGTTGCGCATCATCCTGCTGCCCGCGATCGCGATCGCCATGGTGGGCCTGCTCGAATCGGTGCTCACGGCGGCCGTGGTCGATGAAATGACCAACACGCCCAGCGACAAGAATCGCGAATGCACGGGGCTGGGCCTGGCGAACGTCGCGGCCAGCTGCTTCGGCGGCATCGCGGGCTGCGGCATGATCGGCCAGGCCGTGGGCAACGTGACCTATGGCGGGCGCGGCCGGCTGTCGACGCTGTTCGCGGGCGTGTTCCTGCTGCTGCTGATCGTGCTGCTCAAGCCCTGGGTAGCGCTGGTGCCTGTCGTGGCCCTGGTGGCCATCATGGTCACGGTGTCGGTGGCCACATTCAACTGGGCCAGCATTGGCGAGATCGCACGCCACCCCAAGACGTCGACGACGGTGATGCTGGCGACGGTGGCGCTGACCTTGGCGACGCACAATCTGGCCGTCGGCGTGGCCGTGGGCGTGCTGCTCAGCGGCGTGTTCTTCATGGCCAAGGTGTCGCAGCTGCTGCAGGTGCGCAGCGCGGACGACGATCTGACGGGAACGCGCACCTGGACTGTTTCAGGCCAGGTGTTCTTTGCCTCGGCCGATGCGCTGGTCGACGCGTTCGACGTGCGCGGCGCTGAAGGGCGCGCGGTGCGCATCGACGCCAGCGGTGCGCAGTTCTGGGACATCACCGCCGTGGCCGCGCTGGAAAAAGTCGTGCAGCGGCTGCGTGCGCATGGGTGCGCTGTGGAGGTCTCGGGGCTCAGTGCCAGCAGCCGGCAACTGATGAAAAGAGTGAAGTAACGGCTTTTTAGCGCAGGCCGTTCATGGTTCGACGGGGTCGCCACGAACGGGAAAACCGTTCGGGCTGCCCATGCTTGAACCGAGCAGCTACCCCAAACGCCGCAGCAAGCCCTTGAGCGCATGCTCCACCGTCTGCTGCCGCACCGCCGCGCGATCGCCGTCAAAGCGCAGGCATTCGGCATCGGTGTGGCCGTCGACGCTCCAGCCGAACCAGACCGTGCCCACGGGCTTGGCCGCGGAGCCGCCGCCGGGGCCGGCGACGCCGGTCACGGCCACGCTGCATTGCGCGCGCGAATGCGCGAGCGCACCGCGCGCCATCGCCAGCGCCACGGTTTCGCTCACGGCGCCATGGGCATCGATCAGCGCGGCGTCCACGCCCAGCATTTCGGTCTTGGCCTGGTTGGAGTAGCTCACGAAGCCGCGTTCGAACCAGTCGCTGGAACCCGCGATGTCGGTACAGGCACCGGCGATCAGTCCGCCGGTACAGCTTTCGGCCGTGGCCATCTGCGCGCCGCGCGCCAGCAGCGCCGCGGCGAGTTCGGTGACGAGTGTGCGGGTCATTGAATTCAGAAGAAGAAATGGCGCCACAGCGCGATGGTCAGCAGCGTGCAGCCCGCGGCGACCAGGTCGTCGAACATGATGCCTATGCCGCCGCGCCAGCCAAAGCCCTTGAACAGCTGGTCGGCCCAGCGCACGGGCTGGGGTTTGACGGCGTCGAAGAAGCGGAACAGCGCGAACGCGCACAACTGGCCCCACCAGCCCATGGGCATGCAAAGCCACAGCACCAGCCAGATGCCCACGACTTCGTCCCAGACGATGTGTCCCGGGTCGGCAATGCGCATGTGCTGGGCGGTGACGGCGCAGGCCCAGCAGCCCACGAGCAGCGAACCGGCGATGATCCAGCCGATCTGCGACGGCGTGAACCAGAGCTGCAGCAGCAGGAACGTGAGCCAGCCCCACAGGCTGCCCACCGTGCCCGGCGCGATGCGGCCCAGTCCGGAGCCCTGGCCCAACGCGATGAAATGTGCGGGGTGGGCCAGCATGAAGCGCATGCTGGGGCGGTAGGGCGTGGGCGGCTTGCGGGATGGGCGGGGCGCCTCAGCAGGCGTGGCGAAAGGGCGTGACATACGTGAATTAAAAATGGATTTGAAAATTCATAGCTTAATTCTATGATTTCCGTAGCCTTGACGTTTGTGAGAGTATGCGCCGCCGTCCTCGTCTCTCAAACGGAAAAATGGTCGAACGATGCGTAGCGCTCTAGCAGCTCCTGTCCCTGCGAGTCGAGCAGTCGCAGTCCTGCTTGCGGCTGCACGCTGCCTATGCGCGTGACCGGTGTGTCGCTGGCCAGCGCCGCCGCAGCGACCTGGGCGCGCAGTTCTGGCGCGGCGGTGAAGCACAGCTCGTAATCGTCGCCGCCGGCGAGCGTGCATTTCCTGACCAGTTCCTCATTGTCCGCCAGGTCTGCGGCCAGCAGCGGGCCGGTGAGTCGCGTGTCTATGCAGGCACCCACGCGCGACTGCGCGAGGATATGGCCCAGATCGCCCAGCAGGCCGTCGCTGACGTCGAGCGCGCTGCTGGCGATGCCGCGCAAGGCCTGGCCCAGCGCCACGCGCGGCGTCGGCATTTCGAGCCGCAGGCGCGCCGCGGCCAGCGTGGCCGGGGGCAGGGTCAGATGGCCAAGCAGGGCTTCGAGCGCCAGGCGCGCGTCGCCCAGCGTGCCGCTGACGTAGATGTCGTCGCCCGCGCGCGCGCCGCTGCGCAGCAGCGCCTGGCCCGCGGGCACTTCGCCGAAGACGGTGATGCAGATGTTCAGCGGGCCTTGCGTGGTGTCGCCACCGATCAGCTCGCATTCGTGCGCGTCGGCCAGCGCGAGCAGGCCTTCGGCAAACGCGCCAACCCAGGCGCTGTCGGCGCGCGGCAGTGAGAGCGCCAGCGTGAACGCCAGCGGCCTGGCTCCGCAGGCCGCGAGGTCGCTGAGGTTCACGGCCAGCGCCTTGTGGCCCAGGCGCAGCGGGTCCACATCGGCAAAGAAGTGCCGGCCTTCGACCAGCATGTCGCTCGACACCGCGAGCTGCATGCCCGGCGTGGGCGCGAGCAGCGCGCAGTCGTCGCCCACGCCCAGCGCGGCGCGGCGCACGGGGCGCGTGAAGAACGTACGAATCAGATCGAATTCACCCATCTCAAGGCTTTCTGAATTTAGTTCACTGCCGTGCGATACCGGCGTGAGGCAGGTCAGGGACACCGAGCAAGGGCCGCACCTAGGCGGCCCCCCCGCAGCGAGGGTGTCGTCCCTAGCCGGGCGCCCCCCTCCACCGAAGGTTGAGAGGGGGAAGCGCGGGGTGGCCCGGCCACGAAGTCGCTCAGGGGGTGATTCATATTGGTTGACCGCGAAAACGCATTGCTGCCTGGCGGCTGGTTTCGGCCAGCAGCTGTTCTTCGCGCTGGCGATCGCGCAGCCAGCGCGCGTCGTTCTGGCCTTTTTCCACATCGGTGCGCAGCAGGTGCAGCGAAGGCGCTGCGCCCTGGCGCGCGGCGTGGGTGGCGATCTGGTCCATGGTGTGCAGGATGTGCTCGGCCAGCGGCTGGTGGCGGCCCGTGCCGGGATCGACATAGACGGCGTCCAGCCCGAAGCGGCAGGCCTGGAAGCGGTTGTAGGTGTAGACCAGGTAGTCGTCCTCGCTGGGCGTGAACGGCTGGGTGTCGAGGAACCAGGCCGCGAGCGACTGCACGAAGCCCGACAGCGCGGCCGCGCGCTCTATGGTCAGCGGCGTGTCGAACACGCGGATCTCGATGGTGCCGAACTCGGGCTTGGGCCGGATGTCCCAGTAGAAGTCCTTCATGCTCTTGACCACGCCCGTGCCGGTCATCTTGTCGAAGTAGTTCTCGAATTCGCCCCAGGTCAGCACGCAGGGCGCCCGTCCCGACAGCGGGAAGGCGAACACCGAGTTCAGCCGCGCGGAGTCGAAAGCGGTGTCCTGGCCCTGCACATAGGGGCTGGACGCCGACAGCGCGATGAAATGCGGAATGTAGCGCGACATGCGGTGCAGCATCAGCAGCGCGGCATCGGCATCGGGGCAGCCGATGTGCACATGCTGGCCGAAGATGGTGAACTGCTGGGCCAGATAGCCATAGAGATCGGACAGCTCGCGAAACCGCGGCTTGTCGTAGATGCGCTGCTCGTGCCACTTCTGGAACGGGTGGGTGCCGCCGCCGGCGATCGCGATGTTGAGCTTGTCGGCGTTGCGCACCAGCGCGTCGCGTATCGGCGTGAGCTGGCCCAGCACTTCGGACGCCGAGTGGCAGATGGCCGTCGAGATCTCGATCATGCTGCTGGTCATTTCGGGCACCACGCTGCCGGGCAGCGGGGTCTTGGCCATCAGGCGCAGCATGTCTTCGGCGTAGGGCGCGAGGTCGTAGTCGTGGGTGTTGAGCAGTTGCAGCTCGAGTTCCACGCCCAGCGTCAGCGGTTCGGAATGGTGAAAAGCTTCAAGGGCCATTGCGGTCTCCAGAGGCGTTGCTGCGGCCGAACAGCCGCAGGATCTTGGCGCTTTCTCCCGCGCGGTGGAAAGCCAGGCTGGCGACCACGGCGCCGAACAGCTCCATCATCAGAATCATGGGCAGGGCGACGCGCGAAATCATCTGGCCGCTGTCGGGTGCGGCCGCCACGAACTGCGAGGCCAGCAGCAAGGCCACCGAAGACATGGGCGCCATCGCGCAGCTGACCCACATCGCCTGGCGCCAGCTCGCGCCGCTGCCCACGTTGCCCAGGCCCACGCCTATGGCCTTGGCCAGCAGGCGCACGATGATCACGGCCAGCACCACGCCGGCCAGCGGCAGGTTCCAGTCGGCCTGGGCGGCCACGGTGGAGACCAGCACGAACATCATCATCGTCAGCAGCGTCGAGGCCGTGCCCAGCTGGCGCGGCCAGGCCCATGGGCGGGGATGCAGGTGCTTGAGCAGCATGCCGCCCAGCAGCGCGGCCAGCGGCGCCGAGCCGCCCAGATGCGCGGTCACGGCCGTGCCCGCGGCGATCAGTGCCAGCACCAGGATAGAGGTGTTCTCGCTGGTCGGACTCATGACGCGCAAGGCCAGGCGCATCAGCAGCGACAGCACGGCCGCGACCAGGATGGACACGCCCAGCACCACGGCCACGGCGGACGTGCCGTCGAGCAGCGTCTGTCCGGGGCGGTGGAACACTTCGGCCTGGGCGCTGCCCAGCGTCAGCGCGTAGAGCGTCGACAGCGTCGCCAGCACCATCGAGCGGTCGGTGACCGCGCCGGCCGCGCGCATGTCGGTGATCACGCGCGACAGCACCAACGGCGAGGCGGCCATGGCCACCATCGCGATCGGGCTGGCGACGTCGACGGGCGTGTCGAGCCAGCGCAGCAGCCAGAGCACGGAGAAATAGGTCAGCGCGGCTTCGGCGATGCTTTGCACCAGCACCATCGGGTTATGGCGGAACCAGCGCAGCGGAATGCGGCCGCCGCATTCGAACAGCACCAGCGAGACACCGAGTTCGAGCATGAACAGGCTGATGCCTTGCAGCGGCCAGGGCGCGCCGCTGAAGCCGGCAAAACCGACCAGCGCACCCACCAGCGAATAACCCACGACCTTGGGCAAGCCTATGTAGCGCTGGCACAGCGAGCCGCCGATGGCGGCCAGGGCCAGCAGCAACGACCATTGCAGGGTCACCAGTCCGGCAGACGGGCGCAGCCACTGCGCCCAAAAGCCCGTGAGATTCTCCATTGTGTACTCCTCCTGCTGATAGCTTTTTGGCCCGGCCGGCTGATCCGGCCTGTCGGCGACTGCCCGTGGACTTTATCCTGCGTCTGCCCGAAGGCAGTGCAGGACAAGTCCTCTTCAAGGTTTGAAGAAACTCAGCGGCGCCTGGCGCAGGCGCGCACGGATTGCGCGGTAGATGCGCGCGCGGTCCACGCCGCTCACGTTGTGCGCGCGCACCGCGAGGCGGAATGCCAGCAGGAAGCTGACGATCACATTCAGCGCGCCGTTGAACGGCAGCATGGCCATGGCCCACCAGAAAGCGCTGTCGTGCAGCACTTCCATGCCCAGCGTCATGCTGGCCACGCCGATCTGGCCGGCCGACAGCGTGATGTGGCGCACTTCGAGGCCCAGGCCGAAGAAGCCGACGAAGGCCGGCACCAGACCCAGCATCAAGCCGAGCGAGATATTCGACGCAAAGCCGGAAATGTTCTTGCGCAGAAACTGGGCCCAGCGGTCGGCGCGCGCCACGCCGAGGAACTCGGTGATGCGCGGGTTGTAGCGTATCGCGGAGTCCATGCGCCGCAGCACGAACCAGTTTTCGGCCCAGCCCGCGACCAGGCTGCTGGTGAACAGCAGCACGCCGGTGAACGCCGCGAACAGCACCGAAGGCCCGAGCAGGCTCAGCGAGTCGAGCACCTGGTCGGCATGGCCGACATCGAGCGGCGGGTGGCCAAACGACTTGAGGAAGATCCAGGACAGGCCCAGCGCCGTGGGCAGCACGACCAGCACATTGCCCAGGATCGCCGCGACCTGTGAGCGCGCGAGATTCGCGACTTCGCTCACAAAGTCCTCGACCGACTTCTGGTCGGGCAGTTCCTTGAGCTTGGCGGCCATGGCCGGCGCGGTCATCGCGGGCTGTTTGGTGGCCACGGTGAACAGCAGCAGCTGGATCAGAATGAAGCTGATCGAGTAGTTGATGCCCGCGAGCAGTCCACCCCAGAATGCCGACAACGCGAGAGAAGCAAGCGCAAACTTCATCAGCGTGGTGAAGGCCATCACCATGCCGCCGCCCGCGGCCTTGCCGACCATGGCGCGGTATTCGCTGGCGTTGCGCGTGATGTAGTGCTCGCCGGTTTCGGCGCTGCGCTCGACGACCTTGGCGGCGAGCAGCGAGGAGTTGGCCGAGAACAGCGCGCGCAGGCTGCGCCGCTCGCGCGCCACGCCGACCAGGTGGGCCAGCAGCGGCGCGGCTTCGGCGACCGGGCGCTCCGAGGTCAGGCAGTCG
>NZ_JAHCDD010000085.1 GCF_018413525.1 Acidovorax sp. CCYZU-2555
CCGCGGCCTGCAGCCCGACGCCGCCGCATGACCGAAACCGTCTACCTGCGACGCCCACCCGACTGGGAGGAGCACGAAAAACCGGCCCTGCCCGGCTCGCCGGCGATGCTGTCGCACGCGCCCTGGGAGCGCGTGTGCTACGCGCTGGTGGCCATCCTCGTGGGCCTGACCGGCGGCCTGGGCAATGCGCTGTTCAGCGTCAATCTGCCCACCATCCAGGGCCAGATGGGCCTCACGCCCAGCGAAGCCGCGTGGCTCACGGGCGCCTATGTCACGTTCAGCGTCACGGCCAATCTGCTGGTCTACAAGTTCCGCCAGCAGTACGGCATGCGGCTGTTCACCGAGATCAGCCTGGGCCTGTATGCGCTGCTGTGCGTGCTGCACCTGGTGCTGGGCAGCGCGCAAAGCCTGCTGTGGCTGCGCGGCGCCAGCGGCCTGGCCGCCGCGGCCTGCACAACGCTTGCCACGCTCTACATGCTGCAGGCCATGCCGCGCGTGCATGTGCTCAAGATGCTGGTGCTGGGCGTGGGCATCAGCCAGCTCGCCACGCCGCTGGCCTGGCTGCTGTCGCCCAGCCTGCTGGACCACGGCCAGTGGCACAACCTCTACTGGTTCGAAGCCGGCCTGGCGCTGATGTCGTTCGCCGCCGTGGTGCTGCTCAAGCTGCCCGCGGGCGTGCAATTTCAGGCGTTCGAGAAACGCGATTTCCTGAGCATCGCGCTGCTGATGCCTGGCGTGGGCCTGCTGGTCGCGGTGCTGGTGCAGGGCACGACGCGCTGGTGGTTCGATGCGCCAGAACTGGCCTGGATGCTGATAGGCGCCATGCTGCTGCTGTTCGGCGGGCTGTACCACGAGCACCACCGCAGCAATCCGCTGCTGCACACGCGTTGGTTCACGCAAAGCGCCACCATACGCTTCGTGATCGGCGCCATCGTGCTGCGCTTTCTGACCACCGAGCAGAGCTATGGCGTGGTCGGCATGCTGCGCACGCTGGGCATGACGCCCGACCAGATGCAGCCCCTGTTCGGCGTGATTCTCGCCGGCATGCTGCTGGGCATGCTGCTGTCGGCGCTGACGTTCGGCCTGGAGCGCGCCGGCACGCAACTGCTGGCGGCGCTGCTGCTGCTGGGCGTCGCCACCTGGCTGGATTTCGGCCGCACCAGCCTCGACCGGCCCGCGGACTTCTACGTCAGCCAGTTCCTGCTGGCCATGGGCTCGGGCATCTTCATGGGCCCGCTGATGCTGCTGGGCATAGTGCAGGGGCTCAAGAACGGCCCCAGCCACATGCTGACGGCCATCATCACCATCTCCATGACGCAGTCGCTGGGCGGGCTCGCGGGCTCGGCGCTGCTGGGCACCTACCAGATCCACCGCGCGCAAGCCTACTCCGTCGCGCTGTCGCAGCAGATCAACCCGGCCGAGCCCCAGGTCGCGCAGCGCCTGCAACTGCAGCAGCAGGCACTCGCCAGCCAGATCACCGACCCCACGCTGCGCGCCGCGCAGGCCACGGCCCAGCTCGCCCAGGTGGTGCGCCGGGAGGCCCAGGTGCGCGCCTGGAACGATGTGTTCCGCGTCGTCGCGCTGGTGGCCTTTGCCTATCTCGCCTGGTCGCTGTTCGAAGCCGGGCGCGCACGCCGCGCCAGCCGGCTCGAGGCGATACGCAATGCGCGACACACGGCAGAGACCGTGGCCGAAGTGGGCACCGATGCGGCCGTCGAGCCCGATCCCGGCATCGATGCGGACGGCGACGCCGCGCCACCGGCGCGCGCCGGCCCGGCAACCGCCGCCGCCTGAACCCTCTTGCTTTTCGCTCCACCATAAAGATTCAACACCATGAGCGCCACCACACCCACTCCCAACTCTCCCGCAGCGCCGGCACCGGCTGCCGCGGCCGGCCCGTCGCCCACCCCGAAGAAAGAGCGCCCCTCGCTGCGCAGCGCGCTGCTGATGGCCGCGCTCGCCGCCGTGGGCATCGTGCTGGTGCTGCGCGCCTGGAACGTGGGCCCGTTCGAGACCAGCGACATCTCCACCGACAACGCCTATGTGCGCGGCCAGGTGACCGTGCTCGCGCCCCAGGTCAACGGCTATGTGACCGAAGTGCTGGTGCACGACTACGAACATGTGACCGTGGGCCAGCCGCTGGTGCATATTGACACGCGCAGCTATGAAGCCGCGCTGGCCCAGGCCCAGGCGCAGCTGGCGAATGCGCGCGCCCAGCTCGCCAATTCGGCCCAGACCCAGTCGCAGAACCAGGCCGGCCTGCAGGTGCGCCAGGCGACGCTGGCCGCCGCCCAGGCCGAGGCCGAACGCGCGCGCGCCGAGCTGCAGCGTGTGGAAGAACTGGCAGCGCGCGGCTCGGTCTCGCTCAACGAGCGCGACAAGGTGCGCGCCACGGCGCGCCTGGCCGCGGCCAATGTAGCCAAGGCCCAAGGCGACATCGCCATCGGCCAGCAAAGCATCAAGGCCACGACCGTCAATCGCGACGCGCTCGAAGCCGCGGTGCAGATGGCCCAGGCCCAGGTCAGCCAGGCGCAGATCAATCTCGACAACACCACGGTGCGCGCGCCCAGCGACGGCCAGGCCAGCGAAGTCTCGGTGCGCAAGGGCCAGTATGTCGCCGCGGGCAGCCAGCTGCTGTACGTGGTGCCGCCGCAGCTGTGGGTGATCGCGAACTTCAAGGAAACCCAGACCGCCCAGGTGCGCATAGGCCAGCCCGCACGCTTCACGGTCGACGGCCTCAACGGCGCGACGCTGACCGGCAAGGTGCTCGAAATGGCCCCGGCCACGGGCTCGGAATTCAGCGTGCTCAAGGCCGACAACGCGACCGGCAACTTCACCAAGGTCGTGCAGCGCCTGCCCGTGAAGATCGCGATCGACGCCGACCAGCCGCTGGCCGCGCGCCTGCGCCCCGGCATGTCGGTGGTCGCCCATGTCGACACGCGCGCGCAGAAGGCCCAGCCATGAAGCGCCTCGCCCTGCTGTCACCCTTGCTTGTCGCGCTGCTCGCGGGCTGCGCGGCCTTGCAGCCCAATGCACCCGACATGCTTGCCGCCGTGCCCCTGCCCGCGCAGTGGAGCGTGCCCACGGCCGCGGCGGCGCCGGCGACGATCGCCGGCGACTGGTGGACCCAGCTGGGCGATGCCCAGCTCGACCGCCTGGTCGCCCAGGCACTGGCACAGAACAACGACTTGCAGACGGCCATGGCGCGCGTGCGCGAAGCCCAGGCCCAGCTCGACGGCACGGGCGCGGCGCGGTCGCCCCAGCTCAACGCCACGCTGGGCGCGCAGACCGGGCGCAGCCTGGGCGCATTCGGCCCCACGCATACGCGCTCGGTGCAGCCCGGCCTGCAGGCGAGCTGGGAACTCGATGTCTGGGGCCGGCTGTCGCAGCTGGAGCAAGCCGCGGGCGCGCGCCTGCAGGCCAGCCAGGCCGACCGCGACGCGGTCGCGCTGAACGTCGCCGCGACCACGGTGCAGGCCTATGTGGGCCTGCGCGCCTTGCAGGCCCAGCAGGCGATCAGCGAAGCCACGGTGGCGGCGCGCGAACAGGCGCTGCAGCTCGCGCGCGACCAGGTGCGCGTGGGCTATATCTCGCAGCTGCAGCAAAGCCAGGCCCAGGCCGAACTCGCTGCCGTGCAGCAGCAGGTGGAGCAGTTGAACTGGCAGATAGACAAGCAGCGCAGCACGCTCGATCTGCTGCTGGGCCAGGCCGGCGGCGCCGACGTGGCGCTGGGTGCGCCGCGCATCCGCCTGCAGGACCTGCCGCTGCCGCCCGTGCCCGCGAGCCTGCCCTCGCAACTGCTCGAGCGCCGCCCCGACATCGCGCGCGCCGCGGCGCAGCTCGCCGCGAGCGACCACCAGCTGCAGGCCCAGCGCGCGGCCTTTTTGCCCCAGGTGAGCCTGAGCGCCAGCGTGGGCAGCCTGATGATCAATGCGCTGAACTACAACCCGCTGACAGTGTGGAGTTTGGGCGGCAGCCTGCTGGCCCCGCTGTTCGACGCCGGCCGGCTCCAGGCCCAGGCCGATGCGGTCAGCGCCCAGCGCGACCAGGCCGCGCTCGCCTACCGCGGCGCGGTGCTCGCGGCTTTCGCCGACACCGAAAACGCGCTCACCGGCACGGCGCGTCTGGCGCGCCAGACCCAGTTCGCCATTGAGCGCCGCGACGTGCTGCAGCAAAGCCTCACGTTCGCGCACGACCGCTACCAGGCGGGCTATGCGAGCTACATCGAGGAGCTGGACGCGCAGCGCAATCTCTATGCGGCCGAACTCGAAGTGGTGCGCCTGCACCAGGCGGAACTGGACAATCGGGTGCAGTTGTACAAGGCGCTGGGAGGTGGGTGGCGCTAGGAGGGTCAGCCCTGCGCGCCAGTGACGGTGTGGAAGCGAATACCCGGCCGCCCCGCGTTCATGGTGAGCTTGTCGAACCATGAACGCCCTGGCATCAAGCCACCATGCAAGGTTTGTACGGCGTTCTCACCGCGCACTCAAACGCGCTTAGAAGCGATACCCCACGCCCACGCCCACCAGCACCGGATTGATCTTGAAGTTGCCCGCCTTGGCGCCGCCCACGCTCACATCGGTGTTGATGTAGAGCTTCTTCACATCGAAGTTCAGCGACCACTGCTTGTTCAGCGGAATGTCCACGCCGACCTGCAGCGCGCCGCCCCAGCTGTTGCGCTGCACATCGGCACCGCCGCCCAGCAGCTTCACGCTGGAAAAACGCGTGTAGTTGATACCGGCGCCGACATAGGGCTTGAAACTGCCGAATTGCGTGAAATGGTATTGGGCCAGCAGGCTGGGAGGCAGGTGCTTGAGCGTTCCCAGATAGCCCGCGGCCGTCGAGTTCACGTTCTGCTTTTGCGGCACGGTCAGCACCAGTTCGGCGGCGAAGTTCGGGCTGAAGAAGTAGGTGATGTCGAGTTCGGGAATGGTCTTGTCGTTGATCGACAGGCCCAGACCGGTGCTGTCCTTGTTGGCGCTGTCGAGGTGCACGGCGCGCGCGCGCACCAGCCATGGGCCTTCGGTCTGCGCCTGGGCGGCGCCCGAAGTCAGGGCACAGACAGCGGCGGCGGCGAGGAGAATTTTTTTCATGGTGTGGCAATCGTCTACCGGGGACAACCCCCGTGAAAACCATTGGACACCGCGCCCCACCTGCGGGTTTTGCCTTAGCTCAAGGAATCGGCAGACAAGCGTTCAGTGCGTTGCCTGCGCCTTGGCCTGGCCACCGCGCAGGCGCTGGTAGAAACCGACAGCCGCGAGCACCACACAGCCGATCAGCGCGCCGACGATCACGTGCACCAGCTGCGGCAGCAGAAATGCCCACAGTCCCGCGGCAGGCCAGCTGGCGACCGTCGCCAGCGCGGCTTCCAGCCCGTGTTCTATCCAGGACATGCCGTGCACCAGCAGGCTGCCGCCGACCAGGAACATCGCCGCCGTGCCGACGATGGACAGCGTGCGCATCAGCCAGGGAGTTGCCTGAAGAATGCCCCGGCCCAGCGCCTGCGCCGCGGCGCTGCTGCGCGCCATCAGCGCCAGCCCGACATCGTCGAGCCGCACGATCAAGGCCACGATGCCGTAGACCACGACGGTGACCAGCAAGGCAACGAGGGACAGCACGGCGGCCTGCTCGATCAACGGTTCCGACGAGACAGTACCCAGCGCGATGGCGATGATTTCCGCCGACAGGATGAAGTCGGTGCGGATCGCGCCGCTGACCTTGGTCTTCTCGAGCGCCCGCAGATCTTGATCCAATTGTTCGGGCGTCTTCGCCACGGCGGCGGGCGCGGCCACGGCCGCCGGCGCATGCACCTTGCCCTGGCGCTTGGCCTGGCGGCGCTGCCACGAGTGCACGATCTTCTCGACCCCTTCGAAGCACAGGAAGGCGCCGCCGACCATCAGCAACGGCGTGATCGCCGCGGGCAGGAACACGCTGATCAGCAGCGCCGCGGGCACCAGCATCACCTTGTTGAGCAGCGAACCCTTGGCCACGGCCCAGACCACGGCCAGCTCGCGGTCCGAGTGCACGCCCGAGACCTGCTCGGCATTGAGCGCGAGGTCGTCGCCCAGCACGCCGGCCGTCTTCTGCGTGGCCACCTTGGTCATGGTGACGACGTCGTCGGCCATGCCCGTCGACTGGCGCGCGGCCGTCTTGGCCATCAGCGCGATATCGTCGAGCAAGGCAGTGATGTCGTCGATCAGCATCAACAAACCGGTTGCAGCCATAAATAGAGTTCCTTCAAGATTCCCGTGTAAATGCCGCAGTCATTGTGCCCGCCAAAAGTGACAGCGCTATGCCCCGGCTATGCGGTGCCTGTAGGCAAAAGCCCCATACTGCCTGCTTCTCCACCGATACCGCCTCGCCGCAATGGCGCAAGCGCGTCTCCCAGCCATGTCCGGCTATCTCACCAAGCAAGAATCCATCGCCGTCCATGGCGTGGAGCACCTCACCATCCGGTCGCTGCTCGACAAACAGCAGTTCCACGACCCCCAGGGCGAGGCCGAGCAACTGGGCATTTCCGACGCCTTCTGGCCGCTGTTCGGCCTGCTGTGGCCTTCGGGCGAACAGCTCGCGGCCTGCGTGGCGGCACGCCCGCGCGTAGCCGGCGAACGCATTCTGGAGCTGGGCTGCGGCCTGGGCCTGGCCAGCCTGGTGTGCCACCGCCGCGGCGACGACATCACCGCCAGCGACTGCCACCCCATGGCCGGCGCCTTCATGCGCGAGAACCTGCGGCTCAACCAGTTGCCGCCCATGAAATTCCGCATCGGCCATTGGGGTGCGACGCACACCGACCAGACCGCCTACGAGCGCATGGACATCGCCGACCGCGATCATGAAGACCTGGCCCATGGCGTGCGCAGCCTGCCGCTGGACTACCAGTCGGCGACCAATGAACAAAGCGAAGTCTGGGCCGTGGACGGCCGCTTCGACCTGATCGTCGGCAGCGATCTGCTCTATGAGCGCGATGTGCGCGCCACCCTGCCCATCTACATCGAATCGCATTGCACGCCCGCGGCGCAGATCTGGGTCGTGGACCCGGACCGCGGCAACCGCTCGGCGTTCAGCCGCCAGATGGCCGAGCTGGGCTTTGGCGTCGAGGAACAGCGCCTGGACCGCGCGGCCAGCGAACTGCTGCCGGCCTACAAGGGCCGTCTACTCAAATACCAGCGCTGAACACCACCAGCGGCGTGCGCGCCAGCAGCGGGTGCGCCAGCACGCTCACGGGCAGCTCATAGACCTGCTCGAGCCAGCGCGGCGTCAGCACTTCGGCCGGCGCGCCCAGCGCCACCGTGCGCCCCGCCGCAAGCAGCAGCAGCCGATCGCACCATTGCGCGGCGAGATTGACATCGTGCAACACCACCAGCGCGGCAATGCCTTCGCTGCGCGCCAGCGTGCGCACCGCGCCCAGCAGCATCAATTGGTGGCGCGGGTCCAGGCTGGCGGTAGGCTCGTCGAGCAGCAACACGCGGTACTGCGGCGCCGCGTGGCAGGCCAGCACCTGGGCCAGCACGCGCGCGAACTGCACGCGTTGCTGCTCGCCGCCCGAAAGGCCCAGATAGCGCCTGTCGGCCAGATCCGAGGCATCCGCCCGGTGCAGCGCCTGGCGCAGCAGGGCCTCGTGCGGCGCGGGCGCGAGTTCGGGAAAAGGATAGGTACCCATCGCCACCACTTCACGCACCGACAGATCAAAGCTCAGGCTAGGCGACTGCGGCAGCACCGCGCGCCGGCGCGCCAGTTCCGCAGGAGTCCAGCCGGGCAGCGCGCGGCCGTCGAGTTCGACACGCCCTTCGCTGGCCGCGAGTTCGCCGGCCAATGTGGCCAGCAGCGTGGTCTTGCCCGCGCCGTTGGCGCCCAGCACGCCCAGCACTTCGCCGGCGCGCAGTTCGAGATCGATGCCGCCGAGAATTTTCCTGCGGCCGCGCTCGCAGCCGAGTTGGTGGGCCGTCAGCATGCTCAAGCCCCCCTTCGCGACAACATCCACAGCAGGAACGGACCGCCGACGAGGCTGGTCACGATGCCAATGGGCAGCTCCGCGGGAATCACCACCAGCCGTGCGAGCCAGTCGGCCAGCGTCAGCGCGATCGCGCCGCCGACCAGGCAGTTGGGCAGCAGCCAGCGGTGGTCGGCGCCCAGCGGCAGGCGCACCAGATGCGGCACGACCAGGCCGACGAAACCGATGGTGCCGGTCACCGCGACCAGCGGCCCGACCAGCATCGCCGTGAGCACCACCAGCCGGCGGCGCAGGCGTTTCAGATCAAAGCCCAGGTGCTGGGCTTCGCGCTCGCCCAGCAGCAGCGCGTTCATCGCGCGCCAGTCGCGCAGCAGCAGCACGCTCAGCACCGCCACCAGCGGTGTGAGCCAGGCAAGCAGCGTCCAGTTCGCGCCCGCGAGGCTGCCCATGTTCCAGAACGTCAGATTGCGCAGCTGCACATCGCTGGCCTGGAAAGTGAAGAAGCCGACCACGCTGGCGCACAGCGCGTTGATCGCCACGCCCGCGAGCAGCAGATTGGCCACACCCGGGCGGCGGCTGCCCAGCCGGTAGACCAGGGCCGTCGCCACCAGGCTGCCGGCGAACGCCGCCGGGGCAATCAGCATCAGACCGCCCGCGCCCAGCACGATGGCCATCACGGCGCCCATCGCACCGCCCAGCGAAATGCCCATCAGGCCGGGCTCGGCCAGCGGGTTGCGAAACAGCGCCTGCATCACCGCGCCCGACAGCGCCAGCCCGGCGCCGACGACGATGCCCAGCGCGATGCGCGGCAGCCGCACTTCAAGCAGGATATTGCGCCACATCAGCGCCTCGTCGCCGGTCGGCACGGACCACAGCACGGGCAGCAGTTGCGCGCGCGGAATGGCCAGCGCGCCGCTGCCGGCCGAGCCCAGCGCGATCAGCACGAGAAATACGCACAGCGCGGCGCACACGGCGCCGGGTCCGGCGCGAAAGCGCGCACGCGCGGCGCCAGTCAAGGGAGCGGCAATTTGCGACATGAACTCTGGGCCGCGCTTCAGCGCGCCTCGCCCGAAATGCCGGCCTCAAGCTGGCGCAGCGCTTCGGGCAGCCGCGGACCGAAGCCCAGCAGCAGCAGGTCTTCGAGCACGATCACGCGCCGGCCCTTGGCCGCGGGCGTCGCGGCCAGGCCGGGCTGGGCGAGAAAGGCGTCGACGCCGCCGCTGGCATCGACCGACATGTTGCCGGTGACGATCACGTCCGGGCGCAGCGCCACCGCGGCCTCGGCCGACAGCGGTTTGTAGCCCTGCTGGCTCGCGAGCACGTTGGTCGCGCCTATCAGCTTGAGCATGGCCGCGCCAGCTGTGTCGTCGCCCGCGCCCTGGAGCTTGCCGGTATGGCTGCTGATCAGCAGCACGCGTGGCTTGCGGCTGCCGGGCGGCACCGCCTTGAGTTCGGCGTGGATCTTGCGCACCAGCGCCGTGCCGCGCGCTTCGATCTCGAGCGCCCTGGCCACGCCCATGATGCGCTGGTCCAGCGCGGCCAGCGTGGGCTCCGAAGGCAGCTGCACGACCTTGCTGCCGAGCTTGCCCAGCTGCGCCAGCGCCTGCGGCGGTCCGCTCTGGTCCGAGGCCAGCACCAGATCGGGCTTGAGGCTGGCCACGCCTTCGATGGAAAACGAACGGTAATAGCCGACCTTGGGCAACTTCAGCGCTTCGGGCGGATAGATGCTCGAGGCATCGGCCCCGACCAGACGGTCACCCGCGCCCAGCGCATAGACGATCTCGGTGACGGCGCCGCCGAGACCGACGACGCGCGCCGGGGCCGCGGCCTGTGCCAGGGGGGCGCTACAAAGGAGCAGGAGCAGCGCGGCGCGAAGAATTTTCATGGTGACCGAAGTGAGGTATCGAGGAAAAAAGGGGCCCGGCAGCGGGCCCCATGGGTGGCCGCGCTCAGGCCGCCAGCGTCTGCGCGCCCAGCGACTGCAGCAGTTCGGTCCAGCCGGCGAGCTCGGGCTGGCCAGGCTTGCGCGCGCCGAAGAACTGCACGATCAGCTCGCCGCCTTCGGTGTACAGCTCGAGCGCAGTCACCCAGCCGTCGGTCGTGGGCTTGCGCACCACCCAGGTCGATGCCACGGCTTCGGTGTTCAGGTGCAGGTTGAACGACTCGTCGAGCACGTTGAACCAGGGTCCGGTGCGCAGCAGCTTCTTGACCGGTCCGGTGTGGATCTGCACGATGCCGCGATTGGCGACAAAGCACATAATGGGCAGCGCGGTGTCGGCGGCCTGGGTCAGCATGCGTTCCACGCCATCGGCCTCGACGCGCCGGGCGAGGTCGTCGCCCGCGGCGCGCAGCGCGCCCAGGCGCGAGACCTGGAACTGGCGCAGCATCGTGAAGAAGTCGTGCGTGTCCTTGAGCGCGAGCCAATGCGCGCGCAGCGCGGACGCATCGGACGGCGTGTCGGCTTCCACCGTCGCGCTGACCGGCTCTATCGTCACCTCGGGCTTTTGCGCCGCGCCAAAGCGCGCGACGAAAGCCTCCCAGGCCGCGCCATCGGTCTGATCGGTGCGGTAGATCTTGTGCACCGCCAAGCCGGCCTTGTCGAAGAACTGCAGGCTGTGGCGGCCGTTCTCGACGACCGCATAGAAGTACTTCCAGCTGCCGAAGAACAGGCGCAGATCGATGTCCGGGCCCAGCACGATGCCGACCGGGCCTGCGGCCTGGATGCCGACATAGCTGCCGTGGCGCTCGTGCACTGCCCAGTCATTGCGCGACAGCGCCATCACCGGGCCGAGCACGCCCAGCGCGCTGACGATTTCCTGGGCCGTTCCGGCCAGGGCCGTGGACGCGACGCCGCAGTCGGCGGCAACGAGTTCGGCTTCGGTCACGCCCAGGCGCAGGGCGCGGTCACGGATGCGCAGTTTCGGTTCGCTTTCCTGCAATTGCGCGTGGCGCACCGACAGCGAGTCTTCAGAGTGTTGGGTCATGGTGGGATTGATTTGGAATGGAAAACGCAGTCGGCACCCGGCAGCGCGCGGCGCCGCCGGGTTCAGGCATCAGGGCTTGGGCTGGACGCCGAAGTCGATGGTCCAGGTCTGCTGGCTGGTCGCGACATTGGGATCGGCATAGGCGATCTGCGACAGACGGAAGCGCGCATAGGTGTCGCCTTCGCCGCCGCGCAGCAGGCTCGCGCCTTCGCTGTTGGCCTTGATCAGATGTGCCACCGCGGGCAGGCCCGCGGCCGTCGCCGCCGCTGCGGTCGGGTAGTAGCTGAACCAGCCGTAGTTCAGCGGGTTCGGATAGCTGCCGGTGTAGGCGGCCTGCAGCTTGGAAGCCGTCGAGTCCTTGACCCAGCGCGCGGCCGTGGCCGGCAGCGTGAGATCGGAAGCGCTCAGATCGGCCACGGTGGCGGTGAGGTTGGACGTGGCAGTGAACTGCGCTGCGACCGGCTTGCCTGCGGCGTCATAGAAACCGGCCGGCGTCTTGCCGACGAAGCCCGCCACCTTGCCGCTGCCCGACTCGCCGCCATTGAGCTTGACGTTGTAGCGGTTGAACGCAATGTGCCAGGTGCCGCTGGCCGTCGACACCGCATTGGCCGCGAGGTCGTAATAGACCCAGTCGCTGCCGCTGGCGTTGACGCTGGCCGTGCGCACCACGGTCGGTGCGCTGCGATCGACCCAGCGGAACGACGGATAGCCCGAAGTCGTTCCGCCCGCGCCACCGTAGTAGCCCGTGAGCTGCAGCGCGAACACCGGCGCGGCAAGCGTGCCCGCGGTGCTGGCGCTGGCGCTGTCGGTGGTGATCAGGAAGGTGCGGTAGTTGGGATACAGCAGGTGATCGGTGCTGCCGCCCACGCCGTATTCGAATGCCGCCGAGGCAATGGAGTTGCTGGAACTGAACACGCCGCTGGCCGAATCGACGGCGAAGGCGGTCGCGGGAATCGCGCCGGCCACGGGGTCGGTGGTGGCGTTCTTCCAGGTCAGCAGTTCGGTCCAGGTGTGGTCGAACGGCCCGCCGAAGGCGCCGCCCTTGCCGCTGCCGCTGGTGCCGCTGTTGGTCCAGAACGTGGCGGTCATGCCCGCGCTCTTGACTTTCAGATCCCAGGCGCTGCCGCTGCAATCCGCGACCTCGGTCTTGGCGTTGAAGTCATAGCACACCGACGAGCCCGATGCAGGCAGCACCAGCTTCCACTGCGCCGTCTGGGTGAAGCCCGCTTCGGGTGTGGGAGTCGGCGTGGGCGTCACGGGCGTGGTCGGTGCCACGGGATCGCTGGCGCCGTCGCCACCGCCGCCGCAGGCAGCCAGGGCCATGGTGATGGCGATTGCGAGGGCGGTCTTGCCCAGGGTCGAAGCAGGTTGCTGGATCATTGCGGAGTCTTTCTTTGATTAATGAACGGCATCGAGGCTGATGCGCGCACCGACATAGATGAAACGCCCTGCCACGGGCGCGAAGTCATTGGCATTGGAGAAGTCACGCTGGCGGTTGAACAGGTTCTTCACGCCGACGAAAGCGGTGACGTCGCGGCCCAGCTTCTGGTTGACGACCACATCGAGCGTGGCCCAGCCCGGCGAGCGCGCGGCGTTCGCCGTGACCAGTTCGCTGCTCTGGTAGCGAGCGCGCAGCGACAGCTCGGTGGCGGCCAGCACGCGCCAGTCCATGCCTATGCGCGCGATGTTGCGCGGGCGGCGCGTCAATTCCTCGCCGGTATCGAGGTCCTGCGAATCCGTGAAGGTGTAGCCCGCGTTCCAGGCCAGCGCGGGATTCGCCTGCCACTTGACGCCGGTCTCCAGACCCTGGGTGCGTGCGCGCGCCACGTTGCGGTAGGTGTAGGCGGCGATGCCGTTGACCACCGTGAAGTTGTCCATGTCGGTCTGTATCAGGTCGCGCACCCGGTTGTGGAACAGGTTGGCGTTGAGCGTCAGCCGCTTGTTCCAGGTGGTCGTGCCGCCCAACTGGAAGCTGTTCGAGGTTTCGGGCTGGAGGTTGGGATTGCCCAGCACCACGTAGCCCAGCGCGCTGTGATCGAACAAGTAATGGCGTTCCTTGAGATTGGGCACGCGGTAGGCCTGGCCGAAGTTGGCGCGCAGCACGGTCTTCCAGGCATCGCCGGTGGGCAGGTTGGCGCGCAGGCCGATCTTGGGCGCGAAATGGCTGCCGAAATCGGAGTCGTCCTGGGCGCGCAGGCCCACGACCATTTCCCAGGTGTCGTTGAACAGGATGTCGTTCTGCACGAACAGCTCGTTCGACGTGCGCTGGGCGCCGCTGGCCAATTCGGAAACGCCGTTGGCGCTCTGGCGCAGGCGTTCGCGGTGCACGTCGGCGCCGAACTGCCACAGCTGGCGCCGCCACGCGGGCAGATCGAACTGCAGCGACGCATGTTCGGTGCGCAGCGCCGCCGCGCGGTTGGCGGTGCGCACCTCGTTCGAGAACTCGTGCGAGTTGCTTTCGTAGTCCTCGACCAGCGCGGCCAGCCGTGCCTGCACGCCATTGTCGAAGCGCCATTGGCCGCCATAGGCAAGGCGGTCGCGCGTGATGTCTTCGGTCTTGCGCTGCGGCACGAAGTTGGGCGGCGCGTAATAGGTGTAGCGCTGCACGTCGGTTTCGCGGTAGGTGCTGGCGTCGAGCCAGAAGCTGCCGGCCGCGGTGGGCAGCCACTCGAGGCGGCCGCTGTACTGTTCGCGGCGAATCGCATCGCCCTGGCGCGCCCACTCGTCGGGGTTGATCGAGAAGCCCTTGTTGTCGAGCACATCGGCGGCGAGGCTCGCGCGCCACTTCTCGCCGCCGCCGCTCAGGCGCACATTGCCATGCGCGCTGCCGTAGTTGTCCACGTTCTGGCCGCCATAGCTGCCGGCGTCGGCGGTCGCCGCGGCCGAGAAGCCCGCGGCGATGCGCCGCGTGATCACATTGATCACGCCGCCCATCGCCGAGCTGCCGTATTGCGCGGAGCTCGCGCCCTTGACCACTTCGATGCGCTCGACTTCGGTCAGCAGGTATTGCGAGATGTCCACCGACGAGCCCGTGCTCGCGGAAATCGGCAGGCCGTCGATCAGCACCAGCACCTGGTCGCTGGTCATGCCCTGCATGGAGACCGCAAAGCCCGACTTGCCGTGGATTTCGCTGATCTGCAGACCCGGCACATTCTCGAGCGCGTCCTTGAGCGTGCGCGCCTGCATGCGGTCGATTTCCTTGCGGTCCACGACTTCGGTGGCCACGGGCGTCTCGTCCAGCAGTTTTTCGGAGCGCGTGCCGGTGACGACGACAGTGCCCAGCGGCGCAACGTCAGCAGCCTGTGCGGCGGTCACGGTCAGCAGCGAACCGAACAGCAACGAGAGCGCGCATCGGCGATGCGGCGGAAGGTAAGAAGGCACGGCGTGGTCCGACAACACAAAAGAAGTAACGAATAATAATGATTCGCATTAAATTTACAACCGCTTTTGATACATCTTCTGACGCGCATTGTCGGTTTGTGGCTTGGTGACGACAGTGCGGCGCCGCCACCTCCTATTGAGCCCCCTGCATTGCCGTTGACCGCCGCCTGGACCTGCCGCCGGATGCCGGCCTACAAACCGGGCGGCGCAGCAACTGTAAGCCAGCATTCTTCTGACATTTCCCCGAGGTCGGCCGGCGTTATCGTGCGCTGAATCAAAGGAGCATCGCGATGACGCCCTCTGCTTCGGCAGCCTCTTGCGAACTGTTGCTGCGCCCGGGTCGGGTCGACCTGGGCGCGCTGCGGCGCGTGCACACGGGTGCCGTGCACACGGGCGCCGTGCATACGGGCGGCCTGCGGCTGCGGCTAGACCCCGCGGCGCACGCCGCGATGCAGGCCTCGCAGGCCACGGTGCGGCGCATCGTCAACGAAGACCAGGTGGTCTACGGCATCAACACCGGCTTCGGCAAGCTCGCCAGCACGCGCATTGCGCACGAACACCTGGCGCAACTGCAGCGCAATCTGGTGCTTTCGCACAGCGCAGGCACGGGCCAGGCGCTGGGCGACGCCGTGGTGCGCCTGGTGCTGGTCACCAAGGCGATCAGCCTGGCGCGCGGCCACTCGGGCGTGGACCCTGCCATTGCCGACGCGCTGCTCGCGCTGGCCAATGCGGGCGTGCTGCCCGTGATCCCCGCCAAGGGCTCGGTGGGCGCATCGGGCGATCTCGCGCCGCTCGCGCACCTCGCCGGCGTGCTCATGGGGGAAGGCCAGGCCAGCCACCAGGGCCGCGTGGTCTCGGGCCGCGAAGCGCTGCAGATCATAGGGCGCCAGCCTTTCGTTCTGGGCCCCAAGGAGGGCCTGGCCCTGCTCAACGGCACCCAGGTATCGACCTCATTGGCGCTGGCGGCGCTGTTCGGTGCCGAGAACCTGCTGGCCGCCGCGCTGGTCGCGGGCGCGCTGTCGCTCGAAGCGCTCAGGGGTTCAGTCAAGCCTTTCGATGCGCGCATCCATGCGGCGCGCGGCCAGCCCGGCCAGATGGCGGTCGCCTCGGCGCTGCGCGCCCTGCTCGCCGGCAGCGCCATCGATGCCTCGCACCCGCATTGCGAGCGCGTGCAGGACCCGTACTCGATACGCTGCATACCGCAGGTCATGGGCGCCTGCCTGGACCAGCTGCGGCATGCGGCCGGCGTGCTCGAGATCGAAGCCAATGCGGCCTCCGACAACCCGCTGGTGTTTGCCGGCGGCGACGTCATTTCGGGCGGCAACTTTCATGCCGAACCCGTGGCCTTCGCGGCCGACGGCATGGCGCTGGCCGTGGCCGAAATCGGCGCCATGTCGGAGCGCCGCATCGCGCTGCTGCTCGACACCCACCTGTCGGGGCTGCCGGCCTTTCTGGTGCCGGCCAGCGGACTGAACTCGGGCTTCATGATTGCCCAGGTGACGGCCGCGGCGCTGGCCAGCGAGAACAAGTCGCTGGCCCACCCCGCCAGCGTCGACAGCCTGCCCACCTCGGCCAACCAGGAAGACCATGTGTCCATGGCCACCTTCGCCGCGCGCCGGCTGGCCGAGATGCTCGACAACACCGCCGTGATCATCGGCATAGAAGCCGCGGCCGCGGCCCAGGGCATGGAGTTCGACCGCAGCCTGCCCACCTCGCCCCTGCTCGAAGCCCAGTTCGCCGCGGTGCGCGCACGCGTGGCCTTTCTCGCGCAGGACCGCTGCATGGCCCCCGATATCGAGGCCATGCGTCTGTGGGCGCACCAGTCCGACTGGCCTGGCGCGCTGCTGCAATGCATGCCCAGCCACGCGGCTTCACCGCACCGCGGGCGCTGAAAGGAGTCCCCCCATGCACGACGACATCACCCTGCGCCACGACACCACGCGGCGTATCCGCGCGCCGCGCGGGCGCCAGCTCAGCTGCCGCAACTGGCTCATAGAAGCCGCCTACCGCATGTTGCAGAACAACCTCGACGCCGAAGTCGCCGAGCGCCCCGAGGAACTCGTGGTCTATGGCGGCATAGGCCGGGCCGCACGCAACTGGGAGTGCTACGACCAGATCCTGGCAGCGCTGCGCGCGCTGGAAGCCGACCAGACCCTGCTGGTGCAGTCGGGCAAGCCCGTGGGGGTGTTCACCACGCACGAGAACGCGCCGCGCGTGCTGCTCGCCAACTCCAACCTGGTGCCGCATTGGGCAACCTGGGAACACTTTCACGAACTCGACCGCAAGGGCCTGTTCATGTTCGGCCAGATGACGGCCGGCAGCTGGATCTACATTGGCGCCCAAGGCATAGTGCAGGGCACGTTCGAGACCTTTGTCGAGGCCGGCCGCCAGCACTACGCCAACGATCTGTCGGGGCGCTGGATTCTGACCGCGGGCCTGGGCGGCATGGGCGGCGCCCAGCCGCTGGCGGGCGTGCTGGCCGGTGCCTGCGTGCTGGCCGTCGAATGCCAGCAAAGCCGCATCGACTTCAGGCTGCGCACGCGCTATGTCGATCAGCAGGCGCACGACCTGGATCATGCGCTGCAGCTGATCGCCGAGCACACCGCGCAGCGCCAGGCCGTCTCGGTCGCGCTGCTGGGCAATGCGGCCGATGTCTATCCCGAGCTGGTGCGGCGCGCACGCGCCGGCGGCCTGCGCCCCGACATCGTCACCGACCAGACTTCGGCGCATGACCTGATCCACGGCTATCTGCCGCGCGGCTGGAGCGTGCCGCAGTGGCAGGCCGCCGCCCACGCCCCCGCGGCGCACGCCCGCCTCAAGGCCGCGGCTGCCCACAGCTGCGCGCAGCAGGTGCGCGCCATGCTCGACTTCCATGCGATGGGCATTCCCACGGTCGACTACGGCAACAACATCCGCCAGGTGGCGCGCGATGCCGGCGTGGCCGACGCCTTCGACTTTCCGGGCTTTGTGCCCGCCTATATCCGGCCGCTGTTCTGCGAAGGCAAGGGGCCGTTCCGCTGGGTCGCGCTGTCGGGCGATCCCGAAGACATCTACCGCACCGATGCCAAGATCAAGCAGCTGTTTCCCGACAACCACGCCACCCACCGCTGGCTCGACATGGCGCGCGAGCGCATTGCCTTCCAGGGCCTGCCCGCGCGCATCTGCTGGCTGGGCCTGGGCGAGCGCCACCAGGCGGCGCTGGCGTTCAACGCCATGGTGGCCAGCGGCGAACTCCAGGCGCCTATCGTCATCGGCCGCGACCACCTCGACTGCGGCTCGGTCGCCAGCCCGAACCGCGAAACCGAAGCCATGCGCGACGGCTCGGACGCGGTCTCCGACTGGCCGCTGCTCAACGCCCTGCTCAACACCGCCAGCGGCGCCACCTGGGTCAGCCTGCACCACGGCGGCGGCGTGGGCATGGGCTTCTCCCAGCACGCAGGCATGGTGATCGTCGCCGACGGCACCGAAGCCGCGGCCGCGCGCCTGGCGCGCGTGCTCTGGAACGACCCGGCCAGCGGCGTCATGCGCCACGCCGATGCGGGCTACGCCCAGGCCCAGGCCGCGGCCAGGCGCCACGACCTCAAGCTGCCTATGCTGCGCTGAAGCCATGCAATCGCCCGCAGCCTTCCCATCCCTGCCCTGCGCCGACGGCCGCTGGCAGCCTGTGCGGCTCGCGCCCGATCTGTTCCAGGCCGATGTACACGTCGCCGCGCACGAGCCCGCCTGCATCGTCGTGGACCAGGGCCGCATGGTCTGGGTCGGCCCCGAAGACGCGCTGCCCGCCGGCCATGCCCATCTGCCGCGGCACGACGGCCAGGGGCAGTTGGCCACGCCGGGCCTGGTCGATTGCCACACGCATCTGGTCTATGGCGGGCAGCGCGCCGACGAATTCGCGCTGCGCCTGGCGGGCGCGAGCTACGAAGAGATCGCGCGCGCGGGCGGCGGCATTCTGTCCACCGTGCACGCCACGCGGGCCGCGAGCGAAGACGAACTGCTGGCCCAGGCGCTGCCGCGCCTGCGGCAATTGCTGGCCGAAGGCGTGTGCGCCGTCGAGATCAAATCGGGCTACGGACTGGCGCTGGCGCACGAGCGCAAGCAACTGCGCGTCGCGCGCCGGCTGGGCCAGCTGTGCGGCGTGACCGTGCAAAGCACTTTCCTGGGCGCGCACGCGCTGCCGCCCGAATTCGCGGGCCGCAGCCAGGCCTATATCGATCTCGTCTGCGACCATATGCTGCCCACGCTGGCCGCGGAACGTCTGGTCGATGCGGTCGAGGTGTTCTGCGAGCGCATCGCGTTTTCGCCGGCCGAAACCGCGCAGGTGTTTGGCGCCGCGCGGCGCCTGGGCCTGCGCGTGAAACTGCATGCCGAGCAGCGCTCCAACATGGAAGGCGCGGCGCTGGCCGCGCGCCATGGCGCGCTGTCGTGCGACCACATCGAGCATCTGTCGGCCCGGGGCATTGCCGCCATGAGGTCCGCGGGCACGGTGGCCGTGCTGCTGCCGGGCGCGTTCTACACGCTGCGCGACACCCAGCGTCCGCCCATCGATGCGCTGCGCGCCGCAGGCATTCCGCTGGCCGTGGCCACCGACCACAACCCGGGCAGCTCGCCCTGCCTGAGCCTGCTGCTGATGGCCAACATGGCCTGCACGCTGTTCGGCCTGACCGTGCCCGAAGCGCTGTCAGGCATCACGCGCCACGCGGCGCGCGCGCTGGGACTGCAAGACTCGCACGGGCTGATCGCCTCGGGGCGGCCCGCGAATTTCGTGCTCTGGCCGGTACAGCAGGCCGCCGAACTGGCTTACTGGCTGGGCCAGCGGCCGGCCTGCCGCATCGTGCGCCAGGGGCGCATCGCCGCATGAACACCGCCTGGGCCCACCTGCTGGCGCCGGTGCGCGCCCTCTGGGCCGAAGACGCGCTGCTGCCCGGCGGCTGGGCGCGCAACGTGCTGCTGCGCTGGGATGCGACCGGCCATATCACGCAGGTGGACACCGACATGCCGGCGCCCCCAGGCGTGGCGCGCGCGGCCGGGCCCATGCTGCCGGGCATGCCCAATCTGCACTCGCATGCGTTCCAGCGCGGCTTTGCGGGCCTGACCGAATTCCGCGGCCAGGCGCCGCACAGCTTCTGGAGCTGGCGCCAGCAGATGTACGCCTTCGCCCACCGCATCACGCCCGAGTCGCTCGAAGCCATTGCGGTCTGGCTTTATCTCGAAATGCTCGAAGCCGGCTACACCTCGGTCTGCGAGTTCCACTATCTGCACCATGGCGCAGGCGGCCAGCCCTATGCCGACGACACGACGCTGGGCCTGGCGCTGCTGCGCGCCGCGCGCCGGGTCGGCATAGGCATGACGCTGCTGCCCGTGCTCTACCAGACCAGCGGCTTCGGCATGCCGCCCACGCGCGCGCAGTCGTGCTTCATCTGCAGCACCGACCAGCTGCTGAACCTGCTGCGGCGGCTCGCGCCCGCTGCCCGGGCCCAGGGCGCGGCGCTGGGCCTGGCGCCGCATTCGCTGCGCGCCGTGCCGCCCGACGCCTTGCGCGCCAGCGTTGCGGGCCTGCATGCCATGCTGGCGCAGGCGCCGGTGCATATCCACATCGCCGAGCAGACACGTGAAGTGCAGGACTGCGTTGCGTGGAGCGGACAGACGCCGGTGCAATGGCTGCTCGACCATGCACCCGTCGATGCGCGCTGGTGCCTGGTCCATGCCACGCACATGACGCCCGCCGAATGCGCGGCCGCCGCAGGTAGCGGCGCCGTCGCCGGCCTGTGCCCCAGCACCGAGGCCAATCTGGGCGACGGCATCTTCGATCTGCCGCAATGGCTGGAGCACGGTGGGCGCTGGGGCCTGGGCTCCGACAGCCAGATCTGCGTCAATGTGGCCGAGGAATTGATGCTGCTGGAGTACGGCCAGCGCCTGCAGCGGCGCGAACGCAATGTGCTGGCCAGCAGCGCCCAGCCCCAGGTCGCGACCGCCATGATGCTGCAGGCCGTCGCGGGCGGCGCCCAGGCCGCGGGCCGCGCGATCGCCGGGCTCGCGCCCGGCCAGCAGGCCGATTTCGTGGTCCTCGACGCCCGCCACGTGGCGCTGTGCGGACTGACAGCCGACAGCGCGCTGGCCGGCCATGTGTTTGCCAGCCACCGCACGTCGGCGGTGCACGCCGTGTGGGTCGCCGGCCAGCAGCGCGTGCTGCCCCGGGGCCACCCGCTGCGCGCGAGTGCCCAGGCGGCCTTCGTGCGCGCGCGCCGGCAGCTGCTGCAGGCCTAGCCGCGCCGCCTCAGAAGTCGTAACGCATGCCGACGTTCACGCTGCGCGGCGCGCCATAGGTGTAGAACAGACCCGCGGCGCTGAAGTTGGTCATGCCGGCCAGGTAGTTCTTGTCGAGCGCATTGTTGACGTTGAGGCTGAACGACAGGTGTCGGTCGACCTGGTAGCGCGCCATCAGGTCCAGCAGCGCATAGCCTTGCTGCGCCAGCGTGGCGGCGCTGTTGCTCACCGAAGTCTTGTCCTGCCAGCGCGTCGCCGCGCCCACGGTCAGACCGGTGAGCGCCCCGCCGCCGAAACGGTAGGTCGTGCCCAGCTTCAACTGGTACTTGGGATAGGCGGTGGAACCGGTGAGCGAGCTGTTTTGCTGCACCACGCTGCCCTGCGCCTGCCAGCCGGGTGCGAGCTCACCCGACATCTCGAGCTCCCAGCCGCGGCGCGTCGCGGCCGACACCGCGCGGTAGGCGGTGTCGCCGCTGGGCGTCAGGGTGCCGCTTTCCTCGGCGGTGTTGCGGGTCTTCATCCAGAAGTGGGCGATGCTGGCGTTCAGGCGCTTGTCGAAGAACTCGCCCTTGGCACCGATCTCGTAGGTGTTGCCCTTTTCGGGCGGCAGCGTACCGCCGAATTCGTTCTGGCTGCTCTGCGGCTGGAAGATGTTGGCGTAGCTGCCATACAGCGAGACGTTGGGGTGCACTTCGTAGACCAGGCCCGCATAGGGCGTGACCACGCCGTTTTCCTTCATGTCGGAGTTCCACCAGTAAGGCGTGGTGACGACTTCGTGGTACTGGGTCACGCGCAGCCCGGCGATCAGCTGCAGCGGGTCGGAGACCTGGAAGCGCCCGGCGGCATAGGCATAGCGCTGCTTCTGGTTGAACTTGTTGTCGCCGTAGCGCAGATTGCTGTAATCGGGCTCGGCCAGCGCCGCCCCGCCCTGGGCAAAGTTCACGCCCAGGTCGGCCAGCGGTGCCAGCGACAGCGCATTGAGCGGCAGCTTCGCACTGCTGCGAAAGCGCGAGATGCCCGCGCCCGCGAGCAGCTCGTGCGTGCGGCCGAACAGGCTGAACGGGCCCTTGACGTCGAGGTTCGCGGTCCAGTTGTTGTTGGTCATGTCGCGCCAGCGGCCGAAGCTCGCGCGCTGCTGGTCGTAGAAGTAGCCGGCCTTCATATCATCCATGGCCGCGCGCTGGTGCGAGAACTTGAACGTCGCGCTCCAGTCGTTCGCCAGGCGCTGCTCCACGCTGCCGAAAAGATTGAGCTGGTCCTGCTCATAGCCGCCCCAGGGCGCGCCGGTGTTGAACGAACGCGCCATCCACGGCACTTCGACGCCCTTGGTCGAATAGCGCTGTATGGGCTGGGTCGTGCCTATGCCGCCGGCTTCGCGCTGGCGGTAGGTGAAGCCCACGTTGAGCAGCGTGTCGGGCGACAGGTCGGCCTCGAGCGCGCCGAACAGCATCTGGCTGTTGCTTTTCTCATGGTCGCGAAATCCGCCCGCGTCCATGGCCGAGGCCACGAGCCGGCCGCGCAGCGTGCCGGCCTCGTTGAGCGGGCCGCTCACATCGGCCTGGGCACGGTAGCTGTCCCAGCTGCCCGCGCTGGCGCGCACGCTGGCCTGGAATTCACGCGTCGGGCGCTTGCGCACCATATTGACGGTGGCGCCGTAGTTGCCCTTGCCGACGACCAGGCCCGACGAGCCCTTGAGCACTTCGATGCGATCGATTTCCGCCATGTCGTCGAGCGAAAACAGCGTGCTGGTCAGGTAGTACCAGCCGCTGCTGACCTGGGCCATGCCGTCGACCTGCAGATTGACGCCGGTGCCGCGCGCCTGGAAATCGGTGGCATTGCCCTGGCGATAGACACTGATGCCCGGAGTCTGCTCCATCACATCGGCCAGCGTCTCGAGCTTGAAGTCGTCCATGCGCTGGCGCGTCATCACGCTGACCGACTGCGGCGTCTCGCGCAGCGACAGGCTCAGGCCTGTGGCCGTGCGGCTGGGGCCGGTCTGGGTATAGCTGCCGGTGTTTTCCGTGGCACCGTCGCGGTTGGCCTGGGCGGTCACGGTCACGGTGCCCAGCGCTGCCGATTCACCGGCCGCAGGCGCTGCCTTGATGACAAAGCCCCGGCCTTCGGGCACGGCGATCAGCCCGCTGCCCGCGAGCAGCTGGTCCAGCGCCTGGCGCGGCGTGGCGCCTGCGCTGAACGCACGCGCGGTCTTGCCCGCGACCAGCGCCGGAGAAAAGCCGATGGGCGTGCCCGTGGCGGCCGACAGCTCATCGAGCGCCGCGCCCAGCGGCTGTGCGGCCGCCGACGGCAGGGATTTGCTGCTATCCGGCGTGGCCTGAGCGGAGGCCATCAAAGGGGCGGCCAGGGTCAGCGCGACGGCCAGGGCCAGCGGAGCGGGACGGAAACGGGGGAGCGGCGTTGAACGCATGAACAGGTCTTCCAGATGTCGAGTAATGAATGAAAATGAGACGCACTACTCTTAAAGACGCACCAGCCCGCGCGAAATGCACCCCGTCGCCGCCACTTTTTCAAAAAAGATTCACGCGCACCGCCGCGCTCAGGGCGCGCTGGCGATTTCGGTCGTGCCGCCCGCGCCGGCGACCAGCTTCACGGGCAGGATCTGCGTGACCATGCGCGCGAACTCGCCCGGGTGGTCCACGGGGTAGCTGCCGCCGATCGGCAGGGCCGCGACCGCGGGGTTGCGGATCACCAGGCCCGTGGGCCCATAGCGTTCCAGCTCGCGCAGCGCATCGGCCAGCGGCGTGTTCTCGAAGCGCACCAAACCCTTGCGCCACAGCGCGATGCCGCTGGGCGCGACGGCCGTGACCGCGCCGACCGCACCATTGGCGGCCACGCCCAGCCCTTGGCCCGCGACCAGATCGACTGCCGCAGCGGCAGATTCATTGCCGGCGGCAGGCAGGCCCGCGACGCGCACATGCCCTTGCTCGACCGCGACCTTGACCAGGCCCGCATCCATGCCGTCGCTGCGGTAGCGCACCGAAAAGCGCGTGCCGACCACGCTCACGCGCGCCGGCCCGGCGAGCACATGAAAAGGCTTGCTGCGATCCGCCGTCACGGCGAACAGGATCTGCCCTTCGACCAGCCGCACTTCGCGGCGATCGCGGTACAGCGTGACCTGGGCCTGCGTATCGGCATCCATCGCCAGCTGCGAGCCATCGGGCAGCGTGACGGTCTTGCGCTGCGCGCGCTCGGCGGCGTACTGGCCCGTGAAGGTGGGCTGCTGCCATTGGTGCCACCCCCCACCCAAGACCACCAGGGCCAGCAGTGCCGCGCAGCACGCGGCCAACAGCGCTGGGCGCGGCAGCGCCATGCT
>NZ_JAHCDD010000086.1 GCF_018413525.1 Acidovorax sp. CCYZU-2555
TCACCGAAGCGCGCGGTATGCGCGCCTGCGGCGCCGTCGCCCGCGAACACGATGGGTTCTTCCAGCGCCTTGAAGCTGGTCTGGCGAAGCAGGATGGGATGGCGGCGGCGCGGCGGGCCTTCGACCACGTCCTTGGCGGCCACGCCGCGGCGCGGCATCTCGGCCTGGGCGGCGTCTATGTCCAGCGTGCGCGGCGTCAGGTGGTTGATGTGCGGGCCCTTGAACGACACCACATCGGCAATCAGCCGGTGCGCGGCATTCAGCTGGCGATGCGTCTCATGGCTCACCGTGGCTTCGCTGTGCCAGCGGAAAGTCTGCGTGGCTTCGTGCACGAACTCGGCCGCCTGCTGCGCGTCCAGGCCGCCCGCGGTCTCGCATTGCTGCGTCAGCTCCAGCGCGCGCGGCGTGAAGATGCGGCGCTTGGCCAGAATTTCCTGGGCCTGGGCGCGCAGCGCGGGGTCGGCGATCAGTTCAAGGCGCAGCAGCGAAGTGAAGACGCGAAACGGGTTGATGCGCAGCGCCGCGTCATCGACGGGGCGAAATGCCGTCGCATGCACGGGCACGCCCGCAACCGACAGATCGTAGTAACCGACGGGGTGCATGCCCATGACGCGAAACACGCGCCGCATCGTCGCCAGCTCCTCGGGCGTGCCCAGGCGGATCGCGCCATGGCGCTCGACGTCGATGCGGTCCAGTTCGCCCGCATCCTGCAGCTGCTGGCGCAGTTCGGGATTCTGTTCCAGCGTGGCGCGATTGATGTCGGCGACGAGTTCCAGCAGGGTGCCGTATTGCGGCACTTCCTGGCGGTACATCGCCGACATGGATTGGGAAAACAGATCGCGGATCTGGTCGGAGTTCACGAAAGAGGACATGGTGGTCGGAGAATTCAAAGCAACGAAAGGTCAGGCTTGCAGCACGCGGCCCGGGTTCAGGGTATTGAGAGGATCGAGCGCGTTCTTGATGGTGTGCATCAGCGCCAGCGCCGTCGCCGACTTGTGCTGGGGCAGCTTGTGCAGCTTGAGTTCGCCGATGCCATGCTCGGCCGAGATCGAGCCGCGGAACTTGCTCACGGTGTCGTAGACGATGGCGCTGACCTGGTCTTCGTATTGCGCGACAAACGCCTTGGCATCGACGCCGGCCGGCGACTGGATGTTGTAGTGCAGATTGCCGTCGCCCAGGTGGCCGAAGTTCACGAAGCGTATGCCGTCGAAGGCCGCGGCCAGCGCGGCGTCGGCCTCGCGCACGAACGCCGGAATCAGCGAGATGGGAATCGAGATGTCGTGCTTCACGTTGAAGCCCTCTTCCACCTGCGCCAGCGTGATGCTCTCGCGGATATGCCAGAGGTCATGCGCCTGGCGGATGTTCTCGGCGATGATCGCGTCGGCGATCAGGCCCTGCTCCAGCGCGGCTTCGAGCATCTGCTCGAACAGGCCGCGCGCATGGGCTTCCGATTCCGCATCCGAGATTTCGATCAGCACGCACCAGGGCGTCTGCTGCCACATCGGCACGCGCAGATGCGGGTAATGCTTGTCGACCAGGCTCAGCGCGAACTGGTTCATCACTTCGAAGCCCGTGAGGCCCGCGGCCAGGTGCTGGTGCGCCAGGCCCAGCAGTTCGCAGGCATGCTCGAGCGAAGGCGTTGCCACCCAGGCCGTGAGCTGGGCCGCGGGCTTGGGATACAGCCGCAGCGTCGCGGCCGTGATCACGCCCAGCGTGCCTTCGCTGCCCACGTACAGGTCGCGCAGGTCGTAGCCAGTATTGTCCTTGCGCAGGCCCGAAAGCCCGTCCCAGACTTCGCCCTGGGCCGTCACCACTTCGAGGCCCAGGCACAGCTCGCGCGCGTTGCCGTAGCGCACCACCTGGGTGCCGCCCGCATTGGTCGCCAGATTGCCGCCAATGGTGCAGCTGCCTTCGGCGCCCAGGCTCAGCGGGAACAGAAAGCCAGCTTCATCGGCGGCTTCCTGCAATGACTGCAGAATGAAACCGGCCTCGACGGTGATCGTCATGTTCTGCGGATCGATGGCGCGCAGCGCCGCCATGCGGCGCAGGCTCAGCACCACCTGCGCGCCCGAGGCGTCGGGCACCGAGCCCGCGACCAGGCCGGTGTTGCCGCCCTGGGGCACGAGCGACACGCGCGCCGCGGCGCAGGCCTGCACCACGCGCGCCACTTCAGCGGTCGTGCCGGGGCGCACCACGCACAGCGCCTTGCCCTTGGCGCGACCGCGCCAGTCCTGCTCGTAGCTCGCCAGGTCGTCGCCGCTCAGCACATGGCTGGCGCCGACGATGGCGGCCAGCGTGGTGATCAGTTCGCTGGCCATTTCAGGGACTGATTGGCTCATTGTTTTTCCAGTTTGGCGGCCTGGATGATGCCGCCCCAATGCTTGAACTCGGTGCGTGCGAAGTCGCGGAATGCCGTCGCGCCCAGCTGACGCGACTCGCCGCCCAGGGCCGCGACGCGCGCCTTGAAGTCGGCGCTCGATGCCACTTTCAGCAAGGCCGCTTCGACCTTCTGCGTCACGCTGCGCGGCGTGCCCTTGGGCGCGAGCACGCCGTTCCAGGTGGCGGTGACGAACGAGGGAAAGCCGCTTTCCTTCATGGTGGGCACATTGGGCAGCAGCGGCAGGCGTTCGGCCGAAGTCACGGCCAGCGCCTTGAGCCGGCCGCCCTGGATGAACGGCAGCGCGGGCGTGATGTTCTCAAAGATCAGGTCGATCTGGCCGCCGATCAGATCGGTCAGCGCGGGCGCGCTGCCCTTGTACGGCACATGCACCAGATCCAGTTTCGCGGCACTCTTGAACAGCTCGCCCGACAGGTGCACGGTCGAGCCCGTTCCCGGCGAGCCATAGCTCATGCCGGTGCGGCGCTCCTTGGCCTGGGCCACGAGTTCGGCCACGGTCTTCACGGGCGTCTTGGTTTCGTTGACCACGAGCACGTTGGGGATCGACGTGACCAGGGCGATGTATTCGAAATCATCGAGCGTCTTCTCGCTCTGGTTCTTGTAGAGGCTGGGGTTGATCGCCTGCGTGCCCGCCGTGCCGAACAGCAGCGTGTAGCCGTCGTTGGGCGAGGTCGCGACGCGGCTCGCACCGATGGAGCCGTTCGCGCCCGCGATGTTTTCCACGATCACCGGCTGGCCCAGCGACTCCGTCAGACCTTGCGCGATCAGCCGCGCCACCACGTCGGTATTGCCGCCCGGAGCGAACGGCACCACCAGCTTGACTGGCCGGCTGGGGAAGGTATCGGCCATGGCCGCAGCGGGCAGCGCCAGGGCGGCACCCAGCAGTGCGGCAGAGCGGAGGAAGTGTTTGCGCGAAATGATCTGGGCCACGGTATGTCTCTCTCGTTGTAATGAAGCTGAGCGAATCATCGACAGCGGCCTTCTTGACGTCAATCAATGGTTTGGAACCCAGGCATTCGCAATTGGAATGGCTGATTCCCATCGCAGACCGCTTGTACGTAGATTCCCGTATGAGGCATTTACCTAGAATGGGAATCCAAGGAAGCAGCATTCCCAAAAATCATGAATTCACGGAAATATCTCCCGCCCATGGGCTTGCTCGTGGCCTTCGAGGCCTGCGCGCGCCTGCAGAAGTTCACCAGCGCCGCGCATGAGCTGAGCCTGACGCAAAGCGCGGTCAGCCGGCAGATCCGGGCGCTCGAAGACATCGTGGGCGTGGCGCTGTTCGTGCGCGAACGCCAGGCCGTGCGGCTCACGCCCGCGGGCGAAATCTATGCGGCGGAGATTCGCCAGTCGCTGCGCGACATTGGCAACTCGACGCTGCGCATCAAGGCCAGTCCGGGCACGGGCACATTGACGCTGGCCATCTTGCCGACCATGGGAACGCGCTGGCTCGCGCCGTTGCTGCCCAGCTTCGTGCAGCGCAATCCCGGCGTGACGCTCAATCTGGTGACGCGGCTGGAGCCATTCAACATGGAGGCCCACGATGTGCATGCGGCCTTCCACTACGGCGCACCCGAATGGCCGCGCGCGGAACTGGATTTCCTGTTCGAGGAGACGATCTTCCCCGCCTGCTCCAAGAAGCTGAAGGCGCAATACAGGTTTGAGTCCGCGCAGGACGTGCTGCGTGCGCCGCTGCTGCACCTGGCTTCGCGCCCGCACGCCTGGGCCCAGTGGTTCGAGTCGCAAGGCGTTCAAGGCGCGAACGTGGGCGGCATCAGCATCGACCAATTCGCCACGGCCACCCAGGCGGCCTGCGCCGGTCTGGGCGTGGCGCTGCTGCCGGAATTCCTGTTCAGGGCGGAAGTCGAGCGTGGCGAGCTGGTGTCGGCGCTCGATGTGCGCAGCCGCAGCCAGGGCAACTATTACCTCGCCTGCGCCGCGTCCAAGGCCTGGTATCCGCCGCTCAAGGCGTTTCGCGAGTGGATAAAGGAACAGACGGCTGCGGACACCCCGGGATGGAGCCCATGAAAAAACCGCCTTGAGGCGGTTTCTGTGTCAGGCCGCGCTGGCCACGAGCGCCCGCGCCGTGGCCTTGCGCGCGCGCCGCTTGCGCTCCCAGATCACGATGCCCGTGATCGACAGCATCACCACGAACACGCCCATGATCGACATCATGATGCGGCCCGTCATGCCCAGGATGCGACCCGAATGCAGCGGCAGCTGCAGCTGCACGAACACATCGGCCGCCGAGCCATGCCAGGGCCGGTACATGCCCAGCACCTCGCCGTTGTCGGCGCTCACGTAGATGTTCGACATGCCCATGCCGCCGGTTCCCATCTCGTCCGTGGGATCGAAGAACGAGATGTTGTAGAACGGGAAGTCGCCGCCATACCAGATGCCGCCCGGCGCAAACTCGAAGCCCTGGCGCTGGCCTTCGGCGCGCGCGATATCGATGGCCGAGGCAAACGAAATCTTCGGTTCGATGAAGCTGCCGAAAGGCGCTGGCTTGATGGTTTCGTATGGACCGGGCGTGGTCTTGGAAATCTGGCTCATCACCGGATAGAACACTTCGCGGTACAGGTTCAGCGAGAACGAGGTGAACGACACGACGATGATGATCGCCCAGACCCACAGCCCGCCCGCGCGGTGCAGATCGAAGTTGAGCTTGTAGCCGCCCGCGCGCCAGCGCACTATCCACGACGGCTGCCAACGCTTCCACCAGCCGCGTTTCGGCGCCGCGACTGCGGGCGCCTCGCGGCGCGCGGCCAGGCGGCGCGGCAGCGTGAGGTACAACGCGACGAAACTGTCGATCAGCCACATCAGCGCGATGCCGCCCATCAGCCAGAAGCCCCAGCGGTCGCTGCCCCAGAAAGCCGGCATGTGCAGGCTTTCATGCAGGTGGCGCAGCCACGACATCAGATTGCGCTTGCTCAGCGCAATGCTCTTGGAGTCGCGGTGGCCCGTGATCTTCGCGGTCACGGGGTCGACGAACACGTTGTTGTAGTCGAGCACATGGGCCCGGCCCGTGGCCGGGTCCTTCTTGGGCCGCACCAGGAAGGAGGCCGCATGCCCCTCTTCCAGCGCCAGCGTCATGTACGACACCTCGACGCGCGGGTCGTCGGCCTCGACGGCCGCGGCCAGCGCCAGCGGGTTCTGCAGCGTGCCGCGCCCCGGCGTGTGCATGATGTCGGCGTTGAGCCATTCATCGATTTCGTGGTCCCACGAAATCACCGCGCCGGTTGCGCCGGCAACGATCAGGAACAACGCCGCGGTCAGGCCCAGCCAGCGGTGGACCACGGTCCAGAACTCACGCATGCAACGCTACCTTTAGAAGTCGACGCTGGCGCTGATGGCAAACGTGCGCGGGTTCGACTGCACCAGGTAGTTGGAACCTGGATAGCCGCCGACCGAAGCCCAGTATTGCTTGTCGAACACATTGTCGACACGCGCGCGCAGCGTCAGCAGACGGTCGTTGCCGATGTCCATCAGATAACGCACGCCCAGGTCGGTACGCGTCCAGCTCTTGACCTTGAGCGTGTTGGCCGCATTCGCGTACTGGCTCGACGTGTGGATCACGCGCGCGTTCAGCGCCAGACCTTGCACGCCGGGCACATTCCAGTCGCCGCCCAGCGTCAGCTGGCGACGCGGCACACCGATCGCGTTGTTGCCTTCGTACACGCCGCCTTGCGTGGTCTTGAGCTTGGCGTCGGTGAAGTTCACGCCGCCCAGAATGCGCAGGCCCTTGACGGGTTCGCCGAACACATTCAGCTCCAGGCCGCGGTAGCGCTGCGTGCCGAACTCGCCGAAGATCTGGTTTTGCACATAGGTGACCGGCTTGTCGAGCGTATAGAGCGCAGCGGTCGCGCCCAGGCCGCCCTGCTGCCACTTCACGCCGACTTCCTTCTGCTTTGCCTTGTAGGGCGAGAACACCTGGCCGGCGTTGAGCAGGGGCAGGTTGCCCGACGTGGCCGGAGCGACTTCACCCTTGATCAGGCCTTCGACGTAATTGCCGTACAGCGACACCTGGGGCGTGACCTTGAACACCAGGCCGGCGACCGGCGTGGTCGCCGACTTCTTGTAGCTGCCGGTCTGCAGATCGGTCGCGTTGTTGAAGCTCTTCTGTTCTATCGTCTGGTGGCGCAGGCCCAGCGTCAGCAGCACGCGCTCGTCATAGAACGACAGCGTGTCGGCCAGCGCGTAGCTCTGCAGGTTGTCCACCGCCGCGCGCAGCGGATTGTTCATGTTGGCGCTGACCGTCGTGTTGGCCAGGGGTGCCGAACCCACGGGGTTGTAGATGTTGATAGGCACGGGCGAGAAGTTGTACGACCAGGCATTGCGTTCCTCATGGCGGAACCACGATGCCGAAGCCACCACCTGGTGCTTGACGGCACCGGTGACGAAACGTCCGCGCAGGCCGATTTCGCCGGTCACGGTATCGTCTTCACGCTTGGTGTCGAAACGCGTGGTGTTGGCCGCGCCCGAGCTGTTGACCATCGAAGGCGTGGTCAGCGAGTTGTCTTCCTTGCCGCGCTTGACGCCGCCCGCGGCCCAGGCCGTGATCTGGTCGTTGATGTCCCACTCGGCGCGCGCGGTCGCAAACAGGTCCTCGGCATTGGAATAAGTCCAGGGCTGGGCGTAGTTGGTCTTGTTGTCGGGCACATCGGGAATGAAAGTCGCACCTGGCGTCACGCTGGGGCGTGCGGCCTTGAGCTTGTCCTTCTGGTAGCCGACGTCGGCCGAGACGCGCACATCGCGCGCACGCCAGTCGAGGCCCAGGCCCACGGCGGTCAGGCTGCGGTCTTCGCCGTCGATCGCCGTGCCGCCATCGCGGCGCACCGCGTTCAGGCGCAGGCCGGTGCTGTTGTCGGGGCCGAAGCGGCGCGACAGATCGACCGCGGCCGAAGCCTGGCCGCCCGATTGCACGCCCAGATCGACGCGGGTCAGCGGATCATTGCCGGCGCGCTTGGGCATCAGGTTGATCGAGCCGCCCAGATTGCTGCCGCCCGGGGCCGCGCCGTTGAGGAAGGCGCTGGCGCCATGCAGCACTTCGACACGCTCGAAGAATTCGGCTGCGACATATTGGCGCGGCAGCAGGCCGTACAGGCCGTTGTAGGCGAGGTCGTCCGAATACATCGGCAGGCCGCGCAGCACATAAAGTTCCTGGAAATTGCCGAAGCCGCGCGCACCGCGCACCGACGGGTCGTTGAGCAGCACTTCGCCTATGCTCTTTGCCTGCTGATCGCGGATCAGCGTGCTGGTGTAGCTGGTCAGCTGGAAAGGCGTGTCCATGACGTCCTGCTGGCCCAGCAGGCCCACGCGCCCGCCCTTGGCGACCTGTCCACCGGCGAACGGCTTGGCCAGGCCTTCGGCCGACGCATCGGCGCTGGCCTCCACGGTCACCGTTTCAAGCGTGGGCGCGGGCACCTGCTGCGCACCCACGGTACAGGCGGTCGCCCACAAAGCGATGGCGCCGACGGTGGGGCGCAGGACAAACGATGGTGTTTTCATGAATGAAATTAGAAATGATTCGCGTTAATTTTAATGAATCATGTCCTTACATCCATAACAATCCACTTTGTCCACAGAGAAGACTGGAGTCCTTTTTTCGAACTGGCGAACAGTGCGATGCGGTTGCCAGAGGGAAGCCGCTGCGCCGTGTGCCAGGAGTGGCCTGTACCTTTCTTGCGCGCCCGTTGTGGCCGGACAACACAGCGCGCCCGTTGCACTGCGCGCCGCGTCGGCAAACCGATAGACCTCTTGCATATGCAGGCATAGCCACGCGCGGGCGCAGCGGCCTCCCTATGATGGCCTCGATGACCTGGATCCACCGCTGCGCCCTCGCCCTTGCCCTCCTGTCCTGCCTGGCGTTGCCCACGGTTCAGGCCCAGCCCGCCGCCACGGCACCTGACGCCGTACCGGTCACCGCACCGGCAGCGGCCGTGCCGGGCGCGCCCGCGCCAGCGCTGGCCGCCGAGGAGCCGCTACCCAATGTAGAGACCTTGCGCAAACAGTTCGAACGCCTGCCCACGACCGCCGAGGGCAACGACGCCGTGGGCGCGCTGCAGGCCAGCTACGCCGCCTTGAGCGCGAGCGCCAAGCGCATCATCGAAGCGCGCACCGGCGAGCTCAAGGACCTGAATGCACGGCTGAGCGAGCTGGGCGCGGCACCGGCCGCCGGCGCCACCGAAGACCCCGACATCAAGCGCCAGCGCCAGACGCTCACACGCGAGCGCGACGCGGTCGATGCCGACGTCAAGCTGGCCCGGCTGATCGTGGTCGACGCCCAGCAGCGCAGCGAGGCGCTGCGCACGCGCGAACGCGATCTGTTCCAGGCACAGCTCACCAACCGCGCACCGTCGCCGCTGGGCAGCGCGTTCTGGAACGAACTGGGGCAGGCCTGGCCCGACGACCGCGCACGACTGGCTCCGATGGTCGAGGAATTGCGCGCCGCGGGCGCGCGCCTGGCGACGCCCGAAAACCGCGGCCCGGTGCTGCTGGCGCTGGCACTGGCGCTGCTGGTGATCACCGTGGGCGACCTGCTGGCCGAGCGCGGCCTGGTTCTTTTGGCGCAGCGCGTGCTGCCGGGCGGGCGGCTGCGGCGCTCGCTGCTGGTCATCGCCATCGTGGCCGTCAACATGGTGGTGGTGGCGTTGGCGCTGCAAGGCTTCTTGCAGACCGTGCGCGCGCGCGCCGACTTCGGCCCGCTGTCGGGCAAGCTCGTGGCGCTGGTCGACGAGTCGGTGCTGTACATCGTCTTCGTGACCAGCCTGGGCCGCGCGCTGCTGGCCAACGCCCGGCCGTCGTGGCGCCTGCCGTCCCTGCCCGATGCGCTGTCGCTGCGGCTGCGCCCCTACCCCTGGCTGGTGGCACTGGTCGGCGTGCTGGTCTGGGTGCCCACGCAGGTGACCATCATTTCCGAGCTCAGCATCGCCGCGCTGCGCGCCTGCCAGGGCATCACCGCGCTGGCGCTGGTGCTGCTGATCGCGGCCACGCTCACGCGGCTGCACACGCCCGAGCAGGCGGACGCCGAGCAGCCGCCCGAGCCGCGCCCGCTGTGGGTGGGCCTGATGCTGGGCCTGGTCACGCTGGCGCTGCTGGGCGTGGTGCTGATGGTCGCCATCGGCTACATCAGCGTCGCCAGCCTGGTCGCCACGCAGCTGGCCTGGACCGGGCTCGTGGCCATCAGCTTCTACGTGCTGTTCAAGTTCGCCGACGACCTGTGCATGGCGCTGCTGTCGGCGCGCGGCGACTTCGGCCAGCGCCTGCAAAAAAGCTTCGGCTTCGCGCCGTCCACGCTGGACCAGGCCGCCGTGGTGCTGTCGGCCGTGGCGCGCGTGCTGCTGTTCCTCTACATGCTGATCGCGCTGGGCGCGCAACTGGGCACGCGGCCCGACGAAGTGCTGCAGCAGACCGACCGCATCAGCGCCGGCCTCACGATTGGCGAGTTCCAGATCAAGCCCGGCGCCATCTTCAGCGCGCTGGCGGTGCTGGTCGGCGGCTTCGTCGCGCTGCGCGTGTTCCGCAACTGGCTGCGCGAACGCTACCTGCCGACCACCACCATGGAGCCGGGCATGCAAAGCTCGCTGTCCACGCTGCTCAACTACGTGGGCATCGTGCTGGTGGTCGCGGCCGGCATGTCGGCCATGGGCATAGGCATCAACCGCATCGCCTGGATCGCCAGCGCGCTGTCGGTGGGCATAGGCTTCGGCCTGCAGGCCATCGTGCAGAACTTCATCTCCGGATTGATCCTGCTCGCCGAGCGGCCCGTGAAGGTCGGCGACTGGGTGATCCTGGGCACGACCGAAGGCGACATCAAGCGCATCAACGTGCGCGCTACCGAAATCCAGCTCGGCGACCGCTCCACCGTCATCGTGCCGAACTCCGAGTTCATCACCAAGACCGTGCGCAACATGACGCTGACCGCGACCGAAGGCCGCGTGCTGATACGCCTGCCCCTGCCGCTGTCGACCGATGCCAAACTGGTGCGCGAACTGATGCTGGCCGCGTGCCGCGCCCACCCCGGCGTGCTCGAAACGCCCGAACCGTCGCTGAGCCTGGAAGGCATAGAGAACGGCAGCCTGATTTTTCAGGCCATCGCCTATGTCGCCAGCCCGCGCCTGGCGGGCGGCGTGCGCAGCGACCTGCTGTTCACCATACTGGACGACTTCAAGAACGCCGGGCTGCCGCTGGCCGTGCCCACCATGATGATGGCCAGCGCGCCGGCCGATGCGGCCGTCAATCCCCACCCCGCACCAGGCCTCTTGCAGCAAAACACTTGAAACTGCAAAAAATCGCCGTATGATTAGCACTCATTGGGGTCGAGTGCTAACAGCACCCAGCCCCAGGCTCTTTCGAATGCCGCGCACCGCGAGGCTGTTGTTCAAACCTGTTGATATTTGGAGATGTTATGCAACTTCGTCCCCTGCACGATCGCGTGATCGTCAAGCGCCTGGAAAACGAAACCAAGACTGCTTCGGGCATCTTTATCCCCGACAACGCCGCCGAGAAGCCTGACCAGGGCGAGATCCTGGCCGTCGGCCCGGGCAAGAAGAACGACAAGGGTGAACTGATCGCGCTGAACGTCAAGGTCGGCGACCGCGTTCTGTTCGGCAAGTACAGCGGCCAGACCGTCAAGGTCGATGGCGACGAACTGCTGGTGATGAAGGAAGACGACCTGTTCGCAGTCGTCGAGAAGTAAATCTTCTCCTTCCCAGCATTCCAGTTAACTGAATTCGGAGAATCAAAATGGCAGCTAAAGACGTAGTTTTCGGTGGCGAAGCGCGCGCCCGCATGGTTGAAGGCGTGAACATCCTGGCCAACGCGGTCAAGGTGACACTGGGCCCCAAGGGCCGCAACGTGGTGCTCGAGCGTTCGTTCGGCGCTCCCACCGTGACCAAGGACGGTGTGTCCGTGGCCAAGGAAATCGAACTCAAGGACAAGCTGCAGAACATGGGCGCCCAGCTCGTGAAGGAAGTGGCTTCCAAGACCAACGACATCGCCGGTGACGGCACCACGACCGCTACCGTGCTGGCCCAGGCCATCGTGCGCGAAGGTTCGAAGTATGTCGCCGCTGGTCTGAACCCCATGGACCTGAAGCGTGGCATCGACAAGGCTGTGACCGTTCTGGTCGAGCAGCTCAAGGCCCAATCCAAGGCCACGACCACTTCCAAGGAAATCGCCCAGGTCGGTTCGATCTCCGCGAACTCCGACGAGTCCGTCGGCCAGATCATTGCCAACGCAATGGACAAGGTCGGCAAGGAAGGCGTGATCACGGTTGAAGAAGGCAAGAGCCTGGACAACGAACTCGAAGTCGTTGAAGGCATGCAATTCGACCGCGGCTACCTGTCGCCCTACTTCATCAACAACCAGGAAAAGCAATCGGCCATCCTGGACAACCCCTTCGTGCTGCTGTTCGACAAGAAGATCAGCAACATCCGTGACCTGCTGCCCACGCTGGAGCAAGTCGCCAAGGCCGGTCGTCCCCTGCTGATCGTTGCCGAAGACGTCGAAGGCGAAGCCCTGGCGACGCTGGTGGTCAACACCATCCGCGGCATCCTGAAGGTTGTGGCTGTGAAGGCTCCTGGCTTCGGCGACCGCCGCAAGGCCATGCTGGAAGACATCGCCATCCTGACGGGCGGCAAGGTCATCGCTGAAGAAGTCGGCCTGACGCTGGACAAGGTCACGCTGGAAGACCTGGGCCAGGCTCAGCGCGTCGAAATCGGCAAGGAAAACACCATCATCATCGACGGTGCTGGCCAAGCTGCTGAAATCGAAGCCCGCGTGAAGCAAATCCGCATCCAGATCGAAGAAGCCACTTCCGACTACGACCGTGAAAAGCTGCAAGAGCGCGTGGCCAAGCTGGCCGGCGGTGTTGCCGTGATCAAGGTTGGCGCTGCCACCGAAGTCGAAATGAAGGAAAAGAAGGCCCGCGTTGAAGACGCACTGCACGCTACCCGTGCAGCTGTGGAAGAAGGCATCGTGGCCGGCGGCGGCGTGGCTCTGCTGCGCGCCAAGCAAGCTGTGGGCACCATCAAGGGTGACAACGCTGACCAGGACGCCGGCATCAAGCTGATCCTGAAGGCCATCGAAGCTCCCCTGCGCGAAATCGTCGCCAACGCCGGTGGCGAACCATCGGTCGTGGTCGATGCCGTGCTCAAGGGCGAAGGCAACTTCGGCTTCAACGCTGCCAACGACACCTACGGCGACATGATCGAAATGGGTATCCTGGATCCCACGAAGGTCACGCGCACTGCCCTGCAGAACGCCGCTTCCGTTGCAGCACTGCTGCTGACCACCGAGTGCATGATTGCCGACGCCCCCAAGGCTGACGCTGGTGCCGACATGGGCGGCATGGGCGGCGGCATGGGTGGCATGGGCGGCATGGGCGGCATGGGCATGTAATTTCCCTTCCGGGAAATTGCGGTCCCGCAGGTCGCAAGGCCTGCTGCAACCAGCAACCTCAACAAAAAACCCGCAGTTCGAAAGAACTGCGGGTTTTTTGTTGCCGGTGCAATCCGCTCTAAGGCAGATCGGCTGCAATCAACCGCCGCATCAAGCCTGCGGTCGACGCGTCGACATCCTGCCAGTCGCCGCGCTCCTGGCGTTCGGCCAGATCGCGCGCCAGGTTCTTGCCCAGTTCCACGCCCCACTGGTCGAAACTGTTGATGCCCCAGATCGCGCCGGTGACGAACACCCGGTGCTCATAAAGCGCGATCAGTGCGCCCAGCGATGCCGGATCGAGCTGCTGCAGCAGCAGAAAATTGCTCGGGCGGTTGCCAGGGCAATACTTCTCGCTCGATTCCTGGCGGCGGCCGACCATCAGCGCCTGCGCCTGGGCCACGGCGTTGATCAGCAGGCTGTGCTGGTGCGCGCCCAGGTATTTGCCGCCATCGCGCATGGCGATGAACTCGACGGGAATCACATCCGGGCCCTGGTGCAGCATCTGGAAGAACGCATGCTGGCCGTTGGTGCCGGGCTCGCCCCAGACCACGGCCGAGGTCGCCACGGCCACGGGCCGTCCCTGGGCGTCCACCTGCTTGCCGTTGCTTTCCATTTCGAGCTGCTGCAGATAGGCCGTGAGCCGGCGCAGGCCATGGCTGTAAGGCGCGATGCAGCGGCTGCCAAAGCCGTGGAAATTGCGATACCAGATGTCGAGCAGGCCCAGGCGCACGGGCAGATTGCGCGCCAGCGGCGCAGTCACGAAGTGCGCATCCATCGCATGCGCACCGGCCAGCAGCGCGCGAAAATGCGTGGCACCGACGGCGATCGCAATCGGCAGGCCTATGGCCGACCAGAGCGAATAACGCCCGCCGACCCAGTCCCAGAAGCCCAGCGTGCGGCGAATGCCGAACGCGGCTGCTGCGGCGACATTGGTGGTCAGGGCGATGAAATGGTCGGCAATCGCGCAGTCGCCTTCGAGCGTGCCGCCGTTGGCCAAAAACCAGGTGCGCGCCGAGTGCGCGTTGAGCATGGTCTCGGCCGTGGTGAACGACTTCGACGCCACGAGGAACAGCGTGCTCTCGGGGCGCACGCGCGACAGCACATGGCCCAGTTCGTGGCCGTCGACATTCGAGACGAAATGAAAACGCTTGTCGGGGCTGCGCCAGTCTTCGAGCGCGTTGACCACGACTTCGGGGCCCAGATGCGAGCCCCCTATGCCGATGTTGACGATGTCGGTGATTTCGGGACGCGAGCGCACCTGTTCGGCGAGCGCGAGCATCGCATCGAGCGTGTCGTGCACCGCGTCCAGCGCGGTGCGCACCGGCGCTTCCATGGGGCGATCGCGCAGCAGCCCGCCGTCACGCGGCATGCGCAGCAGCCAGTGCATCGCGGCCCGGCCTTCGGACGTATTGATGGGCGCGCCGGCGAACATCCGGTCGCGGCTTTCAACCAAGCCGCACTCCTGTGCGAGCGCGGTCAGCAGCTCTCCTGTCCTGGGCGTGATGCGGTTCTTCGACAGATCGGCGAATACATGCGGCGCCTGCTGGCTCAATGCAGCGAGGCGCCCTGGATCGTCGGCAAAACCCTGGACGATATCGAACTCCGCCATTTCCTCCCGGTAATGGCGCTCCAGCGCCTTCCAGGCCGCGGTCTCATGGCACAACACTGTCATCCTATGCAGCCGCCTGTTGCATCAGGGTTTCCAGCTGCAGCGTATCGGCGACAAACGCCCGTATGCCTTCCGCGAGCTTCTCGGTCGCCATCGCGTCGGCGTTGAGCGCCAGGCGGAAACCCGCTTCGTCGTAATGCAGCGCGGGCAGATCGAGCGCCTGCGCCGCTTCGGGCACCAGCGCGCGCTCCAGCGGCGCGTCGCTGGCCGCGAGCTTGGCCAGCAGATCGGGGGCGATCGTCAGCAGGTCGCAGCCGGCCAGGGCCGTGATCTGGCCGAGGTTGCGAAAGCTCGCACCCATGACTTCGGTCGCGATGCCGAACTTCTTGTAATGCGCATAGATCGCGCGCACCGAGCGCACGCCCGGGTCGTTCGCGCCGGCCATCGCGGCTTCGTCCCAGGACGCGCCCGCCTGCTTCTTGTACCAGTCGTAAATGCGGCCGACGAACGGCGACACCAACTGCACCTTGGCCTGGCCGCAGACCACGGCCTGGCACAGCGAGAACAGCAAGGTCAGATTGGTGTGGATGCCGCGCTGCTCGAGGCGGCGCGCGGCTTCTATGCCTTCCCAGGTCGAGGCGATCTTGATCAGCACCCGGTCGATATGCACGCCTTCGGCTTGATACAGCTCAACAATGCGTTCGGCCCGGGCCACGGTGGCGTCGGTATCGAACGACAGGCGCGCATCGACTTCGGTCGAGACGCGGCCCGGCACCAGCGCGAGGATTTCGCAGCCGAAGCGCACCAGCAGGCGGTCCATGATTTCGTCCAGCGGCCGGCCACGGCGCTGGACCACGGTGGCCTTGAGCAGCGGCGCATACTCGGGCATCTGCACGGCCTTGAGAATCAGCGACGGATTGGTGGTCGCATCCTGCGGCAAATATTGTGCAATCTGGCGAAAATCGCCGGTGTCCGCCACCACGGTGGTGAACTGTCGAAGCGCGTCGAGCTGACTCATGACCTGTTCCATTCTTGAAAAGCACCCATCTGACACGATGCTGTAGCCTTGTTATCTTACAAGCTGCGGCCGCCGTGCTGCAGCTGCCACCAACGGGCATATACAGCACGATACAAATGCGCAGTGTAGGCGCAGCGATGCAGCGATCGGCCAGGGCCGGCAACTGCGGTTACATTGACGCACGCAGCGCCGCGCGCTGCAGCGCTTACTGCCCAGGACTTTCATGTTAGATCGCATCACCGCCTCCCTGCCTTCACTGGCCCCGGCCGAACAGCGCGTGGCGCGTCTCGTGCTGGCCGACCCGCAGGCCTTTGCCCAGCTTCCGGTGCGACTGCTCGCCGAGCGCGCGCATGTGAGCAAGCCCACGGTCGTGCGCTTTTGCCGCAGCATGGGCTATGACGGCCTGGCCGACTTCAAGGTCAAGCTCGCGAACAACGCCAACGAAGGCGTGCCTTTCATCCACCGCAGCGTCGACAGCGATGACAAGACCGGCGATGTGCTGGTCAAGGTCGTCGACAACGCCGTCGCCGCATTCCTGCAGTACCGCAATGCCGCGCGCGTTACCGACCTCGAACGCGCGGCGCTGGCCATCGTCAGCAGCTGGCAGCAGGGCCGGCGCATCGAGTTCTATGGCGCGGGCAATTCCGGCATCGTCGCCCAGGACGCCCAGCACAAGTTCTTCCGGCTGGGCGTGACCAGCCTGGCGAGCAGCGACGGACATATCCAGGTGATGAGCGCCACGCTGCTGGGCCCGGGCGACTGCGCATTGATCATCTCGAACTCCGGCCGCACCCGCGACCTGATGGATGCAGCCGATATCGCCCGCGAACGCGGCGCGACGACGATTGCGATCACGGCCAGCGGCTCGCCCCTGGCCCATACGTGCGACATCCTGCTCGCCGCCGACCATCCCGAAGGCTACGACCGCTACAGCCCCATGGTTTCGCGCTTGATGCATTTGCTGATCATCGATGTGCTGGCGACCTGCGTTGCGCTGCGCATTGGCGAGCCCTTGCAGCCCGTGCTGCAGAAAATGAAGGACAGCTTGCACGCCAAGCGATATACATCAGAGGAATGACAACAGGGGCACCTATATTCGATGAATCAGCCATCGAATATAGGTACCCCTGCTGGCATGAAAATCCCCTTGCGGGGATTTACCTTGCTTAGAAGCGGTGGCGCAGGCCGGCGGTGATACCGGTGCGATCACGTGCGCGGCTGATCGGGTCCAGAACGATATTGGAGCCGCCTTTGACCTTGGTGTAATCGACACCAAAATAGGCATCAGTGCGCTTGGAGAAAGCATAATCGGCCACCGCGACCAGGAAGTTGGCCTTGCCATTGTCAGAGGCCACGGGGCTGCCCGACTGCTTGGCATGGTAATAATGCATGCCGACATTCAGCTGAGGAGTGAATTGATAGCCGAAACCGATTTTGGCCATCTGGCGCTTGTCTGCCGCGCCGCGCGTGAAGCCGCCGTTGGTATCGCCGCCCCACATGCCGCCGACGATCGCCGAATCGACCGGGCCTGGCGTGCCCTTGAGCTTGTTCTGGCCGTAGCCCAGGTTGAAATACAGCGCATTCATGCGGTAGGAACCGCCCAGCGTCCAGGCGTCCACCTTGGCGTTCTGCGGCAGCTCATAGTTCTGGTAGCCGATGCCGGCCGAAATGCCGTTGGCCGAATAGCGCAGGTAGCCGCCCGCGGTCTTCGCGCTCGCGCCGCTCACGTCTTTCTCGTCGAACGAATACTGCAAGGCACCGCGCACGGCGCCGAACTCGGCCATGTACTTGACCATGTTGTTGGCGCGCGCGCCCAGCGACATGCCGATTTCGGGCTTGTAGGCTTCCATGTATGGCGAGTAGGGGAACGACGAATATGTCGACGTCACCAGGTCAAACAGCACGTTGTACTGGCGACCCATGGTCAGGCGCCCCATGCCGCCTTGCAGGCCCACCCAGGATTGCTGCCAATAGTTGGCGGTTGCGGTCGAGCCCGAATCGGTCAGGAAACGATTTTCCAGATTGGCGATGGCCTTCAGACCGCCACCCAGATCTTCGGTCACATTAATACCCCAGCGGCTTTGCGACATGCCGCCACCGATCATTTTCGTCAGCGATGAATTTCCACCGACACCTTCATTATTGGTATGACGCACTGCAGCATCCACAATGCCGTACAGCTGAACGCTGCTGGTGCCCTGCTGGGCAAATACGACAGGGGTAGCAACCACCAAGGCGGCCATTGCGATGGCATTCTTCACAAACGATTTTTGCATGCTGCTGTCTCTCTTTATGAATAAAAGTGTGGCTGGGAGAATCCATTCTAAGTACCCACTTTTATTACGCCTAGACACGAGTGCAGCATCACAACACAGGTTTTCCCTGCAGGATTTTCCCTAGATAGCGATTTCCCTCAGAGCGAAAACACCATAAAAAAAGCCAGTCCGAAGACTGGCTTTTTTGTTTTCTAAGAAAAGCTGAGCGAACTCAGCCTGTCATTAGAACGAGTGGCGCACGCCGACTTGCACGCCGGTTTGCTTTTCGTTAGCTGCGGAAGTGGTGTTGATACCCTTGGACTGCAGACCCAGAGCCGAGCCGTCCTTGTTCTTCAGGTAAGCAACAGTGCCGTACACAGCAGTGCGCTTCGACAGGTTGTGCACGTAGCCCAGCGACAGTTGGTCAGCTTCGCCGCCAGTTGCCTTTTGGTCGTAGCGTGCGTATTGCAGCTTGACTTCGCCAGCGCCGCCGACAGGTGCCGACACGCCCAGAGCGTAGTTGTTGAACTTGCGGTCAGCGCCGGCAGCGTACGAGTACTCTTGACGCTGAGCGATACCGATCAGCTTGGCCACGCCGAAGTTGTACGAAGCACCCAGGGTCAGGGCGTCACGGTCGCCAGCGCCGCGGACGCCGGAGCCGATCACGTTCAGGCGGTCATACGACACTGCAACGCTGATGGGGCCGTTGTCATACGACACATTGCCGCCAGCATAGCGACCAGCCTTGCCGGTAGCTTGCTCGTCGAAACCGTAGCTCACGCCAGCCTTGAAGCCGCCGAAGTTAGGGGTGTAGTAGCTGACCAGGTTGTTCGAACGGATGCCGTTTTCGTCACCATTGGTGGCGGCAGCGCCGTCCCAATTGCGCCAGCCGGAGAATTGGCCGATGCCGGTTTGGCTGAACAGATCGTACGTGCTGGTCTTGTTGTAGCCTGCAACCAGGTCACGACCCAGACGCACTTCACCGAAGTTGCCTTCCAGGCCAACGGTCGAACGACGCTTGAAGTTCAGGCCATCAGGATTGCCGCCGTCAGCGAAAACTTCGCCTTCGAGCCAGAAACCAGCCTTCAGACCGCCGCCCAGGTCTTCCACGCCGCGGAAACCGATGCGGCTGGTAGCGTTGCCGCTGGTGCCCACGCCGTACTTGTTGTCGCCAGCTGCATTGACGTTGTCAACGTAACCAATGCCGGCATCGATGATACCGAACAGGGTCACGGAGGATTGGGCCATGGCGGCGCCGGAAGCAGCCAACACGGCCAGGGCAATCAGGGATTTTTTCATTGCGAATTACTCCAAGGTTTAACAGAGGGCGTCGGTGCGTTGGCAAAAAGAGCAGGGTCAGACCCTGGATTCGCCGGTTACCCGCGCCAACCTCCTGGTGGGGAAGCTCTTGCTATTGCAACAGACGACCGACCGATGCGCAAAGCAATTCACCGATAAGCCGCTGGAATCCGGGATTTCGTTGCACGGTTGCAACACCGCTTCAATGCGCGGCACAATCGTGCACAGGGGCCGCACCCGGCCCCGGCCTTCGCGGCGCCGCCCTCGGTCAGCCCGCGCTTTGTCGCCTTGCACAGCTTTTTATATCTATGGACAAGATCTTGACGGCAGCGGACGCTGCGCTTCGCACCCTGTTTGCCCGCCCCGCGGCGTCCCAGGCCTCGCCCGCTCAGGGCATTGCCGAGGCAGACCTCAGTGACGCCGAGCAGCGACTGGCGGGCGCACTGATGCGCGTCAACCATGTGGGCGAAGTCTGTGCCCAGGCGCTGTACAACGCCCAGGCCATGGTCACGCGCGATATGCATCTGCGCGGCCATTTGATCGAAGCCGCGCGCGAAGAGACCGACCACCTGGCCTGGTCACGCGCGCGCCTGGATGCCTTGGGCCAGCGGCCCAGCCTGCTCAACCCGCTGTGGTTTGCGGGCGCGTTCGCGATCGGCCTGGTGGCCGCGAAGATCAGCGACCGCGTGAGCCTGGGCTTCGTGGTGGAAACCGAGAACCAGGTATCGGCCCATCTGGGCAGCCACCTCGATCGCCTTCCCGAGCAGGACCAGGCGTCGCGCGCGGTGGTGCAGCGCATGAAGGAAGACGAGGAGCGGCATGCGGCCGAAGCGTTGGAAGCCGGCGCGGTGCTGCTGCCGCCTCCGGTCCAGAATCTGATGCGCGCGGCCGCCAAGGTGATGACGACTACCGCGCATTACGTATGACCCACTTATTTATGGCGCACAACCTATGAACCTGGCGCAACTCAGGAAGGGGACAGCGAGCAAGGGCCGCCCCGCAGCGAGGCTGTCGTCCCTAGCCGGGCGCCCCCCTCCACCGAAGGATGAGAGGGGGAAGCGGCGTAAGCCGCTCAGGGGGTGTCAATAATCTCAAAACCCGTCGTGATCTCGGCGGTCTTGCCCAGCATGATGCTGGCCGAGCAATATTTCTCGTGGCTCATGGCAATCGCGCGCTCGACGGCGCTCGCGGGCACGCCCTTGCCGGTCACGGTGAACTGCATGTGGATCTTGGTGAAGATCTTGGGGTCGGTGTCGGCACGCTCCGACGTGAGCTTGACGCTGCAGCCGCGCACGTCATGGCGGCCGCGCTTGAGGATCAGCACCACGTCATAGGCGGTGCAGCCGCCGGTGCCCGCGAGCAGCGCTTCCATGGGGCGCGGCGCGAGGTTGCGGCCACCGTTTTCCGGATTCTTCTCATCGGGCGCGCCGTCCATGGCGAGGATGTGACCGCTGCCGGTCTCCGCCACAAAGCCCATTCCCGAACGGGTGCCGCTGGCCCCGGTCCAACTCACTGTGCATTCCATGCCGTTTCCTTTGCTTTAACTGTTGCGAAATGGCATCGCCATTCCGGTAAACCCTGATTTTGCTGCAACGCAGCATGATTTGCGCTACAATTGCGTCAAGCGTTACCTGATGTGATTGTAATTTTCAGGCAGACTGCAGGACATTATTCCTGTATCGCACCCCTTGTCTCCTCCACCTCCTCTAATGGTGGATTCAGCCCTAGGCCTTACCGCCTGGGGCTTTTTTTTGGCCGATCGCTTCGCTTCACGGCTGACAACCGCCGCGAACGCACGTAAAAACGACCAAAAGCCTATGATGGCGGCCCAGCCTACCCGCAGGCTCGCCTTTTGCCGACCATGACAAAACACCTCACTCCCGCCGACTACCTCACCCGTATCCTGACCGCGCGCGTCTATGACGTGGCCGTCGAATCGGACCTGCAGCCCGCCAAGAACCTGAGCCGCCGGCTGCACAACAAGGTGCTGTTCAAGCGCGAGGACCAGCAGCCGGTGTTCAGCTTCAAGCTGCGCGGTGCCTATAACAAGATGGCCCACCTGAGCCAGGAGCAGCTGCAGCGCGGCGTGATCTGCGCTTCGGCCGGCAACCATGCCCAGGGTGTGGCCATGAGCGCGCGCAAGCTCGGCTGCCGCGCGGTGATCGTGATGCCCACGACCACGCCCCAGCTCAAGGTCGATGCCGTGCAGGCACTCGGCGGCGAAGTGGTGCTCGCCGGCGAAAGCTATTCCGACGCCTACAAGCACTCGCTGCAGTTGCAGCAGGAGCAGGGCCTGACGTTCGTGCACCCATTCGATGATCCGGACGTGATCGCCGGCCAGGGCACGATCGCCATGGAAATGCTGAGCCAGCTGCAAAAGCTCGGCACGCAGCGCCTGGATGCGGTGTTCGTCGCCATCGGCGGCGGCGGACTGATCTCGGGCGTCGCGAACTACCTCAAGGCCGTGCGGCCCGACATCAAGGTGATCGGCGTGCAGACCCGCGACTCCGATGCGATGGCGCGCTCGGTGCAGGCCGGCAAGCGTGTCGAGCTGGGCGATGTCGGACTGTTCGCCGACGGCACGGCCGTCAAGCTCGTGGGCGAGGAGACGTTCCGCATCGCGCGCAATCTGGTCGATGAATATGTGGTGGTCGATACCGACGCGGTCTGCGCCGCCATCAAGGATGTGTTCGTCGACACGCGCGCCATCGTCGAGCCTTCGGGCGCGCTGGCCGTGGCCGCGATCAAGCAATATGTCGCCACGCACAAGACCAAGGGCGAGACCTATGCCGCCATCCTGTGCGGCGCGAACATGAATTTCGACCGGCTGCGCTTCGTCGCCGAGCGCGCCGAAGTCGGCGAGGAACGCGAAGCGCTGTTCGCGGTCACCATCCCCGAGGAGCGCGGCAGCTTCAAGCGTTTCTGCGAAGTCGTGGGCAAGCTGCCCGGCGGCCAGCGCAACGTGACCGAATTCAACTACCGCATCAGCCACCAGCAGCGCGCGCATGTGTTCGTCGGCCTGACCACGGCGGCCAAGGGCGAATCGGAAAAGATCGCGAAGAACTTCCAGAAGAACGGCTTCGAGGCGCTGGACCTGACCTTCGACGAAATGGCCAAGGAGCATCTGCGCCACATGGTGGGCGGCCATTCGCCCCTGGCCCAGGAAGAGCGCCTGCTGCGCTTCGTGTTCCCCGAGCGCCCGGGCGCGCTGTTCAAGTTCCTCAGCATGATGGCGCCCACCTGGAACATTTCGCTGTTCCATTACCGCAATCAGGGCGCGGACTATGGCCGCATCCTGGTCGGCATGCAGGTGCCGGCCGAAGACGCGGCGGCGTTCGACGCCTTCCTCGCCTCCGTGGGCTACCCCTGGGTCGAGGAAACGCACAACCCGGCCTACCGACTCTTCCTGCAGTAAGCCGCGCGCGCCGCAGGCAACAGACCATGCAAGCCCTGCGCCACTTCCTGCTGGCCCTGCAGTTCTTCACGCGCATTCCGGTCACGGGGCGGCTCGCCGACTGGGTAGGCTTCAGTCCGGCGATGCTGCGCGCCAGCGCGGCCCACTTTCCGGGCATAGGCTGGATCGCGGGCGCTTTCGGCGCCGGCGCCTATGCGGCCGTGCATGCGGCGTTGGCGCCCAGCGTTTTTGCGCCGCTGGCCGCGGCCGTGCTGTGCTGCGTGGCCACGGCCTGGATGACGGGCGGCTTCCATGAAGACGGCCTGGCCGATGTGGCCGACGGCCTGGGCGGCAGCGCGAACCGCGAACGCGCGCTCGACATCATGAAAGACTCGCGCCTGGGCGCCTATGGCGCGCTGGCGCTGGTGCTGGCCCTGCTCGCCAAGATCAGCCTGCTCGCGGTGCTGGGCAGCCATAGCCTGGCCGCCGCGGCCGCCGCCGTGGCCGTCGCGCATGTGGTTTCGCGCTTCTGGCCGCTGTGCCTGGTGCGCATGCTGCCGCATGTGGGCGACACCGCGCGCTCCAAGAGCAAACCCCTGGCCGACCAGATCAGCACCCGCGCGCTGGTGGCCGCGGGCCTGTGGTGCGTCGCGCCGCTGGCGCTCTACGTGCTGGTCCAGCCGCCGCTGGCGCTGGGCCTGGGCCTGGTGGGCAGCGCGCTGGCGGCGCTGTGGCTCGCGCGCTGGTTCGCCCAGCGCCTGCAGGGCTTCACCGGCGACTGCCTGGGCGCGACCCAGCAGATCAGCGAAATCGCTTTTTACCTGGGTGCGGCCGTCGCCGTGCTGCGCAGCGCCGGATGAGCGCGCGGCTGTGGCTGGTGCGCCATGCA
>NZ_JAHCDD010000087.1 GCF_018413525.1 Acidovorax sp. CCYZU-2555
CGCGCCAGCTCGAAGCCGAGTTCGTGTTCCCCTATCTTGCGCATGTGGCGATGGAGCCGCTGAACTGCACGGTGCGGCTGTCGGCCGACCGCGCCGAAATCTGGGTCGGCACGCAGAGCGCGGGGCTGGATGCGGCCGCGGCGGCGCGCACGCTGGGCCTCCAGCCCGAGCAGGTCATGCTGCATGTGCAGATGGCGGGCGGCGGCTTTGGCCGGCGCTTTGTGGGCTCCAGCGACTACGTGGTCGAAGCCTGCGAGATCGCCAAGGCCGCGCGCGCCGCGGGGCTGGACGCTCCCGTGCGGCTGCTGTGGAGCCGAGAGGACGACGTCAAGGGCGGCTACTACCGGCCCATGCACCTGCACCGCGCGCGCATTGCTTTCGACGAACGCGGCAAGGTGCTGGCCTGGGACCACACCATCGTCGGCCAGTCGATCCTCACGGGAACGGTGTTCGAGAGCTTTCAGGTCAAGAACGGCATAGACGCTTCGGCCACGGAAGGCATGCGCGACCCCTATCCGCTGCCCATGCGCCTGACCGTGCACCATCCAAAGCGCAATGTGCCCGTGCTGTGGTGGCGCAGCGTGGGCTCCACGCACACGGCGTTCGTGATGGAGACCCTGCTCGACGAAATCGCGCGCAGCACGGCCCAGGACCCGGTCTCCTACCGCATGGCGCTGTTCGGCGAAAAGCACCCGCGCCATCGTGCGGCGCTGCAGCTGGCCGTGGACCGCAGCGGCTATGGCAAGAAGCCACTGCCTCCAGGCAGTGCCTGGGGCGTGGCGGTGCACGAGTCGTTCGAGTCGGTGGTGGCCTATGTCGTCGAGGCGGCGATCCAGGACGACCAGCCCCGGCTGCTGCGCGTCACGGCCGGCGTGCACTGCAATCTCGCGGTCAACCCGCGCAGCGTCGAAGCCCAGGTGCAGGGCGCGGCCGTGATGGGCTTGTCGATGTGTCTGCCCGGGGCGGCGATCACGCTCAAGGACGGCGTCGTCGAGCAGAGCAACTTCGGCGACTTCACGGTGGCGCGCATCACCGATGCGCCGGAAATCGCCGTGCACATCGTTCCCAGCGCCGAGCCGCCCACGGGCATGGGCGAGCCCGGCCTGCCGCCGCTGGCGCCGGCGTTCGCCAATGCCGTGGCGCGGCTCACGGGCCAGCCGGTGCGCGAACTGCCGTTCAAGCGTGCCTGAATGCGCGCGCGGCCGGCCCTCAGGCCGCCGCGCGCAGCTGCTCGAGCAAGGCCTGCACCGGGTGGCGCAGCTGGCGTTCGGACAGGCGCTTGACCTGGCTGCGGCAGGAGTAGCCCGCGGCCAGCGAGACTTCGGCGGCGGCTTCGGCCGGCAGCTTGCGCTCCCAGGACTGGGCGTAGATCTTCTTTGACGTCGCCAGGTTGCGCTCTTCGTGGCCGTAGGTGCCCGACATGCCGCAGCAGCCCACGGCCTGGGCGCGCAGCTTGAGCCCGCGGCGCGCGAAGACCTGCACCCATTGGTTGCTGCTGTCGGGGGCGTTGGTCGATTCGGTGCAATGGGGCATGAGCGTGAACAGCGGACTGTCGGCCTGGGCCGGCAGCGCTTCGGGCAGGGCCTGCAGCAGCCATTCCTGGGGCAGCGCGACCTGGGGCACGCTGCCTATGCCCGCGACTTTCTGGTACTCCTGGCGGTAGGTCAAGGTCATCGCCGGGTCCAGGCCCACAAGCGGAATGTCGAACGCGGCCAGCGCCGACAGTTCGCGCGCGTTGCGTATCGCGGCCTGGGCGAATGCGCCCAGAAAGCCTTGCACATGCAGCGGCTTGCCGTTGGGGTTCAGCGGCGCGAGCCATACCTGGTAGCCCAGGCGCGCGGCGAGCTCGATCAGCGCGGCCAGCGGCTCGGGATCGAAGTAGCGCGTGAAGGTGTCCTGCACGATCACCACGCTGCGCGCGCGCTGCTCCTGGCTCAGGGCCTGCAGCGCCTGCGCCTGCGCGGGCTGCACGTTCCAGCGCTTGAGCACTGCCTGCAGATCGAACTGGCTCAGCAGCGGGCTGTCGACCATGCCTATGTGCTTTTGCAGCAGGCGCCGCACCCAGCCCGCACCCATCAGGCCGTTGTAGACCGCGGGCATGCGCGCCATCCAGGGCATGGTCATCTCCAGCGAACCTATGAGGTAGTCGCGCAGCGGGCGCAGATAGCGCTGGTGGTAAAGCTCCAGAAAGCGCGCGCGGAAATCGGGCACGTTGACCTTGACCGGGCATTGGCCGGCGCATGACTTGCAGGCCAGGCAGCCCGACATCGCGGAATAGACTTCGTGCGAGAAGTCGGTTTCGCCGCGGTCCGCGGCGCGGCTGTTGCGCCAGCGCGTGGCCAGGCTGCTCACAAACGCCGGCTTCGCGGCCGCGGCCTGCAGCACATCGACGCCGGCCGCGCCCTGCAGCCGCAGCCATTCGCGCAGCAGCGAGGCCCGGCCCTTGGGCGAATGCACGCGCTCGCGCGTGGCTTTCCACGACGGGCACATGGCGTCGTCGGGGTCGAAGTTGTAGCAGGCGCCATTGCCGTTGCAGTGCATGGCCGCGCCGAAGCTTTGCCAGACGCGCTCGTCGATCTGGCGGTCCTGTTCGCCGCGCAGCGGCACGCCGTCGACCTTGAGCAGCAGCGTCTTGGCTTCGGCCGGCGTGGCGATCTTTCCCGGGTTGAACTGGTTGTGCGGATCGAACGCTGATTTGAGCTGCTGCAGCGCAGGGTAGAGCTCGCCGAAGAACGCGGGCGCGTATTCCGAACGCACGCCCTTGCCATGCTCGCCCCACAACAGACCGCCGTAGCGCTGCGTGAGTTCGGCCACGCCGTCCGACACCGGCCGCACCAGCGCCGCCTGGCGCGGGTCCTTCATGTCGAGCAGCGGCCGCACATGCAGCACGCCCGCGTCTACATGGCCGAACATGCCGTATTGCAGGCCATGGCTGTCGAGCAGGGCGCGGAACTCGGCGATGAAGTCGGCGAGGTTTTCGGGCGGCACGGCCGTGTCTTCGACGAAAGGCTGGGGCCTGGCCTCGCCCTGCACATTGCCCAGCAGGCCGACCGCGCGCTTGCGCATCGCGTAGACGCGTTTGACCGCGCTCTCGCCCACGGCCAGCGTATGGCCCAGGCGCTGCACGCCGGTGTCGCTTTGCAGATGGGCGATGAATTCCTGCACCTTGCGATCGACGGCGGCCGCGTCGTCGCCGCTGAACTCGATGATGTTGATGCCCAGAGTAGGCTGCTGCGCGTCAGCGGGAAAGTATTCGGCGACGCTGTTCCAGGAGAAGTCCTGCATCGCCAGCATCAGCACCTTGGAGTCCACGGTCTCTATCGACAGCGGCTTGAGCGCGAGCAGGGCGCGCGCGTCGCGCAGCGCATCCATGAACGCCGTGTAGCGCACATTGACCAGCACCGAATATTTGGGAATCGGCAGCACATTGAGTTTCGCCTCGACGATGCAGCCCAGCGAGCCTTCGGCGCCGCACAGCACGCTGTTGAGATTGAAGCGGCTGTCGGCTTCGCGCAGATGCGCGAGGTCATACCCCGTGAGGCAGCGGTTGAGCGGCGGGAACTTGGCGGCGATCAGTTCGGCCTGGGTGTCGGCGATGCGCCGCGCCGTGCGATAGACCTGGCCCGCGCGCCCGCCCTGCGCGCAGGCGGCATCGAGCTGCTGCGCGTCCAGGGGCCGGCCTTGCAGGCGGTCGCCGCCCAGCAGCACGAAATCGATGGCCAGCACATGGTCGCGCGTCTTGCCATAGGTGCAGCTGCCCTGGCCGCTGGCGTCGGTGTTGATCATTCCGCCGATGGTCGCGCGGTTGGATGTCGACAGCTCGGGCGCGAAGAACAGGCCATGGGGCTTGAGCGCGGCATTGAGCTGGTCCTTGACCACGCCGGCCTGCACGCGCACCCAGCGCTCCTGGGCGTTGATCTCCAGAATGCGGTTCATGTTGCGCGACAGATCCATCACGATGCCGTCGGTCAGCGACTGGCCGTTGGTGCCCGTGCCGCCGCCGCGCGCCGTGAGCGCGATGTCGCGGTGGGCGGGCTCGGCCAGCAGCCGCGTGACGGTCTGCACATCTTCGGCATGCGCGGGAAACACCGCGGCCTGGGGCTGGCGCTGGTAGATCGAGTTGTCGGTGGCCAGCACGGTGCGGCTCGCGTAGTCGCTGCTGATCTCGCCTTTGAAGCCCGCGGCGCGCAAGGCGGCGAGGAACTCGGCATAGGGGGCGGCGGGCGCGCTGGCGCGCAGGGAAAGTTGTTCAATCATCGGGGGGCCTTGGTCCGGGGTCACCGCAATGATGTGTTCAATACATGCATGAGGTGACGAGGATGCCGAGTATCCATTCGATAATCCCATGGTACAAACGGAAAATTCAGCGGCAATTGCTGCATAAAACTCATGCATTACCGTCGACTGACCCCTTCGATGTCGCTGCTGCTGGTGTTCGAGGCCGCGGCGCGCCATGAAAGCTATACGCGCGCGGCCGAAGAACTCGCGCTGAGCCAGAGCGCCGTGAGCCGGCAGATACAGACGCTGGAGTCGCAGCTGGGCATCACCTTGTTCCGCCGCCAGGGCCGCAGCGTCAAGCTCACGGAACTGGGCCGGCGCTACGCGGCCGAACTCGGCGCGGCGCTGGGCCGCATTCGCGCGGCCACGCTGCAGGCGATGTCGCACCAGGAGGGCGGCGGCGCGCTGCGCCTGGCGACGCTGCCCACCTATGGCTCCAAATGGCTGCTGCCGCGCCTGCACGATTTCTACCGCAGCCACCCGGGCGTGACGGTGCATATCCATTCGCGCATAGGCCCTATCGATTTCAATGCCGAGGAAATCGATGCGGCGATCACCGTGGGCACGGACGACTGGGCTGATCTGCGCGCCCACTGCCTGCACAACGAATTCCTGGTGGCGATCGCCAGCCCCGAGGCCCTTGCTTGCAAGCCGGCGACGCCTGAATGGATCGCTTCGCAGACGCTGCTGACCGTGGCCAGCAATCAAAAGGGCTGGGCGCAGTGGTTCAGCCATTACGGCCTGGACCACCGGCAGATGAAGATAGGGCCCAGCTTCGAACTGACGTCGCACCTGGTGCAGGCGGTGCGCGCGGGCATGGGCGTGGGCCTGGTGCCCAGGGCGCTGATCGATGAGGAAGAGCGCCGCGGCCAGGTGCTGGAAGTCGGCGCGCCCATCGTCAGCGAGCGCTCCTATTACCTTGTCTACCCCGAGCGCAACGAAACGCTGCCCGCGCTGGCGGCGTTTCGCAGCTGGCTGCTGGCGCAGCCGCAATAGCGCGCCCCAACGAAAAACGCACTGCCAAGGCAGTGCGTTCTTCAAGGAAATCGCCAGAGACTCACACCCTGGCGCTTGCCGTATCAGATCCGGGCTTGCTTGCCCGCGGCGCGCGCTTGCGAGAACTTGCCCAGGCCGACGACCAGGATCGCACCGGCCGCGGCAGCGGCGTAGTGCAGCCAGGGGTGGGCCATGGTGTAGCCGTGCAGCAGGTTGTCGTTGACGACGGTTTCGCCGCCGACCCAGCCGATCAGTGCCGCGCCCAGCGTGATGATCACGGGGAAGCGTTCCATCAGCTTGATCATCAGCGTGGAGCCGAAGATCACCAGCGGAATGCTGATGGCCAGGCCCAGGATCAACAGAACCATGTTGCCTTGCGCCGTGGCAGCGACGGCAATCACGTTGTCCAGGCTCATCACCAGATCGGCGATCAGAATGGTGCGGATCGCGGCCATCATCGAGCCGTTGCCCTTGCCATGGCCTTCTTCTTCGTCGCCGCCCGACAGCAGCTGGTAGCCGATCCACAGCAGCAGCACGCCGCCGATGACTTGCAGGAACGACAGTTCCAGCAGCTTGGCGGCAACCACGGTCAGCGCGATGCGCAGCACCACGGCAGCGCCGGAGCCGAACATGATGGCCTTCTTTTGCTGCTCGGGAGGCAGCGATCGTGCCGCGAGGGCAATGACGACGGCGTTGTCGCCGGACAGGATGATGTTGATCCAGATGATCTTGACAAGACCGATCCAGAAGTCGGTGGTGCTGAGAAATTCCATTTTTACTCCACTGTTATGAATATAAAAGCGCCGCAGGCGCGGCGCTCTCTTTTTATGAGTGCGGGCAGTGTAGGCCCGAAATCCCTTGGTTGCAGTTCGTAATACTGCGTAAATCTCCCTCCAGCAGGGTGAAATTCGTGGGGCCTGCGCAGCTTCCTACAATTGCGGTATGCAAGCCCTTTCCCAGTTCTGGCGCGATCCGGCCATGCCCTATGCCGAGAGCCGGCGCGCCTGCGACAGCCAGGCCTGTTACAAACCGCACAGCCACCCGACGTTTTCCATAGGCGCGGTGGACCGCGGCCGCAGCTGCTTCAGCGGCGCGGGCGACAGGCCGGTGACGCTGCAGGAGGGCACGCTGGTGTTGGTGCCCGCAGGCCGGGTCCATGCCTGCAATCCCGAGCCGGGCGGCGCCTGGAGCTACCAGATGCTGCACCTCGACGCCGCCTGGCTGCAGGCCGTGCGCGCCGAGTACGCCGGCGATGCCAACGACAGCGCGCCGATTCGCATCGTTGCCGCGCCTGCCGTCTATGCCCGTTTCTGCGGCCTCAACACGCTGTTGTTCTCCGCTGCCGATGTAGAAGACAAGGAAGCCGCGCTGATCGAATTCATAGGCGAGTGCGATACCGGCCAGGGGCTGCGCGTCGATTCGGGCGCCAGCGCCATGTCTCGCAGCCAAGCGCTGCTGCCCGTGCTCGACTTCCTGTGCAAAGACGCGGCGCACGACACCGACCTTGCCGATCTCGCGCGCCTGGCCGGCATGAGCCGCTTTCAACTGATTCGCGCTTTCCGCGCCGCGACCGGCATGACGCCCCATGCCTGGCAGCTCAACCGGCGCATCAACTTGGCGCGCGACGGCCTGCGCGCGGGCGAAGGCCTGGCCGATATCGCCTACCGCCTGGGCTTTGCCGACCAGGCGCATTTCCAGCGCGTGTTCAAGGCGCATGCGGGGGTGACGCCGGGGCGGTTTCGGGCGTAGTGCATAGAAAACCGGCCCTTCGACAAGCTCTCAAGAAACAGCTTTTTTTGGCAAACAAATCAACGACTTAGAAGGTGGTCGGTTTGGGCAAACGGCGGCAAAACAGTGACCCGTTCGTGGTGAGCTTGTCGAACCATGAACGGCCCGTCCTCATGTTTTGAGCGCAGGCCGTTCACCCTTCGACAGGCTCAGGGCGAACGGGGATTTTGAAGCCCGATGTTTCTTTACAACGCCTTGCGAGACCTCGGTTCGCTTACCCCGCTCAGGGCGAACGGATTCGAGGCAGCGCCCCGTTCGTGCTTCCACGCTCTCGCGCAATTTTCTTCAATACAGGCCGGGCCTGCCCCGCCACACTGCATGCGAACCACCCGTACTTCGCATGCAGCCCTTCCTGATGATCGCCGCAGCGCACTTTCTCGCGCTGCTGTCCCCCGGCCCCGATTTCTTTCTGGTCGCACGCACTTCGCTGGCGACGAACTGGCGCATCGCCAGCGGCGCCTGCCTGGGCATTGCCGCGGCCGATGGCGTGTTCATCGTCGCGGCGTTCGCGGGCACGGCGGTGCTCACGCCCGGCAGCGCGCTGTTTGTCGCGCTGCAGCTCGCGGGCTGCGGCTATCTGCTCTATCTCGGTGCGCTGTTCATTCGCCATGCGGGCGCCACGCCCTTGCAGCAGACGCCTGAAGGCGAGGGCGGAACAAGGCCGGCCGCATCTGCCGCACGCCTGTGGTGGCGCGCTGCGGCCATGGGCTTTGTCTCGGGCATTCTGAATCCCAAGAACGCGCTGTTCTATGCGAGCCTTGCGGCCATGCTCACGGGCCCGTATGCGAGTGCGGGTTGGAAAGCGGTCTATGGCGTGTGGATGTTCTGCATGGTGCTGCTGTGGGATCTGCTGGTCGCGACGCTGATCGGCAACCAGGCCGTGCTGCGGCGCTTTGCGCGCGCCCTGCCCTGGCTGGAGCGCATTTCGGGCGCGATGCTGATTGCACTGGCCTTGGGCGTGCTGGCCGCGCTGTGGTGGCGCTGAGGTTTTTGCACCAAATGGATGCAGTCGGGCATGGGTCTTGCGTGACTGCACTATTCTTGGACATACCCCTCGGCCATCATCGCCATGACCACTCTTTTGTTTTTGTATTCGAACGACAGCCCCTGGCCTCAAGCCTTGCGCGATCAGTTCGCCGCGCAAGGCATCACTTTCGATGCCCAGGCCGTTGACGCGGCGCAGCTGGCGCAGCGGCTGGAGTCCGGCGCGCCGGCGCAGGCGGTCGTCGCCATGCCCGCCGCGCAGCTGAGCGCGGCGCTGGCCGCATGGCCCGACGGGCCGCCCTGTGCCATCAGTTGGATCAGCGCTGCGCCGGAACCGGCCTTGCTCCAACGCCTGCAGGCCCAGGGCCTGGCGGGCTGGTGGCCGCCCACATGCACGGCGCAGGATCTCGCGGCCGGCCTGGCGCTCGATCGTTGGCGCTGGGAAGAGCGCAGCAAACTGCGCACCGCGCTGGCCAACGCCCAAAGCCAGCTCGCCGATCGCAAATGGCTGGAGCGCGCCAAGGGCATAGTCGCCGACGCGCGCGGCACCAGCGAAGACGAAGCCTTCACCTTTTTGCGCAATGCCGCGATGCATGCCAGCCTCAAGCTGTCCGATATCTCGCGCTCGGTGGTGGAGACCGCGTTCTGGGCCGAGTCATTGAACCAGGCCGGCCAGCTGCGCATGCTGTCTCAGCGCATCGTGCGCCTGGCCGCGCAGTCGCTGCTGGGCGTGGACCGGCCGCGTGCGCGCGCGCTGCAGACGGCATCGATCGACAGCGTGCAGGCCAGGCTGCACTTTCTGCAGGCCGTGCCGCATACCCACCCACATACGCCGGCCGTGCAGTCGGCGCTGGCGGTGGTGGTCGACGCCTGGTCGCGCATGCAGCAGGTCTTGGCGGAGAAGACGGGCATGGAGATGCTGGCGCGGCTCGATGTGCAGGCCGAGCATCTGCTGCAGCACGCTGAAAGCCTGGTGCAGGCGCTGGAAAATGCTTCGGGCCGGCGCGCGCTCACGGTGGTCAATCTTTGCGGCCGCCAGCGCATGCTGGTGCAGCGCCTGGGCAAGACCGCCATGCTGGGCGAACTGCAGCAGGACGCGTCGCTGCGCGCCTTGCTGGCCGACATGCGCTCCGAAGTCGAAGTCGCGCTGCTCAAGATGGAGATGACGCCGCTGTCCAGCCCCGAAATCACGCTGAGCCTGCGCGAATCGCGCAAGGCCTGGCTGCATCTGCAGTCGGGGCTCACGCAGCTCGATTCGGTGCGCAGCAGGGCGGCGCTGTGCCGCTCCTGCGACAGCCTGCACGACAATTTCGATCAGCTGACGATGCTGTATGAGAAGAGCCTGCAACTGCTGATGTCCTGATGTGCCTGCGCCCGGCCAAAGCGCGCACGATTCTTGCTGAGTGAGTTCGCGCAGCCCACCCCGCAACGACGCGGGCCAAGCTGCATGAAAACAACGACGTCTACGTCTGGCTCTGCCGTGAAAGCGGTGCGCGCCAGCGTAGGCGTTTTCTTTTGCACGGAGAATATTCGATGGCGGGATTTCGCAGCTTTTTGCAAGCCGGGCATGCACCAACTTTGGGCGCGGCCTTCTTCTACTTCGCCTGCTCGTGTGGCATCTGGGTCATCAATGGAGCGATGGCGCCGTTCATCAGCGAGAGCTTCAATCTGACGCCTGCGCAAAAAGGCCTGATGCTGTCGATTCCCATCGTCGCCGGCTCGCTGATGCGCTTTCCGCTGGGCCTGCTGGCGCAGTACATAGGCCGCAAGAACGCGACCCTGGTCGAGATGGTGGGCATTGCCCTGGCCATGCTTTACGGCTACTTCGCCGTCGACTCGTTCAACGACCTGCTGGCCATGGGCGTGCTGCTGGGCATCGCGGGCGCGAGCTTCGGCGTCGCGCTGTCGCTGGGCTCGGGCTCGTTTCCGCCGCGCTACAAGGGCCTGGCCATGGGGCTGGTGGGCGCGGGCAACATAGGCACGGCCGTGGCCGCGCTGCTGGCGCCGCCGCTGGCCCAGGCTTACGGCTGGCAGACCGTGTACGGCTTTGCGGCGCTGGGCATTCTGCTGCCCATGGCGGTGATGATCGTGTTTGCGCGCGAGCCCGAAGACCGGGCCGAGCACGGCACCATGCGCGAACACGCGGCCTGTCTGTTCGAGAAGGACGGCTGGGCGTTCAGCCTGATCTATGCCGTGAGCTTTGGCGGCTTCATCGGCCTGGCGACTTTCCTGCCCAGCTATTTCTATGACCAGTTCGGCGTGAGCAAGGTCGAGGCCGGGCAACTCACGATGCTGGCCGCTTTCATGGGTGCGATGACCCGCATCTTCGGCGGCTGGCTGTCGGACCACTGGGGCGGCATCAACACGCTCACGGCCGTGCTGGTGGTGATCTGCGCGAGCCTGCTGCTGTGCGGCCTGAGCAGCGCTTCGCTGCCGCTGACCATGCTGTCGTTCCTGGTGTGCTTCGCGGCGCTGGGCGCGGGCAATGGCGCGCTGTTTCAACTGGTGCCGCTGCGCTGGCCCACGACCACGGCCGTCGCCGGCTCGATGATTGGTGAAATCGGCGCGCTGGGCGGCGGCCTGATTCCCGCGAGCATGGGGCTGTCGCAGCAATACACGGGCAGCTACTTCTCGGGCTTTGCGCTGTTTGCGTTCTTCGCGCTGGTGATGCTGGTGATGCTGCGCTTCATGCAGATTCGCTGGACGCGCACCTGGGCGGAAAAGGGCGGGCGCGCACGCGTGACGGCCTGAGTTCAGCGCGGCAGAAAAAGTATCCAGTAGATCAGCGCCACATTGAGCACGGCGCTGAACAGCAGCGCGGCCTTCCAGGCAAACGCCGGATCGCGCGCCGCGAGCGGGCTGCCGGCCGCGGGCGGCAGCGGCCGGGCCGCGCCGCGCTCCAGCGCCAGCAGCAGTTCCTCGGCTGTCTCGAAGCGCTGGGCCGGGGTGCGCGCCACGGCCTTGAGCACGATGGAGTCGAGCCAGATGGGCACTTGCGGGTTGTGCCGGCTGGGCGCCACCGGGTCGCGCCAGTAGCGCCCGCGCTGGTAGGCAATGACTTCGCCATAAGGCAGGCGGCCCGCGCTGAGCAATTGGTAGAGCGTCACGCCCAGCGCGAACAGGTCGGTGCCCGCATCGGCCGGAACTGGCGGGTCGTCCCATTGCTCGGGATTGACATAGCTGGCCGTGCCCGCGTGCAGCGTGCGCACGGCCTCGGGCTCGCGCCCGGTCAGGGCCACGCCCAGGTCGAGCAGGCGCACAACGCCGTCGCGGCCGTAATGCAGATTGGCCGGCTTCACATCGCGGTGAATCACGCCCTGGCGGTGCAGTCCGCCGAGCACGCGCGCGGCCTGCTGGGCGATCGCCAGCACTTGCGCCACGTTGGGTCGGTGCTTTTGTTCTATCCATTGCGCCAGCGTCTCGCCGTCCAGCCACTCGTAGAGCAGATAGAACGCCGAAGGCTCGGCGACCAGCGGCGCGTGCAGGCGCACCAGATGCTGGGCCGTGGGCCCTGTTTGCAGATGGCGCGCGACCCAGGCTTCGTGCGCCAGCGCGGCCCATTCGTGGCGGTCGTGCGCGCGCTGCGGGTGCAGCGTCTTGAGCGCGTACTGCTGGCCGCTGGCTTCATGCAGCACGCGGTAGACGCGGTAGATACCGCTGTCGGCCGCCAGCGCTTCGACCCGCAGGCCGTCGATCATGGCGCCGGGTTTGAGCAGCGGCAAAGAGGGCAGGGCCTGGGCGCGGCGCGTGGTGTCTTCGAGCGTGGCATCGTTGACGCCCAGAACGCGCACCACCACGGCGCTGAGATTGTCGCGGCTGCCCTGGCGCTCGGCGGCATCGGCCAGGCGCTCGGCCAGCGCCTGGGCCTGGTCTTCGCCGGCCCACTGCGCGATCTGCCGCGGCTTGATGTCGTTGTGAATGCCGTCGGACAGCAGCACGAAGATATCGCCGGGCAGCACTTCGCCCTGGCGGTAATCGATGGTCACGCGGTCTTCGAGGCCTATGGCGCGCGTGAGCCGGTGGGCAAAGTCGACGCCGCCCATCACATGGTCTTCGGTCAGCTGCTCGATCTGCCCCTGGCGCAGCAGATAGGCGCGCGTATCGCCCACATGGGCGAGCGTGTAGCTCTGGCCGCGCAGCACCAGCGCCGTGAGCGTGGTGAGCCCATAGGCCGGCTGGCGCCGGCGATTGACGCCGTAGAGCCAGGCATTCTGCGCGCCGACGATGCGGTCCAGCGCCACCGTGGGCTCCCAGGTCGCGGGCGTGCAGAAGAAATCATTGGCCAAGCTGGTCACCGTGGTCTGCGCGGCTTCGCGCCCCCAGCCGCCCGCGCTCACGCCATCGGCCACGGCGGCCAGCATGCCAGCGCCGTCGCCGGGCATCTGCACCGCGGCAAAGTCTTCGTTCACCGCCGCGCGTCCGGGGCGCGAGACCCATCCAATGTCGAGTTCAAAAGGCATGGGGGTGATTGTGACCAGGAAAACGCGTGGCGGGGGGGTGACCGAAACGGTGCGTGGCTTGCACTGGTTTGATGCGCGGGCTACGAGTCTGGCGCGTTTTGGCGCTGCCATGAGGCAAGACACCCTTCGGCAAGTTCAGGGTGAACGGCCTGCCCTAGAGAAAAGAAGCAAGTGCCCCTGGCACAAAACCTGCTTGACCTCCAGCGACGATGCGGGGTAGCGATGCCCTCGTCACCCAGGACAAAGGCGTCCGCAACTTTTCCAGAGCACTCTGTGCCTGTATCCGTTGCGGGCGCCTTTTTTTTTCGAACCGGAGCACAGCGCTCCACCACCGTCGAAGGAAGTCGCATGCCCCACGCGACCCATAAAACACCGATGAAGTTGTTGATTGCAGGCAATGGCATGGTGGGCCACCGCTATGTCGAAGCCCTGATCGAACGCTATCCCGACCTTCCCGCGGCCGGCCTCGAAGTCACCGTGCTGGGCGAGGAGCCGCGCCCGGCCTACGACCGCGTGCACCTGTCCGACTTCTTCAGCGGCCGCGGCGCCGACGATCTGTCGCTGGTGCCCCAGGGCTTCTACGATCGCCCCGGCCTCACGCTGCGCCTGAACGCGCGCGTCGCGTCCATCGAGCGCCGCAACCATACGCTGCAGCTGGCCGATGGTGAAGAGCTGGCTTACGACAAGCTGGTGCTGGCCACGGGCTCGTCGCCTTTCGTGCCCGGCGTTCCCGGCCGCGACCGGCCGCATTGCTTTGTCTACCGCACCATAGAAGACCTCGAAGGCATGCTCGCTTCGGGCGCCAAGTCCAAGAGCGGCGTGGTCGTGGGCGGCGGCCTGCTGGGCCTCGAATGCGCCAAGGCGCTGCGCGACATGGGCCTGCAGACCCATGTGGTGGAATTCGCGCCGCGGCTGATGATGGTCCAGGTCGACGAAGGCGGTGGGCGCGTGCTGCGCACCAAGATCGAAGCGCTGGGCGTGCAGGTGCACACCAGCCGCAATACGGTGGAGATCACCGACGGCGCGACGGCGCGCCACCGCATGGTGTTCGCCGACGGGAGCTACCTTGAAACCGACATGATCGTGTTCTCGGCCGGCATTCGCCCGCGCGACGAACTCGCGCGCCAGAGCCTGCTGGCGCTGGGCCCGCGCGGCGGCATCGTTGTCGACGACCACTGCCGCACCAGCGACCACGACATCTACGCGATAGGCGAATGCGCGGCCTGGCAGGAGCAGGTGTTCGGCCTGGTCGCTCCGGGCTACGACATGGCGCGCGTCGCGGCCGGTCATCTGGCCGGTGACGTCGACGCCGCGTTTCGCGGCGCCGACATGAGCACCAAGCTCAAGCTCATGGGCGTGGACGTGGCCAGCATAGGCGACGCGCTGGGCAAGACGCCCGGCTGCCGCAACTTCAGCTACACCGACGAACTGCTGCAGGTCTACAAGAAGATCGTCGTCAGCGAAGACGGCAAGCGCCTGCTGGGCGCGGTGCTGGTGGGCGATGCGTCGGAATACGGCACGCTGCTGCAGATGGCGCTCAACGCCATGCCCCTGCCCGAATCGCCGGGCCTGTTGATCCTGCCCGCCACCGACGGCGCGGCCAAGCCCGGACTGGGCGTGGACGCCTTGCCCGACACCGCCGTGCTGTGCTCGTGCAACAACGTCAGCAAGGGCCAGCTGTGCTCGGCGATTGCGGGCGGCGTGCAGAACATCGGCGATCTGAAAGCCTGCACCAAGGCCGGGACGTCCTGCGGCGGCTGCGTGCCCCTGGTCACCCAGGTGCTCAAGGCCGAACTCAAGCGCCAGGGCGTGGCCGTGAACAACCACCTGTGCGAGCACTTCCCGTACTCGCGCCAGGAGCTGTACCACCTGGTGCGCGTGGGCGAGATCCGCACCTTCGCGCAGCTGCTGGCGCAGCACGGCAAGGGCCATGGCTGCGACATCTGCAAGCCCACGGCCGCCAACATCCTGGCGAGCTGCTGGAACGACTTCGTTCTCGATCGCAACGGCGCGCCGCTGCAGGACAGCAACGACTACTTCCTGGGCAATATCCAGAAAGACGGCACCTACTCCATCGTGCCGCGCGTGGCCGCAGGCGAAATCACGCCCGACCAGCTGATCGTCATCGGCCAGGTCGCAAAGAACTACGGCCTCTACACCAAGATCACCGGCGGCCAGCGCATCGACATGTTCGGCGCCCAGGTGCACGAGCTGCCGCTGATCTGGCGCGAACTCGTGGACGCGGGCTTCGAGTCGGGCCATGCCTACGGCAAGTCGCTGCGCACCGTCAAAAGCTGCGTGGGCTCGACCTGGTGCCGCTACGGCGTGGATGACAGCGTGGGCCTGGCGATCGAACTCGAGAACCGCTACAAGGGCTTGCGCTCGCCGCACAAGATCAAGTTCGGCGTCTCCGGCTGCACGCGCGAATGCGCCGAGGCCCAGGGCAAGGACGTGGGCATCATCGCCACCGACAAGGGCTGGAACCTCTACGTCTGCGGCAACGGCGGCATGAAGCCGCGCCATGCCGAGCTGATCGCGTCCGATCTGTCGAAAGACATGCTGATCCGCTACATCGACCGCTTCCTGATGTTCTACATCCGCACCGCCGACCGCCTGCAGCGCACCAGCACCTGGCGCGACAACCTCGAAGGCGGCCTGGCCTATCTCAAGGAAGTCGTCATAGACGACAGCCTGGGCCTGGCCGACGAACTCGAGGCGCAGATGGCGCATGTGGTCGGCACCTACGCCTGCGAATGGAAAAAGGCCGTCGACGACCCCGCCGTCGTGCGCCGCCTGCGTACCTTCGTCAACAGCGACGCGGGCGACGCCAACGTGGTCTTCGTGCAGGAGCGCGGCCAGATCCGCCCCGCGACCGATGTCGAAAAACGCAGCGGCCTCAAAGGCATTCCCCTGGTCGAAGAAGCCATTGCCTAGAACACTATTCGGAGAACGCCCCATGAACGCATTAGCCAACGCTGCCGAACTGGCCCCGGCCGGCGCCCATCTGATTGACGCCGGCTGGCACCGCATCTGCGCGGTCGACGACATCTGGCCCGACACCGGCGTCTGCGCGCTGATCGGCACAACCCAGATCGCCATCTTCCGTCTCGCCGACGGCAGCCTCTACGCCCTCGACAACCACGACCCGCACAGCGGCGCCAACGTGCTCTCGCGCGGCATCGTGGGCGATCTGGGCGGCGAGCCTGTGGTCGCTTCGCCTATCTACAAGCACCATTACCAGTTGCGCTCCGGCGCTTGCGTGGAGGCGCCCGAGACGCGGCTGCGCACGTATCCGGTGGCAGTGAAGGAAGAGGTGGTTTGGTTGCAGGCCTGAGGTTGTGGGCCATTGCGTAGCCCTCTGCCCGCCATTCGTCCTGAGCGGGGTAAGCAAGACGAAGTCGCGCAATGCGTAAAAAAAGAAACAGCGGGCCTCAAAATCCCCGTTCGCCCTGAGCCTGCCTCGCCGGCCGCGTCGAAGGGTGAACGGCCTGCGCTCCAGGCATGAGGGTGTCTAGAAAACCCGGGGCGATTCAGGCTGATGGATTTTTGAGTTTCCACACAGCCTCGGTCGATCAAGGTCATCGGAGAGTGTTGGCCGACCGGCCGGAGGGCATCCCTTATAGTGCCGCCGATGACGAATCGACTGCAAGACGAAGTACTCCGACTGTTCCCGCCGCCGCTGCCGGACGGCAGCGTGCGGGCGCTTTGCATCGAGCTGGCCGGCCCGGCCGACTGGAGTTCGCTCGGGGCGCTGTGGCGCGGCGTTCAGGCCGAGCTGGACCTGCCGGCGCCGGGCATTGCCATCAATGGACGCCACGGCTATCAGCTGTGGTTCTCTACGGCCGTGCCAGTTGCTGCGACCGAGGCCGAGTCCTTCGCTGCGGCGCTGCGCCGGCGCTGGCTGGCCCAAGCGGCCCCGCAACGCGTCCGCGTGCTGACGGCCAATCTCGAGGTCATCCTGCCCCCGCAGCAGGTGGCCGTCGAGCAATGGGCCGCCTTCGTGGCCCCAGACCTCGCCCCGGTGTTCGAGGACACGCCCTGGCTCGATGTGGAGCCCGGCGCGGAAGGACAGGCGGATCTGCTGGCCCGACAGCAGACGATCCTGCTCGATGCCTGGCAGGAGGCGATGCGACGGCTCGGCGCGGTGCCTGTACCCGCGCAGCCCGGCCCGCCTGCTGTGACAACCGCACCGCTCGTCAGCCAAGAGAGCGATCCGCACGCCTTCCTGCTGCGTGTGATGAATGATCCGCATGTGGATATGTCGCTGCGCATCGAGGCCGCCAAGGCGTTGCTCTCAAATTGAAAGATGCCTCTGGGGGCGATGCTCCAGAACCCGCCGGAGCAGTTTCCAGCCCGACTGACCAGTAATTCGCCCGCGCACCACCAGCCACTGATCGCCGTGCACCCGCTCTCGGAAGCAAACCAGTCATAGGAGCAGCCAGCCGTCGAATGCCCGGTGACAGCCTCCGCAGTCGTTCAGCGTGTCACCCGCGTCTGACTCAGACCAGCCTAAAACAGCCTTCCCGCCGCCCCTCCCCGGCGCCAACTTTGTCTGAGAACATGCCGAGATACTTTGTACTCACAGAAGCCCGCCCACTTGCGTCCAGCAGTTATTGTTAATAAACGTTGGCTTCGGTGAGCGTCTTCGTGAATCAAAGCTGACGATCCCTGTTGGCCACAACGTCAGAGACCTGGGTGCCCAGCAGCACCTCCTTTAGCCCCACAGGAAAAAGCGCAGGCCCATCCTCTAGGTCGAGTTCCGCCAGATCAAACCAGCGCGCCGTGCAAGGCGCTCCGCTGTCCTCGAAGAATTCAATGACGTCCAGGCCCCCAAAGGCCTGTGCATCAAACTGCACGTGTCCGATGAACAGCACTTCATGGCCGGTGGCGCCATGGTGGGTGTAGATGTTCTCCATCACCAGCGGCGGCCCGGTCACTTCGGCATCGACGCCCAGTTCTTCCTTGAACTCGCGTGCCAGCGCGGTTTGCCAGCTTTCGCCAAACTCCACGCCGCCGCCCAGCGGGCGCACGCCTTTGAGTTGGCCGTGGTCGTCGAAGACTTCGGCCGCAAGCAGCTTGCCTTCTCTCCAGTGCAGCCCAATGGCTTTGACTTTGACGTGTTGCTGGGGTCTCCATGAAGTCATAACGGTGTTTTCTCGTATCGGTTTTTGCCAGGGTGCGCATTCTCGCGCATGAACGTGGCGGTTTCGAGGTGAGCGTCAATCAATGGCGCCACATCATGTGCCAGCGCATTGCCCAGATCGTGGTCGCCTCCCGCGAAGACATGCAGGCGTGCTTGCGGCAGCAGCGTGGCAAGGCGTTGGCCGACGGCGACCGGGCTGATGGGGTCGGCGTCGCCCCATAGCAGCAGGGTCGGGGCCTGGATGCAGGGCAGCGCGGGCGTCAGGTCCAGCCTGGAGTCGATGAACCAGCGCGCAAGCTCAGGGTTCGCTTCGGTGAAAGAGGGGCGCCAGTCCTGGGCGCCGAGATCGCTGATATCCATTCCGCCCGACGTGACCGTCAGCACCAGGTGCGTGATCCATTGGGGGCGCCGGCTTGCGGCCAGGAGCGCGATGGCGCCGCCCATGGACTGCGCGATGAGGGCCGTGGGCTGGTTGATTTCGGCGATGAATTTTTCGGCGAGGTCTTCGATGCCCTGGATGCTGGCGTCGGGCGGCGTAGCGCCAAAACCCGGCCAGCCAAAGTGCACATGGGCTGCGGGGTGGCGCAGCAAGCGCGCCGCTGGTTTCCAGAAGTCGGTATTGCCCGAAGCACCGGGCAGGAAAAACAGTTGGGAGGGCAGAGTCATGGTGTGCGTATGGGGTGGCGCGACAGCTTATCCGACGGCCCACGCCTGTCCCTGAACGTCACCGACCAGCGCAGCGCGCGCGTGGGTTCCACGCAGTGCTGCCAGCCCCAGCGCACTTCGTCCTCCATCACATAGACAGAGCGCGGCTGCACCGCCAGTTCGACTACCTGGCGCGGCAGTTCAGGCTGATAGGGGTAAGGCCGAAAGCGCAGCGTGGCCTCGCCGCCCAGCGACACCCCGTAAATTCCCTCGAAATCGGGCACATCGCGGTGCCAGCCCAGCGGCGTGCCCGGCGCGTATTCGGCGACCAGGGCATGCACCAGGGTGTCGGGAGCCACCCCGCGCCAGGCGGCAACGCGATCGCGCAAGGGCAGCAGGCGTTCGTCCAGCGCCTTCGCGGGTTTGAGTTCGTGGGTGTCGAAGTCGTACGAGCCGCCAAAGCTCACCACGCGCCGGCGCGCGAAGTACTGCTTGTACTTGGCCGCGTGCAGCGGCAGCGAGCGGATGATGGCGATCAGCTCCCTTTCCTCGTCACGGCCCAGGAATTCGGGCTGGTAGACCAGGCCCGGAATCGAGGCCTGCACTTCTTCGTCGCCAAACAGGCTGCATTGGTTCATGGGGTGGCCTTTATTTGAAATTGCGGCTTTCGGTGCGCAGGCGGCCCAGCAGGTGGGACAGGTCGGCCATGCGTTCTGCTATCAGATTGCAGACCGTGCCTTCGCGCTGCCAGCGGCCTTCGACGGCCAGCAGCCGGGAGCCGAGCAGCACGTCGCGCTGGGTTTCGCGCAGGTCGCGCCAGACGATGACCTGGGTCACGCCGTGTTCGTCTTCGAGCGTCACGAAGATCGTTCCCTTGGCCGTGGGCGGCTGCTGGCGCAGGGTCACGATGCCCGCGGTGCGCACGCGCCGGCCGTCGGGAATGCGCCTCAGTTGCTGCGAGGTCTTGAGCTTGTATTTGTCGAGTCGGGGGCGCAGCAGCAGCATGGGGTGGGAGCGCAAAGTCAGGCCCGTGGACGCGTAGTCCCACAGCACTTCCTCGCCTTCGGGCGCTTCGGGCAGTTCGAACTGGGCTTCGTCGATTTGCGCTTCTTTCAGCAGCAAGGGGGCCGTATGGAGTGCAGCGGCATCCCAGACTTGCTGGCGGCGGTGGCCCGAGAGCGTGGCCAGCGCGCCGGCCGCGGCCAGGGCCTTCATTTCGTGCAGTTCGAGGCCGCAGCGCTGGGCGAGTTCGGGCGCGCTGTCGAAAGGCGCGCGGCCGCGCTCCTGCTCTATGCGCGCGGCGGCGCTGCTGCGCAGGCTGGCGATCAGGCGCAGGCCCAGGCGCACGGCGGGCTTGTGTTCCATGTCTTCGAGCGTGCAGTCGTAGGCGCTGTGCATCACGTCGACGGGCCGCACTTGCACGCCATGGCGGCGCGCGTCCTGCGTGAGCTGACTGGCCGAGTAAAAGCCCATGGGCTGGCTGTTGAGCAGCGCCGCGAGAAAGGCCGCGGGTTCGTGGCGCTTGATCCAGCTGGACGCATAGACCAGCAGCGCAAAGCTGGCCGCATGGCTTTCGGGAAAGCCGTATTCGGAGAAGCCCTTGATCTGCTCGAAGATCTGCTCGGCAAAGGCTGGCTCGTAGCCACGATCGGTCATGCCGACCACCAGCTTGTCGCGGTATTTTTCCAGCCCGCCCTTGCGCTTCCAGGCGGCCATGGCGCGGCGCAGGCCGTCGGCTTCTCCTGCGGTAAAGCCCGCGGCGATCATCGCGATCTGCATGACCTGTTCCTGGAACACGGGCACGCCCATGGTGCGGCCCAATGCTTCTTTCAGCGCATCGTTGGGGTAGGTCACGGGGTCCAGGCCCTGGCGCCGGCGCAAATAGGGGTGGACCATTCCGCCCTGGATGGGGCCGGGGCGCACGATCGCGACTTCGACCACGAGGTCGTAGAACTTGCGCGGTTGCAGGCGCGGCAGCATGCTCATCTGCGCGCGGCTTTCTATCTGGAACACGCCTATGGTGTCGGCGCGGCAGATCATGTCGTAGGTTTCGGAGTCTTCGGCGGGGATGTCCTGCATGCTGAAGTCATAGCCGCGGCGCCGGCTGATGAAGTCGAGCGCGCGGCGAATCGCCGACAGCATGCCCAGCGCGAGCACATCGACCTTGAGCAGGCCCGCGGCGTCGAGGTCGTCCTTGTCCCATTCGATCACCGTGCGGTCGGCCATGGACGCGTTCTCCACGGGCACCATGCGGCACAGCAGTCCGCGCGTGAGCACAAAGCCGCCCGTGTGCTGCGACAGGTGGCGCGGAAAGCCTATGAGCTGCGCGGTCAGCGTGATCAACTGCCGCACGGCCAGCGTGTCGGTGGCGATGCCCAGCTCTTCGAAGCGCTCCAGGCGAATGCTGCTGCCGTCGAACCACTGCTGGCCCTTGGCGATGGCTTCGATCACGTCGAGCTCGAAGCCCAGCGCCTTGCCCACGTCGCGCACGGCCGAGCGCGGGCGATAGGAGATCACCGTGGCCGTGAGCGCGGCGCGGTCGCGGCCGTACTTGGTGTAGAGGTACTGTATGACTTCCTCGCGCCGCTGGTGCTCGAAGTCGATGTCGATGTCGGGCGGCTCGTTGCGCTCGCGCGAGATGAAGCGCTCGAACAGCACGGCGGTGCGCGCCGGGTCGACTTCGGTCACGCCCAGGCAGTAGCAGACCGCAGAATTCGCGGCCGAGCCCCGGCCCTGGCACAGGATATTGCGCGAGCGCGCAAACACCACGATGTCGTAGACCGTGAGGAAGTAGGGCTCGTACTTGAGTTCGCAGATCAGTGTCAGCTCGTGCTCGATCTGCGCCTGAACTTTCTCTGGAATGCCTTGGGGCCAGCGCCGGCCCGCGCCTTCGTAGGTGGCCTGGCGCAGATAGCTTTCGGGCGTATGGCCCGCGGGCACGACTTCGTCGGGGTACTGGTAGCGCAGCTCGTCGAGGCTGAAAGCGCAGCGCGCGACGACCTGCAGCGTCTGCGCCATCAGGTCGGCCGGAAAGGTCTGTGCCAGGCGCAGTCGGCTGCGCAGATGGCGCTCGGCGCTGCGCAGCAGCGCGTAGCCGCATTCGGTGAGCGGCTTGCCCAGGCGCGTGGCGGTGAGCACGTCTTGCAGGGGCTTACGCGAGCGCACATGCATGTGGGCGTCGCCCACGGCAACCAGCGGCAGCGCCGTGAGCGCCGACAGCGTGCGCATGCGGTGCAGCCACAGCTCGTCGTCGATGCGGCGCACCAGGTCCACGCCAATCCAGCAGCGGCCCGTGAAATGCGTGAGCGTCCAGCGGCCCATGGCTTCGAGCTGGGCGTCGCTGGCCTGGCGCTCGGGGCACAGCAGCACCAGGCAGTCTTCGAGTTCGGCGCCGCGCAGGCCGTCGAGATCGAGAAAGTACGTGCCTTTCTCCGACGCGCGGCGCAGCTTGGTGATGAACTGGCACAGATTGCCGTAGCCGTTGAGGTTTTGCGCCAGCACCACCAGCGTGAACGGCGCTTCGTCGGCATTGCGCGGCTGTATGCAGAACTGCGCGCCCAGCAGCAGCGCCATGCCATGCGCCTTGGCCGCGACATGGGCGCGCACCACGCCGGCAAGAGAGCATTCGTCGGTGATGGCGATGGCGCTGTAACCCAGCGTCTTGGCGCGCGCCACCAGCTCCTCGGGCTGGCTGGCGCCGCGCAGGAACGTGAAGTTGGATATGCAGCGCAGCTCGGCATACGCGGGCAGAAAGTGGTCCATGGCAAGCGCTCAGCCGTAGTGCCCGTGCAGATACCAGGCGGTTTTATCGCCCGCGAGCCGCGCCTGGAACACCCACAGCAGGCCCGCATGCGGGCTGATGGCGAGCCAGTAGTCGCGCTGCACATTGCGCGTGGGTTCGGCCTGGTCGGCTTCGCGGTCCCACCAGCCGCCTTCGACGCGGTCCGGGCCCAGCAGCAGTTGCAGCCTGCCCTGGTAATACGGCCGGTGCTCGCGCTCGACCAGCAGCAGCGGCTGGGCCATCACCCAGGTGGGCAGCGGCAGCCCGTGCAGGGGCTGGGGCTTGGCGCTGCGGCGCGGTTCCTTGGCCGACCATTGCTGCATCCATTCGAGGCGGTGGTCGGCGCACAGCTGCGGGCGGCGAATGCAGTCTTCGCCCAGCCGCGCCTGGATGCGCTCCAGCGCCAGCCGCACCGACGCGCCCTGGTGCGCGGGGTCGGGAATCAGCGAATGGCTTTGTTCTTCCAGCGGCTCGAC
>NZ_JAHCDD010000088.1 GCF_018413525.1 Acidovorax sp. CCYZU-2555
ATCGCATCCATCAGCTGCCAGTCGGCTTCCCAGCGCGCATAGGCCGCCTGGTTTTCGGGCACGGCCAGCCAATCCTGAAAAGCCTGTTCGTCGTCCGCCGTCCATTGCGCCGCATGGCGGCGCAGGAACCAGGCTACGAGCTCGTCGCCGCGGCGCGCGTTGGACATCATCGAACAGGGCTCTTTCTTGGCATGGGGCTCGCGCTCATGGCGAACTCCGGGTTTTCCTGGCCGGGCGCGGCGCGGCGGCGGGCAGCTCGCCGTCGAGCTCCTGCAGGCGGCGCTGGCAGGCGCGCATCGCCACTTCGAGGTGGGTTTCGACGGTCTTGACGCCCACGCCCATGATCGCCGCGACTTCGGGCCGGCTCAGGCCGTCGAGTTTATACAGCACGAAAGCTTCGCGTGCGCGCGGCGGCAGCTGGGCCACCACTTGCTCGATCGCCGCGAGCCGCTGGCGCCCGGCGAGCACGGCCTCGGGCTCGGCCGATGCCGGGCCCAGGCCCGCGGCTAAACCGCTTTCCTCTTGCTGCAGTGCGACTTCGACCTGCAGGCGCGTGGCCGTGCGCCGGTGGTGGTCGGTCACGAAATTGCGCGCCGTGGTGTAGAGCAGCGCGCGCGGCTCGGCCACGGCGTCGCGGTCGGGCACGGCGTAGACGCGCGAATAGCTTTCCTGCGCGATATCGGCGGCCAGATCACGGTCACCGACCTTGCGCGCCAGAAAGTTCAGCAGTTCGCGGTAATAGTGTTCAAACAACGGCAGAGCACGCCCAGGAGTCAGAGAAAAGGCCATGGACAGGCGGGCTTCGACGGGGCGTGGCTGACCTGTTTCCAGAACATGGAAAGGGGGAATTATCCGCGAAGGGCAGGGTCGGCGGCGTTTCGATCAATGTTCAATGCCTATTGATTCAATGATTCAACAGTTGTTGTATTATCGGTTCATGCAAGAAACCCAAGCCATTCGTTCCCTCGCCGCGCTGGCCCATGAAGCCCGGCTGCGCGTATTCCGCGCGCTGGTGGTTGCCGGCCCCGAAGGCCTGACGCCCGGCGCCCTGGCCGCGCAGCTGGGCATCGCCGCCAATGCGCTGTCGTTCCATCTCAAGGAGCTGGCCCATGCCGAACTCGTGAGCCAGCAGCGCCAGGGCCGCAATGTGCTGTACCGCGCGGTGTTTCCCGCGATGAACGATTTGCTCGCCTACCTCAGCGAAAACTGCTGCCAGGGCCAGGCCTGCCTGCCCGCGGTGGCTTCCTGCCAAGGTGAACCATGCTGACCGCCTTGTTGATTTTCATCGCCACGCTGGTGCTGGTCATCTGGCAGCCGCGCGGCCTGGGCATAGGCTGGAGCGCTTGCCTGGGCGCGGCGGCCGCGCTGCTGCTGGGCGCGGTGCACCTGGCCGATATCGCCGTGGTCTGGGGCATTGTCTGGAACGCGACCGCGACGTTTGTCGCGATCATCATCATCAGCCTGGTGCTCGATGAAGCCGGCTTCTTCGAATGGGCGGCGCTGCATGTGGCGCGCTGGGGCGCAGGCCGGGGCCCGCGGCTGTTCGCGTTCATCGTGCTGCTGGGCGCGGCGGTCTCGGCGCTGTTCGCCAACGACGGCGCGGCGCTGATTCTCACGCCCATCGTCATGGCCATGCTGCTGGCCCTGGGCTTTTCGCCCGCGGCCACGCTGGCCTTCGTCATGGCCGCGGGCTTCATCGCCGACACCGCGAGCCTGCCGCTGGTGGTGTCCAACCTGGTGAACATCGTCTCGGCCGACTTCTTCCGCATCGGCTTCAACGACTACGCGGCCGTGATGCTGCCCGTCAACCTGGTCGCGGTGCTGGCCAGTCTGGGCATGCTGATGCTGTTCTTCCGGCGCAGCATTCCCGCGCGCTACGAGCTGGCACAGCTCAAGGCGCCGGCCGCGGCGATTCGCGACCGCGCGACGTTCCGCGCGGGCTGGGTGGTGCTGGCCCTGCTGCTGGTCGGCATGTTCGCGCTCGAGCCCCTGGGCGTTCCGGTCAGCGCCGTGGCCGCGGTCGCGGCCGTGCTGCTGCTGATCGTTGCGGGCCGGGGCCGGGCCATCAGCACGCGCAAGGTGATGCGCGGCGCACCCTGGCAGATCGTGGTTTTCTCGCTGGGCATGTACCTGGTGGTGTATGGCCTGCGCAATGCGGGGCTGACCGCCGGCCTGGCGTCGCTGTTCGATGTCTTTGCCCAGGGCGGCGTCTGGGGCGCGGCCATGGGCGTCGGCCTGCTGTCGGCCCTGCTGTCGTCGGTGATGAACAACTTGCCGTCGGTGCTGATCGGCGCGCTGGCTATCGATGCCTCGACGGCCACGGGTGTGGTCAAGGAGGCCATGGTCTACGCGAATGTCATCGGCTGCGATCTGGGCCCCAAGATCACGCCGATCGGCAGTCTCGCGACGCTCTTGTGGCTGCATGTGCTGGCGCAAAAAGGCATGCGCATAGGCTGGGGCTACTACTTCAAGGTCGGCGCCGTGCTCACGCTGCCGGTGCTGCTTGTGACCCTGGCGGCGCTGGCGCTGCGACTGAGTCTGTTCTCCTGAAAGGAATCGCCATGAGCGACATCACGATTTACCACAACCCGGCCTGCGGCACTTCGCGCAATGTGCTGGCGCTGATACGCAACAGCGGCGAGCACCCGCAGGTCGTCGAGTACCTCAAGACGCCGCCCGACCGCGCGACGCTGCAGCAGCTGATCGCCGCCATGGGCATTTGCGTGCGCGATCTGTTGCGGCAAAAGGGCACGTCCTATGACGAACTGGGCCTGGCCGACGCGAAGTGGAGCGATGCGCAGCTGATCGATTTCATGCTGGCCCACCCAGTGCTGATCAACCGGCCCATCGTCGCCACGCCGCTGGGCACGCGGCTGTGCCGGCCGTCCGAGGCGGTGCTGGACATCTTGCCCCGGCCCCAGCAGCAGGCCTTTGTCAAGGAAGACGGCGAAGCGGTGATCGACGCGAAAGGGTTGCGTGTAATTTGACTCAGGGGGCGCTGCCCATCACCTGCGCGAGTGCGCCATTGCCGCGCTCGCGCAGCGCCTGCACCGCGCCGGCCTGGTCGCGCGCTTCCTTGTTCTGGCTCAGCTTGCGCTTGCCCACCAGCGAAGTCACGGCGATCTCGATGCCGACGATATTGCGCAGCAGGCTGTCGATGAAATCGGGTGCAGAGTCGGACATCTTCCAGGGCTGGGGCTCGGCGGCTTCATGGCGGCGCGTGAGCTTGCCGACCATGCCGCGCACAAAGCGTTCGTCGTCGCGAATCGTCAACACGCCATGGGCGTGCACCACTTCATAGTTCCAGGTCGGCACCTGTCTGTGCGCCTTGTGCTTGCTCGGATACCAGTTGGGCGAGACATAGCCGTCGGCCGCGCGAAAGACGACCAGCACCGGCGTGCCTGTGGGGCATTGCTGCCACAGCGGGTTGGCGCGCGCCACATGGGCGGTGAGCAGTCCGTGCTCGCCCGCGCCTGCATCGAACTCGAACGGCAGGTGGTTGGCATCGAGGCCGGGCGCGCCGTGGGTGACCAGAATGCCCAGCGGGTTCTCGCGGATGATGCGCGTGAGTTCTTCGGGCCGGGTTTCGGAAAAGTGCGCGGGGATGTACATGAAGGTCTCCAGAGGTGCCTACTTTCGCTTGCGCGCGGCACAATCACAAGATCCAGTTTTCTTGCATTCATATGAGCCAGTTGCAGACCTCGACAGACCGCCGCAGAGGCGCGAACGGCGGCGGCAGGCGCGTCTACGCATTGCTGCGCGCGCAGATCGCCGACGGCAGCCTGGCCGTGGGCGCGCGCCTGCCTTCCACGCGCGCGCTGGCCGCTGACCTGGGCGTGGCACGCAGCACGGTCACCGTGGCCTATGAACAGCTGGCGGCCGAAGGCTTTCTGGCCACGGCGCCAGGCCGAGCGGCGCGCGTTGCGGCGCCGCTCGCGCAGAAGGTGTCGGCTCGGAAGGCGACAGAAACCGAACCCCGGCTGGCGTGTGCCCTGTCGGCTTACGCTCAGCGCGTCGCCGGCATGGAACTGCTGACGGCCCAGACATCGGCAGCGGCGCCGGCACGCATCGATTTTCTCTACGGCGCCGTGGCGGCGCGCGACTTTCCCACGCTGGCCTGGAAGCGCGCCTACCAGAGCGAACTGCTGCGCCAGCAGCCCAGCCTCTACTACGCCGCGCCCGAAGGCGACAGCGGACTGCGCCAGGCGCTGCAAGGCTATCTGCGCCGCGCCCGCGGCCTGGCTTGCTCGGCTGAACAGATTCTGATCGTGCAGGGCGCGCAGCAGGGCATAGACCTGTGCGCGCGGCTGCTGCTCGAGCCGGGCAGCGCCTATGTGTTCGAGGACCCGGGCTATGTCATGGCACGGCGCTGCTTCGAAGCCAGCGGCGCGCGCGGCGTGCCCGTGCCCGTCGATTCGCTGGGTCTGGACAGCGACAGCCTGCCTGCCGACGCGCAGATGCGGCTGGCCTATGTCACGCCTTCGCACCAGTTTCCGCTGGGCGGCGTGCTGCCCATAGGCCGACGCCAGGCGCTGCTGCAATGGGCGCGCGCGCACAATGCCTGGGTCATCGAGGACGACTATGACGGCGAGTTCCGCTACGGCCAGCGGCCGATAGACGCGCTGCAGTCGATAGACACCGACGGCCGCGTGATCTACATAGGCACGTTCTCCAAGGCGCTGTCGCCGCAGCTGCGCCTGGCCTATCTGGTGCTGCCTGCGAGCCTGGTGCCCTTGTTCCGCAAGGCCAAGCGGCTGGCCGACCGGCATGCGCCGGTGATCGAGCAGCGCGTGCTGGCCGCGCTGCTGGGCAGCGGCGCCTATGAACGCCATGTGCGGCGCATGCGCCGCGAGAACGAGCGCCGGCGCCAGGCGCTGCTCGACGCGATCCGCCGCCACCTGCCGGGCGATGCCAAGGCATCGGGCAGCGCGGCCGGCCTGCATCTGGTGCTGTGGCTGCCGGCATTGCTGCCCCGGCACGAGCCGCAGCTGATCGCCGCCGCGCGCGCCGCAGGCGTGGGCGTCTATGCGGTGTCGCCGCTGTTCGCGCGGCCGCCGAGCGCCATGGCGCCGCGGCCCGCGGGCCTGATACTGGGTTATGCAAGCCTTACGCTGGCGCAGATCGATGAAGGCATGCAGCGGCTGGCGGGCGCCATTGCGGCCCTGGCAGCGCCGCATGACCTGTGAAATTTGCGTGCATCCTGGCGTGAGCGCCGATAGAATCAGAAGCTGGGGACGACCTCAGCCATCGCTGGCCATCTTTTTTTGTCGGGACGACTCGACGCTTCAGGAGGGCCATATGGCTTGGGTTTATCTGGTAGTTGCGGGTCTGTTCGAAATCGTCTGGGCGTTCACCATGAAGCTCTCGGAGGGTTTCACCAAGGTCGGCTATTCGGCGATCACCATCGTCGCCATGATCATCAGCTTTGCGCTGCTGTCTATCTCCATGCGCTCGCTGCCCTTGGGCACGGCCTATACGATCTGGACCGGAATCGGCGCCGTGGGCGCGTTCGTGGTCGGCATCGTGGCCCTGGGCGAGGCCGCGAGCCCGATGCGCATTCTGGCCGCGGTGCTGATCGTCACCGGTCTGGTCATCATGAAGACCTCCAGCTGAGCAAAGCGGTCGGCCGCTATCCGCGCCGCTCGACCATCACCCACCAGCGCGTGCGGCTGTGTACGCGCACCGGCAGCGACCGCGTGAGCGCCTGCAGCACGCGGTCGGTATCGGCCAGCGGATAGCTGCCCGAAACACGCAGCTGCGCCGCATCGGGCGCGCAGCGCAGCAGGCCGGGCCGGTAGCGCGACAGTTCCGCAATGAACTTCGCCAGCGGCATGTCGTCGACGACCAGCATGCCCTGGGCCCAGGCGCCCGCGCCGTCGGGCAGCGGTTCTTCACGCAGCACGGCGGCGTCGGTGAAATGACCGAGCGCACCCGCCGACAGCCGCACGGCCTGGCTTGTTGCTTGCCGCGGCTGCAATTCCACCTGGCCTTCGAGCACGCCCAGGCTGGTGATGCCGTCCCGCTGGCGCACGGTGAAGCGCGTGCCTATGGCGCGCGCCGTGCCTTCGCTGGTGCGCACGCGCAAGGGGCGCGGCGCGCGCGTGGCCGGATCGGGTTGCGGGTCGGGGGCGCTGTGCACCAGGATTTCGCCCGCGCGCAGCACGATCAGCCGTTCGCTGGCGCTGAAATGCAGATCGACGGCCGAGCCGGTGTCCAGCCACAGCCGCGTGCCATCGGCGAGCCGGGTTTCGCGCTGTTCGCCGGTGATGGTCGACAAATCGGCACTCACTTGATGCCAGGCCTGCGCACCCAGGCCGCTGTGGCGCGCGGCCAGCAGCCCGCCCGCGCCCGCGGTGAGCAGCACGGCCAGCCGCACCGCATGGCGGCGCGCCAGGCCCGGTGCGGCCAGGGTCTGCAAGGCCAGCAGCGTCGGCACGCCGCGCAACTGGCCGTCGACCTGGGCGATGCGCTGCCAGGCTTGCTGGTGGCGCGGGTCGGCGTCCAGCCAGGCCTGCCATTGCTCGCGCGTCTGTGTATCGCCTGGGCTCAGTTCGAGCAGCCAATGCACGGCGGCGCGGGCGATATGCGGCGCAATGGCGGGCGCTGCGGTCTCGGCCGGCGGCATGTCAGAGGCTCTCGGCAAAGTAGCAGCGCTCAGCGGCGTGGGCCAGATGGCGGCGCACGCTGGTGCGCGAAATGCCCAGCTCCGCGGCGATCTCTTCCTGCGTCAGGTCTTCGAGCCGCCACAGCAAGAACGCCTTGCGCGCGACCACGGGCAGGCCGCCGAGCAGCCGGTCGATCGCGACCAGCGTTTCCAGCACCATCAACTGCGTTTCGGGCGGCGGCGCCACGGGTTCGGGCAGTGAGGCCAGGGCCTCCATGTAGGCGTTCTCGATCTGCCGGCGGCGCAAATGGTTGGACAGCAGGCGCTGGGCGATGGTCGTCAGATAGGCGCGCGGCTCCAGCACTTCGTCCAGCGGCAAGCCCCTGGCCGTGAGCACGCGCACAAAAGTGCTTTGCGCCAGATCGGCCGCGTCCCAGGCACAGCCCAGCTTGCGCCGCAGCCGCGCGACCAGCCAGCCGTGGTGGGCTGCATAAAGCTTTTGCACCGGATCGACGGGAGTCTCAAGCGAAAGGGCAGGGCCGGCTGGCATGGCGCGATGGAGATTTTAATGAGAATGGTTCTTATTATACGGGTGGCCGACTGGAATGCCGATGGCCGATGATTTTTCGGCGAATTGCGCGAAACTGTTGCGCAGATTGCTCTTTCAGCGCCGGAATGCGTGGATATTAACGACCCATGATCCGATCCAAATACTCCACCCATATGGGCTTGATAGGCATGGCTGCACTATGGGGCGCCTCCTGGCCCTGGGGGCGCGTCGTTGCCCAGGCCATGCCGCCGCTGGCCGCGGCCAGCCTGCGCTTCCTGCTCGCCAGCGTCGTGCTGCTGCTGTGGATGCAGCGCAGCGGGCGCTTGCCCGCGCTCGCGCGTATGCAGCCGCGGCAATGGCTGGGCATGGCGGCCGCTTCGGCCGCCGGCGTGCTGGGCTATTCGACTTTTTTCCTGTTCGCGCTGCAACTCGTGCCCGCGGGCAAGGCGGCGATCGTGATCACGCTCAACCCCGCCATGACGCTGCTGCTCGCGGCCTTGCTGTTTCGCGAAGCGCTCAACTGGACGATAGGCCTGGGCGTGGCGATGGCGATCGCGGGCGCGGCCTGGGCCATCAGCAGCGGTGCGCGTGCCGATGTGCTGACCGGCCCGCTGGGGCTGGGCGAGCTGCTGCTGCTGGGCTGCGTCATCTGCTGGGTCGCCTATACCTTGATAGGGCGGGTGGTGCTCGCCAGCATCGATGCCGTGACGACGTCGACGGTGACGGCCGTGATGGGCACGGCCATGCTGCTGGTCGCGAGCCTGTCCATCGAAGGCCCTTCGGCCTGGCCCGCACTCGCGCAGGCGCCGCAATCGGTCTGGCTGTGCCTGGTGGCGCTGGCCCTGGGCTCGACGGCGCTGGCCTATGCCTGGTATTTTCAGGGCGTCAAGGAACTGGGTGCGGGCGCGGCCGCGGGCTACATGGCGCTGGTGCCGGTCTTCGGTCTGCTGTTTTCCAGCCTGTGGCTCGATGAGCCGCTGAGTTTTCCGCTGGTCGCGGGGGGATTGCTGGCGATCGCGGGCATGGTGGTGATGCACTATGGGCGCTTGCGTGCACGCTAGTGGTTAGAATGGGAACGATTATCATTTGTAACCGTGGGCATCCTGCCCTTTTCTGCGGAAACATCGCATGCCCGTCACCGTGGACCCCGCCCACCGCGAAGTCGCGGGTCTCTACAACGAACACCATCGCTGGCTGAGCGCCTGGCTGCGCAATCGCCTCGGTGACGCCCACCAGGCCGCGGATATCGCCCACGATATTTTCGTGCGCCTGCTGTCGCGCGAAGTGCCCGTGGAGGCGCGCGAGCCGCGCGCTTTCCTGACCACCGTGGCGCAGCGCGCGCTGTTCAGCCATTACCGGCGCCAGCAGCTCGAGCGCGCCTACCTCGAGGCCCTCGCGCATTGCGCGCCGCAGTTCGCGGCTTCGCCCGAGGAGCGCGCCCTGCTGCTCGAGACGCTGGTGGAAATCGATCGTCTGCTCGATGGCCTGCCGGCCGTGGTGCGCAAGGCGTTTTTGCTGAGCCAGCTCGACGGCCTCAAGCAGGCCGAGATTGCGCAGGAACTCGGCATTTCGCTGGCCACCGTCAAGCGCCATCTGGTCAAGGCCGGAATGCATTGCATCTTCGCGGTCGCGCCATGACGCAGGCTGTGCAGGAGATTCCCGCGCATGTGGCACGCCGCGCCGTCGAATGGATGCTGGAGCTGCAGTCCGGGCCGGTCACGCCCGCGCTGCGCCAGGCCTGGAGCGACTGGCGCGCGGCCCACCCCGCGCATGAAGCCGCCTGGCAGCGCATCGAAAGCGTGCGCAGCCGGCTCGGCGGCCTGTCGGGCGTTGCGGGCGCGGCGGCCGTGGCGCATGCGACGCTGTCGGCGCGCTCGCGCGCCCGCAGGCGCAGCGTCCAGGCGCTGGCCGTGCTGCTGTTCGGCGGCGCCGCGGCCTATACCGTGGAGCAGCGCACGCCCTGGCGCCAATGGGCCGCGGACTACCGCACGCGCCCCGGCGAGCAGCGGCGCATCGTGCTGGCCGACGGCAGCGCGCTGGTGCTCAACACCGACACCGCGATCGACGTGCGCCTGGGCGCGACCGAGCGGCGCATCGTGCTGCTGCGCGGCGAGATCCATGTGGTGACGGCCAAGGACCCGGGCCGGCGCTTTGTGGTCGAGATGCCGCAAGGCCTGGCCCGGGCGCTGGGCACGCAGTTCACCGTGCACACCGCGGGCGAGCGCGCTGTGGTGCGCGTGTTCGAGGGCGCGGTGGAAATCACGCCGGCTGTGGCCGGATCGCCCGCGCGGGTGCTGCGCGCCGGGCAGGGCGCGGGTTTGAGCGCGCAGTCCGTCGACATGCCCCAGCCCGCGGGAGATGCCGAGCGCTCATGGGTGCAGGGCACGCTGATCGCCAAGGGCATGCGGCTCGCCGACCTGCTGGCCCAGCTCAGCCGCTACAGCGCGCACCCGATCGTCTGCAGCGACGCCGTGGCCGATCTGCGCGTTTCCGGCGCTTACCCGGTGGCGCAGATTCCGCTGATCCTGGAGTCGCTGAGCGCCACGCTGCAGCTGCAGATCGAGACCCAGACCCGGTTCTGGGGGCAGCAGGTGGTGCAGGTGCGGCTGGCACGGCGCGATGCCGGATGAAAAAAACGGCGATCGCCTGAGCTGTTTTTTCAAGTCGTGCGACAGGGATAACGAGAGCAGAAATCTTGCTGCTCCTGCACCGCACACAAGGAACACTTTCATGGCCCATTGCGCCGCGCGGCACTGCCGCACGCTCCCTCTTTCCTTCCTGCCCAGCGCGCTGGCCCTGGCCGCGGCGCAACTGGCCGCGACCGCGCCCCTGCTGCTGGCTTCGGGCGCTGCCCAGGCGCAGACCGCGCCCGCGCGCAGCTTCGACATTCCGGCCGGGCCGCTCGAAGACGCGCTCAACCGCTTCGGCCAGGATGCGGGCCTGGTGCTGGCGTTCGCGCCCGAAACCGTGGCCGGGCTCAAAAGCGCCGGCCTCAAGGGCAGCCACAGCGTGCGCAGCGGCCTGGACGCGTTGCTGCAGGGCACGGGCGTGCGCGCCGTGCAGCAGCCCAATGGCGTCTATGTGTTCCAGCGCCAGGCCCCGGTCGCGCAGGCCGCGGGCGCCGCGCCAGTGCGCTCGCTGGCCGAAATCCGCGTGCAGGCGCGCCGCGCCGCCAACGGCACGACCGAAGGCACGGGCTCGTACACCAACCAGATCACCAGCATCGCCTCCAAGACCGACCAGTCGTTTCGCGAGATTCCGCAGTCGGTGTCGGTGATCACGCGCCAGCTGATGGACGACAAGAAGGTCGTCGACGTGGAGCAGGCGCTGGCGCTGACGCCCGGCGTGATCGTTGCCGACAATTCGGGCCGCTACTACTCGCGCGGCTTCCAGGTCACGAGCATGCAGGTCGATGGCGGCGCGCCGCTGGCGCTGGGCGCCTACACCTACCAGCCCCAGCAGGACATGGCTTTCTATGACCGCGTCGAAGTCATGCGTGGCGCCTCGGGCCTGCTGGGCGGCGTGGGCGATCCGGGCGGCATCATCAACCTGGTGCGCAAGAAGCCGCTGGCCCAGGCCCAGGTCGATGTGTCGCTGTCGGCCGGCAGCTGGGACCAGCGCCGCACCGAAATCGATGTGACCGGACCGCTGAACGCCGAGCGCAGCGTGCGCGGGCGCGCGGTGCTGGCCTACCAGGACGGCAACTCCTATTTCGATTACGTGAGCCAGGAAAAGCCATCGCTTTACGGCGTGCTCGAGGCCGATCTCACGCCCAGCACGCTGCTGACCGTGGGCGCGTCATATGGCAAGGTCAAGCAGACCGGCGACTACGCGGGCCTGCCGCGCTTCACCGACGGCCGCGATCTGGGCCTGCCCGCCCATACGGTGTTCTCCAACGACTGGTCGTTCTTCCATTACAAGAACCAGGAAGTGTTTGCCCAGCTCGCCCACCGCTTCGACAACCATTGGCAGCTCAAATTCAATGCCTCGCATGCGCAGACCGAACAGAACCGCCAGTGGAGCACGCTGTCGGGCCCGGTCGATCCGCAGACGCTCACCGGCCCGGTCTGGCGCGGCGGTCTGCTGGACTCGTCGAACACCCAGGACATCGTCGACTTCAACCTCAGCGGCCCGTTCACGGCGCTGGGCCGCACGCATGAGTTGCTGCTGGGTCTGGACTGGCAGCGCGTGCGCAGCCATTGGCAGAACCTGAGCTTTGCCGACAGCGGCACCGTGGGCGCCAATGTGTTCGACATGCGGCCCTGGACGCCGCAGTTCGACCAGTTCAACCTGAACCTGAGCGAGCGCTACGCGCCCTGGGGCCAGGAGCAGGTGGGCGGCTATGGCGTGCTGCGCCTGAACCCCAGCGACCGGCTGCATGTGATCGTCGGCGCGCGCGTGAGCCGCTACAAGTTCACCCAGACCATGTCCGACATCCTCGACGCCGCGGGCAGCACGCGCCCCTGGTCGGCCAAGTCGTTCGAGGAAAAGGCCAAGGTCACGCCCTATGGCGGCGTGATCTACGATCTCACGCCGCAATGGTCGGCCTATGCCAGCTACTCATCGATCTTCAAGCCGCAGGCGCTGATGATGTCGGGCCCGCAGCCCGGCGCGCCGCTGGCGCCCATCAAGGGCAAGAGCTACGAGGCCGGGCTCAAGGGCGAACTGATGGACGGCAAGCTGAATGCGACGTTCAGCATGTTCAACGTCGAACGCACGGGCACGGCCGTGCTCGATGAACGCTATGCGGAAGACTACAGCCTCTGGGGCGCGAGCTGCTGCTATCTGCCCCAGGGCAAGGTCACGAGCCAGGGCTTCGACGTGGAAGTCGGCGGCCAGCTCGCCGCGGGCTGGCAGGTCGCTGCCGGCTACACCTTCAACAAGACCCGGGACAAGACCGAGAACGCGATCTACAGCAGCATCACGCCGCGCCACCTGCTCAAGCTGTCGACGGTCTACACCCTGCCCGGAGAATGGTCGCGCTGGCGCGTGGGCGGCAGCGGCCGCGTGCAGAGCGCGCAGTTCGTCTCGGGCACGGTGACCAACGCCGGCGGAGCTACGGCAAACTACGACTTCACCCAGCCTGGCCATGCGCTGTGGGATCTGATGCTGCAGTACCGCATCGATCCCCACTGGAGCCTGAGCCTCAACGTGAACAACGTGCTCGACAAGCGCTACTACCAGACCGTGAGCTCGATCTACTCGGGCAACATGCAGGGCCTGCCGCGCAATGCGATGGTGACGCTGCGCGGGACGTTCTAGGCCTCCTGGCCGCTTGCCTGGCATCGACCGGGCATTGACATGCCATTCAAATGGAATAACATTGTTATAACTTTTGATGGGGTGTCCTATGGAAATTGCCATTCGCAGCATCGGCAACAGCAAGGGCGTGGTACTGCCCAAGGCCTTGCTGGCCCAGGTCGGCCTGGACGACGAAACAGTGGCTGTGGTGGCCGTTGAAAACGGCGCCATCGTTTTGCGCAAGCCGGTCAAGCCGGTGCGTGCCGGCTGGGCGCAAGCGGCCGAGGCCATCGCCGCAGCGGGCGATGACGCCTTGCTGATGGGCGAGTTCTCCAACGCCGCGGACTCGGAGCTTGCGTGGTGAAACGCGGTGAAATCTGGCAGGTGAACCTCGACCCCACGGTGGGCAGCGAAATTCAGAAGTCGCGCCCCTGCGTCGTGGTGTCTCCGGCGGAAATGAACGCTGCGCTGCGCACCGTGATCGTCGCGCCCATGACGTCCAAGGGCTTTGCCGCGCCGTTCAGGGTGCCCGTGACCCATGGCGGCACCAAGGGGCTGATCGTGCTGGACCAGCTCAGGACCGTGGACAAAGTGCGGCTGGTGAAGAAGCTGGGCAGCGTATCGGCCAGGACCTTGAGCGCGACGCTGGCGGCTTTGCAGGAAACCTTTGCCGAGTAATGCGGTCTGCTGGATAAGCCGGTCGCCGCGATTTCCAGCACACTGGCATGCCGCCCACGTCCAAGGAATGCCGCCATGAATCCCACCACACCTCTGAGCCCGGGCCGCAAGGCCGGCCTGGGCTTTGTATTCCTCTGGTTCTTTCTTGGCGGCATCGCCCATTTCGCCTTCACCGAGGCCGAGATGCGCATTGTTCCCGCCTGGATTCCCTGGCCGCGCGAAGCGGTGCTGGTCACCGGCGTGCTGGAGCTGCTGGGCGCCATCGGCATTCTCTGGCGGCCCACGCGGCGCAGCGCAGGGTGGGGCCTGGCGCTGCTGACGCTGGCCGTGACGCCCGCCAACATCGTCATGCTGCACAACGCCGCCGATTTCCCGGCCGTGCCTTACTGGCTGCTGGTGGCGCGCCTGCCGTTTCAAGTCGCGCTGCTGGCGCTGATCGTCTGGAGCACGGCGCCGCCGCGCCGGCGCTAGACCATGGGTGTGCCGATGTGTGGACTTCGCTATGTAACCCGGCTAGCCCGCGTATGGTTTCGTGGGGCTTACTCCGCCGAGATATGCGGATCGCGCGTCTCCTCTTTGCGGAAAAGCACTCTGCTGTGATCAGGAAAGTTGACGAAGATCAGCGAGGGGTCTTGACCGCCTACCACTGTTGGGCCTCTAGCGCGTTGCGCTTCAGCGAGCGCCTCGGGGTATTGTCCGCGTTCGATGCCGCGGATGATTCCAAACGGCAAGGCAAGCCAAGCAGTCCATGCTTCACCATCTATCATCAGACGAAAGCGATGGGGCGATTGAAACAGCGTCTGATCGCCTTGGTGGAGCGACTGCACTACGCTGGCAATTTGCTTGCTGTCCAGCCCGAGCTGGCGGTACAACTCGGCATAGTTCGCCTTACGTACAAGCTGCAGACCTGCTGAAAGTGGTTGATGCGGGTTTGGCGCAACCGGGACGCTAGGCTTGCACCCCGCTAAAGCCTTCGGAGGCGGTGAATAGTTCCGAAATATGCAGGCCATCTCTATGCAAGAGGATCCCGCACCAATGGTCGTATTCAAGGCTGTCCCGAAAGCGTAGCCGCGCGAAGCAAAGATACCGCCATGCAAAGCACGACGGGCTCCCGGCTCGACTTGATGCAGATACCCATTCTTGGCAGCAGTCACGGCACTTACTAGTTTTCGCCCGGTGCCTTTGGATTCGACGATGGCAATGTCACCGGTCTTTGCAAATACAAAGTCGGGTTCAGGCACTGCCTTCCCTGAGCCATGGGCGATGACGATCTCTTCATAGTGCGCTTTCCAGACGTAGCCATCGTGCAGCATCCACATGTAGCAAAGCCCGGCGCCGAGAACACCCGTATAAGCCGTTCCCACAAAATCCTTGAGTTCATGGAAATCTTGGCTGATCGACACTCCGTGGGCCGTCGAACTCAAGTATTGAAGCACGCTATCGGCCAAAAAACTTGTGGCCGTTGTGGACGTAACGCTCACCACTTTGCCCGCCGCCGCCGTGCGCACCATCGCAGCCACAAGGCCGATGTAGTCTACGGGCATGGTGCCGTGCAACTTCGGCATGCGATTGAAACGTGAATAGGAAATCGAGTACTTTGATTTGAGCTTCTTGCTTGTGGACGGTGGACGGCCAACCATTGTGCACATCTCTACATGCGCCAATGCCACTTTCGACGCTGGAGCGCCTAGTTTCATATTCTCTTCCCCGGAAGTCTCTGATAGATGCGAGCCGATCGTCGCCAGGCATCCGTTGCATTCCCGATTTCGCGCAGCAATTTCGATCTGTGTTGGACTCTCGTTGGCGGTCCTGGCGCGGCGGATGCCGTCTGTCGGACGATGTGTGCGCACCGTGGTTCCAGACGCCAAAAAACCGCCAGCGCGACCAGCGCCGCGGGCGGTTTCGGTTGCGCCGGTGTGGCGGCTTAGGCGTAGTTCACCACCGAGCGGATCGACTTGCCTTCGTGCATCAGATCGAAAGCTTCATTGATGTCGGTCAGCGGCATGGTGTGGGTCACGAAAGGCTCGAGCTGGATGTCGCCGCGCATCGCTTCCTCGACCATGCCCGGCAGCTCCGAACGGCCCTTGACGCCGCCGAAGGCCGTGCCCAGCCAGCGCCGGCCGGTGACCAGCTGGAAGGGACGGGTGGAAATTTCCTGGCCCGAGCCGGCGACGCCGATGATCACCGACTGGCCCCAGCCGCGGTGCGCGCATTCGAGCGCCGCGCGCATCACGTTGACGTTGCCGATGCATTCGAACGAGTGGTCCACGCCCCAGCCGGTCATCTCGACGATGACTTGCTGGATGGGCTTGTCGAAGTCCTTGGGGTTGACGCAGTCGGTCGCGCCGAACGTGCGCGCGAGTTCGAACTTCGACGGATTGGTGTCGATGGCGATGATGCGGCCGGCCTGGGCCAGCTTCGCGCCCTGCAGCACGGCCAGGCCTATGCCGCCCAGACCGAACACGGCGACGCTGTCGCCGGGCTGGACCTTGGCGGTGTTCTTCACCGCGCCCAGGCCCGTGGTGACGCCGCAGCCCAGCAGGCAGACCTGCTCGGGATTTGCATCGGGGTTGATCTTGGCCAGCGAGACTTCGGCGACCACGGTGTATTCGCTGAAGGTGGAGCAGCCCATGTAGTGGTAGATGGGCTTGCCTTCGTAGGAGAAGCGCGTCGTGCCGTCAGGCATCAGGCCCTTGCCCTGGGTCGCGCGCACGGCGACGCACAGGTTGGTCTTGCCCGACTTGCAGAACAGGCATTCCTTGCATTCGGCGGTGTACAGCGGAATCACATGGTCGCCGGGCTTGACGCTGGTCACGCCTTCGCCGACTTCGACGACGATGCCCGCGCCTTCATGGCCCAGCACCGCGGGGAAGATGCCTTCGGGGTCATCGCCCGACAGCGTGAACGCGTCGGTGTGGCACACGCCCGTGTGGGTGATCTTGACCAGGACTTCACCCTTGCGCGGCGGCTCGACATCGATCTCGACGATCTGCAATGGTTGTCCCGCGGCAAAGGCGACGGCGGCGCGTGATTTCATGGTGTTTTTCCTTGAGAGTCATCTTTGGGGATGACGTGGTGGGTAAAAGTGAGAGGGGGGAAGACCGGCCCTGAAGCCTGCATTTTCCCATCCCGCAAGACCTTGCGCAGCGAATCAGACCGGTACCGGCGCAGGCATTCCCGCGCGCACCAGCTCGACGGCCTGCGCGGCCGTGCGGATATCGGCATACCAGGCCGCGAGCGAGTTGAGCGCCGCATTGTGTTCGGCGTCGGTCAGCGCGGCGTTGGCATCGCTGAGAAAGACCACGCGAAAGCCCAGCTGCTGGGCGTCGCGCGCCGTGGCTTCGCAGCAGCAGTCGGTGAGCGTGCCCGAAATGACCACGGTATCGATGCCGCGCGCCTGCAGCACTTCGAGCGTGTTCGACGAACCCGGTGTGAACGCGCTGAATCGGTACTTGTCGACGACCAGGTCGCCGGGCTGTACGTCGAGCTGCGGGTAGAGCGCATGGCCGTGGCTGCCGGGCTGAAAGTCGGCGACTTCGGCGCGGCCCGCGGCCGGGTCCATGAACTGCTCGAAGTAGACCGACCAATCGCCCGTGGTGCGCGTGCTGAAGCGCAGGAACAGATTGACGCCGCCGCGCGCGCGCAGGGCCTGGCTCACGGTGTTGATGTTGCCAACGACATTGCGCGCCTGCGGCACTTCGAGCATGGCGCCGGCTTCGACAAAGCCGTTTTGCATGTCGACGACGAGGTGGGCGGTGCGCGCGGGATCGAGCCGGGTGAACGCGAATTCGCGCCCCCCTTTCAAGGCCGTGAAGCGCGCCTTGATCACGGGGTCGAGCTGGGAGTCATGCATAGGTTTGTTCCACGTCGCTGGTTGCGGCGCCACGGTTCACGGCCAGGCGCGGGTCGCCGGGGTCGGAAAAGTAGGTACGGCCTTTGGTCAGTATAGCCAGCGCCACATGCAAGACGAAGGCCACGGCGAAGCCCACATAGGCCGACAGCCCGTTCCAGACCGGGTCGCTGGAATAGATCCAGATCAGCGAGGCCGTGAGGTTGCCCGCGAGCAGCGCGCAGATGCCCACGGGGTTGTAGCGGCGGATATGGCTGTTGCGGTATTCGATGGGGCCGGTGACGATCTTGAGCCAGCCGCGCACCACCGTGATGTCGGCGACCACGCAGGCCACCCACGACAGCAGGAAGATGCCGGTCCATTGCAGGAACGCATAGAGATTGCCCAGCACGTCGAACCACATCAGCGCGATGGTGGCGGCGGTGACGGCCAGCACCCAGAAGCGCCGGCCCAGCCATTTGGCGCCGACGATCTCCGAGCCCGAGGCGAAGGCCACCGAGCTCACATGGATGTTGGTCAGGTTCACGCGGATCTGCGACACCCAGGCCAGCGCCACGCCGGGAAGCAGGCCTATCAGGCCTATGAAGTAGATTGACGGGTCGGCGCTCTTGGTGATCAGCGTGAAATACATGCCCAGCGGCATCGCGCCGAAGAACAGCAGCGCGTACGGCAGCACCACGCTGATCAGCGCCTTGCGCCGGAACTCGCTGGCGCGGATGAAGCGGTTGTAGTCGGCGGCCTCGAAGGGGTTGATGCCCACGGTGCCCGAAAGCGCCGAAATGATGGCGATCACGCCCAGCGCGCCGCCGACCGCGCCTTCGGGCATGGCGCTGAACATGCCGCTGGGCATGCCGCCATGGGTGTTCCAGGCGTTGACGATGGCCCAGACCAGCAGCACCAGGTAGACCGGCACGGTCCAGGTGAGGATCCTGGTCATGGAACGTATGCCGTTCCAGGCCATGGGCAGGAAGATCAGCGCGACGAACACATACCAGACCTTGTCGGGCAGGTCCCAGATCTGGTCTATGGAGCGCGCCAGGATCTGGCCTTCGGTGCCGGCATAGATCACGAAGGTGCCTGCATAGATCAGCGTGGTGAGCACCGAGCCCACGGCGCCGAAGCCCGTGCCGCGCGTGAGCAGTTCGGCCGTGAGGCCTTCGCGCGCGGCCGTGCCCGAGACGATCAGCGTGAGCACGATCAGCAGCACGAACGAGATCGCCAGCGCGATCCAGGTCGAGACCGCGCCCGCCTTGTTGAGGAACAGGCCGCCGACCAGAACGAAAAAGAAGGCGGTGACGAAGCCGACCAGCACGCTGAGCACCGCGCCCGCGCCGCGCTTGGCGTGCTCGGGAACGCGGGTGCGTGCGTAGTCGTCGTGTTCGGCGGCATTGGCATGCGCGGCCGCGAGCGCGTGCAGCGACATGTCCTGCGCGGGCATTGATTCGATGTTGGAAGCCATGGTTGTTCCTTGGATGTCTCTTGTTATGGGCTTGAAGCGTTCAGAAATGCTGCTCGACCACGAGCATGGGCAGCCGGCCCTTGGAGCCGCGCGTCGCGTCCAGGCGTTCGTCATTGCCGTACATGTTGCGCCAGTACTCGTAGGCGACGCCGGCCTTGAAGCCGCGGCCCACATCGAACAGGTAGTTCACGCGCAGCAGGGTTTCGGTGCGGGTCTTGTTGCCGAATCCGTCGCGGCCCTTGGGGCCGGTGACGCTGAGAAAACCGCCGAACGCGCCCGGGCCGGCCGCAAGACTCCAGGCCGAGGTCAGCGACCAGGTCGGGTCGAAGCGCACGTCGCGGCCCACGATGCCGTTGTGGTTCGATTCCTTGTAGATCGACAGGCCCAGGTCCCAGAACCCGGCGCTGACCGGCAGCGCCGCGACCAGGCCCAGCCGGTACTTGCGCGGGCGTGGCGCGAAGGCGGTGTTCTTGCTGCCCATGTCGGCGCGCAGCAGCAGCGAGACATCCTTGAGCGGGCCGTAACCGCCGCTGTGCTCGGTCAGCGCGGCCAGCGAGAACGTGCGCTGGTAGAAGCCGTAGATCTCCTGCGCGCCGCTGGCGCTGTTGGCCGCGGGGTCGTTGCCGCCCGACTTGTAGACGTCGACGGTGAAGAAGTTGCCGCCCAGCCGGTCGCCGCTCGCATGCGAGAAGTTGTAGATGGTCTTGTGGATGGCGTCGCCCACACCGGCTTCGGAGAAGCCCGTGCCGTGGCGTAGGCCTATGGAGTTGTCGCTCCATGGGGCCGCGCTGGCGCTGGCGCACAGCAGCAGGGAGGCGGCGAGGGCGCCGCGAGGGCCGGGAATTGCGCAATGCATGATCAGAAATCTTTCTGAAAAAGGCTATCGGTTGACGACATGTTTGGGCAGCGCGAGGGTCAGCGCGCAGCCCACCAGAAGGCAGCCTGCGAAAAGCAGGATGCCGGCACTCGATCCATGGGTCACATCCCTGAGCCAGCCCAGGATGTAGGTCGCGGCAAAGCCGCCGAAGCTGGCGATGGAGGCGATCAGCGCAATGCCAGCGGCCGCCGCGGGGCCGGTGAGAAAAGTGGCGGGCAGGCACCAGAACACCGGAAAGGTCGCGGTGATGCCCGCGGTGGCGAGCGCGAACATGGTCACGGTGAGCGCGATGTTGTCGGTGAACAGCGTGCTCAGGCCCATGCCCATGGCGCCGATGAAGGCCGGCACGACGATGTGCCAGCGGCGCTCGCGCAGCCGGTCGGAACTCGCGCCGTTCATGATCAGCGCGATGATGGCCAGCGCATTGGGAATCGCGGTCAGCAGGCCGATGTGGAAGGTGTCGCGCACGCCCGCATCGCGCATGATGGTCGGCAGCCAGAAGCTGATCGCGTAGACCGACATCATCAGCGACAGGTCGATCAGGCCCAGCAGCCAGACGCGGCCGCTGGACAGCGCCGCCCACAGCGAATGGTGGGACTCGGCAAGCTGGTCGTTGTCGAGGCTGTCGCGCAGCAAGTGCTTTTCGCGCGGCGACAGCCATTTCGCGGCTTCTATGCCGTTGGGCAGATAAGTGAGGCACAGAATGCCCAGCAGCACCGAAGGTATGGCTTCCAGCACGAACAGCCATTGCCAGCCCGCATAGCCCATGGTGCCGGCGAAGGCCGTCATGATCCAGCCCGACAGCGGGCCGCCGACCAGACTTGCCATCGGCAGTCCCATCAGGAACATCGCCATGATCCTGCTGCGCTTGTGCGTGGGATACCAGTAGGTCAGATAGAGCATCACGCCGGGAAAGAACCCGGCCTCGGCCACGCCCAGCAGAAAGCGCAGCACATAGAACTGCATGGGCGTGGTGACCAGATAGGTGGCGCCCGAAATCAGCCCCCAGGTGATCATGATGCGCGCAATCCACAGCCGCGCACCCATCTTCGCCAGCACCAGATTGCTGGGCACCTCGAACAGGATGTAGCCGATGAAGAACAGGCCCGCGCCCAGGCCGTAGACGGCTTCGCTGAAGCCCAGGTCGTTGAGCATCTGCAGCTTGGCCAGGCCCACGTTGATGCGGTCCAGATAGGCCGCCAGATAACAAAGACAAAAGAATGGCACCAGGCGCCAGGTCACCTTGGCATAGGCGCCCTGCAACTCATCCCGTGCCGTGCCGACAAATTCCACCGTGCTGCTTTGAACAGACATATACGCTCCTTTGTTGCTGCCCGTTGAAGTGGGGGATGGCAGCCTCCGCGGGGTCTCCTATGCAAATACCGGGCCACTTTTCGGGACCTTTTTGCTGCGCCTCTGTCGATGGCTTAAATAGAGTGACAACACTTTAATATTACGAAGCCTTGGATTGTTTTTCTTGAGTATTTACCCCAGGCTTTGATCTTCGTCAAAGCACTGTATTTCCTTTGATGTTGCGCTTTGTGCGCCGATATGGTGAATGCATGGCGATCCTGGTGCGTCGTTCGTGGGTAGTTTTCATTTTGTTTAATTAGAGTGTAGACACTCAAATAGGCGCGACAAATCCACCGCCTTTCCAGGTGGAAAATGGCGGTGAAAATGGGCGGAAGAAAAGGGAGTCGGCAGGCGCTTGCGCCCTGCCTTGGGCGCCTAGCTTTGCGACTGCGGCATGCGCACCGTGAGGCCGTCCATTTCCGCGGAGACGGTGATCTGGCAGGCCAGCCGCGAGCCGTGGCCGACCTCGTTGGCGAAGTCCAGCATTTCCTTTTCGTTGCCTTGCGCCGCGCCGACCAGCGCCTGCCAGTCGTCGGCGATGTAGACATGGCAGGTGGCGCAGGCGCAGGCCCCGCCGCATTCGGCGTCTATGCCGGGAACGCTGTGCGCGACGGCGGCGCGCATGAGGCTTTGCCCCGGCGTTGCCGTGACCGTGTGCCGCGAGCCGTTGAATTCGATGAAGGTGACGTGGGGCATGGTGGCGCTCGATCAGAGGGTGGAGGCAAGGGCGTGCTGCGCGGGCGGGGCAAACGCCTGAGCGAGCGGCGTGGTTGCATCGGCCAGGCGCTGCGCGTCGGGGCGGGCCTGGGCGGCAATCGCTTTCTTCGCGGCGAGGAACTCGCCGGGGCTGTTGACGCATTCGGCGGCGCACAGCACGCCGGCGCGCAGATGGAAGACCGTGAACTTGTGCGCCAGCGGATCGCCGCGCAGCACGGTGGTGTCCGACAGCGCGGTCATTCCCGCGATCTGCAGCTTGGTCGCGTACTGGTCCGACCAGAACCAGGGCAGCTCGTGCGCCGGCAACTCGCGGCCGGCGAGCACGCAGGCCACGCGCCTGGCCTGCTCCAGGGCGCTGGGAACGCTTTCGAGCCGGAACAGCCCCGGGAAATGCGCGAGCGGGCGGCGCGTGACATCGCCTATGGCCCAGACCTGCGGCAGCGAGGTCCGGCCTTCGGCATCGACCACGATGCCGGCTTCGGTGACCGCGCCCAGGCCCTGGGCCAGCGCGCTGTTGGGTTCGGCGCCTATGCCGACCAGCACCATGTCGCAGGCTTCGCGCCGACCGTCGGCCAGGCGCAGGCCCGTGACCTGGCCTGTCGCGCCCTCGATCGCGGCGATGCCGGCGTTGAAGTGAAAGGCCACGCCTTGCGCCGCGTGCAGACCGTGCAGCCAGTCGGCGACAGGCGCCGAGGCCGAGCGCGACAGCAGCCGCGGCTCGCGTTCGAGCACCACCACCTCGACGCCGAAATGCCGCGCCGTGGCCGCGACTTCAAGGCCGATATAGCCGCCGCCGATGACGGCCAGGCGCCTTGCGCCGCGCAGCTGCGCCTTGATCTGCGCGGCATCGCCCAGGTCACGCAGACAGGCAACGCCCTGCAGTTCGGCGCCGGGCAGCGCCAGCCGGCGGGCCGCCGCGCCCGTGGCGAACACCAGCTGCGAATAGGCGACGGTTTCGCCGCCGGCCAGCAGCACGCGCTGGGCGCCTGCGTCGATCTGTTCGACTGTGCCGCCCAGGCGCAGCGCCACGCCATTGTCCCGGTACCAGTCGGGCGTCTTGAGCAGCAGCGATTCGGTGTCGGCGCTGTCCTTGAGCCAGGCCTTGGACAGCGGCGGGCGCTGGTAGGGCGG
>NZ_JAHCDD010000089.1 GCF_018413525.1 Acidovorax sp. CCYZU-2555
GCCCAGCCAGACCGCGAGCGTCTTGCCGCTGCCCGTGCTCGAATGCAGCAGGCCGCTGCGGCCTTGCGCCATCTCGGCCCAGACGCGGCGCTGGAACGCGAAAGTCTTCCAGCCGCGCGCGGCGATCCAGGCCGCGAGCGCGGGGTCGCTGCGGCCGGCCATCAGCCGCCTGCTTGCAGCAGCGCCTGCAAGGTGGCCAGCGTATCGGCTTCCTCCACGGGCTTGTCTTCGCGCCGGCGCAGCATGCGCGGAAAGCGCACCGCAATGCCGCTCTTGTGGCGCTTGCTGGCCGCGATGCCTTCGAAGCCCAGCTCGAACACCATGGTCGGCGTGACGCTGCGCACCGGGCCGAACGTCTCTATCGTGGTCTTGCGAATCACCGCATCGACGGCGCGCATCTCGGCGTCGGTCAGGCCCGAATAGGCCTTGGCGAAGGGCACGAGCTGGCGCGCGGGGTCATCCTGCGCGCCGTTCCACACGGCAAACGTGTAATCGCTGTAGAGACTCGCGCGCCGCCCATGGCCGCGCTGCGCATAGATCAGCACCGCGTCGACCGACAGCGGGTCTATCTTCCATTTCCACCAGACGCCCACGTCCTTGGTGCGGCCCACGCCGTATTGCGCATCCAGCCGCTTGAGCATCATGCCTTCTACGCCCAGCGCGCGCGCCTGTTCGCGCTGGCGCGCCAGGTCGGCCCAGTCGGCGCCGCGCAGCAGCGGGCTCAGTTCGAGCTGGGGATGGGGAAAGGCTGCGACCAGTTGCTCCAGCCGCGCGCGGCGTTCGTGCTGGGGCACGGCGCGCAGATCGGCGCCCTGCTGCTCCAGCAAGTCGTAGACGCACAGCACCACGGGCAGATCGCGCAACAGCTTGGCGCTCAATGTCTTGCGGCCTATGCGCTGCTGCAGTTCGGCAAACGGCTGGGCACGGCCGTCGCGCCAGACCAATATTTCGCCGTCGAGCACCGTGCCGTCGGGCAGGCCCTGGCCCATGGCCTGCAGCTCGGGGTAGCGGTCGCTGACCAGCTCTTCGCCGCGCGTCCAGACCGAAACCTGGCCGTCGCGCTTGACCAACTGGGCGCGTATACCGTCCCATTTCCACTCGACCAGCCAGCCGTCGGCCGGGCCCAGCGCCGCATCGAACTGCTCCAGCGCAAGATTGAAGGGATGGGCCAGAAAGAACGGATAGGGCTGGCCGCCGCGCGGCCCGTTGCCTTCGCCCGCGGCGTCGTCGGCGGCGATCAAAGCCGCGTAATCGGCGGCGCCGGGCTGGGCGCCGATATGCGTATAGCCCATGAGCCGCTGGGCAATCACCTTGGCGTCTACGCCGCTCACGGCGGCCAGCGCCTGCGTGACCTGCAGCCGCGACACGCCCACGCGGAATGCGCCCGTGATCAATTTGAAATAGACCAGGCGCTGGGCCGCGGCCAGCATGCGCCAATGCTGCTGCAGAACGCGCGCCAGGTCTTCGGGTGCCTGACCGCGCAGCGGCAGCAGATGCTGCTCCATCCAGTCGGCCAGCGGCAGTTCGAGCGCAGCGTCGGGTGCGGGCAGCAGCAGCGAAATGGTCTCGGCGAGATCACCCACGGCTTCGTAGCTTTCATCGAACAGCCATTCGGGCAGGCCGGCCGCGGCCCTTGCCTGCTCGCGCAGCAGCCGCGTGGGCACCAGCTGGCGCGGCTTGCCGCCCGCAAGAAAATAGACGGCCCAGGCCGCGTCGCGCGCCGGCGCGGCGCGCAGATAGCGCTGCAGCGCGGCCTGCTTGGCGAGGCTGGACGTGGACGCGTCGAGTTCGCGGTAGAGATCGGCAAAAGCTTTCATGCGGAGTCGGGGCTCCCGCCATCGGGGCTCCCGCCATCGGGCGCGGGTTCTTCGCCCGGCGTGCGCGGCGCGGCGTCGTCGGTCTCGTCGTGATCGCCGTACTCGGTCGAAAAGCCCTGGGCCTGCAAGCCTTGCTCGCCCAGCCAGCGCACCATCACGGCGACGCTGCCATGGGTGACGAAGATGCGTTCGGCACCGGTAGCAAGAATCGCCGACTGCAGTCCGGGCCAGTCGGCGTGATCGGACACCACAAAGCCGCGGTCCACGCCACGCCTGCGGCGCGTGCCGCGCAGCAGCATCCAGCCGCTGGCGAATGCATCCGAAGGATTGGGCCCAAAGCGCCGCAGCCAGCTGCTGCGACCGGCCGACGGCGGCGCGATCACCAGCGCGCGCGCAAGCAGCGCCTTGTCGAGCGCCGCATCGGTCGCGTAGTGCGTGGGCGGCAGCGCCACGCCCGCCGCGCGGTAGATCGCGTTGATCGGCTCCACGGCGCCATGCGCGACGATGGGGCCTATGGACGCGTCGACGCCATGCAGCAGGCGCTGGGCCTTGCCCAGCGCATAGGCATAGAGCACCGACGCGCGTCCGGCCTCGGCATTGGCGCGCCACCAGGCGTTGATTTCGGCGAACAGCGATTCCTGCGTGGGCCAGCGGTAAATCGGCAGGCCGAAAGTGGATTCGGTGATGAAGGTATCGCAGCGCACGGGCTCGAACGGCGCGCAGGTGCCGTCGTTCTCGAGCTTGTAGTCGCCCGACGCGACCCAGACGCGCCCGCCATGCGCGAGCCGCACCTGGGCCGAGCCCAGCACATGGCCGGCCGGGTGCAGCGACAGTTTCACGCCATGGTGCTCTATCACTTCGCCATAGGCCAGCGTCTGCAGCGTGATGTCTTCGCCCAGGCGCCGGCGCAAAATCGGCGCGCTGTCATGCTGGGCCAGGTAATGCGCACTGCCCCAGCGCGCGTGGTCGCTGTGCGCATGGGTGATCACGGCCCGCTCCACCGGCCGCCAGGGGTCGATGTAGAAATCGCCTGGCGGGCAATACAGTCCTTCGGGACGGGCGATGATCAGGTCGGCGGCAGCACGCATGCTGTCGATGCTATGCGGGCGGCGCGCAGGATGCTGTAGGACGGGGGCAGCATCCAACGCCGCGACCTGAAGCCGGTCGCGCAGAAGGCTTGCGCCTCTAGGCTGCGGGACTGGCCGCGCCCGGTTCGGCAATGCGCGGCTCGGTCAGCTGATCGCCCCAGGACGCCACCAGGTCCTGGATGGTGGCGGCAACGATGCGGCATGCGGGCGTGAGCTTGCCCTGTTTGGGCAGGGACAGCGTGACATGGCGGCACAAATCGGGGCCCACCAGCTTGCTGGCTTGCAGACGCCCGGACTGCAGGTCCGCCACGACCGTGAACGGACCCAGGATCGAGTACAGACCCGGCGTGTGGGCCACCAGCTCGCGCTGCACCGTGAGCGAGTCGGCCTCGGCCACGGATTCGAGTCGAAACCCCAGACTACGTGCCGTTTCATCGAGCGCATTGCGCCAATGGCTGGGGCGGCGCGGCAACACCAGGCGCAGCCCATTGAGTTGGGCGAACTCCACCGTCGGATGCTCGGTCAGCAAGGCACCGGGGGCGGAGACCAGGTAGGTATGCACCACGCACAGCAGCTTTTCCTCCGCGCTGCTCGGCGGCTGGAACCGGAACAGGATGGCCAGATCAAGAGCGCCGCTGTCGAGCAAGGTGTCGAGCACCACGCCCTGGCCTTCGGTGATATTGAGCCGGATGCCGGGGTGCTGCGCCTGCAGCCGTTGGAACAGCCTGGTGACCAAAGGGTGGGCCGACGAAGGCAGTATGCCCAGCCTGACCTCGCCCATCACCTGGCTGGAATCCAAGCGCATTTCTTCCATCAGATGTTCCGTGTCGTTGAGCCAGACCCTCAGGCGTGACTCGACGCGCACGCCGTGCTCCGTCAGCACCACGCCGCGCCCGGTACGGCGGAACAGCGCGCCGCCGCATTGCGTTTCGAAGTCGGTGATCTGCCGGCTGATGTGCGACTGCACGGTCTGGCGGCGTGCCGCGACCTTGCTGAGACTTCCCGCTTCGGCGACTTCCAGGAACAGGCGAACAGCAGCGAGATTCATGGGATGCACCTAAGAATTGCCAAAAAAGAGAACTCTGATATCTGGGAATTCTATCTAGAAGAAAGTCTGTTGAATTCTTAAAGTTCACAGCACTCTCCAACCACAGAGCCCGATATGAAAATTCTGAGTTTCGAACATGCCGGCCAGGCCACCTATGGGGTGCTGCACGGCGATGACTGTCTGTTGCCGCCCCAGGCTTTCCTGTCCCGTTTTCCCGACGTGCGCGCCGTTCTCGAAGGCGCGGCCCTCGACGAGCTGCGTGACGCCATCGGCCAAGGCACGGTGCTCGCACGTGCGGGCGTTCGTGCCCTGCCCGTCCTTGCCAACCCCGGCAAGCTGATCTGCGTGGGCCTGAACTACAAGACCCATGTGGCCGAAACCAAGCGCGCCGACAGCGAATACCCGTCGCTGTTCCTGCGCTTCAACGACTCCCTGGCCGCCGACGGCGACGAGGTGCTGCGCCCGGCGTTCTCCGAGCGCTTCGACTGGGAAGGCGAGCTGGCTTTCGTGATCGGCAAGGGCGGCCGCCACATCGCCAAGGAAAACGCTTTCGCGCATATCGCCGGCTATGCGTGCTTCAACGACATCAGCGTGCGCGACTGGCAGCGCCACACGCACCAGTTCACTCCGGGCAAGAACTTTCCCGGCACCGCGCCCTTTGGTCCTTTCCTCGTCACGCGCGACGAGGTGCCGGATGTCTCGCAGCTGCAGCTCGAAACCCGGCTCAACGGCCAGGTGGTGCAGAAGGCCGGCTTGTCCGACCTGATCTTCGACATTCCGACCATCGTTGCCTATATCTCCCGCTTCACGCCCCTGTCACCGGGCGACGTGATTGCCACCGGCACGCCCGGCGGCGTCGGCGACCGGCGCGAACCGCCGCTCTACATGCAGCACGGCGATCAGGTCGAAGTCGAAATCACGGGTCTGGGCGTGTTGCGCAACCGCATAGGCACCGACCGCAGCGCGACCTGAACTGAAAGCAAGCACATGACAATCCGACCCAAACTCCGCATCGCCGTCGACATCGGCGGCACTTTCACCGACATGGCGGCCTTCGACGAGGCCAGCGGAAAACTGCTGTTCGGCAAGGCGCTGTCCACGCACGGCGCGCTGGTCAACGGCATTCAGGCGACCATAGACAGCGCCGACATCGATTGGCGCGACGGCCACCTGTTCCTGCATGGCTCCACGATCGCCATCAATACGCTGCTGGAGCGCACAGGCGCCAATACGGCACTGCTCATCACCGAGGGCTTTCGCGACATCTACGAGATCGGCCGCGTGAACCGGCCCGACGCCTACAACCTGTTCTTCAACAAGCACCAGCCGTTGGTCAAGCGTTCGCTGCGCTTCGAGGTGTCCGAGCGCCTGCGCGCCGACGGCAGCACGCACAAGCCGCTGGACGAAGCCGCGGTGCGCGAACTGGCACGCGAACTGAAAGGCCAGAACGTCGAGGCCGTGGCCGTGCTGCTGCTGCACTCCTACCGCAACCCGGCGCATGAACAGCGCGTCAAGCAGATCCTGCAGGAAGAGATTCCCGGCGCGTTTGTCTGCGCCTCGCACGAGCTCAGCCAGGAATACCGCGAGTTCGAGCGCGTCTCCACGGCCGTGGCGAATGCCTATGTGGGTCCGCGCGTCTCCGAATACCTGGGCCAGCTGGAAACGCATCTGGCCGGCAAGGGCTTCGATGGCGACTTCTACATCGTGCAATCGACCGGCGGCCTGTTCCCGGTGGAGCACGCCAAGGTGGGCTGCGTGCGCATGCTGGAGTCCGGCCCGGCCGCCGGCGTGATCGGTGCGCAAGCCATCTGTGCGCAGCTGGGCATGGGCGACGCGATCGCCTTCGATATGGGCGGCACCACGGCCAAGGCGGGCGTGATCAGCGCGGGCCGGCCGCTGACCACGGGCTCGGCGCTGATCGGCGGCTACGAGCGCGCGCTGCCCATCCAGATTCCGATGATGGACATCCACGAGGTCGGCACCGGCGGCGGCTCGATCGCGCGCGTGGAAACCGGCAATGCCTTGCGCGTGGGGCCCCAAAGCGCGGGCTCGATTCCCGGCCCGGTCGCCTATGGGCGCGGCGGCTTGGAGCCCACCGTCACCGACGCCAACCTGGTGCTCGGTCGGCTGGATGCGGACAATTTCCTGGGCGGCGAACTCCAGCTCGACATGGAAAGCTGCCAGCGCCAGATGCGCGAGCGCGTGGCCGACCCGCTGGGCCTGGACCCCACGCAGGCGGCGGACGGCATCCTGCGCATCGCCGTGACGCAGATGTCGCATGCGGTCAAGGCCGTGACCACCGAGCGTGGCCTGGATGCCGGCAGTTTCACGATGGTGGTCTACGGCGGCGCAGGCCCGTTGCATGCCTCGGCCATCGCGCGCGAGATCGGCATTCGCAAGGTGCTGATTCCCTATGCGCCCGGCTACTTCTCGGCCTACGGCATGTTGTTCTCCGACTTGCGCTACGACTACGTGCGTTCGGTGTTCCGCAAGCTCAACGAGGTGTCGTTCGAGGAAATCGAGGCCGCCTACCAATCGATGGAAGACGAGGGCCGCGCCGCACTCGCGCAGTCGGGCGTGCAGGCCGACGGCGTGGTGATCGAGCGCGCGGCCGACATGCGCTACGTGGGCCAGGAGCATGCAGTGACCGTGGATCTGCCGCTGGCGTTCTTTGCCGGCCGCGATCGCTCGGCCATCAAGCAGCAGTTCGACGAGTTGCACAAGGTGCGCTACGGAACATCGGCTCCGGGCGAGCCCGCCGATCTCGTGAGCCTGCGCGTGACCGTGCTGGGCACGATGAAGAAGCCGCCCAAGCACAGCGTGGAACAAGGCATGGCCGCGCCCGACACGCGGGCGCTGCGGACCACCAAGCCGGTGTACTTCCGCGCGGGCGGCTGGGCCGATACGCCGGTCTACATCCGCGATCGCTTGCTCGCGGGCAATGCGATCAGCGGCCCGGCGCTGATCGAGGAACACGCCTCCACCACCGTGGTCCAGCCCGGCGACGCGCTGCGCGTCGACGAACTCGGCAATCTTCAAATCGACATCGGGAGCGACCGTTCATGAGCACCACCCCCCACACCCCCGCGGCGATCGATCCGATCACCGTCGAGATCATCCGCAACGGCCTGTACGCGGTCACCGAGGAGATGAAGACCAACCTCACGCGCACGGCCTACAACCTCATCATCTACGAGGCGCTGGACTTCACGGTGGGCCTGTTCACCAAGGAAGGCGACACCGTCTCCATCGGCCTGGGCCTGCCGATGTTCATCCGCGGCATGTCGGAGACGGTGAAAGCCAAGATCCGGCATTTCGGCTACGAGAACATCCTGCCGGGCGACATCCTGGTGACCAACGATGCCTACACCACCGGCAGCCACCTGAACCACTTCACGTTCACCATGCCGGTGTTCCACGAAGGCAAGCTCGAAGGCTTCACCTGCTGCATGGCGCACTGGCTGGACGTGGGCGGCACGCTGGGCAACGTGACCACCGACATCTTCAGCGAAGGCATACAGATTCCCATCCTGAAGTACCAGCGCGAGGGCGTCGTCAACCAGGACCTGATCGACATCATCGCCATGAACGTGCGGCTGGCCGAGCGCGCGCTGGGCGACCTGCGCGCGCAGATCACGGCGATCACCACCGGCGAGCGCCGCTACGTCGAGCTGCTGCAGCGCTATGGCGTGGACGCGGTGAACGGCTCGATCGCCCAGATCATGGACTCGTCCGAAGCCGTGGCGCGAAAGAACACGCTGTCGATTCCCGACGGCGTCTACGAAGCGGAATCGTTCATGGATGACGACGGCCTGGACATAGGCAAGCGCATTCCCATCCGCGTGAAGATCACGGTCGCGGGCGACGAGATGACCGTCGATCTGTCGGATGTGAGCAAGCAGGTGCGCGGCTTCTACAACTCGGGCTTCACCACGGGCATCGCCTGTGCGCAGGTCGCCTACAAGTGCCTCACCACGCCCACGGACTATCCCGTCAATGACGGCAGCTTCCGCCCGCTCAAGGTGATCATGCCCATGGGCACGGTGATCTCGGCCGAGCGCCCCTATCCGATGCGGGTCTGGATGACCTTCCCGATGACGGTGATCGACACCATCTTCAAGGCCCTCGCACCCGCAATTCCCGACCGTTCCATCGCGGGCCACCACGCCGATCTGGTGTTTCCCAACATCCACGGCATTTCGCCCGAGGACGGCAGGCTGTTCATCGTGGGCATAGGCCCGCTCGGTGGCGGCTGGGGCGCCAAGAGCCAGGAAGACGGGGTTTCGGTCACGGTCTGCATCAACGACGGCGACACCCACAACAGCCCGACCGAGCAGCTCGAGGCCAAGTACCCGGTGCTGGTCGAGAAGTACGAGATTCGCCAGGACAGCGCGGGCGCGGGCCAGTACCGCGGCGGCCTGGGCGCGGAGATGGTGGTGCAGGCGCTGTCGCCGTTCACCGTCACCACGCGCATCGACCGGGTGCACTGCAAGCCCTGGGGCCTCGAAGGCGGCGGCGACGCCATGGGCAATGGCCTGGCCGTGCGCCACAAGGGCGAGTGGAAGACCGACCACGCGAACGCCAAGATCTTCAACGTGCGCCTGGAACGCGGCGACGCCTACAAGATGCTGTCGGGTGGCGGGGGCGGCTTTGGCAACCCGCTGGAGCGCGACGTCGACAAGGTCGCCGAGGACGTGCGCGAAGGCTATGTCAGTGCCAAGGTGGCGCGCGAGGTCTACCGCGTGGCGCTGGACTCCAAGGGCCAGGTCGATCACGAAGCCACGCGCACGCTGCGCAGCACGCCCCGGGACGGCGCCGGCGCATCGACCGACCTTGCCTGGGCCGGCCAGTGAGTACCGCCATGGCTGACGCACATGCAGAGCACGCCGAACGCCTGCTCGATCTGTGGTGCAGCCTGGCGCTGCGCCATGTGGCCCTGGGATCGGCCTGCGCCTGCGGCTCGGGCGGCGTGAGCTTGCGACTGGAAGACTTCGAGCTGGACATCGTCGACTACCTGCAGGACGGCGGCGAGCGCTGCGACGATGACCAGATCGCCGAGTGGTTCCGCGCCCACCAGGATCTGACGGCGCGGCAGCAACCGCTGCGCGCCCTGCTCGACGAGGTGCTGCGCGAACGCCTGCCCGCGCCGGTCGCGCACTGGACGCTGCAGCGGCTCGAACGCACGCTGCGCTCCTTCGCCCAATTGCATGGAGCGGACATGGTCTAGCGCCAGCATCTCAGGCGGCACTGCAACAACAACATCGGGGCCTGGCAGCCAGCGCCCCCAGGAGACAAGCATGACGGCCATCCATCCCCTTCCCGAGAATGCCCCCTGCCCTGCGGCTCGGGCTGCACGACCATGAGCGGGCATTTTTCCGCGCTGCTGGCCGACGCACCCGCGCCGGGCAAGCGCATTCCCGTCACGGTGCTGACGGGCTTTCTGGGCAGCGGCAAGACCAGCTTGCTCAATCGGCTGCTGCACCTGCCCGATCTGGCGGGCACCGTGGTCATCGTCAACGAATTTGGCGAGATCGGCATAGACCACGATCTGATCGCGCAGACGACCGAAGATACCGTGCTGCTGGCCAACGGCTGCATGTGCTGCTCGGTGCGCGGTGACCTGGTCGAAGCCCTGCTGCGCATCGCCGGCAACGCACAGTCCGCCGACGCGGCGGTGCGGCAGGTGCTGATAGAGACCAGCGGTCTCGCCGACCCCGGCCCCATCCTGCGTTCGCTGATGGGCGAGCCCGCCGTGCGTTCGCACTTCAGGCTCGCGGGCGTGGCCTGCACCGTCGATGCCGTGCTGGGAATGCAGACCCTGGACCGCTTCCCGGAGTCCGTGCGGCAGGTCGCCGTCGCGGACACGGTTTTCCTGACCAAGACCGATTTGACGCATGGGCAGCGGCCTTCGCCGGAACTCCTCGAACGCCTGCGCGGGCTCAGCGCGACGGCTGCACAGCACACGGCCAGCGACGCCTACCCGGCGTTGCTGCAACAGATGCTTCGCCAGCCTTCGGCCAGCACCGCGCAAGACGCGCAGGCCCCGCACTATCGCCAGCAGGCCGATGGCGCAGCCCAGGCAGTTTCGGCACATCGCGACGGCATCCATTCCTTCGTCATCGTTCGAGACCGGCCCTTGCCGCGCGCGGCGTTTTTCGCCTGGCTCGACATGGTGATCGCGATGCGCGGCGATGACCTGCTGCGCGTCAAGGGCCTGGTGCATCTCGCCGAGGAGCCGGAGCGGCCCCTGGTCATTCATGGCGTGCAGCATCTTTTTCACCCGCCCGAAATGCTGCCCTCCTGGCCCGGGGCCGAGCGCAGCACGCGCATCGTGTTCATCACGCGCGGCATGGATGCGCAGGCAATGGACGACACGCTGCGCGTCTTCGAGCGCCGCCGGGCCCACAGCAGTTCTTCCCCGGCGGCCTCTGCCGACACCCCAAAACCACAGGAGACAAAATGAGTTTGAAAATGATCGCGGCCGCCATCGCCTTGGCGGCGGCGCCCGCCTGGAGTCAGACGGACAAATTCCCCGAGCGCGCCATCAAGATCGTCGTGCCGTTTGCCGCGGGCGGCGGCGTGGACAACGCAGCCCGCGTGCTGGCCCATCAACTGCAGACGCAACTCGGCGTACCGGTGCTCATCGACAACCGATCGGGCGCCAATGGCACGGTCGGCGGAAAAGCCGCGCAGACCGCACCCGCAGACGGCTACACCTTGCTGTTTTCGGCCGCCACCCATGTGCTGGCCAAGCAGGTCATGAGCCACCCGCCCTACGACCCGCAAGTCGACTTCGCGCCCGTGGCGCGCGTGGGAGAGGCGCCGCTGATGCTGGTGATCGCGCCCAATCTGGAGCCGAAGAACCTGGGCGAAGTGATTGGCGCGGCCCGGCAGCAGCCCGAGAAATGGACGGCCGGCATTCCCGCCGTGGGCGCCCCCAGCCACCTGGCGACGCTGCTGCTCGCCAAGCAGGGCAATGTGAAGTTCACCTTCGTCCCCTACCGGGGCACGCAGCCGGCCTTGATCGATGTGGCGGGCGGCCATACCTCGCTGTTGCTTGATTCCATGATTTCCATGTTGCCGCTGACCAAGGCTGGAAAGGTCAAGCCGATAGCGATCACCGCCGCCAAGCGCAGTGCCCTCACGCCGGATGTACCGACCGCCCGCGAGAGCGGATTCCCGGAAATGACGTACTCGTCCTGGTATGGGGTCTGGGCGCCCAAAGGCACGCCAGCCGATCGCATCAAGCGTTTGAACGCGGCCATCAACACCGCCATCGGCGTGCAAGCCAAGGCCGGCGCCTGGGCGCACCTGGGCATAGATCCCGTCAACGAGAGCGCCGAGCAGTTTCGCCAGTTCATCGCCAACGACGTCGCCCAGGGCGCCGAGCTGCTCAGGAACGCCGGCTTCAAGCCGGAGTAGCGGACCCGGTCACGCCTGGACGACCGGAAATTCATTCATCACAACGAGAGATGGAGACAAGCATGAAAAAGCCACTCGCCGTGGCGGCGATGTTGATCGCCAGCGGCGCAACCCACGCGCAGTCGTCAGTCACCGTTTTCGGCGTCATTGACCTTGCAGTTCAGCGGGCCCAGCAGGCAGGCAGCAGCGTCACCCGCCAAAACGGCATAGGCGGCAATCAGTTCAGCCGCCTGGGCTTTCGCGGCATCGAAGATCTGGGTGGCGGATGGTCCGCGGGCTTTGTGCTCGATGCGGGGCTCAACCTCGATACAGGCTCGGGCGCGCTGACAAGCACGGACAACCTGACGACTTCCGGTGGCGGCGCGCTGACATTCAGCCGCCGCTCCACCGTGAGCCTGCTATCGAAGACCTGGGGCGAACTGCGGCTGGGACGCGACTTCGTGCCCACCTATTGGAACCTCACGGGCTTTGATCCTTTCGGCAGCGCCGGCGCGGGTTCGGTGAACAATCTTGCACAAGGCGGCCTGACCCGGGTGTCCACGGTGCAGACCGCGGTGCGCGCCTCCAACAGCATAGGCTACGTGCTGCCCGGCCTGCATGGCTTCTACGGCCAGGCCATGCATGCGCTGGCCGAGGGCAATGGCCCCGCGCGCCAGGATGGTCGTTACACCGGCGTGCGGCTGGGCTATGCGCGCGACGGCTGGAACCTGGCCCTGGCCCATGGCGCAACCCGCCTGAACACCGGCGATGTCACCACGACCAACATCGGCGCGAGCTACCAGTTTGGCGGCGTCAAGGCCATGGCACAGATCTTCCGCGACAGCAAGGAGTTGATCGCGGCCCCGAACCGCTCCAACGGTTGGCTGATCGGCGCCCAGATCAATGCCGGCCCAGGCTACATTCCGCTCTCCTACTCGCGCGTATCCGACAACTCGGCCAGCGATCGCCAGGCCCAGCAACTGGCCGTCGGCTATGTCTACAGCCTGTCCAAACGCACGGCGCTGTACTCCACCTATTCCCGTCTGCAAAACCGCAACGGATCGGCCTTGACGGGCGGCGGTGTTGCCGGCGTGGCGAACGCGAGCTGGACGGGTCTGGACATAGGCATGCGCCACAGCTTCTGAATCGCGCGCGGCGTGGCCGCCGGGCCTTGAGGGAACTCAGCGCGCCGCGCCCGGCCGGGACTGCACCAGCCAATCCAGCGCGTCCTGCCACAGGGCTTGCGAAGACGACCTGAAATACCCCATGTGGCCTATGCCGCGCGCTGCGCCTTCGGGATGGATATCGCAGGTGGAAAGCGGCGCGTTGCGGTAGCCGCTCATGAACGCATCGCGCGAGCGCGCCGGCGCCCAGAGGTCGTCGACCGCGTTCGCGGCCATCAGGGGCAAGGTCACGGCCGCGTACCGGTCCTGCATGTCCGGCATCTGCGGATCGTCGAAGAAATAGCGAGCAAAGCCGCACCAGTGGCGCCATTGGACGAACGCGTCGCGCGGCAAGTCCTCGCCCAAACCCAGCATTTTCCAGGGGCAGTAGCCTTTCCAGCGCGTCAGCACGGGCAGCACCAGATGCCACATCAGCAGCACCTTGAACTGCTCGCTGCGGCGCATCCAGCCATGCCAGCCCGCGCCCACGCCGAAGCCGTAGAACGCGGCGACCTTGTGATGGTTGGGCAGCAGGCCCAGCGCATGGCCGCCGTAGGAATGGCCGATGATGTACAGCGGCAGGCCATCGTTGCCGGCCATCTCCTCCACCGCCGCCGCCAGGTCGAGCTGCCCCCAGTCCAGCAACGACATGCGAAAGCCCTTGAGCGATGGCGGGCGCGACAGCCCTATTCCCCGGTAGTCGAACGTCAGCGTCTCGAAGCCCCGGGCCGCGGCGAACTCGGCAAAGCGGCGGTAAAAGCCCTGGGGCACGGCGGTGGCGCCGGCAACGATCAGGCGCGCCACTGGACGTGGCACGGCGGGGTACAGCGTCGCGCCCAATACATAGCCATCGGCCGCAGTGAGCGCCATCGTTGTGGGCACGGGAGCTATCGCATGGGACATGGGCGCAATCCTTGGCAAGGCAGCGACGAACGCCGCTTCTCACCCGCATGGTGCGCCAGCGCCACGCGCCGCGCTGTCATCTACGCGCCTGCCGCCCCGGGCCTGCGGTTGCGCCGCAACTGCAGATACAGCATCGCGGCAGCCAGGGCCGCGGCCAGCGCCCCGACCAGCGGCACCTGTTCCAGGCTGCCAGCGGCAATCGTGAGGCTGCCCAGCACCCCGCCGAGCGCCGTGCCCAGATTGAACGACGCGATGTTCAGGCCCGCAGCGACGGCCGTGAACTGCGGAACATGGCGCCTGGCCTGCTGCAGCAGGCGCATGGTCAGCAGCGTCACGATGGCGAAGAAGAAGATTCCCAGCGTGCCGATCAGCACCAGCATGGCCGGCGCGGCGCTGCGCAGCACGTAAAGCGCGGCCAGGTTCAGCGTGAGCCCCGCGAGGGCCAGCCAGGTGCTGCGGCCCGCGTCCACCCGGTCGGCGAGGTAGCCGCCCAGCAGATTGCCGGCGATGGAGCACATGCCAAACAGCAGCATGGCCAGGCTCAGCCAGGCGGCATCGAGTGCCGTGATGCGCAGCAGATAGGGCGAGACATAGGTGAAGAACGCAAAGGTCGCGACGCTCACCAGGGCGGCTGTGCCTGCCGTGCGCAGCAACTGCGGGTGGGTGATCGCCTGCAGGCCTTTCCACGCGCCGCCCGCCGCGCGCCGCTTGGGCTTGGCATGGCTGTCCATGAAGAACAGCAGTCCCAGCAGGCCCAGCAGGCCCAGAGCGCCTATGGCCAGGAAAATGGCGCGCCAGGACCAGAGGCTGCCCAGCAAGGTGCCCAGCGGCACACCGACCGCGAGCGCCAGCGTCAAGCCAATCCAGACCACGGACAGCGCGCGCCCCGAACGCGCAGCCGGCACGAGTTGCGTCGCCGCGTCCGAGGCCACAGCCATGAAGACGCCATGTCCCAGGCCGACGACAAAGCGCACCGCGAGCAGCATGGGCAGATTGGGGGCAGCGCTCATCAGCACGCTGCCCACGGCGAGCGCGGCCATGGCCAGCAGCAGAATGTTCCTGTCCTTCCAGTGCGCGAGCAGCGCAGTGAGGAATGGCGCGCCCAGCGACGCGCCCAGCGCGTAGGCCGCAATCGCCGTGCCGACGGCGGCGATCCTGGCGTCAAGATCGACGGCAATCGCCGACACCAGACCGGCGACGACAAACTCGGACAGCCCGAAGGCAAAGGTACACAGGGAAAAGATATAGATCGCGACCGGCATGGCTGTCCGAAGTGAAGGGCTGCAATCCCGGCGTCTCCGGGTGGAGCGCGGGTGCTGCCGCAGCGTAGCCGCCGCATCGGCCGGCGTAAAATACCGTTTTTGTCGCCCAACGAGACGCCCGGCGTCTCAATCAGCGGCCGGCGCAAAAGCGCCACGCACTTGGGCGATCAGCCGGTCGCGAATCGCCGACGGCCGGCCGGCTTTCCAGGCCATCAGCAGCTCCAGCGTGCACAGCGCGTGGGGCGCGTCGACGGCGATGGGGCGAAACACCACATCGTGCTGGGCGCCCGTCGCCAGCGATGCCGGCACCAGCGCAATGCCGAAGCCACTGGCCACGAGCGCGATCAGCGTCTGCATCTGTCGCGCCTGCTGCACCACCCGCGGCACAAAACCCGCGGCCTGGCACAGCGCGATCAACTGGTCGTGAAAGCCCGGCCCCAGCGGCCGCGGCGAAGCGACAAAAGCCTCGTCCTTGAGCAGGGCCAGCACGATCTGCGCACTGCCCGCCAGCCTGTGCCCGGCCGGCAGCGCCACACAGATGGGCTCGCGCAGCAGCGTCTCGAATTGCAGCTGGGGCGTGGTCGTTCCGGGCGTGCGCAGAAATCCTATGTCCGCAGCGCCGCTTTCGAGCGCCTGCACCTGCTCCTGCGTCGTGGCTTCCTGCATCGTGAACGCCACACCCGGACTCGCCAGCCGAAAACCACGCAGCGCGCGCAGCAGCGGCGCATAGGGCGCGATATTGATGAAGGTCAGCGTCAGCAGACCTTCAAGCCCTTGGGCCACGCGCTGCGTCTGCGCCACGCCGTCATCGAGCGATTGCAGAATCTGCCTGGCGGTGTTCGCAAACGCCGCGCCGGCCGGCGTCAGCGCGACGCTGCGGTTCGTGCGCTCGAACAGCGCCAGGCCCATTTCGCGCTCGAGCCGGCGAATCGCCTGGCTCAGCGGCGGCTGGGCCATGTGCAGACGCTGCGCTGCGCGGTTGAAATGCAGTTCTTCGGCCACGGCAATGAATTGCTGCAGCAGGCGGGTTTCTATCATTGAGGTATCCGAAGTCTTGTGACGCACCTGGCTTCTAATCGCGCGCCGTGAGCCCCGCCAGCGCCGTGAGCCGCAGTGCGTCTTCGCGCATGAAGGCGATGAGCTTGGCCAGCGGCGCGTCGACGGCGCGCCCCGGCCGCACCCGGGCCACATAGCGCCAGGACCCGCGCATGCAGGTCTGGGGCATCAGGGCCACGAGCCGCCCGCGCGCGATGTCTTCGCTGATGAACGGCAACCGGCCCAGGCCCACGCCCGCGCCCGCCTGCACCGCGGCGACCACCGTCGCGAAGCCGCTCAAGGCCGTGGTCGCGCCACGGCCCCTGGCCTGCAGTCCCAGCCGCGCCTGCCACAGGTCCCAGCCGGTCTCGGGGCTGCCGACATGGCGCTCCTCTATCCAGCGCGACTCGGCGATGAAGCGCGCATCGTTCTCGCGCCCGCGCGGCACATGGTCGGCGCTGCAGAAAGGAACAATCGTCTCTTCCATCAGCGCAATGTCGCCCTCTTGCGCGAAGTGCGGCCCCGCGTCGCGCACATGCAAGATGGCCAGGTCTATACCCTGGGTCTTCCAGGCCGGCTTCTGGTTGCTGTGCTGGTGGAACGCGAGCGCGATATCGGGGTGGGCCTGGGAAAAGCGCTGCATGCTCTGCGCCAGCCACAGCGTCGCCACCGACTGGCTGCTCGAGACATTGAGCACCTGGGCCGGCGACGTCTCCACGGCGCCGCGAATGTCGTTGCAGGTGGCTTCGAGCAGCGCCAGCGCCTGCTGCACCGACAGCAACAGCTTGGCGCCTTCCTGGGTCAGCTGCGTGCGCCGCAGGCTTGCGCCGCGCAGCAGCAAAGGCACGCGCAAGGCGTCTTCCAGACCGCGCAGCTGGTGGCTGATCGCGCTCTTGGTGACATGCAATTCGGCGGCCGCGGCACTGAGGCTGCCCAGGCGCGCCGCGGCTTCGAACGCGCGCAGCGCGCCCAGCGCCGGCGTATGGGCACGGTGGGACAAGGGGGCAATCATGGGTTGAGTCTAGTTCAACCCGGTGGCAAAAAGTCGGACTTTCAGGTGCCGCGCCACCGCTGAGCAGTTGAACGAAACTCAACCCTGTGTTCACAAAATGTCGCTCGCCAAAAGCGCCAAGGCACGGAACAATGAAGCCCCCTTTTCTGCGGGAGCGAGTTCCCGCACTCCACTCCCTTCGTCCGCCTTCCATGCTGCGCCTGCCTCGTTCCACCATGCAATGGGTGCTTGCCATTTCGATGGCCTGCCTGCTGCTGGCCTGGCCCTTGCACCAGGCCGGGCATGCGAGCGAGCCCGTGAACGCCGCGGCCCAGGCTGTGGCGGGCGCGCAGGACAGCGGCGCAGACCAGGAGCTGCACGCCGAACTGTGCCTCTGGTGCCTGTTCCATGCGCAGCACCACGCGCCGGGCGCGCCGCCCACCGACTTTCACTTCCACGCCGAAGTCAGCGCTCCACCCACGCTGCTTCCCGCAGGACAACCGCGCCAGCATTCGCCGCTGGCCGCCGATCCGCGCGGCCCGCCGCGCGCGTGATTGCGCGACGCACGCCGCACGGCTGAACGCCGCTGCGCCGCCGTGCGCGCCCGCCCTCCTCTTTCCCACGCCCGGCACCACGCGTTGAACCCGCGTGGCGCGGCTGCGCGCGCGCACCTCGCGCCGCCCAGCCTGTTTGCACTGCCTTTCGCTTTTGCGCGGCGCGGTGGGCCTTCATGCGCCCCCGCTGGCCGCGGCTTCCCCCTACCTGACGAATTCGACCATGCGCCACTCCTTTGCATTTCACCCTGCCGCGCGCCTGAGCGCCATTGCGTTCGCCATCGCGCTGATTCCCGCCGTGCAGGCGCAGACCGCCCGACCTTCCGACGTCGACGTCGCGCTGCCCGCGGTCGATGTCGTCGGCAGCACCGGCCCCGCGACGCGCGCGCCCGGCGAGCGCGCGGCGATCACGCTGCAGCCCAAGGCCTTGCCCGCGAGCGTGCAGCAGATCAACCAGGACGACATCGCGAGCACCAATGTGGGCCGCGACATCTCCAATCTGTTTCGCCGCGTTCCCGGCGTGCTGGCCAACAACATCGACCAGGGCGATACCGGCAACGGCTTTCGCATGCGCGGCTTCGCCACGCAGGGAACGCATGGCGCCGACACCGCGGTCTATGTCGACGGCGTGCCGCAGAACATTCCGTCGAGCCAGGGCGGCGCCGGCCACGGCCCGGTGTTTCTCGAATGGCTCAACGCGGAGATGATCGACCACATCGATGTCATCAAGGGGCCGATCTCGGCGCTCTACGGCGACCAGAACCGCGCGGGCGCAGTCGATATCCGCACGCGCGACGGCGCCAGCGCGACGCCGTCGAGCATCAGCGTCAGCGCCGAGCGCTACGGCCTGCGCCGCACTTCGCTGGTGCTGTCGAACCGCATCGCCGACATCGACTCGCTGCTGGTCGCCGATGTCTACCGCAACGAAGGCTATCGCTACGCCTCGCGCACCGACCGCGACAGCTTCTCCTGGAAGCTGTCGACGGCCCATGAAGGCGCACGCTACAGCCTGCGCGTGACGCGCTATGTCTCCGACTTCGAAGCCGGCGGCTACCTGCTGCTGCCGCAGATCGAGGCCGGCCTCGACCCGCGCTCCACCCAGGCCAACAACCCCGGCTTCGGCAGCGCGCGGCGCACCAGCATCGTGTTCAACCGCGCGCCCGCCGAAGGCGAAGCCGGCTGGCATGCGAGCGGCTACGCCGAAAGCTTAGCCCGCACGCGCGCCATCACGGCCAACGCCACGCAGCACACGGTGGGCGTGGACGACCGCGACATCTTCGGCGCGCGCGTGTTCCACAACACCACGCTGGGCAAGGCCGCGCTGGCGTTGGGGGCCGAGCTGCGCAAGGACCGCGGCATTGCCTATCGGCAGATGTATGTGAACCGCGTGCCGTCCACCAACTTCGTCAACTCCCAGGACCTGGACCTGCTGACCTACGGCGTCTTCGCCCAGGGCCAGTGGAAAGCCACGGACAGCGTCAAGCTCAGCGCGGGCGCGCGCTACGACCGCTTCGACTACGACATCGCCAATCTGAAACTGCCCGCGGCCAGCACCGCCTATTCCAAGGGCGTATTCACGCCCAAGCTGGGCGCGTCCTGGACGGTGATCCCGCAGCTGGAGCTGTTCGCCAATGTCGCCGAAGGCATGCGCTCGCCTTCGGCCGAGCAGATCAGCAGCAGCGGCGCGACCGGCCCGCTGGGCGCGGCCGGCGGCGTCATCAGCCAGGTCGCGCCGAGCAAGGTGCGCTCCTATGACCTGGGCTTCACGGCCTCACCGGCCAGCGGCTGGACAGTGTCGGGCGCGGGCTATTACATCCTCAACTCGGATGAAATCGTGGGCCAGGCCGACGGCTCGTTCAAGTCGGTGGGCGACACCACGCGCAAGGGCGTGGAACTCGAGGCGCGCTGGCGCGCCACGCCCGCGACCAGCGTCTACGCGAGCCTGGGCAGGATTTTGCAAGCCAAGGTCAACAACCCCGCGGCCAACGCCGGCGCCAAGCTGTCGATTCCCGCGACCCAGTTCAAGGCCGGCGCCCAGCACCGCATGCGCCTGGGCAGCGGCCAGCTGACGCTCAATGCCGATGCCTATCTGATCTCCGACATCCCCTACTACGTGGGCACGCCCACCACGCAGGAGCGCACCATGCCGCTGTACACGCGCTACGACCTGCGCGGCACCTACGACTGGGGCCAGACCCAGCTGTCGGTGTACGCGTCGTTCCAGCCGCAGCGCCACGGCACCGAGATCGCCTACGGCAGCGCCGCGGGCCTGATGGTCTCGCCCGTTCCCCGCAGCACGTTCGGCGCCACGCTGCGCTACTTCTTCTGATGGCCGGCACCGCCATACTGCAGGCGCGCGATCTCAGCGTGCGCCGCGGCGAACGCGTGACACTCAACGCGCTGAACCTGGCCGTGCCCGCGGGCTGCGTCTACGCGCTGCTCGGCGGCAATGGCGCGGGCAAGACCACCACGCTCAATGCGCTGCTGGGCTTTGTGCGCGCCGCATCGGGCCAGGCGCTGGTGGACGGCATAGACGCTTCGCTGCAGCCGCAGCAGGCGCGCGCGCGCCTGGCCTACCTGCCCGAGAACGTCGCGCTCTACCCCTATCTCTCGGGCGTGGAGAACCTGCGCTATTTCTGCACGCTGTCGGAGATCGCGCTCGGCGACGCCCAGGCGCAAGACCTGCTCAGCGCCTGCGGCCTGGCGGTCGAAGCCCAGGGCCGGCGCGTCGCGGGCTACTCCAAGGGCATGCGGCAGAAAGTGGGCCTGGCGATCGCCCAGGCGCGACAGGCCTGCGCGATGCTGCTCGACGAGCCGACTTCGGGCCTGGACCCCGCCGCCGCGCACGAGTTCGCGCAAAGCGTTCTGCAGGCCAGGCGCGCGGGCATGGCCGTGCTCATGGCAACGCATGATCTGTTCAATGCGCTGCAGGTCGCCGACCGCATAGGCATTCTGCGCGCCGGCCGACTGGTCGCGGAATTCGACGCGCGCGACATCGCCCATGAGGAACTCGAGCGCCTCTATCTGCGCCATGCGCGCGGCGCGGCCGTGGCGGAGTTCCCCGCATGATGGCGGCCATTGCTTTCAAGGAAGTGCGCATGCTGCTGCGCGGCGGGCGGCTGTGGGGCCTGGGCCTGCTGGTCGCGCTGCTGCTGGGCGGCGTGCTGGCGCTGGCCGCGCAGCAGCGCCACAGCGCCGAACGCGAGCGCCTGCAGGTGGAGACGACCGCGCGCCAGCAATGGGACCATCAGGGCGAGCGCAACCCGCACCGCGCGGCCCACTTCGGCCTCTACGCGTTCCAGCCGAAATCGGCGCTGGCCGGCGTCGCGCCCGGCATAGCCGCGCAGACCGGCCAGGCGCTGTGGCTCGAGCCCCACAAGCGCAACATGGCGATGTTCGCGCCGGCCGCCGATGCCGCGCCGTCGCTGGGACTGGGCGAATTCAACCCGGCTTTCGTTCTGCTGGCCCTGGTGCCGCTGCTGATCGCCGTGCTGGGCCATGCCAGCGTGACCCAGGAGCGCGAGCACGGCACCTTGCGCATGCTGCACGCCTGCGGCATGCGCGGTCTGCCGCTGCTGCTGGGCAAATGGCTGGGGCTTTGCGCCGGCGTCATGCTGGCGCTCGCGCCCGCATGGCTTGGCGCGGGCTGGCTGCTGCTCACCCCGCAGGGCGCGCAGGCCACGGCAGCGCTGCTGATCGCGCTGTGCGTCTACTACGCGGTCTGGGCGGCGATCACGGTCTGCGTGTCGGCGCAGTGCGCCACGTCGCGCGCCGCGCTGCTGGTGCTGCTCGCGCTCTGGGTGGGCGCGGTCTTTCTGCTTCCCCGGCTGTCGGCCTCGGCCGTGGCGCAGCGCGCGCCCCTGCCCACGGGCGCGCAGTTCTGGGCGCGCATACAGCACGACATGGAGAACGGCCTGCCGGGCGACGGCACGGCGGCGCAGCGGCTCAAGGCCTTCGACGCCCGGCTGCTCGCGGACCACGGCGTGGCACGCCTCGAAGACCTGCCGTTCGGCGCCAACGCCAGCCGAAGGCTGTTTCGCGATGCCTATGCGACCAAGGTCCATGCGCTGCATTTCGACCAGCTGTGGCAGGCGCAGCGCGCGCAGCAGCGCCTGCTGCGCTGGGCCACGGCGGCAACGCCCTACGCCAGCATGCAGGCCATCGCCAGCGCGCTCGCGGGCACCGACCTGGCGCACCGCCAGCATTTCGAGGACGCTGCCGAGCAATATCGCCAGCAGTACACGATCTTCATGGATGAATGGGATATGCACACCACACGCGGAGTGACTTCGTTTGAAAGCCGCTACGGCGGCAACGCCCAGTGGCAGGCCGCGCCGCAGTGGCATTACGCCGCGCCGGACACCGGCTTTGCGCTGCGCCACAGCGGCGCCGACTGGAGCCTGCTGTCGGCCTGGCTGCTGCTGGGCCTGGGCGCGCTGGCCTGGAGCGCACGAAAGCTCCAGCCATGAGCTGGCCACGCCGCATTCACTGGCAGGCAGAAGCCCTGCGGCTGCGCCGCCAGCCCCTGGCCTGGTGGGCGCTGGGCGCGCTGTTCCTGGTGCTGCTCGCCTGCGCCGTGTCCGCCGGCCTGGACGCACGCGCCTGGCGCGCATCCGCGGCAGGCGATGCCGCGGTGTTCGATGAAAAGCGGGCCCAAGCCAGCGCGCAGTTCGACAAGGCCGCCGCGCCCGGCCAGGCCCGGGCCAACGCCACCTACCAGCTGGGGCGCGGCGATCTGGGCGCCACGCGCATGCCGGTGGACGCCGGCCTGGCGCTGGGCGTGCAGCGGCTGGCCGCGCTGCCGGTGCGCGTCAATGCGTCGCTCGACAGCCCGCATGTCGA
>NZ_JAHCDD010000009.1 GCF_018413525.1 Acidovorax sp. CCYZU-2555
ATGCCAAGTCGCAATCAAATATAATCTGATTTCAGTCTCTATGAATTCGCCGAAGCGCTCGACAAACTGAGCGCCGAAGCAAAAAGTTATGCCTGATGACCATAGCAAGTTGGCACCACTCCTTCCCATCTCGAACAGGAAAGTGAAACGACTTTGCGCCGATGATAGTGCGGGTTCCCGTGTGAAAGTAGGTCATTGTCAGGCTCTTACAGCAAGCAAACCCCCAGCGCCCCAAAGGCCTGGGGGTTTTGTTTTTTCCGATTTGAAAACATCTTCCGAGCAGTTTCTCCATTGAGGGGAACACGCCATCGCTGCGGGGCAGCCTAGGGCATGGCTGCGCTTGCAGCTATAACGACGGCGGATCCAACATCCGAAAACAAAAAAGAGAGCGCTACGCGCTCTCTTTTTGCTTTGTGTCGGTACGGCCGCAGCGTCAATCGCGCCGGGGTATGTGGATTCCCTTCAGCAGATGGCGCATCGATTCTTCTACCTGTCCATTGGGTGGGGGCTGTGACCGCCCTTCTGCAGGCAGGTGAGGTGGTCGTCCTTCTGCAATCAGGCGGGCAACTACCAGCAGCAGGGAGTCAAACTCAATGGGCTTGGCCAGGAATGCGTCGTAGCCGTTGTAGGCACGGCGCACGACATCCTGGCTGGTCCCGCTCATGAAGATGAAAGGAATCTGGCTCAGCACCTGGTCCTGGCTCACGGCCTGGCCCAATTCACCGCCATTCATGATGGGCATCATGAAGTCTGAAAGTATCAGCGAGGGCTTTTCGCCGTTTCTCAGGACTTCCAAGGCGTGTTTGCCATTGGACGTCAGCATGACCCGGTAGCCTTCGGCCTCGAGCAAAAGCCGCAAGATCTCGGCATTTCCATATTCGTCTTCGACGATCAGAATCATTTTCATCGAGACAAACTCCTTTTAAGGAACGAGAGGCTCTGCGGCCCGGGGACGCGAAACAAAGATGTTTACCGCAGTCTGGGAGGCCGCGCCACCGCGGATCTTTCCAATTGTAAGAACGTGCCGGTCGACTTGTCGATCAGCGGCGGGCAAAGGTGCAAAAGAGAAAACGTTGTCGAACCAGCCAGCCATGCCATCGGCCAACGGTGTGCCCGCCGCAACGGCCAGGGCATCGGGATCGACCGTGAAAAGTGAGGTGACTCCGCGCCGGCGCAGTTCGACCAGCAGACGGCCCAGGAAACGGTAGCCCCGTTCCGGGAATGCAAGGGTGTCGGCCAATCCTGCGAGACCATCGACCACCAGCCGGCGAATTTTCAGCTCATCCACCAGGCGCAGCAGTTTGTGGCCCATTTCATCCATGGATTCGTCTTCATGCCCGAAATTCTTGATCACCAATGCACCGGAACCCACGGCCGCGTCTACGCCCAGGCCCAGTTCGGTTCCGATGCGTCGCAAGTCGCCGCTGGACTCCGTGAAAGAAAGTATCAGCCCAGGGGCGCTGGTATCGCAAGCTGCTGCAAAAGCCAGCGCGAAGGTGGTCTTGCCGGAACCTGTGTGTCCGATGACCGCCGACGCACTGCCGCTGGCCAGGCCTTTGCCATGCAGTACATCGTCGATTGCGCGCAAGCCGGTGGATACGGTGTTCTTGCCCAGCTTCGCATTGCCATCGGCCAGCGGCAGGCTTTCGAGGCGCGGGAAGAACTGCAGCCCTTGCGTCGAGATGCAGAAGGTATGCTGGCCGCGGATGATCTCGCTGCCGCGGAACTTGCGAACCTGCATGCGGCGCTCGGCGCGCCAATGAAAGCCGTGGTCCTCGAAAGCGAAAATGCCGTCGACCATCGTCTGTTCCGCGCTCAAGGCATTGCCATGGCCGCTGGTGAGCACAAGACAGGTGCAGGACATGGCACTCACCAGGCTCTGCAGTTCGTGCACGAACTGGCGCACCGCTTCGTTGGTCATCGAACCCAGGCTGCCGACCACCATTCCGTCGATCACCAGCAACGAGGCACGGTGGCGCACAAGTTCGCCGCGCAGCAGGCGCACGACGGCTTTCAGGCCCCCTTGTTCCAGCTCGCGATAGCCGCTGACGTAGAAGACCGTCGCGCTCACTTCCTGCTTGTCGAAGAAGATCTGCTGTTCCATATGCTGCAACATGCGCGCATGGGACTCGGCGAGCATGGTGACATACACCGTGCGGATTTCGCGCCTGGCAAGTGTGTATGCAATCTGATTGGCCAGCGTTGTCTTGCCTACGCCCGGTGGCCCTTCGAAAATGTAGACGCCGCCTTCGAACAAGCCGCCATTGAGGATGTCGTCGAGGCCTTCGACCAGGGTGGGCAATCGTTTCATTTTTATTGACTTGATAGAGATCGAAGGGACGAACGCTGCTTTGCGCCAGAGAAACCTCGATTTTAGAGGAGGCGTACTGTTGAGCGCGGCAGGGCAGGACCCGACCAGCCGGCGCTGACGCGCTTCCTGCCGCAATTTATTCTCCAAGACTGGCGCATGGATGCCGCCGCCAGCTGTTCTCCCTATCTTGTCACTGACGTAAAAGTGCAGTGCCCGTCGCGGTCATGGCGTGCGAGTTCGCCGCGGCGCCACAGGTAGTTCAGATGAGCCAGGGCTTCGCCCAGCGCGAACGTCTGCTCGTGCGGATTGAGCTTGCGGCGGAACATGGTCTCCATGACCTGGGCCGCATTGGTGGGGCCCAGCGCGCAGGCTGCGCGCACTTCGTCCAGCCGTTCGGCATGGTGGTCTTCCAGCTGGCGGATGCGCGTGTGCAGGCCCTGAAACGGTTTGCCGTGCGACGGCAGCACCAGCGTGTCTTCGGGCAGCGGCAGATAACGCTGCAGCGAATCGAGGAACCAGCCCAGCGGGTCGCCCTGGGGTTCGTTGGCGTGCACGCTGACATTGGTTGAAATGCGCGGCAGCACCATGTCGCCGCTGATCAGCACCTGCAATTCGGCACAGTACAGCGCCATGTGTTCGGGCGCATGGCCGTAGCCGGCGATGCATTCCCAGGTCTGCGCGCCGATCTGGATGCGATCGTGGTCCATCAGGCGGCGAAAGCTGTCGGGCAGGTCGGGAACGAGCTGCGGGTAGTAGGCGGTGCGGTGCATCACATGCTCGAGGAACTCGGGGTCGTCGAGGCCGTGTTGCTGATAGAACGCCGCGTACCGCGCGCCGCCTTCGAGGTCGTGGCTCGCGGGTGGCTTGCAGGCGACCAGCGCCACGTGGTAATCGGTGGCGCTGATCCACAGCGGCGCTTGCCAGCGGCTGCAAAGCCAATGTGCGAGGCCGATGTGGTCGGGATGCATGTGGGTCACGAGCACGCGCACGATGGGCAGGCCCTCGAGCTGCTCGGCGAAGATCTGTTCCCATTGCGCGCGGCTGCTGTCGCTGGCCACGCAGCAGTCGATCACGGTCCAGCCTTCGCGCGGGCCCGCGCCGTCGTCGAAGTGGTCGCGCAGCAGCCAGAGGTTGATGTGGTTGAGCGCGAACGGCAGGCCCATGCGAATCCATTTGACGCCTGGTGCGACTTCCATGCAGCTCCCGGCTGGCGGCATCGCATCCGCGAGAGGGTAGTGGATTTCGTGTTCAAGCAGGTTCATGGTGCGGACCGAGTTATGTTAACGTTGACGTAAACGTCACATTTTGCATTCTAGGGATTCGCGCAGGTTCGCATGTCACTTGCGCGGCTCTCCCCCCGATCTTCGTATGCCCATCACCTACACCATCAGCGACCTGGCCAAAGAGTTCGACCTGACCACACGCGCCATGCGCTTCTATGAAGACATGGGGCTGCTGCAGCCCGAGCGCACCGGGCCCGCGGGGCGAAACCGCATCTACAGCGCGCGCGACCGCACCCGGCTGCGCCTGACGCTGCGTGCCAAGCGCCTGGGCCTGTCGCTCAGCGAAGCCAAGGACATCATCGATGTCTACGACAGCCCGCGCGATACGGGAGCGCAATTGCGCAAATTTCTCGAAGTGCTGGGCCAGCACCGGCAGCAACTCGAGGACCGCATGGCCGACCTGCAGATGAACCTGGACGAGGTGCGCGAACATGAAAACGAGGCCCGTCAGCTTTTGGACAAGGTCGATGGGGCAAAATAATCCATAATTGACGTTTACGTAAACGTAATCAAAATAAACCGACAGGAGACAAGCCATGACCGACCTTCCAGGACTCAACTTCCAGCTGGGCGAAGACATCGATGCGCTGCGCGATGCGGTGCGCGAATTCGCGCAAAGCGAGATCGCGCCGCGTGCCGCCGAGATCGATCGCAACGACCAGTTCCCCATGGACCTGTGGGAAAAGATGGGCGCGCTGGGCGTGCTGGGCATTACCGTGCCCGAGGCCTGGGGCGGTGCGCAGATGGGCTATCTGGCCCACATGGTGGCGATGGAAGAGATCTCTCGCGCCAGCGCTTCGGTCGGCCTGTCGTATGGCGCGCACAGCAACCTGTGCGTGAACCAGATCAACCGCAACGGCACGGAAGAGCAAAAGCGCAAGTACCTGCCCAAGCTGATCAGCGGCGAGCATGTGGGCGCGCTGGCGATGAGCGAGCCGGGCGCGGGCTCGGACGTGATCAGCATGAAGCTCAAGGCCGAGGACAAGGGCGGTTACTACCTGCTCAACGGCAGCAAGATGTGGATCACCAACGGTCCCGATGCCGACACGCTGGTGGTCTATGCCAAGACCGAGCCGCAGATGGGCGCGCGCGGCGTGACGGCGTTCCTGATCGAGAAGGGCATGGCTGGCTTCTCCGTGGCGCAGAAGCTTGACAAGCTGGGCATGCGCGGCAGCCATACGGGCGAGCTGGTGTTCGAGAACGTCGAAGTGCCGGCGCAGAACGTGCTCGGCGGCCTGAACAACGGCGCCAAGGTGCTGATGAGCGGGCTCGACTATGAGCGCGCGGTGCTGACCGGCGGGCCGCTGGGCATCATGCAGTCGGTGATGGATTCGGTCGTGCCATATATCCACGATCGCAAGCAGTTCGGCCAGAGCATTGGCGAGTTCCAGCTGATCCAGGGCAAGGTCGCGGACATGTACACCGTGCTGCAAGCGGGCCGCTCTTTTGCCTATACGGTCGCCAAAAACCTCGATCTGCTGGGAACGGAGCATGTTCGCCAGGTGCGCAAGGACTGCGCGAGCGTGATCCTGTGGTGCGCCGAGAAAGCCACCTGGATGGCCGGCGAAGGCGTGCAAATCTATGGCGGCAATGGGTATATCAACGACTACCCCCTGGGGCGACTCTGGAGGGATGCGAAACTCTATGAAATCGGCGCGGGAACCAGCGAAATCCGCCGCATGCTCATCGGTCGCGAATTGTTTGCCGAGACCTGCTGAGCGTTCCGCGCCTGTCTTTTGATTACCAGGAATTCCACATGACGACCACTTCCATCGATGAACTCTTCGCTCACAACCGCGCATGGGCTGCCCAGGTGGAGCATGACCGCCCCGGGTTCTTCACTGGCTTGATGGCGCAGCAGAAACCGCGCTACATGTGGATAGGCTGCTCCGACAGCCGCGTTCCCGCCAACCAGATCACGGGCCTGGAGCCGGGCGAGATCTTCGTGCACCGCAATGTCGCGAACGTGGTCGTGCCCAGCGATCTCAACTGTCTGTCGACCATCCAGTACGCGGTCGACCAGCTGCATGTCGAACACCTGATGGTGGTCGGCCACTACGGCTGCGGCGGCGTGCTGGCCGCGCTCAATGACCTGCGCATGGGCCTGGTCGACAACTGGATCCGCCATGTGAAGGATGTGCGCGACAAGCACCGCGAATTGCTCGAGGCCCTGCCCGCGGCCTGGCGCCACGATGCGCTGTGCGAGCTCAATTCGATCGAGCAGGTGATGAACATTTCGCAGAGCACGGTGATGCAGGACGCCTGGGCGCGCGGCCAGAAAGTCACGCTGCACGGCTGGTGCTATGGCCTCAAGGACGGCCTGATCAACAACCTGCAGATGACGCTGCCCGGCGTCGAGGGCGCCGACAAGGCCTACCAGCAGGCCGTGGCGTACGTCGCCAGCCGCGAGCGCAGCTAAGCCGCGCGGCGACGGCGGAATTCCTCCAGGCACGGCGCGATGTTTCCCCAACGTCTCGATGCGCCGCAGGCCTATGACATCGCCAAGGCGATGATGGATGGTTTCAACCGCCACTACCGGCTGTTTCGCTCCGAGTCGGCGCGCGCCAAGCACCGCTTCGAGACCGCTGACTGGCATGGCCAGCAGCGCGCCCAGCGTGAGCGCATCGAGTTCTATGACTTGCGCGTCAAGGAATGCACGCGGCGCCTGGAGAAGGAGTTCGCGGCCGGAGGGCTGCCGATGGCGGTGTGGCAGCAGGTCAAGCTGCATTACATCGGCTTGCTCGTGAACCACTTCCAGCCCGAGCTGGCCGAGACTTTCTTCAACTCGGTCACGACCAAGATCCTGCACCGCACGCACTTCCACAACGATTTCATTTTCGTGCGGCCCGCGGTCAGCACGGAATACATAGAGAACGACGACCCCGCCGCGCGGCCCACTTACCGCGCCTATTACCCGCGGCGTGCGCCCGCGCCGCAGACGCTGCTGGCGACGCTGCAGCAGATCGTCGAAGACTTCGGCCTGCAGCGCGCGTTCGAGGATCTGCCGCGCGATCTGGCCGCGGTGCAGCAGGCGATCCTCGACCAGGGCGTGCTCGACAAGCAGCGCACGAATTTTCAGATCCAGGTGCTGTCGGGCCTGTTCTTTCGCAACAAGGGCGCCTATGTGGTGGCCAAGCTGATCAACGGTTTCACCGAGCTGCCGCTGGTGCTGCCGCTGCTGCATGGGCCGCGCGACGGGCTAGTGATCGATGCCGCGTTGTTCGGCGAGGACGATCTGCAGGCGCTGTTCAGCTTTGCGCGCGCCTATTTCATGGTCGACATGGAAATTCCCAGCGGCTATGTGCAGTTCCTGCGCAGCCTGATGCCGGGCAAGCCGCGCGCCGAGTTGTACACCGCGCTGGGCCTGGCCAAGCAGGGCAAGACGCTGTTCTATCGCGACTTCCTGCACCACCTGCGTTATTCGAGCGATGCCTTTCGCATCGCGCCGGGCATCAAGGGCATGGTGATGCTGGTGTTCGACCTGCCCAGCTTTCCCTATGTGTTCAAGCTGATCAAGGACTACTACCCGCCGCAGAAGGACACCACGCGCGAGCAGGTCAAGGCCAAGTACCAGCTGGTCAAGCAGCACGACCGCGTGGGGCGCATGGCCGATACGCTGGAGTACAGCCTGGTGGCGTTTCCGCGCGATCGCTTCGACGACGCGCTGATCGCCGAAATCGAGAAGTTCGCGCCCAGCCAGCTGGAGATCAGCGACCGCGACGGCGACGGGCGCACCGAAGTCATCATCAGCCACCTCTATATCGAGCGGCGCATGATTCCGCTCAACCTGTACCTGCAGGAGGCGCTCGAGGCCGGGCCGGGAGACGAGCGCGCCCAGGCGCAGCTCGCGCGCAGCGTGGTCGAGTACGGCAATGCGATCAAGGACCTGGTCGCGGCGAACATCTTTCCGGGCGACATGCTGTGGAAGAACTTCGGCGTGACGCGCAACGGCAAGGTGGTGTTCTATGACTACGACGAGATCGAGTACCTGACGGATTGCAACTTCCGCGCCGTGCCGCAGCCGCGCAACGAGGAAGACGAGATGAGCGGCGAAATCTGGTACGCGGTAGGGCCGCGCGATGTGTTTCCGCAGAGCTTCGCGCCTTTCCTGCTGGGTCATCCGGCGGTGCGCGAAGTGTTTCTTCAACACCATGCCGATCTGCTCGAGCCCGCGTTCTGGCAGGGCCACCAGCAGCGCATTCGCGCCGGCCATATGCACGATGTTTTTCCCTATGAGCGCGAACGCCGCTTTGTGTGGAATGCCTGCGACGACCCGCTCAGCGCGAACAGCGCCGGGCGTTCTTTTCCATTTTCAAACCAACAGGAGACAGAAGAATGACCGAAGCCATTGTGATCGTGGGCGCAGCCCGTACCCCCATGGGTGCTTTCCAGGGCGACTTCGCCGAACTCGCGGCCCATGATCTGGGCGGTGCGGCGATACGCGCGGCCGTGGAGCGTGCGGGCATCGCGCCCGAGAAAGTCGATGAAGTGCTGTTCGGCAACTGCCTGATGGCCGGCCAGGGCCAGGCCCCGGCGCGCCAGGCGGGTTTCAAGGGCGGCCTGCCGCAAAGCACGGGCGCGGTGACGCTGTCGAAGATGTGCGGCGCGGGCATGGAGGCGACGCTGCTGGCGCATGACCAGCTCGTGGCCGGCAGCCGCGACGTGATGGTGGCGGGCGGCATGGAGAGCATGACCAACGCACCCTATCTGCTGAAGAAGGGCCGCGGCGGTTACCGTATGGGCCACGACAAGATCTTCGATCACATGATGCTCGACGGCCTTGAAGACGCCTATGAGCCCGGCCGATCGATGGGCACGTTCGGCGAAGACTGCGCGGCCAAGTACCAGTTCACGCGCGAACAGCAGGACGCGTTCGCCACGGCCAGCGTGCAGCGCGCGCAGGCGGCGACGCAAAGCGGGGCGTTCACGGCCGAGATCACGCCCGTGACGGTGTCGACGCGCAAGGGCGACGTGGTGGTGAGCATTGACGAAGGCCCGGCCAAGGCGCGGCTCGACAAGATTTCCAGCCTCAAGCCGGCGTTCAAGAAGGACGGCACGATCACGGCGGCGTCCAGCTCGAGCATCAACGACGGCGCGGCCGCTCTGGTGCTGATGCGCGAATCGACGGCCAAGGAACTGGGCTGCAAGCCGCTGGCGCGCATCGTTGCGCACGCAAGCTTCGCGCAGGCGCCCGAATGGTTCACCACGGCCCCTGTGGGCGCGACGCAGAAGGCGCTGAAGAAGGCCGGCTGGAGCGTGGCCGATGTCGATCTGTGGGAAATCAACGAAGCCTTCGCGGTCGTGCCGCTGGCGCTGATGACCGAGCTGAACGTGTCGCACGACATCGTCAACGTGAATGGCGGCGCCTGCGCGCTGGGCCACCCCATAGGCGCGAGCGGTGCGCGCATTCTGGTCACGCTGCTGCATGCGCTGCAGACCCGGGGCAAGAAGCGTGGCCTGGCCACGCTGTGCATTGGCGGCGGTGAAGCCACGGCCATGGCGATCGAGTTGGTTTAAGCTGCCTGACGGCCCGAGAACCGCGGGCGGCATCAGAGAAGGGAAACACCGTGATCACCAACGAGGAGCAGTTGCGAACGCTCTACGAAGCGCCTGCGGAGCGGGCCTTGCTCAAGCAGCAAGTGGATTTGGACCGTTACTGCCTGCGTTTCCTGGCGCTGTCGCCGCTGTGCATCGTCTCGACCGCGGGCCCGGCGGGCGCGCTGCTCGACGCCTCGCCGCGCGGCGGGCGCCCGGGCTTCGTCAAGGCGCCCGACAAGAACACGCTGCTGCTGCCCGATGTGGGCGGCAACAACCGGCTCGACAGCATGAGCAATCTGCTGCACGACCCGCGCATCGGTCTGCTGTTTCTCATTCCCGGCTTCGACGAGACGCTGCGCGTCAACGGCACGGCGCGGCTGCGCGACGAAGCCCACTACACGGCCTTGTTCCGCGCCGACAACCCACGCATACGGCTGGTGATCGAAGTAACGGTGCACGAAGCCTATCTGCACTGCGCGAAAGCGCTGATGCGCGCGCGGTTGTGGAAGCCCGAGGCCCAGGTGCCGCGCTCGACCATGCCCGGCCTGAATCAGATGGTGCATGCGCAGATAGGTCTGAAGGCACCGGCCGAGCCGCACGAAGTGATGGTGGCGCGCTATGCGCACCTGATCGCGCAGGAGCAGGGCGTTGCACCCACGGGCGAGTCCTAGAAGCCCAGGTTTTTAAAGGAGGCGCAATGGCGCAGGTATTGGTGATAGGCGCGTCGCGCGGCATTGGCCGTGAGCTGGCGCAACAGTACATTGACAACGGCGACCGCGTGATCGCGACGGTGCGCCGCGCCGAGGACCGCGACGCGCTGCTGGCGCGGGGCGCGGCGGCCGTGCATCTGATCGACGTGGCCCAGCCGCAGTCGGTCAGCGGCCTGGCCTGGCTGCTCGACGGCGAGAAATTCGACCATGCGTGGTATGTGGCCGGCGTGCTCGACCATCTGCACTCGACCAACCCGCCCACGCAGCAGGAGTTCGATCGCGTGATGCACACCAATCTGCTGGGGGCGATGCAGGCCTTGCCCCAGGTCGCGCCCATGGTGCAGGCGGCGGGCGGCAAGTTCGCCTTCATCTCGAGCAGCATGGCCCAGATCGGCCATGTGGACGACGACCATTCCTGGCTTTACCGCTGCAGCAAGGCCGCGCTCAACATGGCGGTGGCGACGGCCCAGCATGGCTGGCCCGGCGTGCTGCTGCTGACCATGGACCCGGGCTGGGTGCGCACCGAGATGGGCGGCAGCGTGGCGCCGCTGTCGGTCGAGGAAAGCGTGCAGGGCATGCGCGCGACGCTCGCGGGCGCGCAGGCCGCGGATGCGGGCAAGCTGCTGCACCACGACGGCCGCCGCGCAGACAGCTGGTGATCGCGGCACAAACGACCCTTGAGGCGTCGTTGCCGCGCCTTGCCGTGCTATTCGCACTGTCTGCGGCCCGGCGCCTAGCCGGCCGCGCCTAGCCTCAACCGCAAATCTGCGATTTGCTGGGTCGTGTGTGCCGCGCTGAACGGACCCCACATAAATATCAATAACGGAGACAAACAACATGCTGCTGACCCCCGACCAGGAAATGATTCGCGACGCGGTGCGCGATTTTGCGCAGCGCGAAATCTGGCCGCATGCGGCGCGCTGGGACAAGGAACACCACTTTCCCAAGGACGTGCACCAGGGCCTGGCGGCGCTGGGCGCGTACGGCATCTGCGTGCCAGAAGCCTATGGCGGCGCGGGCCTCGACACGCTGAGCCTGGCGCTGGTGCTGGAAGAAATCGCCGCGGGCGACGGCGGCACGAGCACCGCGATCAGCGTGACCAACTGCCCGGTGAACGCGATCCTGATGCGCTACGGCAACGAGGCGCAGAAGAAGCAGTGGCTGGTGCCGCTGGCGCGCGGCGAGATGCTGGGCGCGTTCTGCCTGACCGAGCCGCATGCGGGCTCGGACGCCTCGTCGCTGCGCACCACGGCGCGCAAGGACGGCGGCGACTATGTGATCGACGGCGACAAGCAGTTCATCACCAGCGGCCAGAACGGCCAGGTGGCGATCGTCATTGCGGTCACCGACAAGGCCGCGGGCAAGAAAGGCATGAGCGCGTTTCTCGTTCCGACCAGCGCGCCCGGCTATGTGGTCGCGCGCCTCGAAGACAAGCTGGGCCAGCACAGCAGCGACACCGCGCAGATCCGCTTTGAAGGTTGCCGCATTCCGGCAGAGAACCGGCTGGGCGAAGAAGGCGAAGGCTACAAGATCGCGCTGTCGGCGCTCGAAGGCGGGCGCATAGGCATTGCGGCGCAAAGCCTGGGCATGGCGCGCAGCGCGTTCGAGGTGGCGGTGCAATATGCCAAGGAGCGCGAAAGCTTCGGTCAGGCGATCATTCAGCACCAGGCCGTGGGCTTTCGGCTGGCCGAATGCGCGACCCAGCTCGAAGCCGCGCGCCAGCTGATCTGGCATGCGGCCAGCCTGCGCGACGCGGGCCGGCCCTGCCTGCAGGAGGCCGCGATGGCCAAGCTGTTCGCCAGCGAAATGGCCGAACGCGTGTGCAGCGCGGCGATACAGACGCTGGGCGGCTATGGTGTGGTCAGCGATTTTCCGCTCGAGCGCATCTACCGCGACGTGCGCGTGTGCCAGATCTATGAAGGCACGAGCGACGTGCAGAAGATCATCATCCAGCGCGCGCTGGCCTGAATCAGGGGCTCTTGCGACGCAGGACGATGGTGATGTGGCCGTCGGTTTCCAGCGTCGCGCGCTCGACTTCGTGCAGGTGCAGGCAGCCGCCGGCGCGCAGCGCGGCGTCGAGGTCTTCGCGCGTGATCAGCTCCTGGTGCATCAGCGGCGCGTTGACCTGCCCCTGGTCGACCAGCACCTGGGCCTTGCCGTCGATCAGGCGCGACAGGCGCGGGAAGTAGTAGCCCAGCCGCGACAGCAGCATGTGGCACACCAGCAGCGTGGTCGCCAGGATCAGCCCGCCGAGCAGCGAGTTGTCGCCGGCGTTCATCGCGTTCTGCACGGCGTTCGACAGGATCAGCAGCAGGATCAGGTCGAACGGCGCGTACTGCGCGGTCTGGCGCTTGCCGGTCAGGCGCATGAAGACCAGCAGGAACAGATAGACGACGATTCCCCGGAAAATGAACTCCCACCACGGTACCGATAGCTCCAGCATGTTGTCGCACTCCTTGGGTTGCATGGGCCACTGTGCCGGTCGGTGCGCGGCTTGTCCAGACCGCCATGCTGCAAGGGTGCTGTGGTCAGAGGCAAAATGGCGACTGGCACCGCCAGCGCCTGCAGGGCCGGCACCTGCTTCTTGAAGGAATTTTCACCATGCACCACCCGCTGTCTCCTCCCTCTTGCGTGACGCGTCGCCAGTGCCACGCCGCCCTGGGCGCGCTGCTGCTGGGCGCCTGGCAGCAGGCCCAGGCGCTGTCGCTGGCCCAGCTGTCGTCGGCCGATGCCAGCAGCGGCATCAAGCTGGCGCTGAGCAAAGGAGCCGAAGCCGCGGTGGCGCTGCTCGGGCGGCGCGATGGTTTTCTGAACAACCCGCAAGTGCGCATTCCGCTGCCCGGATATCTCGACGATGCGGCCAAGCTGATGAAGCGCTTCGGCCAGGGCAAGCGCATCACCGAACTCGAAACCTCGATCAATCGCGCGGCCGAGGCTGCCGTGCCCATGGGCAAGGACTTGTTGGTCAACGCCGTGCAGACCATGAGCGTCACCGACGCGAAGAAGATCCTGACCGGCGGCGACAACTCGGTGACCGCGTTCTTCGCCGAGAAGACGCGCGCGCCGCTGAACACGCGCTTTCTGCCCGTGGTCAAGCAGGCGACCGACCAGGTGGGCCTGGCGCAGCAGTACAACCAGTTCGCGGGCAAGGCCGCGGGCCTGGGCCTGATCAGCGCCCAGGATGCCGATCTGTCGCAGTACGTGACGGGCAAGACGCTCGACGGGCTGTTTCTGATGATTGGCGAGGAAGAGCGCAAGATCCGCAAGGACCCCGTGGGCACGGGCAGCGCGCTGCTGCAAAAAGTGTTCGGGGCACGCTGATGGGCCAGGCGACGACACAGGCCTGCCCTTGCGGGCGGGTCGATGGCAAGGCGCGGCCGCTGTCCTATGCCGACTGCTGCGAACGTTTCGTCGCGCATTTCGACACCCGGCCCGCGCCCGATGCCGAGCATCTGATGCGCTCGCGCTACAGCGCGTTCGTGCGGGCTGACGCGGCTTATCTGCAGGCCACCTGGCATGCGAGCCAGCGGCCGGCGACACTGGATTTCGATGCCGCCACGCGCTGGCTGGGGCTCAGCGTCAAGGACTTCCAGGTGACGGGCGACGACCGGGCGGAAGTCGAGTTTGTCGCGCGCTACCGGATTGCGGGGCGCGCGGTGCGGCTGCATGAGCGCAGCCGGTTTGTGCGCGAGCAGGGGCGCTGGTTCTATGTCGACGGCGACCAGTTCTGAGGGCGTTTGCCTTTTCCTTTCTTGAATCACCCAGGCCGGCGCAATGCCGGCGCAAGCCATGCAATTTGAAGCGATCCTGTTTGACTGCGACGGCGTGCTCGTCGACAGCGAAACCATTACCAATACGGTGCTGTGCACCATGCTCAACGAATCGGGCTGGCCGATTTCGGCCGAGGAATGCATGCGCGTCTTCATCGGCCGCACGGTGCGCAGCGAGACCGCGCGCATCGAGGCGCATACCGGCAAGCCGCTGACCGACGAATGGATGGCGGCTTTCTATGAACGCCGCAACGACCAACTGCGCGCGCAGCTGGTGGCGATCGACGGTGCGCTGGCTTCGGTGCAGGCCGTGCATGAACAGCTGCAGGGCCGCATTGCCGTGGCTTCGGGCGCGGACCGCTTCAAGGTCGAAATGCAGCTGACCCAGGTGGGCATGGCGCCGTACTTCACGGGCCGGGTGTTCAGCGGCCACGAGACGCCGCGCTCCAAGCCGTTTCCCGATGTCTACCTGGCCGCTGCGGCCGCGCTGGGCATCGCGCCAGAACGCTGTCTGGTGATCGAGGATTCGGTGCCGGGCATTCAGGCGGGGCTTGCGGCCGGGGCGACGGTCTGGGGCTACTGCCCCGATCCCGTGCTGTTCGCGACGCCGCAGATGCTGCAGGACGCGGGCGTGGCGCGCATCATGCGCTCGATGAGCGAACTCCCGGCATTGCTCGCGGGCTGACGCGCGCCGTCAGGGCCGCAGCAGCGGCGACGGCGTGGTCGGCACGCCTTGCGCCAGCGCCGCGCCATGCTCGGCGGCGAGCGCGCGCGCAAAGGCCGGCCTGGCCTGCAGGCGTTGCCAATAGGCCTGTGTCGCCGGCCCCCATTGGGCGGACAGGCCCAGGTGTACGGCCAGCATCAGCGCATAGCCCACGGCCACGTCGGCGGCCGTGAAGCGCGTGGCGCAAAGCCATTCCTGTTGTTCAACGGTCGCTTCGACCGCGCGCAGGCGCGCGAGAAACCAGCGCGCATAGTCCTGGGCGACCTGGGGCTGCAGCCGCTCGGCCGGCTCGAAGTGGGTGTAGCGCAGCACCAGCGTCTGCGGAAACGTCAGCGTCGCGTCGCTCATGTGCAGCCAGTTGAGATAGGCGCCGAAGTCGCTTTCGTGCGCGCCCACCGACAGCCCGGCTTGCGGATGCCGCGCGGCCAGGTATTCGCAGATGGCCGCCGACTCGGTGAGCCGCGCCGCGCCATGGCGCAGCAGCGGCACCGTGCCCAGCGGGTTGAGCGCGAGATAGTCGCGCGCCAGCGCGCGCGGCGGAAATGGCAGCATCAGCAATTCGTAGGGCTGCTGCAGCTCTTCAAGAATCCACAGCGCGCGAAACGAGCGCGCGCTCACGCAGTGGTGCAGCTGGTAGGGGGCGGGGGTGTCGGGCATGGGCCAGTCTAGGCAGGGCCCGGTTGCGCCGTCCGCCGTTATAGGTGCGGATCGCGCCAGTTTTCTCAGTCGGGCAAGGCGTTGCTGCGCCGCCGGTACTGCGCCGGCGTGTCGCCCGTCCATTGGCGGAAGGCGCGCATGAAGCTTTTCTCGCTGACGAAGCCGCAGGCCAGCGCGACGCGCTTGATGGGCTGGCTGGTGCGGTGCAGCAGGGCCAGCGCGCGCGCGCGCCGCACCGTGTCCTTGAGGGCTTGCAGCGACGTGCCTTCTTCCTTGAGCTGGCGGTGCAGGCTGCGCGCCGACAGGTGGAGGAGCTCGGCCAGCGTCGCGGCGGTGTGCAGGCATTGGGCGTCGGCGATCAGCAGGCGGCGCACGCGCTGGGCCAGCAGGCGCTCGCGCCGGTAGGGGCGCACGGTGAGCGGCAGCGCGCGCTGCAGCATCTGCTGCAATGCGGCTTCGTCGCGCGCCAGCGGCAGCGCGAGGTGGCGGGCGTCGAAGCGCAGGCTCGCCTGGGCCGCGTCAAACACCACGCCCGCGGGCCCGGCGACGGGAAACAGCACGGGATAGACATCGGCATGCGCGGGCGGCGCGAAGGGAAACTGCGCCTGCAGCAGCGGCAGGCGCGCATCGATCATCCAGCTCGCAAGGCCGTGGATGTTGCGCAGCACCGAGACCAGACAGAACTCGCGCATCGCGCCCAGCGAGCGCTGTTCGGTGATCACCAGCTCGGCGGTCTCGCCCTGGGTCTGCAGGCTCAAGGCGATGTCGTCGGCCAGCAGCCCGTGGTGGCGGCACCAGCGCGCGAGCGCCAGGCCCAGCGAGCCGCTGCTGATCGAGGCGCGCGCCAGCATGCCGTAGCTGCCCCAGGGCAGGCGGCGGCCGAACCAGCCCAGGGCTTCGTCGTCGAGTTCGCGCATCGCGGCGTCCGACAGCGCTTCCATCTGCATCGCGGTGATGCGGGCGCTGTCATCGGCAACCGACTGTGGCGCAATTTGTGCCTTGTTCAGCGCGCCGTCGGCGGGCATTCCGCGGTCGGCATAGGCCTGCACGATCGCCTGTACAAACGCCATGGGCGTAAGGGCGGGGTGGCCGTCGGCGGCGTGCGCGGCCAGCGGCTGGGGAGGGCGGACGAGGGCCGGTGTGGACATGGTGCTGGCAATTATTGCAACCTTTGTGGCCTGAATGGCGCAGGGCAGACCCGTATGCTGACAGGCATGTCCTGCTCCAAGACCGCCGCCCCCCGCCGCTCAATGCGCGGCATGGCCCGCGGCCGTATGCTCGCCGGCCGGCGGCAGGCCGGCAGCGCGGCGCGCCACGGCCAGGCGTTTGCGCAGCGCGACTTCGGACAGGTCGAGTTCATTGACCAGGCTGCGCAGCGACTCGTCGTTGATGCGGTGCGCCTGGCGTTCGGCGTACAGCACTTCGCGTTCACGCTGCAGGCAGTGGATGCGCATGTCCATTTCCATCACGTAGCGCAGCTTGCGCTGCATCACCAGTTCGGGCGTTTCGCTTTGGGCCTCGACCGACGAGGCCGAAGTGCTGTCGTCATCGAGCAGGTTCAGCCGGTTGCGGTATTCCTGCGTCAGGTGGCCGACGACTTCCTGGCGCTGGGCCAGCCAGGCGGGGTCGCGCTGTTGCGCCTGTTCGTCGGTCAGCATCAGGCTGTTGAGCGCGGCCTGGCTCGCGGCGACGCGCGCCAGCCGTTCCTCGCGCACGGTTTCGGGCTCGGCGGCCGGCGGCATGTGGCGCAGTATCCAGGGCAGGGCGATGCTGGCCAGCACCAGCGTGAACAAGATGGTGCCCGTGGCCAGGAAGATCAGCAGATCGCGGCTGGGAAACGGCTGGCCGTTCTTCAGCAGCAGCGGCACGGACAGCGCCGCAGCCAGCGACACCGCGCCGCGGATTCCGGCGACCGTGGTGGCCAGCGTCAGCAGGCGCGATGGCTTCTCGGCCATCTTGCCCTGGCGGTGGGCCTGGTGCAGGCTGCGCTGCACGCCCAGCATCAGCCAGACCCAGCGCATCAGCAGCAGCGCCGTCGAAATCACGATCACGTAACCGACCAGAATCCACCAGTTTTCACCGGCCGCGAACAACGTGCTGCCGATGATGGACGGCAGCTGCAGTCCCAGCAACAGGAAGATCGCGCCGTTGAACGCGGCTTCGACCATGGACCAGGTGGCCGTGCTCTGCATGCGTTCGGTGATGAAGTTGCCGCGGTCCAGGTCGGCGAAGTTGGTCGCGACGCCCGCGGCAACGGCCGCCAGAATGCCCGAGACACCGATTTTTTCACCGACGATATAGGCGGCGAACGGCAGCAGCAACAGCAGCAAGACCATCTGCGTCGCGGCGACATCGCCCAGGCGGCGCGTGATGGTGCTGCGCGCGTAGCTGAAGCCCCAGCCCAGGGCCGTGCCCACGCCCAGGCCGCCCACGGCCATCCAGGTGAAGTCCTTGGCGACTTCCCCCCAGGAGAAGTAGCCGGTCAGCGTCGCGGCGACCGCGAACTTGAGCGCCACCAGGCCCGAGGCGTCGTTGAGCAGCGATTCGCCTTCGAGCACATGCATGGTCTTTTCGGGCATGCCCAGATTGCGCGTGATGGCCGACACCGCCACCGCATCGGTGGGCGAGATCACCGCGGCCAGCGCGAAGGCCACTGTGAGCGGCATTGCGGGAATCATCCAGTGGATCAGATAGCCCAGACCGAGTACCGTGAACAGTACCAGCACCAGCGCGAGTTTCAGGATCGGCTTGTAGAGCGCGAAGAACTCGCGCTTGGGAATGCGCGCGCCGTCGGAGAACAGCAGCGGTGGAATGAACAGCAGCAGAAACAGCTCGGGGTCGAAAGCGATGTGCAAGCCCTTCTGGGGCCAGGCAATCAGGGCGCCGAGCGCGATTTGGATCAGGGGCAGGGGAATGGCGCGGACATATCTGGCAGCGATGCCGGTCAAGGCTCCGAGCATCAGTACCAACAAGACGGTTTCAACGGTGTGCATCCGGGCATTGTCCTCAGCGGCAAACCCCGCAGACCGCTGAATGGAAATAAAAACCACGTTTGCCGCTAGGGCAAATGCTACAGAGGCAAGAAATGGGCATTCTCGAATCTCGACTCAACTCCCGCTCGGCGGATTTCCTGGCCAATGCGGCCGCGATGCAGAGCGTGGTGCAAGACCTGCGCCGCCAGGTCGACAAGGTGTTCGCGGGCGGCGGCGAAGCCGCGCGCGCCAAGCATCTGGCACGCGGCAAGCTGCTGCCGCGCGACCGCGTGCAGCAGCTGCTGGACCCGGGAACGCCGTTTCTCGAACTCGCGCCGCTGGCCGCGCTCAACATGTACGACAACGCCGCGCCGGGCGCGGGCCTGATCGCGGGCATTGGCCGGGTCAGCGGCATCGATTGCATGATCGTCTGCAATGACGCCACGGTGAAGGGCGGCACCTACTACCCGATCACCGTGAAGAAGCATCTGCGCGCGCAGGAGATCGCCGCGCAGAACCGCCTGCCCTGCATCTATCTCGTCGACTCGGGCGGTGCCAACCTGCCCAACCAGGACGATGTGTTTCCCGACCGCGACCATTTCGGCCGCATCTTCTTCAACCAGGCCAATCTCAGCGCCCAGGGCATCGCACAGATCGCCGTGGTCATGGGCTCGTGCACGGCCGGCGGCGCCTACGTGCCCGCGATGAGCGACGAGTCCATCATCGTCAAGGACCAGGGCACGATCTTCCTGGGCGGCCCGCCGCTGGTCAAGGCGGCGACGGGCGAAGTCGTCAGCGCCGAAGACCTGGGCGGCGGCGACGTGCACACGCGGCTGTCGGGCGTGGCCGATCACCTGGCGCAAAACGATCTGCACGCGCTGGCGCTGGCGCGCACCGCGGTCTCGCACCTGAACCGTAGCAAGCCGGCCGACGCCGCCGATGCCGTGCCCGTGGCGCCGCGCTTTGCCACGGAGGAACTCTACGGCGTGATTCCCGTCGACACGCGCAAGCCGTTCGACGTGCGCGAAATCATCGCCCGCGTCGTTGACGACAGCCAGTTCGACGAATTCAAGGCGCGTTTCGGCAGCACGCTGGTCTGCGGCTTCGCGCGCATCGAAGGCATGCAGGTGGGCATCATCGCCAACAACGGCATCCTGTTCAGCGAGTCGGCCGTCAAGGGTGCGCACTTCATCGAGCTGTGCTGTCAGCGCAAGATTCCGCTGGTGTTCCTGCAGAACATCACGGGCTTCATGGTCGGGCGCAAGTACGAGAACGAAGGCATTGCGCGCCACGGTGCCAAGCTGGTCACGGCCGTGGCCACGGCCGCCGTGCCCAAGTTCACGATCATCATCGGCGGCAGCTTCGGCGCCGGCAACTACGGCATGTGCGGGCGCGCGTTCTCGCCGCGCTTCCTCTGGATGTGGCCCAACGCGCGCATCTCCGTGATGGGCGGCGAGCAGGCCGCGAGTGTGCTGGCCACGGTCAAGCGCGACGGCATCGAAGGCCGCGGCGGCCAGTGGAGCGCCGACGAGGAGGAAGCGTTCAAGGCGCCCATCCGCCAGCAGTACGAAGACCAGGGCCACCCCTACTACGCGACCGCGCGGCTGTGGGACGACGGCGTGATCGATCCCGCCGACACGCGCCGCGTGCTGGCGCTGGGCCTTTCGGCCGCGCGCAACGCCCCCATCGAAGACACACGCTTTGGCGTGTTCCGCATGTAAAGGAGTCCGCATGTCTACGCTTCACATTGCCTATGACGCGGGCGTGGCCCGCATCACGCTGTCCCAGCCCGAAATCCGCAACGCGTTCAGCGATGTCGCGATCGCCGACATCACCCAGGCCTTTCTGACGGTGGGCGAGCGCGCCGACGTGCGCGCCGTGGTGCTCGCGGCCGAAGGCCCGGCGTTCTGCGCGGGCGCCGACCTGAACTGGATGCGCCGCATGGCCGATTACACGCGCGACGAGAACCGCGACGACGCGGGCAAGCTCGCCGAGATGCTGCGCGTCATCTACGAATGCCCCAAGCCGACGATTGCACGCGTGCAGGGCGATGTCTATGCGGGCGGTATGGGCCTGGTCGCGGCCTGCGACATGGCCGTGGCCGCCGATACCGCAGGCTTTTGCCTCAGCGAAGTCAAGATCGGCCTGATTCCCGCGACCATCAGCCCCTACGTGATCCGCGCGATGGGCGCGCGCGCCGCGCACCGCTATTTCCTCACGGGCGAGCGTTTCGACGCCGCCGAGGCGCGGCGCATGGGCTTCGTGCATGAAGTCGCCGGCGCCGACGCGCTGGACGACACGCTGGCCGCCTTGCTCAAGCCGCTGCTGAGCGCCGGCCCGGCCGCGGTGCGCGCCTGCAAGAAGCTGGTGATCGACGTCGCCGAGCGCGAGATCGAGCCCGGCCTGGTCGCGGCCACGGTCGAGAGCATCGCCACCATCCGCGCGAGCGCCGAAGGCAAGGAGGGCGTGCAGGCCTTCCTGTCGAAGCGCAAGCCTTCCTGGCTCGCGTAACGGCGGCGCACACAACGAATTTCCGGGAGACAGTATGTTCAGCAAGATCTTGATCGCCAACCGTGGCGAAATCGCCTGCCGCGTCGCCGCCACGGCGCGCCGCATGGGCATTCGCACGGTGGCCGTGTACTCCGACGCCGACGCGCGCGCCCAGCATGTCGCGGCCTGCGACGAAGCCGTGCACATCGGCGGCAGCGCGCCCAAGGACAGCTACCTGCGCTGGGAGCGCATTCTGGCCGCGGCCCAGGCCACGGGCGCCCAGGCCGTGCATCCGGGCTATGGCTTTCTGAGCGAGAACGAGGAGTTCGCCCAGGCCTGCGCCGACGCCGGCCTGGTGTTCATCGGCCCGCCGCCTTCGGCCATCCAGTCGATGGGCCTCAAGGCTGGCTCCAAGCAGCTGATGGAAAAGGCCGGCGTGCCGCTGGTGCCCGGCTACCACGGCGCGGGCCAGGACCCCGAGCAGCTGCAGCGCGAAGCCGACCGCATCGGCTACCCGGTGCTGATCAAGGCCAGCGCGGGCGGCGGCGGCAAGGGCATGCGCGCGGTCGACAAGAGCGAAGACTTCGCGGCCGCTCTCGCGAGCTGCAAGCGCGAAGCGATCAACAGCTTCGGCGACGACGCGGTGCTGATCGAGAAATACGTGCAGCGCCCGCGCCATATCGAAATCCAGGTGTTTGGCGACACGCTGGGCAACTATGTCTATCTGTTCGAGCGCGACTGCTCGGTGCAGCGCCGCCACCAGAAAGTGCTCGAAGAAGCGCCTGCGCCGGGAATGACCGAAGCGCTGCGCAGCCAGATGGGCGCGGCCGCCGTGGCCGCGGCGCGCGCCGTCAACTACGTGGGCGCGGGCACGGTGGAGTTCATCGTCGAGCAGCGCGACGGCGGCGCGATGGACTTCTTCTTCATGGAGATGAACACCCGGCTGCAGGTGGAGCATCCGGTGACCGAAGCCATCACCGGCGAAGACCTGGTCGAGTGGCAGTTGCGCGTGGCCAGCGGCCAGCCCCTGCCCAAGCGCCAGGACGAGCTGCGCATCATCGGCCATGCGATCGAGGCGCGCATCTGCGCAGAGAACCCCGACAACCAGTTCCTGCCCGCGACCGGCACGCTGCATGTGTACCGCAAGCCGGCCGCCAGCAGCTTCAGCATCGCCGATGTGCGCATCGACGACGGCGTGCGCGAAGGCGATGCGATCAGCCCGTTCTACGACTCGATGATCGCCAAGCTGATCGTGCGCGGCGACGACCGCGAGCAGGCGCTGGCGCGCCTCGACGCGGCGCTGGCCCAGACGCAGATCGTGGGCCTGGCGACCAACGTGCAGTTCCTGCGCCATGTGCTGCGCTCGCCGTCGTTTGCGCAGGCCCGGCTCGATACCGCGCTGATCGAACGCGAGAAGGATCAGCTGTTCCACCAGGACCCGGTGGGCGTGCCGCTGGCCGTGGCCGCGGCCGTGGCCAGTGCGCTGCTGCAGGAGCAGGCGCAGCAGGGCGCCGATCCGTTCAGCCGGCGCGATGGCTGGCAGTCGCATGGCCGCACCGAGCGCCCCTGGTCGTGGGTGATCGAAGGCGCGACCGTGGACGCACGCCTGCGCTATCTGCCCGGTGGCGCGCTGGCGCTGGTGCTGGCCGCGCAGGAGGATTTGCCGGCGCTGGACGCCCCGCTGGTTTTTTCCGCCAAGGACGGTCAGCTGGATCTCGAATATGCCGGCCAGCGCACGCGCGCCCAGGTGCATCAACTCGGCGAGCAATACCATGTGTTCACGCCGCGCGGCGCGCAGACGCTGACCGGCATAGACCTGCTGGCCCATGCGGGCGAAGCGCAGACCGAAGGCGGCCGCCTCACCGCGCCCATGCCGGGCAAGCTGGTGTCGTTTGCCGTCAAGGTGGGCGACAGCGTGACGGCCGGACAGGCGCTGGCCGTGATGGAAGCGATGAAGATGGAGCACACCATCGCCGCGCCGCACGCCGGCCTGGTCGAGGAGCTGCTGTATCTGCCCGGCGATCAGATCGGCGACGGCGCCGAACTGCTGCGGCTGGCGCGCGCATAAGCCTGGCACCACGACATAGACGCAAGAACCCCGGGCTTTTGGCGGCGCTGCCGCCCAAGCCAGGGTACGCTCAGGCCCCATGAAAATCACTTTTTGCTGTACCGATATCAAGCCCGGTCCCTGGATCGAGGACCTGCGCGCCGCCTTGCCCGATGCCGAAGTGTCGGTCTGGCAGCCGGGCGATCCGCAGGCCGACTATGCGCTGGTCTGGGCGCCGCCCCAGCAGTTCATGGACGAACAGCCCGGTCTCAAGGCCATGTTCAATATGGGTGCGGGCGTCGACGGCCTGCTGCGCTTGAAGCTGCCCGCGGGCGTGCCCGTGGTGCGCATCGAAGACGCGGGCATGGCGGTGCAGATGGCGGAATATGTGTGCCATGCGGTGATCCGGCATTTCCGCGAGCTCGATGTCTATGAAGAAGACATGGCGCGTGGTGCGTGGACCTTCCGCAAGCCGCGCGTGCGTAGCGACTTCCCCGTCGGCGTGATGGGCCTGGGCGTGCTGGGCCAGCGCGTGGCGCAGGCGCTCGCGCATTTCGAGTTTCCGGTCCATGGCTGGAGCCGTTCGCCGCGCCAGCAGGGCGGTGTCACCACCTACAGCGGGGCCCAGGGCCTGGAAGAATTCCTCGGCGCGAGCCGGGTGCTTGTCAACCTGCTGCCACTGACCGACGAGACCCGCGATATCCTCAACGCCAGGACCTTCTCGCAACTGCAGGCCGGCGCCTATGTGATCAACGTCGCGCGCGGCGCGCATCTGGTGGAGCAGGACCTGCTGGACCAGATCGACGCCGGCCATGTGGCAGGCGCCACGCTCGATGTGTTTCGCACCGAGCCCCTGCCCGCGGACCACGCGTTTCGCCGCCACCCGCGCATCCGGCTCACGCCGCATGCGTCGGCGCGCACGCTGCACCACGACTGCCTGGCGCAGATCACGGGCAAGATCGCGGCGCTGGAACGCGGCGAGGCCTTGACCGGTGTGGTCGAAGGCGCGCGCGGCTATTGAACCTGGGCGCGCAGCGCCCACCTTCCACAACTACCCTACGGAATCACAACCATGCGCTATCCCTCCCGCGTCAAACTGGTGGATGTCGGCCCGCGTGACGGCCTGCAGAACGAAAAGCAGACCGTTCCCGCGGCCGTGAAGATCGAACTCGTGCACCGCCTGCAGGCCGCGGGCCTGCGCGAAATCGAAGTCACGAGCTTCGTGAGCCCCAAGTGGGTGCCGCAGATGGGCGACAACGCCGAAGTCATGGCCGGCATCACGCGCCAGCCCGGCGTGCGCTACTCGGTGCTGACACCCAACATGCGCGGCTTCGAGTCCGCGCTCGCGAGCCGGCCCGATGAAATCGTGGTCTTCGCCGCGGCCAGCGAAGCCTTCAGCCAGCGCAACATCAACTGCTCCATTGCCGAAAGCATCGAACGCTTCGCTCCCGTGGTCGAAGCCGCGCGCGCGGCCGGCATCTATGTGCGCGGCGCGATGTCGTGCACCGTCGGCTGCCCGTACGAAGGCGAGATCGCGCCGGAGCGCGTGGGCTATCTGGCGGGGCTGATGAAAGGCATTGGCGTGCAGCATGTGGGCGTCGCCGACACCATTGGCGTAGGCACGCCCATCAAGGTGCAGCGCGCGCTCGAAGCCACGCTTGCACATTTCGCGCTCGACGATGTGTCCGGCCATTTCCACGACACCTACGGCCAGGCGCTGGTCAATACGCTGGCTTCGCTCGAAATGGGCGTGTGGCAGTTCGACACCTCGGTCGCGGGCCTGGGCGGCTGCCCCTATGCCAAGGGCGCGACCGGCAACGTCGCGACCGAAGACGTGGTCTACATGCTGCAGGGCATGGGCATTGAAACCGGCATCGATCTCGACGCGTTGATCGACGCCGGCCAGTACATCAGCGATTTCCTCGGCCGCCCCACGCAGTCGCGCGTCGCCAAGGCCTTGCTGGCCAAGCGGGAAGCGAGTGCCTGTGACGCTGTCTGAGATTCCGGTCGTGGCGGCCGCCGTCGTGGCAGACAAGCCCGTGATCGACATTCCCGTCGCGCTCGCGCAGCGCGCGGCGCTGGTAGCGGCCGAAGGCGGCTTTGCCGAGGATTTCGACGGCGTCGTCACTTCGCCCTGCATCAGCGTCTGCCGCATGACGCCCGATCGCAGCCATTGCCAGGGCTGCTTTCGCACGCTCGACGAGTTGCGTGCCTGGGGCAAGGTCGGTGCCGCGCAGCGGCGCGACATCTGGGCGCAGCTGCTGGTGCGAGCGGGCATTGCGCATCCGGCGGCGGTTTCGGCGCCTGATTAGAGGTTTGGCCGTTCATCCTTCGACAGGCTCAGGACGAACGGCGTGAAACCCGTGGCGCCGGGCCAGAGGTTTCGCCATGAAACACATCACCTTCCATCTCGATTTCGTTTCCCCTTATGCCTGGCTGGCCTTCGAGCGCATGCCCGAAGTGCTCGAAGGCCTGAGCTATACGGTGGACTACCGGCCGGTGCTGCTGGGCGCGCTGCTGCAGCGGGATGGCAATCCCGGTCCGGCGGGCATTGCGGCCAAGCGCGCCTGGACCTATCGCCATGTGCAGTGGCTGGGCGAATCGCTGGGCGTGGGCCTGGAGATGCCGGCCGAGCACCCGTTCAATCCCTTGCCGCTGCTGCGGCTGGCGCTGCAGTGCAGCGACGACGGCGGCATCAACCGTTTTGTCGCCGGCACGGTGCTGCGCCATGTCTGGCAGGGCGGCCAGCTGGCGCTCGATGGCCAGCGCCTCGCGCAACTGCAGCAACAACTCGACGCCCAGTTGCGCACCGATGACCAGGCCGCGCAGCGCGCCAAGGACTGGCTGCGCGCGAACACCGACGCTGCGGCCGCTGCCGGTGTGTTTGGCGTGCCCGCCTGGGAAGTGGACGGCAAGATTTTCTGGGGGCTCGACGGCCTGCCGATGTTGCGCGCCTATCTGGCGCAGGACCCCTGGTTTGACGCCGCGCATTGGGATGCATTGCCGCAGACGCCATCGGGTCTGAAAGCCTGAAACCTGCTCCAAGGCCGCAGTTTTCACATCGCAAAATGCGGCCCAAGGGTTGGACCTGAGAATGTCAGCGCTGCGTCAGTTTGATGCAAGTTCCTGTTGGTTTGGTGTCAGAGAGGGGTCAGTACCGTCTCCAAGAATGGGGGTGACCGCTGTCGGCGGTACCAATAACCAACAGGAGACAAAAGCATGGCCATCAACGCTTCACCAGGCGTGGGTGTCAAAGGGGTGGCACCACGCCCCATGACCCCGGAAGAACGCAAAGTCATTTTTGCGTCGTCACTCGGCACGGTTTTCGAGTGGTATGACTTCTACCTCTACGGTTCGCTGGCGGCCATCATCGCCAAGCAGTTCTTCAGCGGGCTGGACGAAGGCTCGGCCTTCATCTTTGCGCTGTTGGCATTTGCCGCGGGCTTCATCGTGCGACCGTTCGGCGCGCTGGTGTTCGGCCGTCTCGGCGACATGATCGGGCGCAAATACACGTTCCTGGTGACGATTCTGATCATGGGCCTGTCGACGTTCATCGTCGGTATCCTGCCCACCTATGCGTCGATCGGCGTGGCCGCTCCCGTGATCCTGATCATCCTGCGCATGCTGCAGGGCCTGGCGCTGGGCGGTGAGTACGGCGGTGCCGCGACCTATGTCGCCGAGCACGCGCCGCACGGCCGTCGCGGTGCCTACACCTCATGGATCCAGACCACGGCAACGCTGGGCCTGTTCATGTCGCTGCTGGTGATTCTGGGCGTGCGCACGTCGGTGGGCGAAGCGGCATTTGCCGACTGGGGCTGGCGCATTCCGTTCCTGGTCTCCATCCTGCTGCTGGGCGTGTCGGTGTGGATTCGCATGACGCTGTCCGAGTCGCCGGCCTTCCAGAAAATGAAGGCTGAAGGCAAGACCTCGAAGGCGCCGCTGGCGGAGTCCTTCGGTCAGTGGAAGAACCTGAAGATCGTGCTGCTGGCGCTGTTCGGCCTGACCGCCGGCCAAGCCGTGGTCTGGTACACGGGCCAGTTCTATTCGCTGTTCTTCCTGACGCAGCAATTGAAGGTGGATGCGATCACGGCCAACCTGATGATCGCCGCCTCGCTGCTGATCGCCACGCCGTTCTTCGTGGTGTTCGGTACGCTGTCCGACAAGATCGGCCGCAAGCCGATCATCATGCTCGGCTGCGTGCTGGCGGTGCTGACGTACTTCCCGGTGTTCAAGGCGCTGACCGAAGCCGCCAACCCCGATCTGGCCGCCGCCCAGGCGAAGAACAAGGTGGTGATCGTTGCCGACCCGGCCGAATGCTCGTTCCAGTTCAACCCCACGGGCACCGCCAAGTTCACCAGCTCGTGCGATGTCGCCAAGCAGGTGCTGGCCTCGGCTTCGGTCAGCTATGACGCGGTCGACGCGCCTGCTGGCACGCCTGCGGTGATCAAGATCGGCACGACCGAGATCCCCAGCTTCTCGGCCAAGGGTCTGACGGCGGAAGACGCCAAGGCCAAGGACGTGGCGTTCAAGAAGTCGGTGGCCGATGTGCTCAAGGCCGACGGCTATCCCGCCAAGGCTGATCCCGCGAAGATGAACAAGGTGATGATGATCGTCATCCTGACCTATCTGGTGCTGCTGGTGACCATGGTCTACGGTCCCATCGCCGCCATGCTGGTCGAACTGTTCCCGACGCGCATCCGCTACACCTCGATGAGCCTGCCGTATCACATCGGCAATGGCTGGTTCGGCGGCCTGCTGCCGACGATGTCGTTCGCCATCGTGGCGCAGACCGGCAACATGTACAGCGGCCTCTGGTACCCGATCATCATCGCCGGTATGACGGCGATCATCGGCACGCTGTTCGTGCGTGAAACCAAGGACATCGACATCTACGCGGGCGACTGATCTCCTGCGCGCTGAATGACGGCGCAATGATGCGCGGCGGCCCTGGTCGCCGCGCATTGTTTTTTGAAGCGGGGTCACACAGCTCCCGTTTTGCCAAAGTGTGGTGGGGAAGCATCAATTTGGTGCAAAAGCACCGGCGTTATGGCTTTCGTCATCGCGGTGACTCTAAAATTTTCATCGTAGCTGGAGTGGGCGCCTGCGTCGCGCCGTCGCCCTGTCTACTCCGCGTCGAAACATACAAATCAAGGAGCTCCCATGAATAACACCCAACGCGCATTGCTGGCCCTTCTGGCCGTCGCTGGCACTTCGGCCGCCATGGCCCAAAGCAGCGTCACCATCTACGGTCGTGTGAACACCACCGTGGAACGCCAAAAGGTCGGCGACGCCAAACTCACCGCCATGGAGAACAATGCTTCGCGTTGGGGCGTTCGTGGTTCGGAAGACCTGGGCGGTGGCCTGAAGGCCGGCTTCCAGCTCGAAAGCGGCTTTGCTTCGGACACCGGCGTCGCTGCGACCTCCTTCTTCGGTCGCCAGAGCGAAGTGAACCTGTCGGGCGCTTTCGGTGCCCTGCGTCTGGGTAACTTCATCTCCGATTCGTACTACGCCACCGCTGACTACATCAGCATGCACAACCACGACACCGGCACTTCGGCCGACGCGCTGTATTCGTATGTGATGCGCGACGTGAACAAGATCGGCTACCGCTCGCCCGCGTTCGGTGGTTTCAGCGCTGAAGGCGCGGTTTCGCTGAGCGAAAAGGCGCCAGGCGCGAAGAACGCGTTTGACCTGTCGGGCAACTACAACGCCGGTCCCCTGGGCCTGGGCCTGGGCTACACCAGCAACAAGGCTGTGACCGGCGTGTTCGGCGGCTTCTCTGGCGAAGCCCAGCAAGTCGCACTGCGCGGTTCCTACGCTCTGGGTGCGTTCACCCTGGGCGCGTACTACCAGTACACGACGCTGGACAACTACAACGGCACCAGCGCCGATGCCAAGCGCCACGCCTACCGCCTGGCCGGCATGTACACCCTGGGAGCTTCGGAATTCCACGCCAACTACGGCCGTGCCGAAAAGATCAAGGCCGGTGGCTCCAACCTGTCGGGCACGGCTGCCAACCAGTGGACCCTGGGCTACAACTACAACCTGAGCAAGCGCACCAAGGTCTACGGCTACTACACCAAGATCGACAACGGCTCGAACATCAGCTACCAGGGCGGCACTCCTGGCACCGATTTCAGCTCGCTGGCCGTGGGCGTGCGCCACAACTTCTGATGGCCTGAGCCTGGCTGCGGCCAGTGCGTGAAAGCCTAGACCTCCCTGCGCTTCGGTGCAGGGAGGTTTTTTTATGCGCGCCAGCATCCTGTACACGGAATATTACTGAATAAATACACAGTAATATTGACTGGCATTATTGCCACGCTCGGCGCACGCGGCAGGTCCAGTCCTAGAATGGTTCGCCTTCATTCAGAAAGACTGCCTGTATGTCCCAGGGACTGATCCGCATCCGCGGCGCGCGCCAGCACAATCTCCAGAACGTCGACCTCGACATTCGCACCGGCGAGTTGACGGTGGTCACGGGTCCGAGTGGATCGGGCAAGTCGAGCCTGGTGTTCGACACCCTGTATGCCGAAGGCCAGCGGCGCTATGTCGAGACGTTCAGCGCCTATGCGCGGCAGTTTCTCGACCGCATGGACAAGCCGGCTGTAGACCGCATCGAAGGCGTGCCGCCGGCGATCGCCATCGACCAGACCAACCCGGTGCGCAACTCGCGTTCCACGGTCGGCACGATGACCGAGCTCAACGACCATCTGAAGCTGTTGTTCGCGCGCGCCGCTCATCTGCATGACAAGGTGACGGCCCTGCCCGTGCGGCATGACACCGCGGAGTCCATCTATGCGGCGCTGGAGCAGCGCAGTGCGGCCGCGGGCGATCCGCGGCTGGCGATCACATTCGCGGTCGAGCTGCCGGCCAATACATCGGCCGAAGAAGTGGAGCAATGGCTGTCGGCCAGCGGCTTCACCAAGGTCCAGGCCGAGCGCGAAGTCGAAATCGCGGCGCCAGTGATTGAAGGGGCCAAGGGCAAGGCAAAGAAGGCCGCGCCCACGCGCGTGAAGATGCTCGACGTGGTCGCCGATCGCTTCCGTCTGGGCCGCACCGAGCGCGCGCGTGCGATGGAAGCCGTCGAAGTCGCGCTCAAGCGCGGCAGCGGCCACATGACCGTCTACTGTCTGCCTGAAGAGGGCGAGCCCGAATTGTGGCGCTACTCGCTGGGCCTGCACTGCCCCGAAAGCGGACTGGGCTACACCACGCCCATGCCGTCGCTGTTCTCGTTCAATTCCGCGGTCGGCGCCTGCGAGGCCTGCCGCGGTTTCGGTCGCGTGATCGGCGTCGACTGGGGGCTGGTGATCCCGAACGAGAAACTCACGCTGCGCACCGGCGCCGTGAAGGCCATCCAGACGCCCGCATGGAAGGAAATCCAGGACGACCTGCTGCGCCACGCCGAAGCCGAAGGCATTCCGCGCGACACCGCCTGGGCCAAGATGACGGCCGAGCAGAAAGCCTGGGTGCTCGACGGCTCGCCCAACTGGAACGGCAAGTGGAACCAGACCTGGTACGGCATCAAGCGCTTCTTCGAATACCTCGAAAGCAAGGCCTACAAGATGCACATCCGCGTGCTCTTGTCCAAGTACCGCAGCTACACCGAATGCCCGACCTGCCTGGGCGCGCGCCTCAAGACCGAAAGCCTGCTGTGGCGCCTGGGCGGCAAGGCCGGCGCCGACGCCGTGCTGCCGCCCGCGCAGCGCTTCATGCCCGCAGGCGTGGCATGGAGCCGTGCCCAGCTCGAGGCCTTGCCCGGCCTGTGCCTGCACGACCTGATGCGGCTGTCGATCAACCGGCTGCAGCAGTTCTTCGCTTCGCTCGTGCCCACCGAACAGGCCCAGGCGTCTGACGGCGAAGCCCAGGCGCTGAAGATGCTGCACGCCGAAATCCATACGCGGCTCAAATACTTGGCCGATGTGGGCATCGGCTATCTGACGCTCGATCGCCAAAGCCGCACGCTCAGCGGCGGCGAAGTGCAGCGCATCAACCTGACGACGGCGCTGGGCACCTCGCTGGTCAACACCTTGTTCGTGCTCGACGAGCCCAGCATAGGCCTGCACCCGCGCGACATGCAGCGCATCACCGAAGCCATGCAGCGCCTGCGCGACGCGGGCAATACGCTGGTCGTGGTCGAGCATGACCCGGCCGTGATGTTCGCCGCCGACCGCGTGATCGACATGGGGCCTGGCCCGGGCGCGCGCGGCGGGCAGATCGTGTTCGACGGCACGCCCGAAGACCTGCGCCATGCCGACACGCTGACCGGCGCCTATATGGGCGGGCGCAAGCAGGTGGGCTTCGGCTTCAAGCGCATGGTCACTGATTCGACGCCGCGGCTGGTGCTCGAAGGCGCGCGCGAACACAACCTGCAGCACCTCGATCTCGATTTCCCGCTGCAGCGCCTGGTCACCGTCACGGGCGTCAGCGGCTCGGGCAAGTCCACGCTGATCCAGGACGTGCTGGCCCCGGCGCTGCTGCGCCACTTCGGCAAGCCCACCGACTCCGCGGGTGCGTTCGACCGCCTGATGGGCGCCGACCACTTGAGCGACGTCGTGTTTGTCGACCAGTCGCCCATAGGCAAGACCGCGCGTTCCAACCCGGCCAGCTATGTCGGCGCCTGGGACAGCATTCGCGAGCTGTTCGCGGTCGCGCCGCTGGCGCGCCAGCGCGGCTACACGGCGTCCAAGTTCAGCTTCAACAGCGGCGACGGCCGCTGTCCCACCTGCGGCGGCTCGGGCTTCGAGCATGTCGAGATGCAGTTCCTGTCCGATGTGTACCTGCGCTGCCCCGACTGCGATGGCCAGCGCTACCGCCCCGAAATCCTCGAAGTGCATATCGAGCGCCATGCGGTCGGTGAATTGCAGCCACGCCGCCTGAGCGTCGCCGATGTGCTGGAACTCACGGTGAGCGAAGCCGCCGTGCTGTTCGCCCAGGACCGTGACGTGGTGCGCGCGCTGCAGCCCATCGTCGAAGTGGGGCTCGAATATGTGAAGCTGGGCCAGCCCGTGCCCACGCTCAGCGGCGGCGAGGCCCAGCGCCTCAAGCTCGCGGGCTTTCTGGCCGAGGCCGCGAAGACCGCGTCCAAGTCGCGCCAGGCGATTGCGCGCAAGGGCACGCTGTTCCTGTTCGACGAGCCCACCACGGGCCTGCATTTCGACGACATCGCCAAGCTGATGCGCGCGCTGCGCAAACTGCTCGAAGCCGGCCACTCGCTGATCGTCATCGAGCACAACCTCGACGTGATACGCGCCAGCGACTGGCTGATCGACCTGGGCCCCGAAGGCGGCGAAGGCGGCGGCTTCATCGTCGCCCAGGGCACGCCCGAAGACGTGCGCCAGCACCCGACATCGCACACCGCCCAGGCGCTGCGCGAGTATGACCTGGCGATGGGCGTGGGCGGCCAGCTGGTCACCGAAGTCGCGCCCATGCTCTACCCGCGCGTGGCCCGCACCCGGCCCGCGCTGCCCGCGAAGAACGTGATCGAGATCGTCAATGCGCGCGAGCACAATCTCAAGCAGCTGTCGGTGGAGATTCCGCGCGGCAAGTTCAACGTGGTCACGGGCGTCAGCGGTTCGGGCAAGTCGACGCTGGCGTTCGACATCCTGTTCAACGAAGGCCAGCGCCGCTATCTCGAATCGCTCAACGCCTATGCCCGCTCCATCGTCCAGCCCGCGGGCCGGCCCGAAGTCGATGCGGTCTACGGCATTCCGCCCACGGTCGCCATCGAGCAGCGGCTGTCGCGCGGCGGGCGCAAGTCCACCGTCGGCACCACCACCGAAGTCTGGCATTTCCTGCGCCTGCTGTATGTGAAGCTCGGCACCCAACATTGCATCCATGACGGCGCTGCGGTGCAGCCGCAGACGCCCGACAGCATCGCCGCACAGCTGATGACGCAGTTCCGCGGCCAGCATATCGGCCTGCTCGCGCCGCTGGTGGTCAACCGCAAGGGCGTCTACACCGAGCTCGCCGACTGGGCGCGGCCGCGCGGCTACACGCATCTGCGCGTCGACGGCGAGTTCCTGCCGACCACGGGTTTTCCGCGGCTGGACCGCTTCAAGGAGCACAGCATCGATCTGCCCGTGGCCAGCATCGAAGTCTCGCCGGCGAACGAAGCCGAGCTGCGCCGCCACCTGACCCAGGCGCTGGAGCTGGGCAAGGGCGTGCTGCATGTGCTCAGCGGCATCGATAACCTGGGCGCGGCCATGGCCGGCGGCCAGAGCACGGCCGGCGTGGGCACGCTGCAGGCGTATTCGACCCAGCGTGCCTGTCCCATCTGCGCGACCAGTTATGCCGAACTCGATCCGCGGCTGTTCTCGTACAACAGCAAGCATGGCTGGTGCCCCGACTGCGTGGGCACGGGCGTCAAGCTGACCAAGGACCAGCGCCAGGTCTATGACGACACCTTGATGGCCGAAGACAACCGCGGCCGCGAAGTGAAGTTCGAAGGCCAGGAAGTCGAAGACCTGGCCGAAGTCACCTGCCCGTGCTGCGCGGGCACGCGCCTCAACGCCACGGCGCGCGCCGTGCGCTTTCACGGCGTGGGCATCACCGATATCGCCAGCCTCGCGGTCAACGACGTGCGCATTTGGGCGCAGAAGCTCACGCTCACCGGCCGCGAAGCCGGCATCGCGCGCGACCTGTTGCCTGAAATCCTGGGCCGGCTCGAGTTCCTTGAAGAAGTGGGCCTGGGCTATCTGACGCTGGACCGTGGCGCGCCCACGCTCAGCGGCGGTGAAGCCCAGCGCATCCGGCTCGCGGCCCAGTTGGGCAGCAACCTGCAGGGCGTGTGCTACGTGCTCGACGAGCCGACCATCGGCCTGCATGCGCGCGACAACCACATCCTGCTGAACGCCTTGCACAAGCTCGGCGACAAGGGCAATACGCTGGTCGTGGTCGAGCATGACGAAGACACCATTCGCCGCGCCGACCATGTGATCGATATCGGCCCGAGCGCGGGCAAGCGCGGCGGCCGTCTGGTCGCCCAGGGCAGCCCCGAGGATGTGATGCAGGCCGAGGACTCGGTCACCGGCCGCTATCTGCTGCACGCCATGCGCCACCCGTTCCAGCCGCGCCGGCCCGTGGTCTGGCCGCCGGTGGCCCAGGCCGATGTCGCCGAAGCCGTCGAAGCGCCGAAGAAGCGCACGAAAAAGCAGATGGCCGCCGATGCCGCCGCCGCCCTGGTGACCGACAGCGCGGCCGCGAACGCCGCGCTGGCCGAGGCCCCGCGCGAACGTGCGGCCAGCGGCCCGCAGCGCTGGCTCACGGTGCTGGGCGCCGACCTGCACAACCTGCAAAAAGTCGACGCCAATGTGCCGCTCAAGCGCCTGGTGGCGATCACGGGCGTCAGTGGCTCGGGCAAGTCGACGCTGGCGCGCGACGTGCTCTGGACCAATGTCGCGGCCTGGGTCGGCCAGCGCAGCACCTTTGCCGGGCGCGAAGCCATGGACTCGGGCCAGGCGCCGGCGCTGATCGGCTGCGCGGGCCTGCGCGGCTTCGAAACCATAGACCGCGTGCTCGAAGTCGACCAGACCCCCATTGGCAAGACCCCGCGTTCCTGCCCCGCGACCTATATCGGTTTCTGGGACACGATACGCAAGCTGTTTGCCGATACGCTCGAAGCGCGCGCGCGCGGCTACGGCCCGGGCCGCTTCTCGTTCAACACCGGCGAAGGCCGCTGCCCGGCCTGCGAAGGCCAGGGCCTGCGCACCATAGAAATGAGCTTCCTGCCCGACGTCAAAGTGCCTTGCGACACCTGCCATGGCGCGCGTTTCAACCCAGAGACGCTGGCCGTGACCTGGCGCGGCAAGAGCATTGGCGATGTGCTGCAGATGGAAGTCGACGAAGCGGTGGACTTCTTTGCCAGCATGCCGGCCATAGGCCACCCGCTGCAGCTGCTCAAGGACGTGGGCCTGGGCTATCTGACGCTGGGCCAGCCCTCGCCCACGCTCAGCGGCGGCGAAGCGCAGCGCATCAAGCTGGTGACCGAGCTGACCAAGGTGCGCGACGACATCGCGCGCCGCGGCAACAAGGCGCCGCATACGCTGTACGTGCTCGATGAGCCCACGGTGGGACTGCACATGGCCGACGTGGAAAAGCTGATCGAAGTGCTGCACCGGCTGGTCGACGGCGGGCATTCGGTGATCGTCATCGAGCATGACCTCGACGTGATCGCCGAAGCCGACTGGGTCATTGACCTGGGCCCCGAAGGCGGCAATGGCGGCGGCCGCATCGTCGCCGCAGGCACGCCCGAAACGCTGGTGGCGCAGGGCACGCACACCGGCAATGCACTGGCATCGGTGCTGGCGCGCGGACCGGCCAAGGCCGGCGTGGCGGCGCCCGACGCAACGGCGCCCGACGCAACGGCGCCCGCCTGATGCGCGAATACGCCGTGCACTGGCATGCGCAGGCGCCGGCCAAGCCATTGCTGGGTGCGCCCTGCAATGGCTGCGGCCTGTGCTGCCTGGCCGAGCCTTGCCCCATGGGCATGCTGGTCTCGCGCCGCCGCACGGGCGCCTGCAGCGCGCTGCGCTGGGACGAGGAAGGCGCGCATTACCGCTGCGGTGTGCTGGAGGATGCCAAGGCCTTGGCCGCCGCGCCCGGACGCTGGCAGCGCTGGCGGGGCCGCATCTGGCTGCGCCTTTCTCGGCGCTGGATTGCGGCCGGCGCGGGCTGCGATGCGGATCTGGTGGAAATTCCCTGACGCCCTAGCCCTGGCCGGTCTGCAGATGCTGCTGCAGCAGCTGCACGAAGACATCGGCACGGGCCGAAGGCGCGCGGTGCAGCGGCAGGGCCAGCGCGATCTCGACCGCGCACTGCGGCAGCAGCGGGCGAATCGCCAGTTGCGCCGCGAACTTGCTCGCCACATAGGGGTTGACCACGCCTATGCCCGTGCCTTCGGCCGCGAGGCAGCAGATGGTCGATGAGTAAGTGGTCTCTATGGTCGAGCGCGCCTGCACGCCATGGCGCTGCATGGTCTGCTGCAGCTGCAGGAAGATGTTGTCGTCGGCGTTGAGCGTCAGCAGCAACTGGTCGGCGAGGTCGCTCACATGCAGTTGCGCGCGCTGCGCCAAGGGGTGGTCGGGGTGCATCACGCAGACCGCGTGGCTGCGGTGCAGCACGCTGGCGCTGAGGTCGGGCGCGTCTATCGCCATGGTGCTGACCACGAGATCGAACTGGCCCAGCTGCAGGCCTTCGCGCAGATGCGGCGTGCCCAGTGTCTGCAGGCTGATCGGCGTGCTCGGGTGCTGCAGCACGAACGCATGCACCACGGCGGGCAACACCGACAGGCCCAGCGCCGGCGTGCAGCCTATGCGCAGCGTGCCGGCACCCGACAGCCGCAGGCCTTGGAGGTCGCGCTCTATGCGCTCCAGGCCGACGAAATGCTGCTGCACCGTGGCGAACAGATCGAGCGCTTCGGGCGTGGGCCGCAGCCGGCCCTTGTGCATGTCGAACAGCTTGAGTCCCGCGCCGGCCTGCATCTGAGCGAGCAGGCGGCTGACCGAGGGCTGGGTGGTGTGCAGCAGCTGCGCGGCGGCCGTGGTGGTACCGGCCTGCATCACGGCGCGGAAGGCTTCGATTTCGCGAAAACTCAGAGGGCGGGGCATGGGGCTAGGGTATACCAATCCTGTATAGGTGGCGCCGAAAAATGCATTTTGTGGTGTGGACTGTGCTGCCTACACTGGATTCACACCAGACAAGGCCGCGCACAGCGGCTGCATTTTCAAGAGGCATTCACATGACACAAATCGCCCGCCGCCATTTCGGACTGACCGCCCTGGCCGCCACCCTCATGGCCTGCTCGGCCAGCGCCTGGTCCAGCGATGCCGTCTTTCCCAACCCGTCGCGCCAGGTGCGCATCATCGTGCCGTTCACCGCGGGCGGCAGCTCCGATGTGCAGGCGCGCATGCTGGCCGACAAGCTCAGCCGCCTCTGGGACCAGACCGTCGTGGTCGAGAACAAGCCCGGCGCGGGCGGTCACCTCGGCGGCCGCTATGTGGCCGATCAGCCCGCAGACGGCTACACGCTGATGGTCGGCTCCATCGGCCTGCACGCGGCCTATGGCATCTACAAGAAGCTGTCGTACAACCCCGCGACCGATCTGCGCGTGGTCACGGTGCTTGCCGAAATGCCGCATGTGGTCGTGGCCGCGCCGGGGCTGCCGGTCAAGGACCTGCAGCAGCTCACGGCGCTGGCCAAGAAGGCACCGGGAACGGTCAACTTCGGCTCGGCCGGCGTGGGCTCGTCGGTTCACATGATGGGCGAGCTCTACAAGCTGCAGTCGGGCGCGCCCATCGTGCATGTGCCTTATCGCGGCAGTTCGGCCGCGCTCAACGACCTGCTGGGCAACCAGATCCAGCTGATGTTCGAGAATCCGCCCACGGTGCTGGGCCACATTCGCGGCGGCAAGATGAAGGCGCTGGCCGTGACCGGCAAGCAGCGCCTGGCCGCGCTGCCCGACGTGCCCACGGCGACCGAAGCCGGCATCCAGGGCTTCGAAGCCACGTCCTGGACCACGGTCGCGGTGTCGGCCAAGGTGCCGCAGGCCATTGTGGAGAAGATCAGCGCCGATGTGCGCAAGGTGATCAACACGCCCGAGTTCCGCAAGGGCCTTGAAGACCAGGGCATGACGGCCGTGGCCAACAGCCTGCCCGAAGCCCAGCGTTTCGTCGCCCAGGAAAAAGTCCGCTGGGACCGCGTAATCCTTGAAGGCAAGGTCTCGGCCGACTGAGGCCTGGCCTGCGCCCACCCCACGCCTCCCTCTGCCCGGACCGCCGGGCAGCTTCCTTTCAGCATTCCATTTCTTCCATGACCGAATCTTCCAACGCCGCCCCCTACGTGCCCTGCCGTCGCGTGGGCGATGGCAGCCAGCACCATTTCTTCGGCTACTACAACAAGTCCAACTGGGACCGCAGCAACCGCCTGATCGCGGGCCAGCGCACGCCCGCGATGGACCAATACCTGACGCCCGACGCCAAGGCCACCATCGGCTATTTCGACACGCTGGACGGCGACCGCTTCCATGCGGTCGGCGAGACCGGTGCCTGGAACTGGCAGATGGGCAGCCAGCTGCAGTGGCTGGCGGGCGCCGCGGGACGTCAACTGGTCTACAACGACCGCACGGGCGACATGGCGGCGCGCTACCCTGGGTTCGGCGCGGTGGTCGTCGATGTCGATACGCTGGCGCGCCGCGTGCTGCCCATGCCGGTGTATGTGGTCGCGCCCAGCAGCCAGTGGGCGCTTTCGGTCAATTACCGGCGTCTGTATGTGACGCACGAGACCATTGGCTACAGCGAAGTCGGCGGCCCGTTCGATCTGCCGCTCGCGCCCGCGGACGACGGCATCTGGCGCATGGACATGGGCACGGGCGAAGCCGCGCTGCTGGTCAGCTACGCCGACCTCAAGGCGTTTCAGCCCAAGGCCTCGATGGAGAAGGCGATCCACTGGGTCAGCCATATCGAAGTCAATCCGGCGTCGTCGCGCATGCTGTTCCTGCACCGCTGGACCGAGCGCGTGAAGGACGAGACCTGCTTCCTGCACCGCCTGATCACCATGAACCCCGACGGCTCGGACATGCGCCTGCTCGAATGCTCGGACCACCCGCTGCCGCAGCTCGCCGCCGACTTCGATCCCAGCGCCGTGGGCACGTTCGACTACGAGAAGTCCGAGTACCAGATCTCGCACCCGCTGTGGCAGGACGATTCGCACATCATCGTCTGGGGCCCGCACGCGGGCGAGATCCACTACCACCTCTACCATGACGTGGACGGCGGGGAAGTGCAGGTGGTCGGTCGCGACGTACTGGTCGAGAACGGCCACATGACGTTCTCGCCCGTGAGCACGCGCTGGCTGCTCAGCGATACCTATCCCGATGACCGGACGCACGAGCGCTTCCTGTTCCTGTTCGACATGCAGACCGGCGAGCGCCGCAACCTGGGCAGCTTCTACGCGACGCCCGACCTGAGCAAGGAAAACCGCTGCGACCTGCACCCGCGCTGGAGCCGCGACGGCCGCGAGGTCTGCATCGACTCGGTGCATGAACACCAGCGCCAGATGTATGTGCTCGACGTCTCGGCCATCGTCGGCGGTTGAGCGCGAATGTCTGGAGGTAGTGCGAAAGAAAAGCAATTCGTTACATTTTGTAAATTACATTACTTTCTTCTTTGGCAGTGGTAGCGTGAGTTCGCAAAAATCTTTTTGCAAACTCACCTCCTCCAAAATGAAAAAACTGTTCTTTGCTTTCCTGTCCGCCGCGATGCTGGCTTCGACAGGGGCCGCGATGGCTGCCACGGACTACAACAAGCCGCCGGCCGGCGACAGCCAGTACGCGGCCTGTATCAAGACATCCAACGAGAACTACACCGGAGGCAATGCAAAAAGCCTGATCAAGGGCCAGACCATGGCGCAGGCCTACTGCACCTGCGTCTGGAACGAGACGCCCGAGGACTTCAAGGGCAGCCTCGCGCGTTTCGCCGAAACGCCCAAAGGCAAGAGCACCAAGGCATTGTGCGAAAAGCACTCGGGCTGGGAAGGCTGAGCCAGCGTTGATTCTGGCGGCCGCAGCGGAGATCACGGCGGCACAGACAAAAAAGGTCCCGCACAAAATGCGGGACCTTTTCTTTTGAAGCGTCGCTGCTCACTGCAAGCCCGACAGCTTGCCATGCACGATCTGTCCACGAAAACCGCGGTGCGCCTGCTGGAACAGTGCACGGATCTCAGGGTAGTCCTCTGGCTGGCACAGCTTGCAGTTGCCGCGCATCGCATTCAATTGAATCCGGTGGTGAACGCTCACGCGCTGGCCTTTGCGTGTCCATTGCGCCCGGTACTCGCCGGCCGCGTTGCGGAAATGCTGGTTGGCGGGAATGGCGATGATGGGGATGTGGGCGGGAAACTCCACGTGATAGGTTTCCTCCCGCTGTCCCACGTCGCACGAAAACGGCGTGGCGTTCGCCGGGGCGGCGGCGCTCGATGCCAGACTGCGAATTGACCAACTGCCAGGCGGCGTCGGTACGACGATGCCGCCCACCATGCTGAAATCGATGAAGTCGTTTGCCTGAAAGGCATAGGTGGAGCTGAACGGGAGATTCAGGTCGAAGGGGTCGCCCTTCATTTCGATGCGTCCATGGCCGTCCATGCCGCTGGCGGCCATGAACGACTCCTCCACAGCCGTGCGGTTCTGTGCATTCAGCTGGGAGAACTGGGCGCGTTGGTAGATTTCGTCGCTTTCGCTCAATTCCAGCCGTGTCTGGCCGTGCAGGTTGCCCGATGGGTCGAAAACCAGGTCCACCGTGACACTGCTGCGGTTGCGCACAAAATCTCTGTGCGGCGTGTAGGCCAGCCGGGCGTCATGGGTGTGCAACACCGGGGCACCCAGATCGTCGGCGGGCAACTGGCCAAAACGGGCCCAGGGGCTGGTCGAGTCCACATACAGATCAAACTCGGGGAGGTAGGTCATCACATGGTTGAAACGCTCGACCAGGGGAATGCTGGACAGGATCGGGCCGCCGCCCGCGCCTATCAATACCGGCGAACTGGCGATTCCCTTGGCTGCCAGCAGCGCTTCCAGCAGGACGACATGGTCCTTGCAATCTCCATAGCGGTGGTCCAGAACGCTTTGCGCGCTGTGGGGCTCTAGGCCGCCATTGCCCAGATATACCGCGACATAGCGAATGTTCTGTGCAACCCAATGGTGCAAGGCGGCGGCCTGGGCACGGCGCTCTGTCACTCCCTGTGTGATTTCTTCCGCCAGCACGCGGATGGCTGGCGTGACTTCGGCCGCCGGCTTGGCCTTCAACTGGTAGGCCTTGGCGAGCTGTGTCCAGTCGCCATAGGTGCTGGCCATGATGGTCGGGCTGAAGGTCCACACCGGCGCCGCGCGGTTCTGCACCGCCAGGGGCTGGGCGCGCTGATATTGCCAGCGCCAGTGCGCGCGGCCATCGCTCAGGGTCGCGGTATTGCTGCCTTGCACATCGCGGCTGAACACATTCATCGGCATGTCGGCCGGCGCCGTCAGGGTGACTTCGGCATTTTCATACTGGTTGAATAGGCTGAAGGTGTTCCACAGGCTGAAATAGCCGGGGAAATGGGGGATCTTGCGCGTGCGGCGTACCTGGTAGGCCAGACGATTGCCGGGAGCCAGGTTGGGAAACACGATGACGCGCACCTTGTGATCGGCATAGATCGGCGCCGCGGCACTGGAATGGCTTGCCTGGGTGTAGATGCGTTCCGGCTCCACGTCATGGCGCTGGCCGTCGGCGGTCAGCGTATAGGCCGAGAGCACTTCCAGCGTCTCCATCTTTTCGCTGTAGCTTTGATAAACCTGGCTGAACTGGTCGATGGCCGCCTTGGTCTTCAGCAGGATCTCCACGTTTTCGGTCGATACGCTGGTGGCATCCGCATTCACTTCATGGTCGGCGCGGTAGCGCACGAAGCTGAAGTCATTGCTGATTGCCGCGGTCTGTGCGGTCGACGGGCCTGACGCCGTGGCGTGCGCGTTGGCGGGATGCGCCGCGACAAGGCATGTCAGCAGGGCAAGTGACGTAATGATGAGTTTCATGTTTGGCTCTTGAAGAATTATTTTTTCCATCAAGATGCATGGCGCTGAATTGCATTCCCGTGCGGCGGCGGTGGTCTGCCGCATGCAAGCTCGCCCTGGATCCGGCGTGCCAGGATCGGTAAAGCCATGCCCTGCAATGCATCATTGATAAATACTATTGTATTTATTATTCGATAGCTTGTCTTGTTTTTTTGCTGCTGCCCATGGTTTTTCGGACCGCATGCCATCGGCCGCGCCATGAAAAAAGGCCCCGACATGCGGGGCCTTGGTAGCGGAGGAGGGCGCGGTTTACTGGAAGCCCAGCGAGTGAGGCAGCCAGGTCGACAGTTCGGGAATGAAGGTCAGCAGGATCAGCACCACGAGGTGGGCCAGCAGGAACAGCGGCATTTCGCGCGTCAGGTCGGTGATGGTCACGCGCGTTGCGACCGCGGTCACGAACAGCAGGCCGCCGACCGGCGGCGTGATCATGCCCAGCGTCAGGTTGACGATCACCACCATGGCGAAGTGCGTGGGATCGATGCCCAGGCTGAACGCGATGGGCGCCAGGATGGGCACCAGGATCATCACGCCGGGCAGCGGCTCCATGAAGATGCCGAACACCAGCAGCAGGATGTTGACCGCGACCAGGAACATGGTCGGCGACAGGTTCCAGCTGACGATCAGCTCCGACAGATACTGCGGAATGCCTTCCACCGTGAGCACCCAGGCGAAGGCCGCCGAGGTGGCCATCACCAGCAGCACCGAAGCGGTGAGCATGGCCGAGCGCGCGGTGATGCCGGGAATGGCTTTCCATTCGAGCGTGCGGTAGATCCACTTGCCGCAGACCAGGGCGTAGAACACCGCGACCACCGAAGCTTCGGTGGGCGTGAAGATGCCGAAACGGATGCCGACGACGATCAGCACGATCAGCATCAGCGCGGGAATCGCCTTGAAGCTCGTGACCCACATCTGACGCGCGGTCGGACGTGGCTCGGACGAATGGTAGTTGCGCTTCTTGCAGACCCACCAGTTGACGCCGGCCATGGCCAGCGCGATCAGGATGCCGGGAATGAAGCCGGCCATGAACAGCCCGCCGACCGAGACGTTCTCATCCTGCATCGCATAGATGATCATGCTGACCGAAGGCGGAATGATGGGGCCGACGATGGCCGTGCTGGCCGTGAGCGCCGCGGCATAGGGACGGGCGTAGCCGGCCTTGTCCATCATCTTGACCATCATCGAGCCCGGGCCCGCGGCGTCGGCCAGGGCCGAACCCGAAATGCCCGAGAACAGCGTCAGCGACAGCACGTTGGCATAGCCCAGGCCGCCGCGCAGGTGACCGACGAACTGCGCGGCAAAGCGCAGCAGCACATGGGTCAGCGCGCCGCCCGACATCAGCTCGGCCGACAGAATGAAAAACGGCACGGCCATCAGCGGAAAGCTGTCGATGCCGGTGAACATTTCCTTGAACACGACCAGCTGGGGGTAGCGGCCGCCGACCAGCACGGCCAGCGCGGCCGAGATGGCCAGAGCGAAGGCCACCGGAAAGCCCAGCACGAGCAGGACGATGATGGCGATGAAAAGGGTGATACCCATGGTGCTTGAACCTCTTAGATGGACGCTGCGGCGTCCGCATTCATCTCTTCGGACTGCGCGTAATCGCCGGCCGTGATGTAGTTGCGCGCGACGAACAGCAGGTGCACCAGCATCAGCGCGAAGCCCACGGGCATCGCCAGATAGATATAGGAAATCGGAATGTCGGTCGCTGCCGTGGTCTGGAAGCGCGTGGCCCAGGCGTAGAGCACCGAGAAATAGGTCATGAAGACGCAGAAGCCCGCAATACCCACGACCACGATGGCGCGCAGAATGCGTGCCGAGCGCGTGCTCACGGCGCGGTGCAGGTTGTCGATCGCGACATGGCCGCCAAAGCGCAGCACCAGGCCCGCGCCCAGGAACGTGACCCAGATCATCATGTGGCGCGCCACTTCCTCGGCCCAGACGATGGAGTCGCCCGTGGTGTAGCGCAGCACCACGTTGGCAAAGACGATGCAGGCCATGGCCAGCAGCAGCACGATGAGCAGCCAGCGGTTGCAGGCGACAAGTGCGCGTTCGATTCGTTCAAGCATATGCATATCGGCTGTCGTGGCGCATACCGGGGAGTACGGGCGCAGCCGCTTTCTGAAAAAATTCACTTATCTGTGGCACTGCCGCTACCTCAGATTTAGGTAACTGACGGGCACAACGTGGGGGGCACCGAGGAAGGGCCGCCCAGTCCACAGGGCCCCGAGGGGGCACGCCTCCCTGCGTCCCTTGTTCAGGGGAAGCCGCGTAAGCGGCTCAGGGGGTGCTACTTAGTATTCGAAATGCTGTCCAGCGTCTTCTGGCCGAACTTGGTGGCGTATTGCTTGTATGCGGGCTCCAGGGCCTTGCGGAAAGCGGCCTGGTCGACCTTTTCCACGACCTGCATGCCGTGCGACTTGGCTTCTTCCACGCCCTTCTTCTCGACCGCGTCGACAAACGCGCGCGAGGCCAGCGCGCCGCTCTTGGCGCCTTGCGTGAACGCGGCTTTTTGCGTGTCGTTCAGGCTGGCCCAGAAGCCGGGCGAGACGATCAGCGCGACGGGCGCGTAGACGTGGGCGCTGAGCGTCAGGTGCTTTTGCACTTGCCACAGCTTGGCCGACGACAGCACCGAAATCGGGTTTTCCTGGCCGTCGATCGTGCCCTGCTGCAGCGCGCCGATCACTTCGGGCCAGGACATGGGCGTGGGCGAAGCGCCCAGCGTGCGGAAGGCCGTGATGTGCACCGGGTTCTCGGTCACGCGGATCTTCAGGCCCTTGAGGTCGGCAACGTTCTGCACCGCGTGCTTGTTGTTGGTCAGGTGGCGAAAGCCTTGCTCGCCCCAGGCCAGCGCGATCAGGCCGCGCTTCTGGAACTTGCCCAGCAGGTCCTGGCCGAAAGCGCCGTCGAGCACGGCGCGCGCATGCGTCGTGTCACGGAACAGGAAAGGAATGTCGACCACGCCCACATCGGGAACGAAGTTGCTCAGCGCGCCCGTGGACACGATCACGGCCTCGACGGTGCCCAGTTGCAGGCCTTCGATCAGCTCGCGCTCGCCGCCCAGCGCCGATGCGGGGAACTGCTTGAACTTGAACGCGTTGTTGGTGTTCTTTTCGACGGAGTCGGCCCAGGCCTGGGCGGCTGCGCCGTAGTGCGAGTTGATCGCCAGCGCATACCCGATCTTGACTTCCTTGGATTGGGCAAGGGCTGGCACGGCAGCAGTGGCTGCAGCAGCCGCGACGCAGGTGGCAACGAAGGAACGGCGAATCATGCGCATGGCAGTTGTCTCTTGTAGGTGGTGAAATAGGAACGGGAACGCTGGCGCATTTTAGGTGCTGTTGCGCGGGAACAAGCTCCCATTGGATGGGCGTTGTCGGACATTGCCGACATTCATGTGACAGGTTGATCGCATTCGGCGATGGATGCCATCGCCGAATGCGCGGGCTGTGCCTGGCTCAGGCCGGGGTACGGCCCAGAATGGCGTTGGACAGCTCGACAAAACCTTCGCCACGCTCGCTGGGCGTCACATAGCGCGGCAGGTGCGCGAGCTGGGGCACGAAGCGCGCGATGTTGGCCACGCCGAAACTGTGGCCGAAGCGCTCGAACATCAGCTGGTCATTGGTGGAGTCACCGATGTAGACCCAGCGATCGAGCTCGGCGGCCAGGTCGCGGTCGAACAGCGTGCGCACTATCCACTGCGCGCCTTCCCACTTGTTGTGCGCGCCGAACCAGCCGTTGATGTGGATGGAGCTCACGGTGGCATTCATGCCGGCCGCGCGCATGATCGCCACGCATTCGTCGATCTGCGCCTGGGGCAGCTGGGTGAATTCGCTGTGGTCCACGGCGATGTCGCATTCGCGGCCCGCCGAGTCGGTCGCGCGGCGCGCGCCGGGCACCGTGGCCTCGATCTGTTCAAGCACTTGCTGCATGCGCGCGAAATTGGCGCTGCGCGTGGCCGCGTCTTGCTGATAGAGCTTGTCGAGGCCGCCGGCCGCGTTGCGGCGCAGCGCCACGGCGCCGTTCTCGGCAACGATGGCATCGACCGGCCAGGCCTGGGCGAACGGTTCGCTCCAGCCCACGGGGCGGCCCGTGATGGGCACGACCTTGAGGCCGGCATCGCGCAGCGCGGCGATCGATGCGACCACATGCGCGGGCACTTCGCCGTCGGTGGTGAGGGTGTCGTCGATATCGGTGAGCACACCGAGCAACCGGCCCGGCGCAGGGCGAGGCCATTGCCCCAGGGGCAGCAGAGTTTCCATGGAAGCCATATCGATCAGCTATTGCTCAGCGACAGGCCCGCATGCTCGCGCAGCGGGTGGAAGTGGATCTTGGGAAAGCGCTCCTGCGCCAGGCGCACGTCGTAGGGCGAAGTGCACAGATACGCCAGCGTGCCCGCGGCGTCGTGCGCCATGCGCAGCACATAGGCGTTTTCGAACTCGCGCAGTTCGGCCGGGGTGTCGGCCGTGATCCAGCGCGCGCCCGTGTACTGGCAGCCTTCGAGGCGGATGTCGGCGTCGTACTCGGCCTTGAGGCGGTGCTGCACGACTTCGAACTGCAGCTGGCCGATCGCGCCCAGCAGCATGTTGCCGCCCGCATCGGGCTTGAACACCTGGATCGCGCCTTCTTCGCCGAGCTGGGCCAGGCCCTGCTGCAACTGCTTGGTGCGCAGCGGGTTCTTCAGCACCACGGTCATGAACATTTCGGGCGCGAAGAACGGCAGGCCGGTGAACTGCAGCGCCGCGCCATCGGTGATGGTGTCGCCGAGCTGCACGCCGCCATGGATGGTGAAGCCGATGATGTCGCCCGCATAGGCTTCTTCGACGGCTTCGCGGCGCTGGCTCATGAAGGTCACGACGGAAGTCGGACGCATGTCCTTGCCGGTGCGCTGCACGCGCAGCTTCATGCCCGGCACATAACGGCCCGAGGCCACGCGCACGAAGGCGATGCGGTCGCGGTGATTCGCATCCATATTCGCCTGCACCTTGAACACCACGCCCGAGAAACCCGTGTCTTCGGGTTCTATGGTCTTGACCACGGGCTGCTTGTTCACGACCAGCGTGCTGACGCGCGGGCCGGGCGAGGGCGACATGTCGACCAGTGCGTCCAGCACTTCCATCACGCCGAAGTTGTTCACGCCCGAGCCAAAGAACACCGGCGTCAGCTTGCCGGCGAGAAATGCTTCGTGGTCCCATTCCGGCGATGCGCCGACGGCCAGCTCCATGCTTTCCATCGCGGTGTCGAAGGTGTCGCCGAAGCGCGCGCGCAGCTTGTCGACATCGGTCAGCGGAATGGCTTCGAAGTCCTGCGGGCGGCGCTCGCTGCCCGACTCGAACACCGTCATGGTGCGCGTGCGCAGGTTGATGATGCCGCCGAAGGCCTTGCCCTGGCCCACGGGCCAGGTCATGGGGCAGCAGGGCATGCCCAGCTCGCGCTCGACTTCATCCATGATGTCCAGCGGATCGCGCACTTCGCGGTCCATCTTGTTGACGAAGGTGATGATGGGCGTGTCGCGCTGGCGGCAGACTTCGATCAGCCGGCGCGTCTGGGCTTCGACGCCGTTGGCTGCATCGATCACCATCAGCGCCGAGTCGACGGCCGTGAGCACGCGGTAGGTGTCTTCGGAGAAGTCCTTGTGGCCCGGGGTGTCGAGCAGGTTCACCACATGGTCGCGGTAGGACATCTGCATGACCGACGAGGCCACCGAAATGCCGCGCTGCTTTTCGATTTCCATCCAGTCGGACGTCGCATGGCGGCTGGCCTTGCGGCCCTTCACTGCGCCCGCGATCTGGATCGCGCCCGAGAACAGCAGCAGCTTTTCGGTCAGCGTGGTCTTGCCCGCATCCGGGTGGGAAATGATGGCGAACGTGCGGCGGCGCCGGGTCTCAGAAGCGTAGGACATGTGCGGGTGGGTGGTCGCTGGCGGTGAGGCCGGCTGCAGTAAGGCGGACGGGCGCGTGTGCGCGGCGCTGATGCAGCGCCTGACGACGGGACCCGAAGAAGACCAGGATTTTAGCGAGCGCGGCGCACCGGTGGGGCGCAGCGGGAATAAACGGGGGCGCACCTACGCTACGCGCCTGCGGTTGGCGTCCGACGACGGGGGGCGCGTTGATGTCGGCCTGGCATCTGGTTTTGCTGACATGCCGATATCTGGCTTTGATGGCATGGCCTGGATTTGACTTCGGTGACCATGGAGTCTCCCGAATGCAGCGGGTACGGACAGAGGCGCAGGCCACCACCGACCAGGAGCTTGTCTTATGAAGAGCATATTAGCGCTGGCTGCCGCCCGAAAGGAGCGTCTGGCGGCCCATCCTTTCTTCGCGTGGATGCGTGACGCCGAGGTCCCTCTGGGCATCAAGCTCGACATCGCGCCGATCATGGCCAACTTCGTCATGAACTTCCGCGACATGAACCTGTGGTTCATACGCTTCGAAGGCGCCGCCAACGCGTTCGAGCAGGTCATCAACGGCAATACCGACGAGGACGAGACCCACTCGCGTCTCTTCATCGAAGACTGGCGCAAGCTGCAGCTCGACGAAAAGCTGGGCTGGCGCGCGTCAGACGCGCTGTGGTGGCTGTTCCTGGCGCCGGAGACCGAGCCGTTTCGCGCCTACGCGTTCGACTTCGCGCGGATGACGGTGGTCGACCGCGGCGATCCGCTGCTGCGCTTTGCCCATTCGGAGGCCGGCGAAGCCTGTGGCAATGCCTTCTTCAGCGCCGTGAGCCCGCTGGCGGTCGAGCTGCGGCGCCGGACAGACGTCGATTACCGCTATTTCGGCGACTATCACCTGCAGCGCGAGCAGGGACATGTGATTGCGTCCGAAGGCGTGTTCGACCGCCAGCAGCTCGATCCGCAGCGGCGCGAAAAAGGCCTGGTGCTGGCCAACGCGATGTTCGACATCTTCTTCGGCATGCACGACTGCTTCAATGCCTATGCGCGCAACTACGTCGGGCGCGGTGTCGCGCCGCAGCGCACGCGCCGGCCCCTGCCACCGATGCGGCCCCGGCCAGATGCCGGGCCGCCACAGGCGCAGGCGATCGTGGGACGCCATGCCGAGGTGCAACGCGTGCTGGAGAGCCGCAAGGCGGGCACGGCGCGCCATCCCTTCTATGCATGGCTGCAGGCCAGCGGCCCGCTGTCGCCGCTGCGCCGCCTGCAGCGCTTCATTCCGATGTGGGTGATGGACATCATGGGCTATCGCGACCTGAACCGTTACGCGCTGCGCTTCAAGTCGCCGCAGCAGCTCGACGAGCGCGCCTTCAACCGCTGGGTGCAGGCGCTGGAGACGCACAGCGAACTGTTCCTCAACGACTGGGATGCCTTGGGCATGGACGCGGCCCTGGGCTGGCGTTCCAGCGACACGCTCGAATTCCTCTTCCTCGATTCCGGCACCGACCTGCACCGCTGCAACATCGCCAAGTTCACCAAGCTCGCGCTCGCGCATGAATCGACCGTGCTGCGGTTCTGGCTGCTCGAGGCGCTCGAAGCCAGCGGCGAGGCCTTCTTCGCGAACACCCGCGAACTCGCGCTGGCCGTCGAGCGCGACACCGGCCAGCGGCTCGACTATCTCGCCGACCGGCATTACCTCGCCCATGCCGACGGCGAGATCGACCCCGGGCGAAGCTATCCGTTCAAGAGCGAGCCGCTGAGCGCCGAGCAGGCACGGGTCGCGGTCGCCATGGTCCACACAGTGTTTGACGCCGTCGATGCGCAGCTGAGCCTGTCGCTGGACGTTGCCGCGCAGGATCGCCTGGGCATAGATCGCACCGACCCCGGCAGCCCCAGCCGGGCCGCGGTCACGAGCCCGGCATGAGCGCGCGCCCGCTGCCGCCGGGGCCGCGCTGGCTGAGACCGCTGAACTTCTTCCAGGCCGGGCTCACGCCGCCGGTGCAGGTGCTGGCGCGCCTGGCCGCAAGATATGGCGACCCGTTCCGCGTGTCGTACTTCTCGCGCCCCGTCACGTTCACCGGCAACCCCGAGGCGCTGCGCACGATCTACACGGCCAGCCCCGACTGCTTCGATGTGTGGGGCGGGGGCTTCATCGAGCCGGTGTTCGGCAAAGCGTCGGTGGTGGTGATCTCGGGTGACCGGCACCGACAGGACCGCAATATCCTCGCGCCGGCGTTCAGCGGACCCGCGATGCGCGCGGATGGCGCGACCATGGCCGCGGTCGCCGAGGAAAAGATGGCGCAGGTCGAGGTCGGGCGCCCGTTCCGCATGCTCGATGTGACCCAGCGCATCACGCTCGACATCATGATCCGGGTGGTATTCGGCATGCAGGACGCGGCGCGGGTCACGCGCACCCGTGCGGCGGTGCTCGAACTCATCGAGTCGTTGCATGTGGTCCTCTTTCTTTTTCCGTCGGCGCGCCGCGTTCTGGGCGGCCATGGCCCCTGGGCCAGAAACCAGCGCGCGGTGGACGCATTGGCCGGGCTGCTGCTGGAACAGATGCGCGCACGCCGCGCATCGGGCACGCTCGGAGACGATCTGCTGGGCCGGCTGCTGGCGGCGCGCTACGACGACGGCTGGGGCATGAGCGACGCGGAAATCCTCGATCAACTGCGCGGGCTGCTGTTTGCCGGGCATGAGGCCACGGCCACGGTGCTGGCCTGGATCTTTTATTGGCTGGGGCGCGAGCCGGCGGTGCATGACCGCATTGCGCAGGAGATCGACGACCTGGGGCCCGCGCCCTCGCCCGAAGCGCTGGCGGCGCTGCCGTATCTCGAAGTGGTCTGCAAGGAGTGCCTGCGGCTTTATCCGCCGGTGGTCGATCCGGCGCGTGTCGTGCGCGCGCCGTTCGAGTTGCTGGGCTATACGATTCCCGCGGGCGAGGTGCTGCGCGCCTCGAGCGCGCTGCTGCATTCCCGGCCCGAACTCTATCCCGAGCCCTGGCGCTTCCGGCCCGAGCGCTTCCTGGAGCGCAGGTATTCGCCGTTCGAATACATCCCTTTCGGCGGCGGCGCGCGCCGCTGCCTGGGCGCGGCGTTCGCGATGTATGAATTGAAGGTCGTCGTCGCGACCATCGTGCGCCACCATCGCCTGCGGCTGCTTGGCTCGCAGACGGTGGTGCACGCGCGCCGCGCGCTGAGCCTGGGGCCGCGCGGCGGCATTCCCATGATCGTGCAGGAACGGCGGCGCGGACCGCAGTGAATGGTCTGCGCGCCGCGGGGAGTTGTGTTGCGCCGCACAATCGGCAGGTCTGTCTTTCTCCTGCTCTGGTCATGTCCTCCCCAACGAGCGGCGCCGCGCCGCAAGCTTCCTGGGTCCAGCGCGGCTCGCCGGCCTATCGACGCATCAGCCTGGCGCTGTTTCTCGCGGGCTTTGCGACGTTCTCGCTGCTGTACTGCGTGCAGCCGCTGCTGCCGGCGTTCGTCGCCCACTTCGGCGTCACGCCCGCGAACAGCGCGCTGTCGCTGTCGCTGACCACGGGATGTCTCGCGGTGGCCATCGTGCTGGCGGGCGCGCTGTCCGAAGGCCTGGGGCGGCGCGGCCTGATGTTTGTCTCCATGCTGCTGGCGGCGCTGTGCAATCTCGCGGCCAGCCTGGCGCCGAGCTGGGAGACGCTGCTTGCGGCGCGCGCGCTCGAAGGCTTTCTGCTCGGCGGCGTGCCGGCCGTGGCCATGGCCTACCTGTCCGAAGAGATCGAGCCCCGGGGGCTGGGCTTTGCGATGGGGCTTTATGTCGGCGGTTCGGCGCTGGGCGGAATGCTCGGGCGCGTGGCCATGGGCGTGATGACCGAATACGTCGACTGGCATATTGCGCTGGCCGCGCTGAGCCTGGTCAATCTGTGCGCGGCCGTCGGTTTCTATCTGCTGCTGCCCGCGTCGCGCAACTTCGTGCGCAAGTCGGGCCTGGGCGCGGCCTACCATCTGCAGGCCTGGGGCCGGCATCTGGCCCAGCCCGGTCTGTTGTCGCTGTTCCTGATCGGCTTCGGCCTGATGGGCGTGTTCGTCAGCATTTATAACTACGTCGGCTTTCTGCTGGCTGGCGCGCCCCATGCGCTGAGCTCCTTGCAGATCAGCCATGTGTTCTATGCCTATCTGTTCGGCGTGGTGGCCTCGCCCGTGGCCGGCGCGCTGGCCGACCGCTTCGGCCGTGCGCCCGTGCTGCTGAGCGGCGTGGCGCTGATGGCGCTGGGCGTGCTGCTGACCTTGGCGGCGCAGCTGAGCGCCATCGTGCTGGGCATCGCGCTGCTGACCATGGGCTTCTTCACCGCGCATTCCGTGGCCAGCGGCTGGGTGGGCCGGCTTGCGACCCAGGCCAAGGGCCATGCGTCGTCGCTTTATTTGCTCGGCTATTACCTGGGGTCCAGCCTGCTGGGCGCGGGCGGCGGCTGGTTCCTGCAGAACACCGGCTGGCCGGGTCTGGTGGCCAGCATGCTGGTGCTGCTGGCCGGGGTGCTGTTGCTGGCGCTGCGCGTAAAGCGCCTGGCGCCCAAGGCAAAGGCCGCTGCGGCGCTGTAGACAGGCAGTTCATCCTTCGACGCGCTCAGGACGAAGGGGGGCGAGCAGCATGCCGCCCGCTTTTTAGTACAATACCGGCTTTCCGAGGAGCGTTGCAGCGCACCCCCGCACTATTTCGGTGCCCGGCGGTACGTGAGGCTCGGAACCCGCCGCGCGGCCTGTGCCCCGGCGTCAGCAACGACGCTCGCCCACGTCGTCTGTGCGGTGAGTGTCTTCCCCCAGAGCGTGGTTTTGCCATCCGTAACGGAGAAAACCATGAACGCAGCTATCCCCCTGAACCCCGTCGAATCGGCCATCGCCGACATTTCCCTGGCCAACTGGGGCCACAAGGAAATCCGCATCGCCGAGACCGAAATGCCCGGCCTGATGGCGATCCGCGAAGAATTCGCCGCCGCCCAGCCGCTCAAGGGCGCGCGCATCACCGGCTCGCTGCACATGACCATTCAAACGGCCGTGCTGATCGAGACGCTGCAGGCCCTGGGTGCGCAAGTGCGCTGGGCATCGTGCAACATCTTCTCGACGCAGGACCATGCAGCCGCGGCCATCGCCGACGGCGGCACGCCGGTGTTCGCCATCAAGGGCGAGTCGCTGGCCGACTACTGGGACTACACCCACCGCATCTTCGACTTCGGCCCCAAGGGCAGCGAAGGCGAAGGTCCGAACATGATTCTTGACGATGGCGGCGATGCCACCATGCTGATGCATCTGGGCCAGAAGGCCGAGAAGGACCTGTCGGTGCTGGCCAACCCCGGCAGCGAAGAGGAAGTCATCATGTTCGCCGCGATCAAGGCAAAGCTGGCCGTTGACGCCACCTGGTACACGCGCAAGTCGGCCGAAATCATCGGCGTGACCGAAGAAACCACGACCGGCGTGCACCGCCTGAACGAAATGTCGGCCAAGGGCACGCTGCTGTTCCGCGCCATCAACGTCAACGACTCGGTGACCAAGAGCAAGTTCGACAACCTGTACGGCTGCCGCGAATCGCTGGTCGACGGCATCAAGCGCGCGACCGACGTGATGATCGCCGGCAAGGTCGCCGTGGTCGCTGGCTACGGTGACGTGGGCAAGGGCTGCGCCCAGGCGCTGCGCGCACTGAGCGCCCAGGTCTGGGTCACGGAAATCGACCCGATCAACGCGCTGCAAGCGGCGATGGAGGGCTACAAGGTCGTGACCATGGAATGGGCGGCCGACAAGGCCGACATCTTCGTGACCACCACCGGCAACCGCGACATCATCCGCCACGAGCACATGGTGGCGATGAAGGACCAGGCCATCGTCTGCAACATCGGTCACTTCGACAATGAAATCGATGTCGCATCGATCGAAAAGTACGAGTGGGAAGAAATCAAGCCCCAGGTCGACCACATCAAGTTCCCCGACGGCAAGAAGATCATTCTGCTGGCCAAGGGTCGTCTGGTGAACCTGGGCTGCGCCACCGGCCACCCCAGCTTCGTGATGAGCGCTTCGTTCGCGAACCAGACCATTGCCCAGATCGAGCTGTTCACAAAGCCCGACGCCTACGAAGTCGGCAAGGTCTACGTGCTGCCCAAGCTGCTGGACGAAAAGGTCGCCCGCCTGCACCTGAAGAAGGTCGGCGCGATGCTGACCGAGCTGACCGAAGGCCAGGCCGCCTATATCGGCGTGTCCCAACAAGGCCCTTACAAGCCCGATACGTACCGCTACTAAAAGCGGACCAGGCCATGCCGCGTGCCGGCATGGCCGCCAGATACTTTTTTCGCCCCTTCGATGGGGTGGCTTTGCCGTCGGCCTTCAGGCCGGCGGTCGCGATTTCTTTTTAAGACGGATTTCTCCATGCGTGCCGATCAATTGCTAGTAGACCAGGGCCTGGCCGCCTCACGCGCGCAGGCGCAGCGCCTGATTGCTTCGGGCGTCGAGTGGCGCACCGCGGCCACGGGCGTGTGGCAAGCCATCAAGAAGAACAGCGAAGACCTCGCCGGCGATGCCGAGCTGCAGCTGCTCGATCAGGCCGCGGCGCGCTATGTGTCGCGCGGCGGGCTCAAGCTCGAAGGCGCGCTGGCGTCGTTCAAGCTCACGGCGCAGGGCAAGTGGTGCCTCGACGTGGGCCAGTCCACGGGCGGCTTCACCGACTGCCTGCTGCAGCAGGGCGCCGAGCGCGTGGTCGGCGTCGATGTGGGCCATGACCAGCTCAACCTGACGCTGCGCGGCCACGAGAAGATCGTGTGTCTGGAGCGCGTCAATGCGCGCACGCTGGATGTCGACACGCTGATCGAAGCCGGTGCGTTCGAAGGCGCGCCCGATGAATCGCAGCAGTTCGACCTGATCGTCGGCGACCTGTCCTTCATCTCGCAGACGCTGGTGCTGCCGGCCGTGGTGCCTTTCCTGGCACCGGGCGCAGACCTGGTGATGCTGGTCAAGCCGCAGTTCGAACTCCAGCCCGAGCATATCGGCAAGGGCGGCATGGTGCGCGACACGGCGTCGTACGCCGTGGTCGAGAAGCGCATCCGCGAATGCCTGGCCGAACTGGGCCTGGAAGTGCGCGGCTGGATCGACAGCCCCATCACCGGCGGTGACGGCAACCGTGAATTCTTTGTACACGCGCGGAGGAGCGCATGATCCAGGCCAGCGCCTTTCCCATCAGCTACGAATTCTTCCCGCCCAAGACCCCCGAAGGCGCGGAAAAACTGCGCGCCGTGCGCCAGCAACTGTCCGTGCGCCGGCCCGAGTTCTGCTCGGTGACCTATGGCGCTGGTGGCTCGACCCAGTCGGGCACCTTCAGCCTGGTGCAGGAAATCCAGCAGGAAGGCATGAGCGCGGCTTCGCACTTCTCGTGCGTGGGCGCGACGCGCGAAAGCGTGCGCGCCGAGCTGCGCCAACTGCAATCCATGGGCATTTCGCGCCTGGTCGCGCTGCGCGGCGATCTGCCCAGCGGCTACGGCCTGGGCGGTGAGTTCCAGTACGCGAGCGATCTGGTGGCGTTCATTCGCGCGGAGTTCGGCGACGCCTTCCACATCGAAGTCGCGGCCTATCCCGAAATGCACCCCCAGGCGCGCTCGCCCGACGCCGACCTGCAGGCGTTCGCCGCCAAGGTCAACGCCGGTGCCGACTCGGCGATCACGCAGTATTTCTACAACGCCGACGCCTACTTCCGCTTTGTCGACAGCGCACGCGCGCTGGGCCTGGACGTTCCCGTGGTGCCCGGCATCATGCCCATCACCAGCTCGACGCAGCTGTTGCGCTTTTCGGACGCCTGCGGCGCCGAGATTCCGCGCTGGATCCGTCTGCGCCTGCAGGGCTATGGCGATGACACTGCATCCATCAAGGCTTTTGGCTTGGATGTGGTGACCGAATTGTGCGAACGTCTGCGCAGTCAAGGTGCACCCAGCCTGCACTTCTACACCATGAACCAGAGCGCCGCCGTACTGGCCATCGCCCAGCGGCTGGGCTTGTAATCATTGCGGCCGGCCCGGCGTTGCGCGCTTGCGCCGCCATTCCAGGAGACACAATGGATGAAAGCAATAGCCGCCTCGCGCGGTGGATGCGCTGGTCGGGCGTGGTCGGCATGTCGTTATGGCTTGCTGCCTGTACGCCCCTGCCCGTAGCCCCGGAGTCCGACGAAGCGCTGTCGACCTGCACCGTGCCCGTGGGCGGCGGTGAGGGCGACACCACGACCCAGCCCTGTCCCGCACCGTCCGAGTCGCTGCAGCCGCTAGAGCCTTTCGAGCGCCCCGCGCCGTCCCGGCCGCGGCCGCCGCGCAAGCCCAAACCGGCGCTGCCGCCCGTGGTCGAGCCCGCCGAGCCGCCGGCGTCGTCGACCTATGACCTGTCGCCGCCGCGCGAAAGCGATCAGCAAGGTCTCGCGTCCTGGTACGGTCCGCGCTTTCACGGCCGGCGCACCGCCAGCGGCGAGCGCTTCGACAGCCAGGATCTGACGGCCGCGCACCGTACGCTGGCATTCGGCACGCGCGTGTGCGTGCGCAGCAGCATCACCGGCAAGGCCGTGGTGGTGCGCATCAATGACCGCGGGCCGTTCTCGCATGGCCGCGTGATCGATCTGAGCCAGGGCGCGGCCGAAGCGCTGGGCATGGTCGGCCTGGGCATCAAGCCGGTCGAGCTGTGGCAGCTCGACAAGGATGAGGAAGAGTGCCCCGAAATGTTCGACGAAGCCGCGGCCGACGCCGAGCCCGCGGCGGCCAAGCCCGTCGCCAATGTGCAGAAGAAAGCCAGCCCCGCGCCGCGCAAGAAAGTCGTGGCGCCCAGGCCGCGCAAGCGCTGAGGCGCGAATGCAAAAAAGCCAGGCATCTGCCTGGCTTTTTTTCTGGTTTCGGTGCCGAGAATCAGCCGCCGGATTCGAGCGAGAACGTCGCGTTGCCATCCTGGCCCAGCAGCTTGACCAGCTGGGGCATGGCGGGCTTGAGCAGTTCCTTGAGCTGGAACGGCGGGCTGATGATGAACATGCCGCTGGCGGGCAGGCCGCCGCGCTCGGACGTCTTGTTGCTCTTCACGGTCAGCGTCACATGCAGCCAGCTCTTGCCGGCCTTGACGGCCATGGTCTTGAGGCGACGCGGCAGGTCGTGGGCTTCGGGGCGCGGAATGATCGGGTACCAGACGGCGTAGGTGCCCGTGGGAAAGCGCTTGAGGCTGTCGGTCACCATGTCGAGCACGCGGCCGTAGTCGGTCTTGATTTCGTAGCTCGGGTCGCACAGCAGCAGCGCGCGGCGCGACACCGGCGGCAGGAATTTCTTCACGCCTTCGAAGCCGTCTTCGTGCAGCACGGCCAGCTGGCGGCCGGCGTCGAGCTGGGTCACGTTGCCGGCCAGCGAGCGCATGTCGGTCGGGTGCAGCTCGAACAGCTTGAGTTTGTCGTGGGAGCGCAACAGTGCCTGGCTGATGAATGGCGAGCCCGGATAGTTGCGGATGGTGCTGCCCTGATTGAAGGAGCGCACCAGCGCCAGGTATTCCTGCAGGATGGGCGCGAGCTCTTCGGTCGGCGTGGCCGCGAGCTTGAGCACGCCTTCGCTGGCTTCACCGCTCTTGCTGGCGTAGTCGCCGTCGAGGCGGTACAGGCCCGCGCCGGCGTGCGTATCCAGAACGGTCAACGCCGCGTCTTTCTGCGTGAGGTATTGCAAGGTGGCAATCAGCACCGCGTGCTTGAGCACGTCGGCGTGGTTGCCCGCATGGAAGGCGTGGCGATAACTGAACATGGGGCAATGGTAACCAGACGCTGCCAGGAGGCAAGAGCGCAGGTCTTTGGGAATGGGCAGGTATTTTTACATGCCGGCCAAGGCCATGCAGCACAAGGGTTGCGCATTTCGTATAATGGAGAGCTTCGCAGCGATTTTTTGGTCCCGCGGCGGAGTGTTTGCAGCATGCAATGCTGTGGGCATCGCCACCTAAGAGGCTTCCTTCAGAGAAGCGCCGACCGTGGAAAAGGACCTTCAAACCCTCTTATCGAAAAGAGAAAACTCATGTCTACATTCAGCGCAAAACCCGCTGAGGTGCAACACGAGTGGTTTGTGATTGACGCCACCGACAAGGTGCTCGGACGGGTAGCCAGCGAAGTTGCCCTCCGTCTGCGCGGCAAACACAAAGCCATTTACACACCTCACGTTGATACCGGCGACTTCATCGTCATCATCAACGCAGCCCAGCTCAAAGTGACTGGCACCAAGTCCCTGGACAAGGTGTACTACCGTCATTCCGGCTACCCGGGCGGCATCACTGCCACGAACTTCCGTGATATGCAGTCGAAGCACCCAGGTCGTGCTCTGGAAAAGGCCGTCAAGGGCATGCTGCCCAAGGGTCCTCTGGGCTACGCCATGATCAAGAAACTCAAGGTGTATGGCGGTGCTGAGCATCCCCACACCGCACAGCAGCCCAAAGCGCTGGAAATCTAAGGAGCCTTGAGATGATTGGTGATTGGAACAATGGCACAGGCCGTCGCAAATCCAGCGTCGCCCGCGTGTTTCTGAAAAAAGGTTCCGGCAAGATTACTGTGAATGGCAAAGACATTCAAGAGTACTTCGGCCGCGAAACTTCCATCATGATTGCTAAGCAACCGCTGGCACTCACGGAAAACCTCGAAGCTTTCGACGTGCAAATCAACGTGCACGGCGGCGGCGAATCCGGCCAGGCCGGTGCTGCCCGTCACGGCATCACGCGCGCCCTGATCGACTATGACGCAGGCCTGAAGCCCGTCCTGAGCCAAGCTGGCTTCGTGACGCGCGATGCCCGTGAAGTCGAACGTAAGAAGGTCGGTCTGCGCGGTGCGCGCCGCGCCAAGCAGTTCTCGAAGCGTTAAGCTCACAGCACTGCAGTCTGCCGGAGTCTCTTCGGCAGGCGCAAAAAAAAGCCACCTTCGGGTGGCTTTTTTAATGGGCGTGTCCCTTTGGGCACATGCGCCGCATCGACTTCTAAGCTTCTCTGCCCTGAAAACGCAGGGCGGGAAAAATTGTGAAACTCAGCCTCAAACTCCCCCTGGTCATTGCCGCATCGCTGCTCCTCATGCTGTGCGCCGCGCTGTTCGGCATCTACAACCTGAACCAGTCGCTGGCCACCTATGCGACGACGGTCAAGGCCGGTCATGACAGCGAACGCGACGTTGCCGACATGGCGCTGGGGTTCAAGACACAGGTGCAGGAATGGAAGAACGTGCTGGTGCGGGGCAAGGACCCCAAGGCGCTGGACAGGCACTGGAGTGCATTCAATCAACTTTCGCGCGACGTGGACCAGGGCAGCCGCAAGCTGATCGCGGGCCTGCCCGCCGGTGAAGCGCGGGTGCTGGTGGAAAAGTTCGCGGCCTCGCATGCAGCGATGGCGCAGAGCTATCAGCGCGGCTTCGAGGCCTTCAAGGCCGCCGATTTCGATCCCACGGCGGGCGACGCCGCAGTGCAGGGCATAGACCGCGAGCCCGCCAGGCTGCTCGACGAATCCAGGGACAAGATCGCGGCCGACAGCGTCGCGCAGTCGCTGCGCGCCGACAGCGGCGCGCAACGCGCCAACACCATTTCCCTGGCGCTGATGTTCGTGGTCTTCGGTGCGGGCCTGGGTGCGGGCGTGCTGTTCAGCCGCACCATCACGCGCCCCATCGGTCGCGCGGTGGAAGTGGCGCGCGCCGTGGCCGCGGGTGATTTGAGCCGGCAGTTCGAGGTGCAGGGCAAGGACGAAACCGCGCAGTTGCTGACGGCGCTCCAGCATATGCAGGTCAGCCTGACACGCGTGGTGGGCGAAGTGCGCCAGAGTTCGGAGTCGGTGGCGACGGCGTCTTCGCAGATTGCCCAGGGCAACAGCGATCTGAGCCAGCGCACCGAGGAGCAGGCGTCGGCGCTGGAAGAGACGGCGGCTTCGATGGAGCAACTCAGCGCCACCGTCAAACAGAACGCCGACCATGCGCGCCACGCCAATGCGCTGGCGCAGACCGCATCGACGGCGGCCGTGCGCGGCGGAGCGGTGGTGAGTCAGGTCACCGAGACGATGAAGACGATCAATGACAGCTCCAGGAAGATTACCGACATCATCGGCGTGATCGACAGCATCGCTTTCCAGACGAACATCCTGGCACTGAACGCCGCGGTCGAGGCGGCGCGCGCCGGCGAGCAGGGCCGGGGCTTCGCGGTGGTCGCCAGCGAGGTGCGCAGCCTCGCGAGCCGCTCGGCCCAGGCCGCCAAGGAAATCAAGCACCTGATCAGCGCCAGTGTGGAATGTGTCGATCAAGGCAGCGCGCTGGTCGACAGGGCCGGCACCACCATGGACGAAGTCGTCGGCGCGGTGCAGCGCGTCACGGACATCATGGCCGAGATCAGTTCGGCCAGCGCCGAGCAGAGCACGGGCGTGGCACAGGTCGGTGAAGCCATCATCCAGATGGACCAGGTCACGCAGCAGAATGCCGCGCTGGTCGAGGAAAGTGCCGCGGCCGCGGCCAGCATGCAGGCGCAGGCCCAGCAACTGGTGCGGGCGGTGGCGGCCTTCAAGCTCGCACATTGACGCTGCGGGCGCGCTGCGCTGGAACGCATCTGTGGGTAAAGGCCCCACTTGCATTGGCGGCAAGCACGGGAGGGTCCGAATTCCCGAGCGATTTGCAGTACCATTTCCCTCAAACCTTGAATATCGGAGTACCCACATGAGCGCCGTTGCAGAAAACATCCAGAGCGAAATGCCTTCTCCCATCGTCTTCACCGATAGCGCGGCGGCGAAAGTGGCAGATCTGATCGCCGAAGAAGGCAATCCTGAGTTGAAGCTGCGCGTGTTCGTGCAAGGCGGCGGCTGCTCGGGTTTCCAGTACGGTTTCACATTCGATGAAATCACCAACGAAGACGACACCACCATGACCAAGCATGGCGTGTCGCTGCTGATCGACGCCATGAGCTACCAGTACCTGGTGGGCGCCGAGATCGACTACAAGGAAGACCTGCAGGGCGCGCAGTTCGTGATCAAGAACCCGAACGCCACCACCACCTGCGGCTGCGGCTCGAGCTTCTCGGCCTGAGCGATACACATTAGCCTTGGACTCCGTGCACCTGCGGAGTCCTCTGCCCAGCCGCCTGCCAGGCGGCTTTTTTATGCCCGTTTGTTGGCTGCCTTGACGCTTTCCCATGACGCTCGCCCGCTCGAATTCCGTACTGCTGTGGCTGGTCGCCATCGGCTTCTTCATGCAGACGCTGGATGCGACCATCGTCAACACGGCCTTGCCGACCATGGCCGCGGCTCTGGGCGAAAGCCCGCTGCGCATGCAGTCGGTGATCGTCGCCTATTCGCTGACCATGGCGATGGTCATTCCGGCCTCGGGCTGGGTCGCTGACCGGTTTGGCACGCGCCGCGTCTATCTGCTGGCGATCGCGCTGTTCGTGCTGGGATCGGTGCTGTGCGCGCTCGCCGCGAGCTTGAACCAGCTGGTGCTGGCGCGCATCATTCAGGGCTGCGGCGGCGCGCTGCTGATGCCCGTGGGGCGGCTGGCCGTGCTGCGCGCCTTTCCGCGCGAGCAGTTCCTGCGCGCCATGAGCTTCGTCACGCTGCCCGGCCTGATCGGGCCGCTGGTGGGCCCCACGCTGGGCGGCTGGATGGTCGAGTATGCGACCTGGCACTGGATCTTCCTGGTCAATGTGCCCGTGGGCGCGATCGGACTGCTGGCCACGCTGCGCTTCATGCCCGACTCCTTGCTGCTGCGCCTGAAGCGCTTCGATGTCGCAGGCTATGCGCTGCTGGCGTTCGGCATGGTGGCGGTGTCGCTGTCGCTCGAAGGGCTGCACTTCATGGGCGCGGCCGGTGCCGGCGCGCTGCTGTTGTCCGGCCTGGCGAGCCTGCTGGTCTATTGGTGGCATGCGCGGCGCCGGCCCGATCCGCTGTTCGCGCCCGAGCTGTTCGCGGTGCGCAGCCTGCGCGTGGGCCTGCTGGGCAATCTGTTCACGCGTCTGGGAAGCTCCAGCATTCCGTTTCTGATTCCGCTGGTGCTGCAGGTCTGCATAGGCCTGTCGCCCATGCAGGCCGGCATGATGATGCTGCCCACGGTGCTGGCCAGCATGCTGGTCAAGCCGGTGGGCACGCGGCTGATCCAGCGCTGGGGCTACCGGCGCACGCTGGTCGTGAACACCGGCGTGCTGGCCGTGATGATCGCGAGCTTTGCGCTGATCACGCCCGAGCAGCCGTTCTGGCTGCGTGTCGCGCAGCTGCTGGTGTTCGGCGCGAGCAATTCCATGCAGTTCATGGGCATGAACTCGGTCACGCTCAAGGACCTCGAAGCGGAGTACGCAAGCAGCGGCAACAGTCTGCTGTCGATGGTGCAGATGTTGGCCATGGGCATGGGTGTGGCGGTCGCGGGCGCGGTGCTCGCGGGCTTTCACGCGCTCTGGGGCCAGGCCGGCACGGCGGGCAGCCTGCCGGCATTCCAGGCGACTTTCATCTGCATGGGCGTGATGACGTTGTTTTCAGCGTCGATTTTCACGCGGCTTGATCCGCTGCTGCCCCGGTCCCGCTAGGCCGGGTAGATCGCGCCCAATACGCGCGGCCCGCGTGCGCCGGTCACGCGCGCGAGATTGCCCGGCAGGCCCCGCAGCGTCTGGCGCGCGAGCCAGGCGAAAGCCGTGGCTTCCACTTGCAATGGCGGCAGGCCGCTGGCCGTGGTGCTTTGCACCTGCATGCCGGGCAGCAGGGCCGTGATGCGCGCCATCAGATGGCCGTTGAGCGCGCCGCCGCCGCAGACCAGCAGTTGTGTCGCCTCCCGGCCCCAGCGCAGCGCTGCGTCGGCGCAGGCGCGCGCGGTGAACTCGGTCAGCGTGGCCTGCACGTCTTCGGCGCGGGTGTCGACAGGCAACGTGCCAAGCACCTGTTGCATCCAGTCCAGGCTGAACAGATCGCGGCCCGTGCTCTTGGGCGGCGGCTGCTGCAGAAAAGGCTCGTCGAGCAGCTGCTGCAGCAGCGCGGGCAGCACGCTGCCGCTGGCCGCCCAGGCGCCATCGTCGTCATAGGCCTTGCCGGTGTGGCGCTGGCACCAGGCGTCCATGAGGGCATTGCCCGGGCCGCAATCGAAGCCGCTGACCTCTTCATCGGCGGGCAGCACGCTGATATTGGAAATTCCGCCGATGTTGAGCGCCAGCAGCGTCTGTCCGGCGCGGCCGAACACGCTCTGGTGGAAGGCCGGCACCAGCGGCGCGCCCTGGCCGCCCGCGGCGACGTCGCGGCTGCGGAAATCGGCGACGACGCTGATGCCGCAGCGCTCGGCCAGCAGCGCCGGGTTGTTGAGCTGCAGCGTATAGCCCGTGCCGTCGAACATCTGCGGGCGGTGGCGCACGGTCTGGCCGTGGGCGCCTATCGCCTGCACCGCATGTGCGGGCAGGCCCGCGCGCTGCAGCAGTTGCTCCACCACGTCGGCATAGCATGCGACCAGGGCGTTGGCCGCGAGCGCCGCGCGGTGCAGCTCGTTGTCGCCTGCGGCATTGAGCGCCAGCAGCTCGGCGCGCAGTCCGACATCGAAGCCGCAGCTCGCATGCTGCAATACATGTGTGTGGCCCTGGAAGTCGACCAGCACCCCGTCAACGCCATCGAGCGAGGTGCCCGACATCAGGCCGATATAGAGATCCGGGTTGGGGGCAGCAGAGGTCATGGGGCCATGTTAGCGGCGTGGTGCACCGCAGACATGAAAAAAGCCGCTTTGCAGCGGCTTTTCGGGGGGAGGCAGGTGGGGGCTTATTCAGCGCTGGCCAGGGTCTGGCCGGCGGAGTCGAGGGCCATGCGCATTTGCTCGGCCTTGCGGTTGAAGACTGCGCGCGACGCGGTAGACACCGGGCGTGCTGCCTGGGCCTTGCCGATGACGGTCAGCGGGTCCTGGGCCTGGCCATTCACGCGCACTTCAAAGTGCAGGTGGGGGCCCGTGGCCCAACCGGTGGAGCCGACGGCGCCAATGGTCGCGCCTTGCTCGACGCGCGCGCCCTTGCGCACGTCCATGCGGCTCAGGTGGGCGTACACAGTCACGTTGTTGTCGGGGTGCTTGACGAAGATCACGTTGCCGTAACCGTTTTGCACGCCCGAAAATTCCACCACGCCATCGGCCACGCTGCGGACTGCCGTGCCCGTGGGGGCCGCGAAGTCGGTGCCGCTGTGCGCGCGCCAGGTCTTCTGGATAGGGTGGAAACGCATGGCGAAGCCGCTGCTCACGCGCGAGAATGCCAGAGGTGCCGAGAGGTAGGAGCGTTCGAGGCTGGAGCCGTCGAGGCCGTAGTAGGCGCCCTTGGTGCCGGGTTCCTGGAACCACATGGCCTGGTGCACATCGCCATTGTTGTGGAATTCAGCGCTCAGCAGACGGCCGCTGCGCAGGGGCTCGCCATCGGCTTCCAGCGTTTCGTAGACCAGGGTGAAGCGGTCGTTCTTGCGCAGCGAACGGCGGAAGTCGATCTTGCCGTTGAAGACTTCGGCCAGCTGTGTGGCAACGGCGTCGGGAATGTTGGAGGCATCGGTCGCGGCGAACAGCGAGCTTTGGATCACGCCGCCCGCGAGGCGGTTGTTCGACACCAGATCGCCGGTTTCGAGGCGGGTGACGAAACCCTTGTCCTTGCGTTCGACGACCAGGCGCTGGAACTTGGTGCTGTCGTCATCGGGCGCCCAGCGAGCGGTCAGGCGCGTCAATTGGTGGTCGTTCGTGGCTTCTGCCGACACCAGACGGCCGCCGCGAGCGAGCAGGTGCTGGCGCACCTGATCATTGCTGCGCAGGTAGGCCGAGGCCTGGGGGTCGGCAACGCCCAGGCGCTGCAGCAGCGCTTCGGCGTTATCGTTGCTGCGCGACAGGTCGGAGCGGTAGAGCGCGAAATCCTGCAGCTCGGTCAGCTCGACCAGGGGGGTGTCGTCGGCCAGCGAGGCCACTTGTTGGGTCAGGGTGCGAACCGGCAGGTCGGCGGGATCGGGTCCCAGCGACGCGACGGCGAAGGCACCACCACCACCGGTCAGCAACACGGCAGCCAGCGCGGCGGTAACACGCTTGGGGTGTTGTTGCAGGGTGTTACTTATCCGCGCCAGCAAGGCAGTGCCAGCAATGATCAGTCCAGATTTCAAAATGGAGTTCCCGTTTCGGTGCGCGTCCAATCGGACGAGGAAAAGGAGGTGCGGCAGGACGCGCTTTCCAGGGGTTGGAGGCCATTCGACAGTGTCGATACGGGGACCCTACTAGAATTCGCCACAGCGACAAGCCACGAATTATAACGGGGGGTACTTCCCCAGCATCGAAAAAAACCCTTATGAATCAACCTGCTGTTACAACATACCCTGTCACCGAAGAGGTAGGACAAGCGCTTGAAATCACTTTGCGCGGCGTCGAAGAACTGCTGCCCCAGGAGGAATGGACGCGCAAACTCGCGCGTTCGGCCGCCACGGGCGTGCCTTTGCGGGTGAAGCTCGGTCTTGATCCTACGGCGCCGGACATTCATATCGGTCATACGGTGGTGCTCAACAAGATGCGCCAGCTGCAAGATCTGGGCCATCAGGTGATTTTCCTGATCGGCGATTTCACCACGCTGATCGGCGACCCCTCGGGCCGCAACTCCACACGCCCGCCGCTCACGGCCGAGCAGATCAAGATCAACGCCGAAACCTACTACCGCCAGGCGGCGATGGTGCTCGACCCGGCGCGCACCGAAGTGCGCTACAACAGCGAATGGTGCGACAAGCTCGGCGCGCGCGGCATGATCGAGCTGTCGGCCAAGTACACCGTGGCACGCATGATGGAGCGCGACGATTTCCACAAGCGCTTCCACGGCGGCCAGTCGATTTCGCTGCACGAATTCCTCTACCCCTTGCTGCAGGGCTATGACTCGGTGGCGCTCAAGGCCGACCTGGAACTCGGCGGTACCGATCAGAAGTTCAACCTGTTGATGGGCCGCCATCTGCAGCAGGAATACGGCCAGGAGCCGCAGTGCGTGCTCACCATGCCGCTGCTCGTGGGCCTGGACGGCGTGGACAAGATGTCCAAGTCCAAGAACAACTACATCGGCATCACCGAGGAAGCCAACACCATGTTCGCCAAGGTGCTGTCGATTTCGGACACGCTGATGTGGGACTGGTACACGCTGCTGTCGTTCAAGAGCCTGGCCGACATCGCCGCTCTCAAGGCCGAAGTCGCGGGCGGGCGCAATCCCAAGGATGCCAAGGTCATGCTGGCCAAGGAAATCACCGCGCGCTTCCATTCGGCCGCTGCCGCCGATGCCGCGGAGCAGGACTTCATCAACCGCAGCAAGGGTGGTGTGCCCGATGAAATCCCGGAAATCCAGCTGTCCGGCGCTCCGCTGGGCATAGCCGCGCTGCTCAAGCAGGCGAATCTCGCGCCGTCGAGCAGCGAAGCCAACCGCCTGATCGACGGCGGCGGCGTGCGCGTCGATGGTGCGGTGATCAGCGATCGCGGCCTCAAGCTCGACGCCGGCACTTTCGTGGTGCAGGTCGGCAAGCGCAAGTTCGCGCGCGTCACCCTGGGTTGATTTTCAGGGCGTACCCATGGCCGCGCGCGTCAGCGCGGCCTGGTCGCGCAGCCAGTCGCAGAAGGCCTGCACTTCGGGGCGCGGCGCGCTGCGCGGGCCGGGCAGAAGCCAATAGGCCAGGGGCGAATCGAGCCGGTGCGTGGGCAGCACCTCGACCAGGTCGCCGCTGGCCAGTGCGTCGGCGACCAGCGGCAGGCGCGCGATTGCCAGGCCCTGGCCCGCGAGCGCGGCCTGCACGATCTGGTGGGCGTAATTGAAATAGAGCCAGCGCGGCGGCTGCAAGGGTTCGCTGCCGTGCGCATGGAACCAGCGCTGCCAGCCCAGCCAGGCGAGTTGCGGCAGGCGCTGCGCGTCGCCGGTTTCAATCAGCGTGAAACGCGCGGCATCGGCCGGAGTGCGTATGGCCGGCTGGCTGCGCAGCAGCCAGGGGCTGGCGACCACGGCCAGTTGTTCGCCAAACAGGCGTTCGGCGCCCGCGCCTTCGGGCGCGCGGCTGTAGCGCAGCGCGAGATCGACATCGGTGGTCTCCATGTCCATCACGGTGTCCGAGGTGTCGATGCGGATGTCGATATCGGGAAATTCACGCTGAAAGGCTTCCAGCCGCGGAATCAGCCACATGGCCGCAAAACTCGCCCAGGTGGTGATCGCCACGCTTTTTCGCCCCGCCGTCTGGCGCAGCTGGCGCACGGCGGCGTCGATGCGCTCCAGCCCCGGCGCGACCGCGCGCAGCAGGTGCACGCCCGCGCTGGTGAGTTCGACGGCGCGCGTGTGGCGCAGGAACAGCGCCACGCCGACTTCGTCTTCCAGCGCCTGGATCTGCCGGCTCACGGCCGAGGGCGTGAGCGCCAGCGTGTCGGCGGCGGCACGGAAATTCAGATGTTCGGCTGCGGCCACGAAGGCCCGCAAATGGCCCGCGGCCACGGCGCGCGTGCGCAGCGGCGGCGCGGCGGGCGACGGAGTGAGGAGCGGTGAAGAGGGCATGAACAGCTCCAGGGCGGATGCGGCGGCGCGGCGCACAGGTGGCGTGCCAGTGTCTTGCTTAAATGTAAAAGATATTTGTTTGTCGTTATCGCGGGTTGCTGCGGGGGCGTGCGGTCAAAGCCCGGGCGCGATAATTCGGACCATGTCTGTGCCCCTCGGGCGCAACCTCTCGATCACGACAAGCAATCAAATGACAGTATCACTGGACCTCATCATCATGGCCGCGGGCAAGGGCACGCGCATGAAAAGCCGCTTTCCCAAGGTTTTGCAATGCCTCGCCGGGCGGCCGCTGCTGCAGCATGTGCTGGACCAGGCCGCGCATCTTGGCGCGCGCAGTGCGGTGGTGGTGACCGGCCATGGCGCGGCGGAAGTCGAGGCCGCGATCTCGGCAGCTGCCAGCGCCCGGCCCGCGGGCTTTGCGCTCGAGTTCGTGCGCCAGGAGCCGCAGCTGGGCACGGGCCATGCGGTGCAGCAGGCGGTTCCGCTGCTGCGTGACGACGGCGTGGCCGTGGTGCTGTCGGGCGATGTGCCTCTGACGGAAGCCGCGACACTGCAGGCGCTGGTCGACGCCGCTGGCAGCGACCGTCTGGCATTGCTGACCGTGACGCTGCCCGACCCGACCGGCTACGGCCGCATCGTGCGCACGCCCGCCGGCGCGGTGCAGGCCATCGTCGAGCACAAGGATGCGAGCGAAGAACAGCGCCGCATCGCCGAAATCTACAGCGGCATCATGGCCGTGCCCGCGCGCCTGCTCAGCGCCTGGCTGGCGCGCCTGACCAATGACAACGCCCAGAAAGAGTATTACCTGACCGACATCGTGGCGATGGCCGTGGCCGACGGCGTGCCCGTGGTCGCGCACTGCATCGACGATGCGCTGCAGGTTGCGGGCGTCAACAGCCCGGTGCAGCTCGCCGAACTGGAGCGCGCCCACCAGCTGCGCCAGGCGCACAAGCTGATGGAGCAGGGCGTGCGCCTGGCCGATCCCGCGCGCTTCGATCTGCGTGACGACAAGCGTAGCGGCGCACCTGCCGCGCTGACCTGCGGCCAGGACGTCGAGATCGACATCGGCTGCATCTTCAGCGGCGCGGTGACGCTAGGCGCGGGCGCATCGATCGGCGCGCACTGCTGCATCGCCAACGCCACCATTGGCGCGGGCGTGGTGATCCACCCCTACACCCACATCGATGGCGAAAAGCTGGGCGTGACCGTGGGCGACGGCACGCTGGTCGGCCCGTTCGCGCGCCTGCGCCCCGGCGCGCAGCTGGGCCGCGAAGTGCATATCGGCAACTTCGTCGAAGTCAAGAACAGCACGCTGGCCGACGGCGCCAAGGCCAATCACCTCGCCTACCTCGGCGATGCGACGGTGGGCGAGCGCGTGAACTATGGCGCGGGCAGCATCACGGCCAATTACGATGGCGTCAACAAGCACCGTACCGTGATCGAGGCCGATGCGCATATCGGCAGCAACTGCGTGCTGGTGGCGCCGGTCACGATAGGCGCGGGCGCGACCGTCGGTGGCGGCTCGACGATTGCCAAGGATGTTCCCGCGGGCACCTTGGGTGTTGCGCGTGGCCGACAAGCCAATATCGTCAACTGGAAACGTCCGAGCAAACTACCCAAACCATGATGCCTGAACCTGCCTCCAGCGTTCCCTCCGATCAGTCGCTCCCGACCGACCTGCCCCAGGCGCTGGCCCTGCTGGCGCAGCGCGAGCAGGAGCTGGCCGCGCTGCGCGCCAGCCACGACGACTGGTTGCGCGCACTGTCGCACGACCTGCGCGCGCCGCTGCGCCACATCACTTCGTACACGCCCTTGCTGCGCGAAACCTTGCATATGGCCGGCTTGCAGGGCGCGGATGCGCAGGAAGCCGAGCAGTTCATGGGCGTGATGGAGCAGGCCGCGCGGCGCATGGGAGGCATGCTCGATGGCGTATTGCAGGTTGCGGGAATGCTGCGCGAGTCGCAGCGCCGGCAGACCGTTGATCTGGCACGCATCGCCGCCGAAGTGCGCGCCGCGCTGGTGGAGGCCGAGCCCGCGGCGGCGCAGGTGCAGTGGCGCCTGCCCGTGGCGCCCGTGCTGCTGCAGGCCGACCCCGAGCTGCTGCGCCCCATGCTGGCCGCGCTGTTCGACAATGCGTTCAAGTTTTCGCGCGCTCAGCCGGCGCCGCAGATCACTCTGCATGCCGAGACGCTGCCCGGCGGCGGGCTGCGTTGGCAGGTGCAGGACAATGGCGTGGGCTGCGATGGCTCGCGTGCCGGCCAGGTGTTCGGACTGTTCCAGCGGCTGCACCGTGAAACCGAGTTCGACGGCGTGGGCGTGGGCCTGGCGCTGGCGCAGACCGCGGCACGCCTGCATGGCGCCGACATTGCGCTCCAGAGCGCGCCTGGGCAGGGCTGTACCGTGGTCGTCGACTGGCCTGCCCCTTCAGCCGAGTAAAACCGCGTCAGCGCGCTGGCGCCAGCGGTATCTTGGTCTCGAATTTGGCGCGCTTGGTGGCAAAGAAAGCGCGCACATTGCGCACATTGCTGTCCTGCGTGAACAGTCGCTGGGTCAGCGCAAGGTAGTCGGGCATGTCGCGTGTCCAGGTGGCGAGCATGAAATCGGGGCCGGGCGATACGCGCCAGCATTGCTGCACCGCGTCTTCGGCCACCGCACGGGCTTCGAAATGCTCCAGCGACTGCGCGTCCTGGCGGTCCAGCGTGACTTCGACCCAGGCCGTGAGACCGTGGCCGGCGAGCGCGGCAAGGCGCTCGGGCTGCAGCAGGGCCACCTGGCGTTCGATGATGCCTTCCTCGTGCAGGCGGCGCACGCGGCGCAGGCAGGTCGGCGGCGAGACATTGACGCGTTCGGCCAACGCCTGGTTGCTCAGGCTTGCATCCCGTTGCAATAAATCCAGCAACTGAAGGTCTATGTCATCGATCATTTATTTCATATCCTTTGTTTTTGTGGAATTTAATTTCCTTTTTGTTGTGTGTGAAAATTAAATTTCATTAATCAATGAAAAACGATTAAATATTTCCCGCTGGCAAGCATAGCATCGCCGTTCTTTCTTCAGGAGCAAGTTCTATGTGTGGCATCGTCGGCGCCGTTTCCCATCGCAATATCGTTCCCGTGCTGGTCCAGGGCCTGCAGCGGCTCGAGTACCGCGGGTATGACTCGTGCGGCGTCGCTGTGCATGCACTGGATGCATCGCACACGCGCAGCACCGGCTTGCAGCGCGCGCGCAGCACGGCCCGCGTGGCCGAGCTGCTCGAGCAGGTGCAGACAGAAGACCTCCAGGGTTTCACCGGCATCGCCCACACCCGTTGGGCGACGCATGGCGAGCCCGCGGTGCGCAATGCCCACCCGCATTTCAGCTTCGGCCCGGGCGAAGCCCAGCCAGGCCAGGCCGCGCGCGTGGCGCTGGTGCACAACGGCATCATCGAGAACTACGAAGTGCTGCGCACCAGCCTGCAGGCCAAGGGCTATGTGTTCGTCAGCCAGACCGACACCGAAGTCATTGCCCACCTGATCGACAGCCTCTACAACGGCGACCTGTTCGAAGCGTTCAAGGCCGCGGTCGCCCAGCTGCACGGCGCCTATGCGCTGGCCGTGATGCACAAGGACGAACCCGAACGCCTGGTCAGCGCGCGCGCGGGCTCGCCGCTGATCCTGGGTGTGGGCGAGGGCGGCGAGCATTTCGTCGCCAGCGATGCGATGGCGCTGGCCGGCGTGACCGACCAGATCGTCTACCTCGAAGAGGGCGACATGGTCGACCTGCAGCGCGGTCGCTACTGGCTGTTCGACAAGGCCGGCGAAGCGCTGACCGCCGAGCAGCGTCCGGTGCGCACCGTGCACGCGCACAGCGGCGCGGCCGAACTCGGCCCCTACCGCCACTACATGCAAAAAGAGATCTTCGAGCAGCCGCGCGCGATCGCCGACACCATCGACGGCGTGCTGGGCATCGTTCCCGAGCTGTTCGACGGCGCTGCCGTGCACGGCAAGGCCGGCGCCGCGGCCTGGCGCGTGTTCAAGGAAATCGACAATGTGCTGATCCTGGCCTGCGGCACCAGCTACTACAGCGGCTGCGCGGCCAAGTACTGGCTCGAAGGCATCGCCGGCATTCCCTGCCAGGTCGAAGTCGCGAGCGAATACCGCTACCGCACCAGCGTGCCCAACCCGCGCACCCTGGTCGTGACCATCAGCCAGTCGGGCGAAACCGCCGACACGCTGGCCGCGCTGCGCCATGCGCAAAGCCTGGGCATGCAGCACACGCTGACGATCTGCAATGTCGCCACCAGCGCCATGGTGCGCGAATGCGAGCTGGCCTACATCACGCGCGCCGGCGTCGAAATCGGCGTGGCCTCGACCAAGGCGTTCACCACCCAGCTCGCGGGCCTGTTCCTGCTGACGCTGGCGCTGGCGCAAAGCAAGGGACGCCTTACCGAGGAAGACGAAGCGCGCTACCTCACCGCCATGCGCCACCTGCCGGTGGCACTGCAAGCGGTGCTGGCGCTGGAGCCGCAGCTGATCAGCTGGGCCGAAGAGTTCGCGCAGCGCGAGAACGCGCTGTTCCTGGGCCGTGGCATCCACTACCCGATCGCGCTCGAAGGCGCGCTCAAGCTCAAGGAAATCAGCTACATCCACGCCGAAGCCTATCCCGCGGGCGAACTCAAGCATGGCCCGCTGGCCCTGGTGACCAGCGCCATGCCCGTGGTGACCGTGGCGCCCAACGACGCGCTGCTCGAAAAGCTCAAGAGCAACATGCAGGAAGTGCGCGCGCGCGGCGGCGTGCTGTATGTGCTGGCCGACGCCGACACGCAGATCGCCAGCGCCGAAGGCATGCATGTGATCCGCATGCCCGAGAACTATGGCGCGCTGAGCCCCATCCTGCATGTGGTTCCGCTGCAGCTGCTGGCCTATCACACGGCCTGCGCACGCGGCACCGACGTCGACAAGCCGCGCAATCTGGCGAAGTCGGTGACGGTGGAGTGAGGTGCGGGACCCGGGGCAGCTGTTACGGGTGAATAAAGTCGTAAACCCGGCGCGATTCAGCTCGCTGAGCGCCGAGTTCAGATCGACAGGGCTGGAATCACAACCTTGGGCAGCAGCTTTCGCGTGAAGTAGCTGTCTTGGTAGTAGCGGATCTTGTCGCATTTCACCGGATGCGGCAGGCCTTCGTAGAGAAAGACTTCGGTGTCTGGTCCCATGGCTTTCAGCTCCTGCGGCAGCATGAGGGCGCGTCGTTCTTCCGATTCGCTGCGACTTGTTTCCCGGCCGCGGGTCACGTTCTGCCTGCGCACGGTTGTGTAGCCCAGCATATCGGAATAGTCGTTGGCGTCTTGCTGTTCACGCGGCGCAAAGATAATCTGCAGCGCATGGTTGGTGATCAGCGTGCGTGCCACTTCCTTCCCATAGGTCGCATCGAGTTGGGCCATGCTCTGGATGATGGGCAGCAGCCGCATGTTGTAGCCGGCCATGTAGCTCACGGCGTTGGCAATGATGTCCACCTTGCCGATGCTGGTGAATTCGTCCATCAGCAGCAGGCATTGATGCTTCAACTGCGGGTTGTTCTGCGGCAGCTCTTTAGTGTTCACGTTGATCAACTGACTGAAGAAGAGATTGACGATCAGCCGGCTCTCCGCGAGCTTGTTGGGCTGGATGCCGATGTAGATCGTCATCTTTTTCTTGCGCACGTCGGTCAGCAGGAAGTCGTCGGCGCTGGTGGCAGCGTCCAATACCGGATTGATCCACGCGTTGAGCGGTTCCTTGAATGTGCCAAGAATTGAGGCGAAGGTTTCCGCTGCTTGCGACAGCAGGTTGGAGAATGCCAATTGCGCGTTGCCGCTCAAGAACGGCGCCGCCGCCATGTCCTCGTAGGACTTGCGCAAGTCCGCACCGTTGCCCGACGACAGTTGATAGATCTGCCCAAGCGTGCGCGCTGTGCGGATCGACTCTGGAAGTCCATGCCTGCCATCGTCTTCCCATTTCTCGAACAGATACAGCGAGAACGCCATGAAAGCGTTGCGCGCCTGACTGACCCAGAATTTTTGATCGGCAGCACCATCCGGATACAGCATGGCCGCAATGCTCATCAGGTCGGACACCCGAAAGTTCGGGTCGGTGGAGACATAGGTGAGCGGGTTCCAGCGATGCGTCCTTCTATCTTCCGCGAAGGGATTGAAGAGATAGACCTCCTGGCCCTGTTTTGCACGCCATCCGCTGGTGAGTTCGTAATTTTCCTGCTTGATGTCGAGCACCACGATCGATTCGCTGTACTCCAACAGATTGGGAATGACGATGCCCACGCCTTTACCCGAGCGTGTCGGCGCCGCAAGAATGACGAATTGCTGGCCTGGCAGACGAACCAGTCGGCCGCCCAATTTACCGACCAAGATCGCATTGGGCGCTGGTTTGAACATGGCACGTTTGCCCAGGTCTGCCTTGGTGGCGAAACGGGCGTCGCCATGAATCGACTTGGCCTTGGTCCTGACGAGCAGTGCCAGCAGACCCAGCCAGACGAGCGCGGGGACACCAAAGCCGATGTAGCCTGCCCAATGAATTTGCTTTGCAAAGGGGCGATACGCTGCGAGATCACGTGCCCTCCAGTAATCCAGATAGGTGCTCAAACTCAGTGCATGGATGTCGACTTTGAGAAGAAAGAGGATGAGCCAGCCAGACAGATAAATACCTGCAAATAGTGCAAGGACGAAAATCAGGGCGGCGCAAGCCCACTTGGCATTTTTCATCGAATATCACTCATTGTTGACAGTGTTGATGCAGACTTATTTTTGCGTTTCAAAGGGAATGACCGTTGAATCATGGTGCGCAGTTGGTTTTTCTGTAATTGATGCGTAATCTGAGTATCATTTGAAATTCCCTTCGCCCCTGATATTGATTGGGAAAGTGCTTTTCGAGTCGCCGGGAATATCGCGGCGAGTCATAAATGCCACCTTTCAATCACATCAAATGGCCCGGAATTTGTTCTGGTTCATTGAACGCTTGCGGCTAGGCGATCAAGCGCGGACGCGGCGGGATCTTGAACGCCTGCGGTTCGTCGGGCAAAGAGGCGCGTTTGCCCATGCCCTTGCGGTTGTCGTAGAAGTCCTGCAACCAGTGCTGGGGCAGCAGGTCGTCAATCGAGACGCCTTCGGCCTGGGCGCGCTCACGCAGCACGCTGTGCATGATTTCTATGTTGTCCGTGGAGGCGGAGATGACCGACAGCGCGTCGTCCATGCCGCGCAGGTCGAGCTGGCACACCGAAGAGCTGTGACCCTGCTTGACAAGGAAGCGACGCGAGCGCTCGTCCAGGCGGATCACCACCTGATACTCCGACTCGGTGAGCTTCAGGCCGTCGATGTAATCCTCGCGGCTGGCGTTGGGGTTGGGAAGCAGGATCATGGTGGCCGTCTGCTCGATGAGCGCGGCGGAGATGTCGCTGCCCAGCGCGTCCTCAGGGCTTTGCGTGGCGAAGATGCCCATGCCGTTCTGCTTACGGATGGTCTTCTGCTTGTTCTTGGCGAAGTCCTTGAGCGCGCCGCCGCCGTCGAGGATCTTCCAGAACTCGTCCATCACATAGATGAGGCGGCGGCCGTCGATCAGCGCATCGAGGCGGTGCAGCAGGTAGTTGACGACCGGCACGCGCACCTCCGGGTTGTCGAGCACCTCGGTGTAGTCGAAGCCGATGATGTTGGCCTTCTGCAGGTCGATCGTGTCCTTGGGGTTGTCGAACACCCAGCCCAGCGAATTGCCGGCAGTCCATTTGCGCAGTCGGATGAAGAGTCCATCATCACCCATGTTGGGCAGGCTCTTTTGGAAGTTCGTCATGTTGCGCAGGTGCATCGGCGTATCGAGCATGGCTTCGACGGCGCGGTAGATTTCTTCTTCTTCGCGCGAGGTATAGACCGCCTTGCCGGCCAGCACCTTGACGAGGTCGCTCAGAAAATGCATGTTGGCTTCGGTCCGCTCGCAATGGAACGGATTGAAGCCGGTGGGCTGGCCGTTCTCGAGCGAAAGGTAGTTGCCTCCACACGCGCGTACGAAGATCTCGGCGCCGCGGTCTTTGTCGAAGAAGAAAATGGTCGGTGCCGGGTCCAGCTTCTGGATCTGGCTGAGCAGGAAGTTGATGAGCGCGGTTTTGCCGGTGCCGGACTTGCCGATCACCATGGTGTTGGCGATGGCCTTCTCGCCGAACGAGTTTTCGCCAGGCAGCGTGGCGTGGAAGTTGAAGTAGTAGGGCTGCCCGTTGACGGTCTGCAGCGTGGTGACGCAGGCTCCCCACGGGTTGTTGTCGCGCTTGCCGCTCGCGAAGTTGTGCAGCGGCGACAGGCCCAGAAAGTTGAGCGAACTGACGTTCGCGAGTCGCGTGCGGTACTTCCAGTTGCCGGGGAACTGCGCATAGAACGCGGCGGTGACGGCGAGGTCTTCCTTGACCGAGACGAAGCCCGCATTTGACAGTTCGGCGCGCGTGGTGGCAATGTGCTGGGCGAGCGTGGCCTGATCTGGTGCGTAGAGCGCAATGGTGAAGTGGTACTCGCCGAGCACGAAGTTGCCGGACGTGAGTTGATCCATGGCCTGATCGAGTTCGATGATCTGGCTCACGGCCTTGTCGCCCGAGGAGATCATCATGCCCTTGGTGCGTTCCAACGCCTTGAGCGCGTCGTGCCGCCCCATGGGGCTGAAGGAGTGGGTGATGACGTACTCGAAATCGAGGTACTTGAGCCCGTTCAGGACGCCCGGGTGCGTGCCGTCGGGATACTCCTTGATGTTGAGGAGAGCGCCGAAGTGGTTGGTGCCGTCGGGCGCGGTGAGCACGTAGTCGCCGGACTTGGCCGAAAAGCGCTGTCTACTGATGGGCAGATAACGGTAGACCGGTGCCTTCAGCACCGGAACTGGCTCTTCGACGCGGTTGAGCAGGTAGCCGAAGAATTCGAGCGTTTCGGAGAAGACGATGCCGTTCGGCGCCTCATACATGCGCAGGCGAACCGGTGCGTAGTCCTTGAGCACCGCCTCCATGTTGCCGGCGAGTTCGAGCAGCTTGTCGATGGCCTGTTGCTGCTCCGACGCGAGGCGCGAGGTGTCGGTGGATTTTTCAACGAAGCGTTTGCCAGTCACCACTGGGCGATAGATCATCGTCAGGTACAGCTCGTTCTGCATCAGCTTCTGTGCTGAGAGCGCCTTGAAGTATTCATCGGAAAGCGACTGGTTGAACGCGTCCTGGAACCGGCTGGCGTCGTTCACGCGGCGGCGCCGCCGCATGTCGTGCACCCAGAAAGCCACGTTGGTGAAGTCTGGCGCACGCAGCGTTTGCATCATGCGGTTAAACGCGTTGTGCTTGTGTTCGATGTCCCATTCCTCGCGGCCGACGAAAGGCAGTCCGTCGAGCCGCCAGGTCAGGAAGAAGTCGCCGCCCGTCGTTTTGAGCACCGTGGGAGAGACGTGCGTGGAGAAAGGGATGAACTCGCTGATGGGCGTGTCGGGACTGAAGGGCGGCGTGGACATGGGTAGCTTTCTATGGGGGGGTGGCAGTGTTCCCGCAAAGTCCTAGAAGCAAATGCTTCTATGGGTCAGCGGGCGGTGCCAGTCAAGGTATGTAGCCCCACTGCGCGATGATGGCTTCCAGGATGGGCTGATTCGGTACGGCAGCGCCTGGACATGCCATCAGGAATGCCCGGCGTGCCGCCGCCGTGGCTGACGGGTTGAACGCGGGACTCCAGATTTGGATGCTGTGGAAGACAGCGATCGGCGGTGCACAGGCCGGAGTTGGCGTGCCAAAGCCGGACACGCTGGCCATGCAAAGAAAGACCGAACAAGGGTCCGGCGCCTGGGCGCGAGCAGGGGCGGTCAGGACAAAGCCCAAAGCCGAAGCCAGCGCGAAAAAGCGGGAAATAGTGCGTAGTTTCATGATCAATACTTTCCTGCGCGGGTTTCGCTGAAGTGCTTGTTCCCGGGCAACTTGCCATAGAGGTGGCTCAGCGAGAAAACTCCGGTGCCGCTTGTTGTGGTGTGGGGGGTGTCACCTGTGGTGCCTGCTGAGTCGCGCTCGAATGCTGCTGAGCTTGCGCAAAGGCCTTGTCGCTTTGCGCAATAGGTGTGTGCATGGCATCCACCGTCGGCACGTCGATAACCTTCGAATGCGCCGTCCCCAGCTTGCCTTGCACAGCGAATATCTTGCTGTTGTCCACACCGCCCAATTCGATATGGTCGATGCGCGTCAGGCCGGCTCGGTGAGCGGACACCGCGACTGCGCCAGCGGCGTTGTCGGTCAATTGATCAGGCGTGCGGCCAAACTGTGCATCGACCCTTTGGAGAGCGCTCTGGGCCTGTTTGAACAACGGGTTGTCTTGAAGCTGCGGATCTTGCTGCGATCTTGGTATCAACGCTTGCTCCGTGAGCTTGGCATTGATGGCCCTCAAAGTGGCCGGGCCTGCCACGCCATCTTCCTTGAGATGGTGGTCGTGCTGAAAAGCTTTGATGGCGTGTCGGGTGTTGTCACCCATGTGCCCGTCAGCCACGAGGGGCTTGTCGTTACTGCCTGTGTAACCCAATTGGGCGAGCTTGGTTTGAAGCTCGCTCACATCGGCGTCGGGACTCTTGACGCCATGCTGTCGTCTTCCGGGATGAATCGCCTTCAGCGCAGCATTAATGTCCGGGTCGTTGGCCGATTTGGAGGGATCGAAGTTCGCATCGCTTACCTTGGTCTGGGCGCGATCAAGTGCTGCAGCCTTTTCTGGGTCCTGGTAGGCATTCTTGTAGTTTTCGGCGATGGCCGCAGCCTTCGGGCCGTCATAAGCGCTGTACCTGTTCTTGATCTCGTTGGCCTTTGCAAGCACATCATCGTAGTCGCCGCCGTCCTTGAGGACTCGCTCAAGCTTTCTCAATTGTGACGGCATCTGGTTTTCCGTCTTTGCCAGAATGGCGATGGTTTCCAGGCGGCGATCTGCAGAGATGTTTTCTCCGTATTTGTCCAGCAGGTCCATGGCGGACTGCGTCGCGTTCTTCACCTGCGGAAAATCGATGTTCTTGTGGATCCACTGCTGGCCTTCCGAGGAAGATGCCCAAGCATTGATGCTGTCGCGAGTGTCCTCATCGATATAGACGAGCGGCGTGCGGGGGTCTGCCTTTCGGTTTTTTCCTTCGCCGATGAAACGCTGGCCGTCACCGTGACTCAGCAGATCTTCGCGAAGTTTCGCCTTGTCTTGAGTGAACGCAAGGCCATGCGCTTGGGCATACTTCGCGGCTTGGTCAACGACGGCATCCACGTAGGTGGTCTCGCCAGGCTTGAGGGGGCGACCCGCGACCGCACCGAGCGCCCATGTACCGCGCTGACCGAAGTCGACTTGAATTGTGCCAAGTGAGTAGCCGCTATTGTCTCGAACCGAATCGACATCTCCCCAATCGGGTTCCGACTTGTTGACCGTTACACCGGCAATGGAGAGATGAAAAGAGGACGCGCCTCCCTCGGTGCCACGACCCACAACGAAATAAGTGGCTCCAGCAACCGAGTTGACATCGTGAGTATCGATGTCGGTGATGCTGGCGGTGTTGTCATCTTGATTGGCCATGGTCTGCTCCATTGAGTAACAAATTGCGGCTACCGATCGTTCACGATCGACAAATATTCTTCCAAAACATTGGCGCGCCCGCAGAGACGAAAAAGTTCTTGCTGCATGACTTGAAAACTACTCACCGTTTCGCTGCCATAAAGTGATGACTCCAAGGTTTTGCTGGTGTTGTGGAATTCGAGCCAGGCGCGCTCGGCGCGTATCAGTTTTTCCTTGGCCGTGCCGCGCTGCGTGCTGAGCAGCGATTTATAAGCAGCGTTCAATCGCGCGTCTTGCCGTTTCTTTTCCGCAGATTGACATGAAGCGAGAGCGATATCGTCTGATTCCGCTTTTTCAACGCATTCATAGAACATATTGCTGATGCCTGTGGGCGCTTGACGTTTGATGACCTGAGCGGTGCTTTCATACGCCATTGCGCCAGGGCCATACACCAAGAGCGCGAAGCTGAGGAGGAACATCCTGGTTGCTGTTTTCATGCGATACCAACCTCGATGGGCCAAAGGGTTGAAAGAAAGTGTTTGCTCAGGCGTATGAGCAGCGTCACCTGAGCTGTCTTCGGCGGCACGGCGAAGACGATGGAGAGGTCCGGCGTCGTCATGCGTTGCTGGTAGACGACGGCACCAGCAACGCCAGGCCGCGCCTCAGACCGACATGTTCGGCTGCTGCTGTGGTTGCTGGATTTGATGTGGCAATGCAACCTGCCGCTGCGCATCCTTGTTCATCGCCTGGAGGTAGCTGATGGAGCTCTCCTCAAGCGGGGTGTTCATGGCTTGCACGGTGGGCACATGGGTCACCTTGGAATGCGCCGAGCCTGGCACACCCTGCACCGCAATGAGCTTGTTGCCGTTCTCACCCAGCGCCACATGATCGACCTGCTTGAACCCTGATTGGTAAGCCGCTGCAGCCAACGTGCCGGCGGCATTGGAGGTGCGCTGATCGGATGCAATGCCGTGTTGGGCATTGATCTTCTCGATCCCTTGAAGGGACTGCATGTAGAGCCCGTTGCCGGGGTGTTCTGGATGGTTCATGCTGCCAAACCACGACCCTGGATGGCCTACCTTGTCGATGATGCGGGAGGCGCCTTCGCGCGCCGCTTCTCCGGTGCGCTCCAGTGCTTCGCCGACCCGACGAGCACCTGTCTCCACCCTGTCGCGTGCTGCGTCATAGACCTGTCCTGCGGCCCGGCCAACGGCATTCACGCCGTGGCCGATGGTCTGACCAGCCTGAATTCCGGTTTGCAGAGGAGCGGAAACTATGGCGCGGGCATTGTGTATGTCATTGCGGTAGCGGTCGATCATGCCGTGATTGGCGCTATAGCGTGCCACGTTCTCCGGCGAAATGATCGAGCGGCCCAGCATATCGCTGTCAGGCACGAAATTGTCGATCGAATGCGCATCAAAATCCGTCGCCTTGATGGGGTTGCGCGCACTCAGAGCGCCGCCACCCTCGCGGTAGCCGGCCTTGCCTAGTGTGTCGATATCTTGCTGGACTGCGTAAACACGCTCCTCGCCGAAATGCGTACTGGCTGCGCTCACCGGATCGCCGGCGCGAACGTGATTGATGACCTGGTTGCCGCCTCGCGGAACGCCATGCAGCAGCCCGGCTGCACCATATGCGTTGAAAGTTTCGCCCTGCAGACCGAATTTGTGCGCTTCCAGCTCGGCCAGCGTGCCACCCAGCGAATGTCCGGTGACGGTGACATCGAAGGGCTTGCCGCTTTCCAGTGCCTCGGCCTTGGCTTGCGCCAGCACCTTTGTCGTGAAAGCACTGGCATCGCCCGCTTGTGCGTTGACACCCGCCAACGCCATGCCGGCATCGACGCCGCCGTCGCGCAAAGGTTCGCGATCGAACTCGGTGCCGCGATAGGCGATGACGACTTCACCCGAATCTACCCGCTGATAGGCCGTTGCCTGAAAACCGGTTCTGGGGTTGTCGGCATGGTCAAGAATCTTGTACGCCACTTCGCCCAATATGACTTCCTTCTTGGGTTCACGATGGTTGTACGAATCCTGTGCCAGCAGCGCGTAATCCGTGGACTTGATCGTCATTGGAATTTCTCCTTGGCCGAGAGTGTCATCGAGAAGGTATTCGTCGGATCCTTGAATTCGGCCCGGCTTGCGTTGCCACTGCTGACACGCGGGTGGTCGCTTTTTGGTGACCTCGCGTCCTCGCTGACATAAGAAATCTTATTGAAGTACCGCGTAACTGACTTGCCAGCCAGAATGTCTTCAAGGGAGATGGAGTGAGCGAACGCCAGGTTTCCAATTTGCAGATCGAAGTCAGCGAAAGGCATGGACCAGCGGCAGAGGCCCAGCCCGAAGTAGTCCTCATCCGTCAACAGATCGACATAGAGCTCGCCCTTGTGGACCTTGTCGCTCACATGGGTCAATGCCATCGGCACATTTTTATTGGGAGTCAACTTTGCCCCGCTGAAAGGCGCGCGCGGCACGCAATCGCGATTCGCTACTTCATAGCCTGCAGACCCCTCCACAGCATCGAACGGCCCCGGTGCGTCCTCGATGGTCAGCGTGATTTCGTAGCGCATCTTGGGATGCGGATTGAGCTTGATGTTGGGTTGTTTCATGGACTTTCCAAACGCAGGAGCAGCGATGGTTGAAAGAATGAAGAGGGCGGTGGCATAACGGCGTTTCATTACGATGTTACCTGCAATGCGCTTGAGCTATGGGCGCTTGATTGGGCCGATGGAAATTGACGCGGCGCACGGATTCTATTGAATTCGCACCAGTTTGCCGCAGACGGATTAATCAGCGTGGTAGTTTGACGGCCAGTATGGGGCGTGTCTTCAATAATATCGTGTTTGCGCTGGTGGATTAAATGGTGAAGCCTGGTTGATGATATTTATTGTGCCAAGAAGTAAGTGAGGCGATTCACCCATTCTGCGGTTGAGTCGGCGTCATTGCGATACATGGTAGGTTTTTCGAGAAAATCGAAGCTTGTGTCAGGCCTGGGCCTCATCTAATGCGAACCGGGGGGCTGCACGCGGTGTAGTAAGTGCGGCAATTCTTTTTCCCCGCCTCGGTGCATGCGCGCATTCCGTCGGAAGCTACGATCTCCTTCGTGGTGTCGGCGCCATAGTAAAAGCTCGAGTCACTGACGGTTAAAGCAGTACAGCCATTTTTGTAAGAATTGGTCAGGGAGCAATTGATGCCGCCTTTGGCTTTGCAGTCACTCAGCGCCGCTCGTTGGGCGGCTTGTTCATTTGAGAATCCGGTAACCGCACCTAAAACGCCGCGTGGCTCATCTGTCGCCATCGCGCCCCATCGGTCTTCCCATATGGCAGCTGGAGGGGTTGGTGATTGCTGGTTCCCGGCACCAGTACCGTTACCGTAACCAGGTATGGGAGCACATCCTGCTACCGCTTTTCCACCAATCGGGTAGGACCCTGCCGGGCAGTTTCCTTCGGCATGTGCTCCCAAGCTCAGACACGAAAACCAAACCAGCGCGCTGAAAATGCAAACAAACCTCATGTGCGAACTCCTTCGCTTTGATATGGCCTGATGGTGTCCGCAGCGGGCGCTTGAGTGATTGGACGGTTGAACCCTCCACTATTGCCTGCTTGGCTCTCGACTGGGCGAGCTTGCGTTGGCGCAGTCGCGGGTGCCCCTGGCCCAAACCCTCCCCAAGATCCGGGAGGCTGTCCCTGCGGCCCCGGGCGGTTCACGGAACCGCCCCCATTCACCTGTGCATAGCTCATGAACTGCCCCATCGTGCCACCAAAGAACGCTGCGGCCATCGGTGGAGTGCTCACCAACAAAACGGTCATCAGCAAGCCAATGCCTCCTTGCTGCAAGGCCTGATTCGTAAAGCCTTCGGCATTGGCACCGGTGATCGCGTTGATCGCTGTCGACGCCCACATCGCCGCGGCTACCCGCAGCGTCAACTCCAGCACGATCGAGACCATGAAGTTGAGCACTGCCAGCGAGAACAGCGTAGCCAGGCCGTACATCAGCCAGCGGTGAAACATCGACTTGGTTTGCTCGAAGATCAGGCAAAGAATGAACAGCGGCCCCAGCCCGATGAACAGAGCCATCGCCACCTTGTACATAAGCAGCATGGCGCCAGCCGTCATCGGCGGGCCGGCCACGCCCAGCATGGCGATCAGCGATGCACGGCTCTGCGCATTGGAGCCCGCAGCATCGCCTGCGGGTACGGAGATCGCTTCGATCGCACCCATCGCGAGCTGGGTGTACGCCAGATTACGGTCGATGTTGCTGCTGGGCGATTCGTTGGAGCCGGTGACGAGCGAGTTGATGTTGCGAGCCAGGTCTTCGCCAAAGAATTGCTGCAAGTCCAGCGAGCCGATCGCCATGACGGTGGCAACGGCCACGATGACCGCCGCGCGGCCCATGTCGCTGACCATGCCCATCATCGACTCCCGCGAGCGCCCGGTGAGGATGCGAAAGCCCTGGACGATGATCCATACGGTCAAGAGGGCAAGTGCGATCGAAGTGGCGAATTGCATCGACCGGACCACAAGGCTTGAACCGAATGTATCGATCTTTTCCGTCAGCCAGGAGTAGATGAGCGCGAAGTAAATGAAATCCATGATGTTCGTTCAGACGCTGGGCTCAACGAAAAGCGGTGGCGAATGCTGCGGCTTGCGTGACGCTGCCCAGCAGGGATGCTTTGCCTCTGAGCGAAGCCCTGGCGAGAATGGACTGCTGGTTCTCGAGCGTTCTCAGCAAGGTTTCATACGCCGCCATATTGGCAGCGTAGTTTTCCATTTCCACTTTGAGTTGTGCATCTTTCTGCGCTGTTTCCAGAATCAATCGCTGGGTATTGCCGTTGGAGCTGGCGCTTCCAGTGAGCGAGTCAATGAGATTGACGACCCTTTTCAATCCACTGTCATAAACGATAAGACGATTGGCACGCTCGACATTCTCGTTGTACATCCTGACTTTGAGCTTGGTCGTCATTACGCAGAGGCGTTGAGCGTTCTGTACAACTGGCCCATTCAAGTCGACACCCGTCACTGCGGAAAGAACGTCGTTGACCATGCTCCCGGAGCCCGGGCAGGCTTGCTCCGCCAGTCTTCCCTCGTCGAGTCTTTGAAGCGGCTGCTGCGGCAGCAGGCTCTGGATGCTCAAACCGGAGATGGTCGACACCATCTGCTGATAGGCCGCGATCTGCCTTTGGTATTGCGCCGCCGTTTCGCCCCACCGCCTTGCCTGCTCCGCGTATTCGGCAATCTGTTTGCCCACGCCGATCACGTCATTCACGATGACTTGTGCGGAAGCATGGGTCGATGCACTGATGGCCGCCACGGCCAGAACGATCCGGGCGGCCGCCACTTGAAATCGATGGATCTTGATTTGTTTCATGGTGGCTCCCGTCTCTTAGAAGTTGTCTTTGGATTGCCCGCGATAGACGTTGGGCGTGAACACCCACATACCTTGATGCTGCTCAATGTTGCGCACGCGGGTACGGAACTGCAGGCGCAGCCCGAGCAGCCGGAAGATCAACTCGTCGCGCTGGGCCATCAAGCGCATGACCAGAATCACCACGGGGATCAGCGCCAAAAAAAGCAGGTCGAAGTACATCGCCAACAACATGCATCCACCCGCGCCAATGAAGAAGGGCACGTAGGGCACGCCCATGAACATGGGCGGGCGGGTGCAGCCGCGAAACATCGGATTCTTATGCATATTGGCCGATTGCCTGCACGAGGCCGGCGAAGCCGGTCAGGGGCTCAATCATCAGGCTCGCGGCGGTGCAGCCAGAGCCCGCGTCGCTGGTATTGGTGGCGATGAGCATGTTGGCAATCTGCCCGGCCGCGCCGATCAGAAGCCCGCCAATGAACACGGGCGCCACGTCGCCAATGCGCTTGTGCGCGAAAGCGATCTGGTAACCCGAGAAGATGACAGCGATAGTGACCACGATGATCGACACCGCATTCAGCAAGGTCTTGACTTTGCCCAGCACGCCGCAAGTGGCACTGGTGAGGTCACCGCCGACCTGCGCCATGGCCAGGCAGGGAACGATGACCAGGGCTGCAATGGCGGCATTGCGAAGCGCCTGCTGGTGCGCAAAAGCGCGGTTGGCGCGCGACGGGAAGGCATTGGGGTGGCGTTGCATACTGGATTTGCTCTCTGTTGGATAAAGTGAATGGAAGGTCAGAAAACGAAAGCGCTGTCGCTGGTGGGCTGGTCTACAGAAACGGCGGGTGCAGTTCTGGCGGGCGCATTGCCTGCCGAAGGAAGCCGCACTTGCGGTACGAAGACATCGGACCTGACCACGGCACCGGGCGGCGCCGGCGACGTTGTAACCGGCGTGACGGGCACGCTGGGTATCGATTCCGCCACGGGCGCTGCCGTGGGCGCGGAGGGGGCCATCGGCACCACCCGCATCGAGATCCGCGATTGCGCCGTGGTGAGCTCTTGCGCCTCTGCGCGGGCGCGAGCAGGAGCTGCCGGCATGGCAGCGGGAGTGGGTGTTGCACGCAACGGCGTGCTGCCCGCACGCAGCGCAATGGCTTTGACTGCTGATGGGGCGTTCGCCACCGCCTGTCCTCGATTGATCGAGTCGAAGACCTTCTGCACATAGCCGTCGCGAAACCCGGTCACGAAGTTGCCAGAGTAGTAGCAGCTGAAAGCCTTGCCCCAGTCCCCGCCGGCACTGGTGTAGCAATTCGCCAGGATGCTGGCGCCTGCGGCCAGGTTTGTGCACAGGTCGAAGGCTTTTTCGTGGCTGTCGAACCCGTACTTGCGGAAATTGACCCGATTGACTTGCGCCGCACCCAGCGAATAGTTGTATCCGCCGGATTCAAGCATTTTTGCGGTGGCAACCGCTTCCTCCAGCGTCTTGGGCTGCCGAACGAGTTGCGCGCCGACGACGCCAATGGCGAACGGATTGGCGCTGGACTCGACATGGACGACATGCCGCATGACCTGCGCCGGGACAGCGAGGTTGGGGCAGGCCAAGATTTCCATTCCTGGGAACACGGTGTTGCTCTTTGTCGGTTGAGGTGAGCGGCAGGGCTACGAGGTCTCGGCCGTTGCGTGACGGCCGGGCTCGTAATCGATGCCTGTGATGTAGCGTCTGCCCGAATGGGACTTGATGTGCACGACGATGTCGATGGTCATCATGAGCAATCGTTTGATGGTGGCAAATTCGAGTCCGGCGCCTTCGCTCGAGGCCTTCACCATCAGGGCCAACTGGTCCCAGGTCTGCTCGACGCTGCCCGAGTGGCAGCTCGTGATGGAGCCGGGATGGCCCGAGGCGCAGTTGCGGATGAAGTAGAACGACTCGTCACCGCGCAACTCCGCAAGGATGATCCGGTCAGGCTTCATGCGCAGGCACGCTTCCATGCAGCTCTTGGCGGTGATGTTGGCGGTGCTCTGGCCTCCCTTGGAGTAGAGCAGGTGCACGGCGTTGGGCTGGTCGATGAAGAGTTCGCGTGCGTCTTCGATGGTGACCAGGCGCTCGCTGGGGGGAATGTGATGAACGAGCGACTTCATGAAGGTGGTCTTGCCGCTGCCCGTCGCGCCGGAAACCACGATGTTCTTCTTGTAGATGACCGCTTGCTTGAAAAAGTCTGCGTAGCGGTGCGCCGCGCGCAGCGCCATCAGCTCCTTGTCCTGCGGGTCAATGCCTGCCGTTTCGTCGAGCAATTCGTTGAAGAAGCCTTCCTGCTGGTATTGGTCCAGGGTGCGCGTCTGCTTGGCAGGAAGGCGGATGGTGATGGACACTTGACCCGCCTCGACCGCCGGTGGAATGACGAACTGAGCACGCTGTCCTGTCGGGAAGGTCAGCGAGACGACCGGGTTGGCGTCGGTGATGCGCTGCCCGGTATTGCTCTCGTTGACCACGGTGGTGCAGAACTGCAAGGCGCGCGCCGATGTGAGCGACGGCACCTCGACGCGCTCCCAGCCGAAGCGGTTCTCGAGATAGACCTCGCCTGGTCGATTGATGCAGATCTCCGTGACATCGGGCGATTGCATGAACTCACGGATGCCCAGTACCTGGTATTGGTAGTCCAGGAATTCATTCGAGACGGCTGCAACGAGTTCTTCTGTCATGCGGGGAACGCTTTCTCAGAAGCCCGCAACCACGGCGCTGAAATCGACATCCTTGGCAACGTAGACGTTGACGACGGTGCCTTGGTTGATCGTGACTGTGTCCGGGCGATTTGCGTTGCGGCGAACAGCCTGGTTGGCAAGGCTCTGCAACGTCTGAGCCGTATAGCTCTCATACGGCGACTGGACCGCAAACCCGCCATTCGTAACCGTTGTCGTATCGGGGCCGTTCTTTGCTGCCGCGTACTTGAAGGCGTCAGAGAACATGCTGATCAGCAGGGCCGATGTGATGCGCTGCCCCCAATGTTGGTCGAGGTGGCCGGGGTGACCGGAACCGCCCAGATTGTCGACGCCGGGGCTTGCCATGCTCACATCTATGCCGGTCGGGGTGACGATCCGGTCCCAGATGACTGCAACGCGTGGGCCGTTGGGTTCGGTGTCGTACTTGCCAAGCACCTTGGAGCCCTTGGGCAGCAGCAGGCGCCTGCCAGTGACGGAATAGACCGGCTCAGTCACGACGCAGGACGTGAAGCCCGGGATGTCGCTGATGATGCGTGTCTCCAGCACGCAGCGAATATAGGTGCCACGGAGCATCAGCACGTTGGCATGGGTCAGCTGCTGTGCGTTGGAAACAGATGGCAGCGGTTTGGCGCTGTATGCGTTGTTGGGCGCGAATTCCTGCCCGTTGCCGCCCGGCATGCCCATTCCAGCCATGCCGGGCATGCCCATTCCAGGAGTCATGCCAGGGTATGGGCTCTGTGGTGTGGGCTGGGTGCTTTCTGCCGTACCGACCGCGACGGTGCCTGCGCTCGAGGCCATGCGACGCTCGATGAGCGTGGGTCCTCGCGGGGCGGGGGGCTCCTGCGGCCCAGAGGGCGGCAGCGGCGGCAGCGGCGGCAGCGTGGGCTGGGCAAGGGGGATAGGCGCGACCGGTTGCGGCATGGGTGCTTGGGGCAGTGGCGGCGGCAACTGCGGGGCCGCAGGAATCATGACCACTTCTTCCTTGGGCTTTAGCACCTTTTCTGGCCGCATGACGTTACTGAGCATCCAGATAGCGGCAAGGCCAAGCAGGAGTACCAGCGCCGCCATGAAAACGAGGGCACGACGGTTCATGCGCTGCATGTCGCTTGACCTCAGCTCGGGGGTGGCCGCATCGAGGTCGGGCGCAGGAGGGCTGCCGGGCCGCTCGAACATCGTTGAATAGGGATTGGACTGCGCAGCGGGCCTGCCGCCATCTGCAGGCTCCTGCCAGTCACGGTCATGCGTGGAGTCGCCTGATTGGGAAGGGGGCTGTGGGTTCACTTGACGGTGTTCCTTCGAAGGCCCACGACGTTTTCGCCGTGGCGGATGACCAGGTAGGGATAGGTCCCGTGAACGACGAGGGTGCTGCCCTCGACCGTGGTATTGACCACGGAATCTTCGTCGCGTTCGTTCTGCCGCATGTAGACGGTCGGGAAGTTACCCGTCGGGAACTGAGTGAGGTCGCTCAACTTGAGATAGGTGAAACGGCCGTCGTCATAGACATTGACCGGGATCAACCAGGGTGCCTTGGCGCTGCTGGTCGCATAGTCGTACTCGAAGTTGTAGCTTCGGTCCTTGAGCAGTGCGGTGTTGAGCGCCGGCGCCTCCGCGGCTTTCCTGGCTTCCTTGGAGAAACTGGTGTCGGCCGGATAGCTGAACTTGATCCTGTACTGCACACCCGCGTTTCGCGCCTGCTCCAGAGTTCGCCAGTCAGTCGCAGCCACTTTCAGTTCGAAGATGTAGGAGTTGGTCGCGGTGCGGATCATCAGGTTGGTGTCCACATCGACGTTCTTGGGCTTCAGGTAGAAGATGTTGTCGCGCCGATTCAGGTCCCACCCGCTGCTGAAGCCGGTGCTGTAGTCCAGGATTTTTTCATCGGGACTCAATTCAATCTGAGTGGCGATGCCCAAGCCCGCTCGCACGGTGTAGATGCGTTCGGGCTGATATTCATAGATCTGGACGGTTTGCGCAAAGGCGTCCGATGCGGCGCAGACGACAACTGTGCAAGCAATTGCCAGCGCCCATCGACGGTGGGTGAACTGTGATTTCATCGGTTGCGCGTTCCCTGATTGACGCCCGTAGGCGCGACCGGTGCGGTGGGCGTATTGGCGCCAGGCACCCCGAGGTTGGGTGGTGGTGGAGTGGGTGGCATCTCAGTCTGCACAGGCTGGCCGGCAGTGGCCATGCCTGCAGGGTTAGGGGTTGCGTTGGCGTTCTGCGGCACTTCCATGCCCGATATCGCCGGCACGCTTTCCGCGGGCCTGGCGTTGGTGGCGATTTCCGCTGGAGGAGCCGATGCGTAGTCGTTATCGACCCGGTAGTCGGTGACCTGAAAGCCGAGCGGATTCTCGATCCGCTGCTGCTCGTTCATTTTCAGATTGGCCTTGTAGGTGAAGGCCAGGGTCACGATCTTGCTGTCCAGCGGCTGGGTGACGCCGCTTTGCTTGTCGTAGAGGCTGCGTTGGAAGCGCACCGTTGCGCCTTTTGGGGTCTCGCCGGCCCCTGCGCCCATCAAGGTGATGCTCAGGATGCGGACCCGGACGGCCCGATCTTTGCCATAGAGCTTGTACGGATTGGCCGGGTTCTGCGCGGAATACAGGTTGGTGTAGCCCCCGGCGACCTGAGGGGCCGACATGGTCAGCACCGTGGTCCAGTCGCGCAGGTTGGTGAGTGCCAGGTCGTACGCCTCGCGAGCCATCACGAAATGCGCCACGTTGCTCCGATTGATCGCTTCGCTTGTGGTGATGCGCTGCAAGCTCGCGTCGTCGGTCAGGCGTGCCGCTGTGCTGGTACCGGTATACGCATCGGCGATGACCAGATAGGGAACCTTTTCCTTGAGCGGCAGCATGTAGAAGTAGCCGCTCAGCAGCACAAGCGACATGACCACGGAACTGCCAGCTACCCGCCAGGCGCGTTTCTCGCTGCGGCGTACCAGGTCCGCCACGGTGAGCTCAAAGTTGACTGAATGGGTGACTGCTTCATCGATCTTCGAGGTCGACGGGTTCTTGCTGAACATCAGGGCAACCCTACTGCGTCGGGTGCAGGAGTGGCTGCAGGCTGAACCACGATTTGCTTGCTGTCAGCCACAATGACGATGCCCTGTGGCGCATAGATGGCACTCAGCTGACTCACAGCGGCCTGGATATCGTTGGTACGAACCCGCGCCACGGGCTGATGGAGCGTGAAGTCGGAACCTATTTGATAGATCAGCTGCAGTCCATTGTCGGCGGCCCAGCGCGTGAGCATGGTCCTAAGCGTCGCATCCATCGGCGAAGCGTAGAAGGTATAGGCAGGGGATAGCGGGATTTCTGTCGGTGCGCTCTGAAATCTGTTCACCGGCGTCCAGGAGCCACCGTAGTCTTTGGGCGCGGGGGCACTGCACCCGGTCAGCGCCATGGCCAAGATGGCAGAGACCGGAGCCCCCCATCGAAGGCCTGGGGCGCGCGCACACTTGCTCCACTCAATAGTCTGAGTCCTTACCATGTAACTCCTTGAGTTGCTATAACTGCTATTGACCCCAAAGGAGCCTTTATCAAGACTGACAACCTATCACCATGTCATGTCAATTGAATGGCCAATCGCGCGAAAATTGGCGCGGTCAGGTAACGCCCGCTAGTTCAAAGGGATAACCATTACTTAGTTTTAGTGGGGCAATTGTTAAAAAACCTGTTGTCCTTTGTTGTAGGACACGGTCTTGCGACACCGTGGGAAATGGCGCTGGTTGAACGCGGCCGCACCGGGTTTCGTGGAGGCCGTTTGGTTTAAGTCAGCGGTCCAGATGATCTGGGCATGGAAGAGAGGCGCCGATCTGCGATCGGCGCCTCAACGGGCCAACGCCCATCCGGGTGATGTTGCGTGCAGCGTCTACTTTTGACGCTGAGTCAGCAGGCACTCCAGCACCTTGCCCAGCATGTCGCCCACATCGCCAGCCCGCACCGCGCCCGGCAGTTCGATGCCGCCGAGCATGGCGAAGACCGGCTTGCCCCACTTGAGGCCCATGGCCATCTCCGACAGCGTGCCCATGTTGGAGCCTATGGCGACCAGGCATACGCCGCTGCGCGCGATGATGGCATTGCGCATCTCGCCCATGCCCGTGGGCACGGCCACGCTGAGCCATTCGTTGGCGTTGCTGTCGTCTTCCTCGGGCAGTATGCCCACGGCCATGCCGCCGGCATCGGTGGCGCCGCGCGCCGCCGCGGCCATCACGCCGCCGCGCCCGCCGCAGATGATCACCATGCCGGCCGCCGCGAGCGCATGCGCCACGGCATAGGCGGCCGCGCATTCGGCTTCGCCCGCATCGCCGGGGCCTATCACCGAGACCGGCTGGCGGTGGCGTTCGGGGCCGCGCTGGCGCTGGGCCAGTTGCTGCAGCGCCTCCAGGATCGCATCCGGATAGTTCTCAGTGGCCAGCACCGGCTGCTGCGCGCTCGCGCCTACGTGTAAAGACATCACCCACTCCCATGACCAGCACACACACCACCATCAGCACCAGCGACAAGGCCGCTGCCACCGCGAAATCGGAACCACCATCGCTGACCTGGGCCAGCAGCATCAGCGGCAGGATGTTGAGCTGCGTGCCCACCAAAGCCAGCGCCGTGCCGTAAGTGCCCATGGCGATCGCCGCCACCATGCAGGCGTTCGACAGCACCGAGGGCAGCACTTCGGGCACCACCGTGTCCCAGAACGCACGGGCGCGCGAGGCGCCCAGCGTGCGCGCGGCCTGCACGGGGCGCAGGTCGAGGTTGGCGAACACCGGGTACAGCGACAGCGCCACGCGCGGAATCAGGTAGTAGGCGTAGGCCATGCCCAGGCCCGCGACGCTGTAGATCCAGCTGCCTATCACGGCCGGGTCGCCGCCCAGGGCCGCGAGCAGCTGCGTGACAAAGCCCGCGCGGCCGAACGCCAGGATGAAGCCATAGGCGATCACCAGCCCGGAGAAGGCCAGCGGCAGGCCCAGCAGCGTCATCATCCATTGGCGCCGAGCCGGGCCCTGGCGCGCGAGTTCGATGGCGATGCAGGTGCCGACCAGGGCCGACACCGCGCCCGCGGCCAGGCCCAAGGCCAGCGTGTTGCGCAGCGCGCCCAGGAACAGCGGGTTGCCGAACAGCCGGCCGAACGCGCTGCCGCCGTCGCCCAAGGCTTCGGGCAGCAGCGCGGCCAGCGGCACGGCGAAAAAGAGCGCCATGAAGGCCCACGCGGGCCAGGCGCCAAAGCGTCGCATGTCGGCAGGCCTACTTGTTGCCCAGCGCGGCCTGGGCCCACAGGCGGTCGACCTCGGCCTTGCGCTCCGAAGCCTTGACCACGTCGAGCGGGCGAACCTGCGGCGCGGCCGGCATGCGCGCGGCGACTTCGGCCGACAGCGGCGTGCCGGGCACGGCCGGGCGCACGAAGCCCTGGGCGAACAGCGACTGGCCGGCTGCGCTCATGATGAAGTTGAGCCACAGCTTGCCGGCGTTCGGATTGGGGCCGTTCTTCACCAGGCTGATCGCATAGGGCGCGGCCACGCTGGCTTCCTTGGGAATCACCACCTCGACCGCATCGCCCATGCCGTCTACATGCTTGGCCTTGAGGCCGTCGTTCTCGTAGCTGATCCAGACCGGGATTTCGCCCTTGAGGAACTTGGCGTAGGGCGTCGTGCCTTCGACGCGCAGCACATTGCCCGCGGCATGCAGCTTGCCCAGGTAGTCGGTGCCGGGCTGCACGTTGTCGACGCTGCCGCCGTTGGCGTAGGCCGCGGCAAAGGTCAGCACCTGGCCTATGCCGGTGGAGCGCGGGTCGAGGTAGACCACGGTGTTCTTGAACTCGGGCTTGAGCAGATCGGCCCAGCCCGTGGGCACGTTCTTCACCAGCTTCTTGTTGACCAGGAAAGCGATGTTGAGCGTGTGGATGGTGAACCAGCGGCCGTCGGCCTCGCGGAACACGGGCGGCAGCTTGTCGAAGTTGACGGGCTTGAACGGTGCGACCACGTCCTTCTTCGCGGCGTCGACGGCCGAGGCGGCGAAGTAGTAGGCGGTGTCGGCCTGGGGGCGGCGACGGGTCTTTTCCAGCGCCACGACGGTGGCGGCCGAGCCTATGTCGTTGTAGGTCAGCTCGATCTCGGGATAGCGCTTCTTGAAGTCGCGGAACAGCGACTTCCAGTTGGCCCATTCGGGGCCGGTGTCGAAGGAGACGCACAGGCCTTCCTTCTGCGCTTCGGCATACAGCGCTTTTTCGCCGGCATACAGCTCGGGGCCGTCGAAAGCGAAAGCGGTGCGGGCGGTCAGCGACAGCAGCGACATTGCGCCTGCGGCCTGGATCAGTTGTCTGCGTTGCATGGAAGCTCCTATGGGGTCGGAAAGGATGGGAATCAGTGGTCGAGCAGGCGGATATGCCCGGGTGCGATGGCGATCGCCTGCGCCGCGGGCACGGGCGATTCGGCGAGAAAAGGTTTGCTGGCGCCGGCCACTTCGAAGTCGTAGCGCGTGAGTGCGCCCAGATAGCGCTGGGCGCCGGTCTGGCCGGTCAGGCGATTCACGCAGCCCGGCGGCGGGTCGGCCTGTATATGCTCGGGCCGCACCAGCACATGCACTTCAGTGCCCGCAGCGCGCGTGCCGGTGTCGGCATGGAGTTCGGCAAAGCCCAGGTCCAGCCGCCCGGGCGACGCGACCCTGGCGGAGAAAATAGTCGACAGGCCGACGAACTCGGCGACCGCGCGGCTCGCGGGTTGTTCATAGATTTCGCGCGGCGTGGCGATCTGCAGCAGCCGGCCGTCCTTGAGCATGGCGACGCGGTCGGCCATGACCAGGGCTTCCTCCTGGTCGTGCGTGACCAGCAGCGTGGTCGCGTTGAAGCGCTGCTGAATGGCGCGGATCTCGTCGCGCAGATGGCCGCGCACGCTGGCGTCGAGTGCCGACAGCGGCTCGTCGAGCAGCAGCGCCAGCGGATCGATGGCCAGGGCGCGCGCCAGCGCCACGCGCTGCTGCTGGCCGCCCGAAAGCTGGCCTATGCCGCGCTGGGCGTAGCTGCCCAGGCCCACGATGTCGAGCAGCTCCTGCGCGCGCCGGTGGCGCTCGGCCGTCGCGACCTTGCGCAGCTTGAGGCCGTAGGCCACGTTGTCGAGCACCGACAGGTGGGGGAACAGCGCATAGCTCTGGAACACCATGCCCATGCGGCGCTGGTGCACGGGCGTGGCGGACATGTCCTTGCCGTCGAAAGCGATGTGGCCGGTGTGGCCGGTTTCGAGGCCCGAGACCAGCTTGAGCAGCGTGGACTTGCCCGAGCCGCTGGGGCCTATGACCGCCACCAGTTCGCCGGTGCGCACCTGCAGCGACACCTCGTGCAGGCCGTGCGCACTGCCCGGGTAGTGGTAGCTGACGTTGTCGAGTACGAGGCTCATGGCTTGCGTTTCACGAGGGAAGAGGACAGGAGGGCCGACGCGCCGGCGAGCACCAGCAGGATGACCGTGGCGGCGCAGGCAAAGCCCGTTGCGCCGTAGAAGGCCTGCAGCAGCACGACCGGGTAGGTGCGGTTCTGGAAGCTGGTGAGCAGGTTGGAGACGCCGAACTCGCCGACCGAGATCGCGGCCACCATGACCAGGCCGCTGATCAGGCTCTGGCGCAGGCTGGGCAGCACGATGCCGGTGAACTGCTGCCAGCCCGAGGCGCCCAGCGTCGCGGCCGCCTGTTCGAGCCGGCCCAGGTCCAGGTGGCGCAGGTCGGTCAGCAGCGTGTTGGTGAGATAGGGCAGGGTGAGGATGGCGTGGGCGGCGATCAACAGCGGCATGGAGCCCAGCCAGGGCGCGAAGTCGGTGTTGAACACCACCATGTAGCCGAAGGCCAGCGTGATCGCCGGAACGGACACCGGCATGGCGCTCACGATGCGCGCCGCCAGCGAGCCGCCGCGGCGCGCGCCGTGGTACAGCGCATAGGCCAGCGGCAGCGCGAGCACGGTGTTGATCGCGCAGGCGGCCATGGCCACGATGAGGCTGCTGGTGAAGGCCTTGCGAAACGAGCTGTCCTGCCAGAGGTCCAGATACCACTGGCCCGTGATGCCCGTGGGCAGCAGCGTATTGGTCCAGTTGCCGCCCACGCTGCCTATCATCAGCAGCGCGATGGGCAGCAGCAGGTACAGGCCGTAGATGAGGGAAATGCCGCGAACCAAAGCTGTGTCTCCATGGAGGGTTGACCCGGTATACTTTCCGGATGCGCTACTGTCTGTCACATGACGACCGCAGTGCAGACCAAATTCTAGAGTGGGCGCGCCAAAAGATGGCTGAAACCTGGATGCGGACACTTGAGTGGATGGAAATCGTTTTTCACACAGCTGTCATCAAACCCGGATATGAAACGCGACTGTCCCACCATCCAGGAACTGCTGGCCTTCGACGCCGTGGCGCGCCACGAAAGCATCACCCTCGCCGCCGGCGCGCTGTGCATCACGGCCAGCGCGGTCAGCAAGCAGGTCACGGGGCTGGAAGCCTTTCTGGGCCTGCAACTGCTGCAGAAGAACGGCCGCGGCGTGGCGCTCACGCCGCAAGGCCGCGTGTACTGGCAGAAGATTTCCGGCGGGCTGCGCGCCATCGAAGCCGCGACTTTCGAGGCGCGCTCGGGCGACGCGGGCTCGGGCCTGCTGACGCTGGCCAGCGTGCCCACCTTCCTCACCAAATGGCTCATTCCGCGGCTGCCCGACTTCAGCCAGAAGAGCCGCCATGTGATGCTCAGCTTCAGCCGCCATCTCGAGCCCAGCGACGGCATTCCCGCGGGCGTGGACGCGGCCATACGCTACGGCCCCGACGGCTGGCCGGGCGTGGTGTCGGAGTACATTGCCGGGCGCGAGTTCGTGCTGATCGTGGCGCGCAGCCTGGTCGAGGCGCGCCACCGCATCAGCCAGCCGGCCGACATCCTGGGCCACACCCTGCTGCACCACGCGGGCGCGCCCACGGCCTGGCGTCAATGGGCGGCGCAGCACGGCGTGCCCGAAGTGCAGACGCTGGCGGGCCCGCGCTTCGCGCAATATTCAGCGCTGATTCAAGCCGCGCTCAACGGCCTGGGCATAGGCCTGGTGCCGGCGCTGCTGGTGCAGGGCGAGATCGCCGAAGGCGCGCTCATGAGCCCCTGCGGAACGCCGGTGCGCGTCGACCAGGGTCACTACCTCTGCTACCGCGCCGACCGGCTCGATCTGCCGGCCTTCGCGGTGTTTCGCGAATGGATTCTGCAAGAGGGCCAGAAGTCGCGCGGCGCGCATTCGGCCGACTGGGACTGACGGTCGGCGGCGACGCAGCCCGCGGTCCAGGCTGCGCTCGCATCGCGGCCTCGGTCAGTGGATCGCTTCGACGTGCAAGCCATGCGTGAGCGTGGTCTGCACGAGCTTGCGCGTGTACTCGTGCTGCGCTGCGTCCGCGCACAGCGCGTCGGTGGTGAGGGTCTCGACGATGCGTCCTTGCTGCATGACTGCGAGGCGATCGCACAGGTGGGCCACCACGCCGAGGTCGTGGGTGACGAGCAGATAGGTCAGCCCTTCCTTTTTGCGCAACGCGCTCAGCAGGTTGAGGATTTCCGCCTGGACCGAGACGTCGAGCGCCGACGTGGGCTCGTCGAGCAGCAGCACCTTGGGCTCGAGGATGAGCGCGCGCGCGATGGCCACGCGCTGGCGCTGTCCGCCCGACAACTGGTGCGGATAGCGGTGGCGGAAGCTGTCGTCGAGCCCGACCTTGCGCAGCATCGCGCCTATGCGTGCATCGTGGTCGCCGATGCGGTGGATGATCAGCGGTTCGGCCAGCGTGGTCTGCACGGTGTGGCGCGGATGCAATGAGCCGTACGGATCCTGAAAGACCATCTGGGTGCAGCGCGCGCGCGCGACGCTCATCTTGTGGTCCAGCGTTTTTCCATCGAGCTGCACGGCTCCGGTCCAATGCGTGAGCTGTCCCGCCAGGCAGCGCAGCAGAGTGGTCTTGCCCGAGCCGGATTCGCCGACCAGGCCAAACGATTCGCCCGCGGCCACGCGCAGGCTCACGTCCTGCAGGATCTTCGCGGCGCTCGCGCCATGGCCGAAACTCAGGCCCAGTTGTGTGACATCGATCATGCTCATGCGGTGGCTCCTTGGGCCCAGGCCGGGTCGCGTTGCAGGGTGGGCAGAATGGGGCGGCGGTGCTGCATGCTGGGCAGCGCGGCGAGCAGCCCCTGGGTGTAGGGGTGGCGGGCGTTCGCGAGGTCGGCGGCGGCGATGCTCTCGACCACACGGCCGGCGTACATCACCAGCACGCGATCGCAGAAGTGGCGCACCAGATTGAGATCGTGGCTGATGAAAATCAGCCCCAGGCCGCGCTGTGTCACCAACTCGTCGAGCACGTCCAGCACCTGCATGCGCACCGACACGTCGAGCGCGGATGTAGGCTCGTCGGCGATCATCACTTCAGGCTGGGGCACGAGCATCATCGCGATCATGATGCGCTGGCCCATGCCGCCCGACACCTGGTGCGGGTACAGCTCATACACGCGCTCGGGGTCGCGTATGCGCACCGCCGACAGCATCGCCAGTACCTGCGCGCGCGCCTGCGCCTTGCTGCCCGGATGGTGCGCGAGATAGGCTTCGGCGATCTGATCGCCCACGCGCAGGACGGGGTTGAGCGAGTACTTCGGATCCTGCAGGATCATCGACATGCGGCGGCCGCGGATCGAGCGCATGGTCTTCGCATCGGCATTCAGCAGGTCGATGCCGCTGAACGCCAGCGTCTTGGCATCGATGGTCGCGGAGCGCGGGTGCAGGCCCAGCAGGGCGCGCCCCACCGTGGATTTTCCCGAGCCCGATTCACCGACGATGCCCAGCTTCTCGCGGCCCAGCGTGAAAGACACGTTGCGCACCGCGTCTGCAACGCTGCCGTCGGCGGAGGTGAATCGAACCCGCAGGTCCTCGACCTGGAGCAGAGGAGGGGTATGGGAAGAGTTGGCCATGCTTGTCTCGCTTTGTTCTTGTCGTGTCATTGCAGGCGTCATTCGCTGCGCGGGTCGAGGACGTCGTACAGCCCGTCGCCCAGCAGGTTGAACGCCAGGCTCACCATCAGGATGGCAGCGCCGGGGGCGGCCACCAGCCACCAGGAGTCGAGCATGTAGCGCCGGCCTTCGGAGATCATTGCGCCCCACTCGGGCAGCGGTGCCTGGGCGCCCAGGCCCAGAAAGCCCAGGCCTGCGGCCGTGAGGATGATGCTGGCCATGTTCATGGTCAGCCGCACCACGACGGACGACAGGCACAGCGGCGCGATGTAGCGCGTCAGGATGCGCAGGGACGATGCGCCCTGCAGCTGGGCCGCGGTGATGAAGTCGGCGTTGCGCAGCGACAGGGTTTCGGCACGCGCGAGACGCGCGATCGGCGGCCAGCCCGTGAGTGCGATCGCGATCACCGCATGATCCAGGCCGGGGCCCAGCGCGGCAACGAAGGCCAGTGCCAGCACCAGGCTGGGGAACGACAGGAAGATGTCGGTGATGCGCATCATCAGCGTATCGACCCAGCCGCCGAAGTAGCCGGACACGACGCCCACGACCAGGCCTATCGGGCCCACGATCACGGTGACCAGCGCGACGATGTAGAGCGTGATGCGCGCTCCGTGCACCAGGCGCGAATAGACGTCGCGCCCGTACTCGTCGGTGCCGAACCAGTGCTTTGCACTGGGAGGCTGCAAGGCGTTGGCCAGGTCCTGGGCATAAGGCCCGTGGGTCGCGAGCCAGGGCGCAAACAGCGCCACGGCCACGAGCAGAAGAATCACGCAGACGCCTGCGGCCGTTAGCGGATTGCGCAGCAGCCGACGCAGCAGGCGCGCGGCCTCGTTGCGCAAGGCCTGCCCCGCGGTGCCGGCCTGGGACACGGGAGTGGAGGAAGACGGCATGGACGGCGTCGCGGCGGCGGAGGCGGCGGCGATGGTAGTGGCGGAAGTGGTCATCGGTGTATCGCAGGGAGTTCAGCGCTGGGCGCGGGTGCGGGGATCGAAGACCCGATAGAGCGAGTCGGTCACGAGGTTGATGGTCACGAAGATCACCCCGACCACCAGCACCGAGCCCATGACGGCATTCATGTCGCCGAGCAGCAGGCTGCTGGTCAGGTACTGGCCGAAGCCCGGCCAGCCGAACACCGTCTCGATGAGCACGGCACCTTCGAGCAGTCCGCCATAGGCCAGCGCCACGATCGTCAGCAACTGCACCAGGATGTTGCGGAACGCGTGGCCCCATATCACCTGGCGTTCCGACAGGCCTTTGACGCGGGCCGCGAGGATGTATTCCTGAGAGAGTTGCGCGAGCATGAAACTGCGCGTCATCCGGCTGATGTAGGCCATGGCATGCAGGCCCAGGATGCAGGCCGGCAAGGTGATGTGACGCAGGGCGCTGCGAAAGGCCGCAGTGTCGCCGGCAAGCAGGCTGTCGACCAGCAGCAGACCCGTGACGGTAGGTACCGTGCCTTCGAAGGCGATGCCCACGCGGCCTATGCCGCCGGCCCAGCCCAGCCAGGCGTAGAAGATCAGCAGACCCATCATTCCGAACCAGAAAATCGGGGTCGAATAACCCATGAGGCTGAAGAGGCGCACCAGATGGTCGCCGATGCGGCCGCGCTGGGTTGCCGCGAAAACGCCCAGCGGCACACCGAGGCCCGCACCCAGGACGATGGCCAGCGTGGCCAGCTCCAGCGTGGCCGGCAGCACCCGCGCCAGGTCGGAGCGCACTGATTGCCCGGTGAGCATGGCGTTGCCGAGGTCGCCGTGGAGAAGGTCTCGCAGGTAGTAGAAAAACTGCATCGCGAGCGGCTTGTCCAGGCCGAGTTGCCGGTAGACCTGCTCGTAGGTCGAGCGGTCGGCGTCGGGGCCGACGATGGACAGCACCGGGTCCAGCGGCATCACCCGGCCGATCAGGAAAGTGAGCAGCAGCAGACCCAGAAGGGTCATCAGCACCGTGAAGACGCGGCTGCCCAGTTGCTGGGTGGTGCGCAGCCACGCGGGCGGATCGCGCCGCAGGAGGAGGGAGGTGGTAGAGGACATGGAAAGCGCCGGATTGGGTTGCGTCGTTGAAGTGCTTTCAGCCGCGCGCGTGCTTGTGCACGGCATGCAGTCTGGTGGTTGCGCTGGGATGGCCCACATAGCCGCGCACGGCGTCGCGGTAGACGACGGTTTCCACCATCTGTGACAGCGGCTGTATCGCTCCGCCTTCCTCGTCGTAGACCTGCTGTATTTCCTGGTAGAGGCGCAGCTGGCGCTCGGCATCGGGCTCGAGCAGTGCCGTCTCGATCAAGCGATTGAGCCTCGGGCTGTGGAAGCCGGTGCGCCAGCCCTGGAAATTCGTCAGCCGCGCCGCGTCGCGGTTGTCCGGGTTGTAGACCAGTGCACGCAGGCTCGAATGCGGGTGCGGCTCGGCGCCGCCGCCGCCGCGGCCGACGATGATCTCGAACTTGCGCTCGCGCATCGCGCCATAGACCTGGTTGCCGGTGCCCGGCAGTACCGCGGCCTGGATGCCGGCCTGTGCGAGCGTGGCCTGCAGGCTGGTGGCGATGTTCACGAACGGCGCTTCGGCCACGACGCGTATCGTGGTGTTGAAGCCGTCGCCCAGGCCGGCGCTGGCGAGCAATGCCCGCGCGCCAGCGACGTCCAGGGCATAGCCGGGCTCGGGCAGCGTGGCTGCCAGGCCCAGCGGGATCGGGCGTTGGTGCAGCAGGCCGTAATAGGGCATGACGGCACGGTCTATGCCCTGGTAGTCGATGAGCTTGCGCATGGCGCGCCGAACGCGCACATCGGCGAATTTCGCGTCCTGCATGCTCATCGCGACGTAGTAGAGCGTGCCGCGCTGCACCGTATGGGCCGTCAGCCCGGGCATGGCCTTGAGCGCATTGATGTCCGGCACCGAAAGACCCGTGGCCATGTCCAGATCGCCGCGGGCGAGCATCAGGCGCATCGACTGCGACTCGGTCATGTGCCGCATGACCACGCGGCGCAGCTTCGCGGGGCCGCGCCAGTAATCGTCGTTGCGGCTCATCATGAGGATTTCCTTGGCGCGCCACTGGTCGAGCCTGAAGGGACCCGAACCCGCGGCGTGCGTCGTGAGCCACGCGGCTCCCATGTCGCCGTTCTTCTCGTGTGCCATGACTTCGCGCCGGTCCAGCACCACCGCGCTGACCGAAGTTGCCAGCGTATAAAGCAGCATCTTGGGGTCGGTCGGCGTCGGCAGGTCGATGCGCAAGCTGTACTCGTCGACGGTACGTATCAGCTGGCTCACGTTCTTCGCCGAGAAGCCGTAGCTTTTCCACGGCGAGGCCAGCGCCAGGTTCAGCAACAGCACGCGGCGCAAGGACCAGACCACGTCCTCGGCCGTGACCGGCGCGCCCGAATGAAAGCGCACTCCGCGGCGCAGCACGAAGCTCAGGCTGCGGCCGTCCGGTGCAATCTCCCACTGCTGCGCCAGGCCGGGCAGGATGCGCGTGGTCTCCTCCGGATGCAGTTCTATGAGGAAGTCGTATAGATTGGCGGCGATCTGGACCACTTCATTGCCCGTGGCACTGGCCGGGTCGAGGGTCAGCAGATTGTTCATGCTCATCCCCATGATCAGCTGATCATCGGGTGCGGCCTGGGCCGCAAGGCTGGGCAGTGCGGCGGCACAAGCACTCGCCGCGACTCCCATGAGGACTTGGCGGCGATGCAACATTGGAAACGAGGAGGTCATGCGCTCGGCTTTCGGTGGGTGCGGTCCGCTGCTTTCAGTAGCGTGCCACGGTGTGCGCTTCGATGTAATCGAAGTCGATATCCTCGCCGAGGCCGGGTTGCTGCGACAGATGGACAAACCCGTTCTCGTCCATGGGGTCTGGCAGGCTGCGCAGGTAAGCGGGCTTGTCGTCGTATTCGAGGAAGGGGTGCAGCAGCCCGCGCTCGTACCAGCGGCAGTTGCGGATGGCCGCGCAGACCGCGAGGTTGGCGGCGCCGTTGCCGTGGACTTCGCAATCCATGCCGAACGACTCCGCCAGATGGGCGACCTTCAGGGTCGGCGTGATGCCGCCCACGCCTGGGACGCCGGCGCGCAGGATGTCGCAGGCGCCGGCCTTGACCCAGTCGGCGCGGCTGTGGTGCTTGCCGCCCAGGCTTTCGGGACCGAGGACGGGAATGTCGAGCTGTGCCGAGAGCCAGGCATAGGAGTCCATGCTCTGCTCGTTCATCATTTCCTCGAACCAGGTGAATTCGAGTTTCTCGAGCGCGCGCCCTATGCGCAGAGCGTCCATGCGGCTGTAGTTGTGATAACCGTCGAGCATCAGTGCGACGTTGGGGCCGACGGCTTCGCGCACGGCGGCGCAGGCACGGATGTCCATGTCGGGATGGGGGGCGAACGACACCGGCGGCATCCAGGTGTGCAGTTTGATGCCCTGGTAGCCGCGTGCCACGAGCTTCTCGGCGAACGCCGCGTACTCATCGGGCGTCGACAACCCGCCCTTGAGTTCGTCGCCGCACATGGTGCTGCCATAGGCCGGAACCTTGTCGCGGTAGCCGCCCAGCAACCGGTAGACGGGTTGGCCCAGCGCGCGGCCCGCGAGATCCCATAGCGCCTGCTCGATCGCGGCCAGTGCCCTGTCGGTGAACTGGCCGGCGCTGCCGCGCTGCCAGTGCTCCAGCGAATGCCAGATCTGCTCGCGCATGAACGGGTCGGCGCCGATAAGCACCTTGCGGGCATAGGAGGAAATGACGTAGGGACGTATCACTTCTGGCGGCGCGAAAGCATGGCCCTGCGTGCCGTCATCGGTGGTGATCGTCAACAGTGCCATGCGTCCGAGGGTCTCGGGGCCTGGATGGGAGTGGCCCGCGCTATCGACCGAACGATAGGTGGGAAAAGTGAATTCGGTTCCGGTAACGCGCTCGATTTTCATGGTGTTCTTTCATCAGTCGTCTGACGTCTTAATTGTGAAAGAAAAATCGGGGCTTGAAACTGGTAGAAACCCGGGAGGTCGTCGGATGACGGCGCCCGGTTTCTGTATAGTTGCTGCAAGCCAACTGCCTGATCCTATGAGCGCCATACCACGTCCAAACTCCAGAAATATCAGCCAGCCACAGCGTGTGGTCGACGGCGTTGTCGAGCGAATCCAGGCTGGCGCGTTGAAGCCCGGCGATCGCGTGCCGACCGAGCCGGAGTTGATGCGTGAGTTCGGCGTGAGCCGGACCGTGGTGCGCGAGGCCATGTCACGGCTGCAGGCCGCGGGCCTGGTCGCCACGCGCCAGGGCGTGGGAACGTTCGTGCTCGATGCCGTGGCGCAGCTGCAGCGTCCGCTGCTGGGGCTGGCGGCGCGCGACGTGCAGGTGCAGCAGGTGCTGGCCATGCTCGAGCTGCGCATCAGTCTCGAGTCGGAAGCCGCGCATCTTGCCGCGCAGCGGCGCACGCCCGTGCATCTGGCCGCGATGCGCGCGGCGCTCGACGCCTTCGACGCGCATCGCCGGGCGGGCGCGAGCACGACCGAAGACGACTTCGCGTTCCATGTGCAGATTGCCGTGGCGACGGGCAATGAATATTTCGAGGAAGTGCTGCGCAACCTGGGCGGTGCCACCATTCCCCGGCCGGCGCAAAAGCCGGTCGAAGCCGCGAATGCCGGCGACACGATGGCTCGCGCGCCGACCTTCGGTGCGCCGCTCACGCCGCTGGAGCACAACAAGCTCGTGACCCAGCGCGAACATGAGGATATCTATCTTGCCATCGAGCGCCAGGATGCGGTGGCGGCGCGCGCGGCCATGCTGATGCACCTGGTGCACAGTCGCGAACGCCTGCGCACCGTCTGCCGCGAGACGTAAGTACTTTTTTTCGCACAAACCTCGGGTAAATCCGAATTCGCACTTTTGAGGAGAAATTCACACTCCTAGTCATCAGACGACTGATGTTTAAAAAGGAGACAAAAAGTGCGAAATCAGAACAGGCCGGTGCGCCTTCTCACGTTTGCTGGCCTCTCGCTGGCCGCCTGCATGGGGGGAAGCGCAGCAAATGCCCAGAGCAAGGTCGAACTCTGGGGCATCGTCGACAGCTGGGCCGGCATCCAGAAAACGCGTTCCGGCGCGACGCCGAGCACCGTGGGGGTGGTCGAGAGCGGCGGCGGCCAGGCAAGCCGCTGGGGGGTGCGCGGCACCGAAGATCTGGGCGGCGGCCTGAAGATCCAGTTCGCGCTGGAGCAGGGGCTGATGCTCGATACGGGTTCCGTGAGCAATACCTCGAACTCCAACAACGGTTTCAATCGCAACAGCTATCTCCGGTTGTCGGGCGGTTTCGGTGAACTTCGCCTGGGGCGCATGCTCACGGCCTACGATCAGATGCGCGGCTCGATGAACCAGCTGTACGACTCGTCAGGCTTCGCTTCGACCTTGCAGACCTGGAGCGCGGGCGCCACGGCGGGCAACGGGCTGCCGGCCGTCGCGGGCAGCGACTACCTGGCGCGCACCAACAACACCATCCTCTATGGAACGCCTGCGTTTCATGATGTCAGCGCGACGCTGAGCTACAGCCCGGGCGAGGGCGCGGTCACGGCCACGAGCGCTCCACGCAGCCTGACCACCAACCTGCGGTACGACGACAAGACGATGCGCGTTGGCTATTCGTTCCAGAAGGAGAACTACACGACGGGCGCGAACATCTTTCATCTGATTTCGGGCAGCTATCGCTTCAGCAGCCTGCGCGTGGTGGGCTCCATCCAGCGGCAAAAGGACGAGCGCGTCGTGCTGGGCCAGACATCCGATGAGTACCAGTTCGGCGTGGACATCCCGTGGGGCGCAGCCACCCTGGCCCTGGGCCTCGCGGGCGCGAAGACGCGCAACGGCGAAGACCGTGTGGTGGTCGATGCGAGAGGGTATAGCGCGCTCGCCACCTATGACCTTTCGAAGCGCACGCGCCTTTACGCGGCGGCACGCCAGCTCAAGGTGCAGCGCGCCGATGCCAGCACTTCGCTGGATGTGCTGCGCGTAGGCGCGGGCATTAC
>NZ_JAHCDD010000090.1 GCF_018413525.1 Acidovorax sp. CCYZU-2555
ATGTCGAGCGCAAGCAAGACTTCGAGGCCGCCCAGGCGTTCGCGCAACAGCGTTGGGGCGGTCTGCAGGTCGCGGTCAACAATGCCGCCGTGACGCTGACGACGCCGGTGATGGACATCAGCCCCGACGAGTTCGACACGGTGCTGCGTGTCAACCTGCGCGGCACGTTCCTGGGCTGCCAGGTGTTCGGCGCGGCATTCGCGCAGGCCGGCTACGGCCGGCTGATCAATGTCGCCTCGCTGGCCGGCCAGAACGGCGGCACGGCATCGGGCGCCCACTATGCGTCGTCCAAGTCGGGCATTCTCACGCTGACCAAGATCTTCGCGCGCGAGCTGGCTTCGCGCGGCGTGACGGTGAACGCCGTCGCGCCCGGCCCGCTGGACCTGCCCTCGGTGCGCGCGGCCGTGCCGCCGCAGCGCCTGGCCAGGCTGGTCGACGCCATTCCGGTGCGCAAGCTGGGCAACCCGCGCTTCGTGGCCGGGCTGGTCGTGCAGCTGGCTTCACCCGAGGCCGATTTCGCCACCGGCGCGGCCTGGGACATCAACGGCGGCATTTTCATGCGCTGAGGCGAATGCCGACCACGGGCCGACCCCGCGCCCTACCTCTGAGGAACTGCACCATGATCTCCCTTTCCGATTTCCGCGACGGCATGGCCAGGCTCGCCGGCGCCGTGAACGTCATCACCACCGACGGCGCGGCCGGCCCGGCCGGCTTCACGGCCTCGGCGGTCTGCAGCGTCACCGACCAGCCGCCCACGCTGCTGGTCTGCATGAATCGCGCGTCCTACGCCCACCGCTTTTTCGTGGAGAACAAGGTGTTGTGCGTCAACGTGCTGGCCGCGGACCAGCAGGCGCTGTCGTCGCTGTTCGCCAACCGCGAGGTGACCATGGCCCAGCGCTTCGAGCAGGTGCCGTGGCGCCGGCTGCAGACCGGAGCGCCGGCGCTCGATGGCGCGCTGGTCAGTTTCGACGGCGGGATCATCCAGGTCCATGAGGTCGGTTCGCACAGCATCTTCTTCGTGCAACTGCAGGCCGTGCGCATAGGCGATCAGGATTCGCAGGGCCTGGCGTATTTCAACCGCGGCTACCACCCGCTGGGAGACAGCGGGGTCGCGCTGCGCGCCTGACCGCAGGCCGCGCGCCGGTTTCAGTGCGCGGGCTGCAGCGCCTGGCCGCTGCGGCGCAGCCCGGCCTTGATGGCCGCGAGCGCCGCGCGCTGGGTGTCCAGCTCGGCCAGCAGCGCCTGCAGACTGGCTTCGAGCGCGTCCAGTGCTTGTTGGCATGGGCGCAGGGCCTGGGCCGCAGACTCCGACAGCAGGCCATGGATCGCCTGCTCCAGCGCGGCGTGCAGCCGTGCTGGGTCAACCACCATGGCGCTGCCCGTGCCTATGCGCTCATAGGCGGCGTCGTCGCCCAGCAGCAGCGGCCGGGCCAGCGTGACCGGGGCGTCGTAGCCGGAAAGCGCACTGCGCGCGGCCTGGGCGAACGCGTCTTCGAGGAGGGCTTGGGCCTGGGCGCACACGGCGCGCGCATCGCCGGCTGGCGCATGGCGCTCCAGCAGCTCGGGCAGTGCGGGAATCACGCTGCGCCAGACCTGGGTCACGAGCGCGGTTTGCATGCCGGGCAGGGCGGTGCGCTCCACGCTGATGGCTTGCTGCAGCGCGGCCAGCAGCGGCTGCGCGCCGGTCTGCAGGCCTTGCAGCACGCATTCCTCGGCATGGTGCAGCACGATCTCCGCCGATTTGCGCTGTCGATAGCCCTGGGCCTGGTCGACGATCTGCTGCAGCGCGGCCCACAGCCTGTCGAAGCCCGCCGCGTTCAGCGCCTGCGCGGTCTGCCCCTGGTCGCGCGCCGCGTACGACGACACGGAAACCGGCGGCCGCAGCAGCTCGGGGGCCACGCCGAGCAGCGCGAGCTTGTCGCGGCCGCGCTGCTGCACATCGGCTTCCTGCAGCGCGCGGTTGTCGGCGGTCTTGTTGCGCAGCATGCTGACGATCTCGCCGTCGACTTCGTCTTCCTCCACGCAATCGCTGCGCGTGAGCACCGGTTGCAGCGGCTTGCCGCGGTGCAGCTCGCGCGCCAGTTCGTCGAGTTCCTGGACCTGGCCGGGCGAAGTCGAGCTGGTGAGCCACAGCACGCCGTCGGCGCTGTCGGTGAAGCGCCGCGTCAGCGCAGCGTTCTCCGGCGTGGCCGAATGCAGGCCGGGCGTGTCGAACAGCACCAGCTTGCGGCCCAGGCGCACGCCCTGCAGCGTGGTCGTGGTCTCGGTGGAGCCTTCCTTCAAGCGTGCGCCGGCCAGCGGGACGATGCGCTCGGCTTCGACGCTGAAATACTCCACTGCGTGGCCGCGCGCCGCAAAGCGGTCGGCGACGAAGTTGCAAAATGAACTCTTGCCGGCATTGAACTTGCCGAACACCAGCAAGATTGCGCTGTGCTCCAGCAGCGCGGCCAGCGCCTGGGTCGCGCCCAGGTCCTGGCGGCGGGCCTGCCAGTCGGGCACATCGGCCTGCAGGCGCGCATGGATGGCGCTGGCCTGCGCGGCCAGCGCATGGTCGGCGCGCAGGCCCGGCCATTGCAAGGGAGACGCTGTGAGGCCCGCGGCCAGGCGCTCAAGCCAGGCATCGAGCGCGCCCAGCGTGGCGCGCATGTCGCCCGCGCCCCATTGCAGCGCGTCCAGGCCCGCCATGAACTGCTGTTCTGCGTCGGTGCCGCTCACGCCGCGTCCTCCAACGCCTGCAGCGCGCGCAGCGACTGCAGCGCCGTGCGCACTGCCGCGCGCTGGCCGTCGACTTGCGCGATGCGCGCGGCCAGTGCCTGCCGGTCGGCCGAAATCTCGTAATAGCGCGCGAAGTCGCGCTGCAGGTCTTCGCGGCCGGCGTCGTCGTAGAACATCCGGCGCAGGTCTTCGCGGTATTTCACCGAGACGCCCAGCACCGCGACCATGACGCTGTTGAGGCTGCGCGCCACGGTGTGCTGGGCCGTGGGCAATTCGATGGCGCCATGCCGCGTCAGCGCCGCGTTGAGCTGTATGCAGACCTTGGAGTACGCGACCTGCACACGCGCGCGCTCCATGCGGCCGGCGGTGAGGCGGAACTTGTCGTGCGCGGTGTCGGGTCGCAGCGCCAGATCGGGGCCGGGCGTGGCCATCACTTCGGCCAGGTCCTGCCTGGCCTTGTCGAACACCGCGCCCAGGTCCTGGTCGAACTGGCGCCGCTGCTGCGCCTGCAGGCCCAGCAGCTCGTCGTTTTGCTTGCCCAGCGCGGCCTCGCGCTGCAGCAGCTCCTGGTGCATGGCGCTTTTCAGCTGGGCGGATTCATGCGCGCGGGCCTGCGGCACCTGGCGCAGCGCCTGGTCCAGCGCGGCGCGCAGCGCGGGAATGCCGCTGCGCTCGATCAGCAGCTTCTTGCCGCCGTCTACGCCCTGGCGATGGCGCGTGGAGGACGCGGCGTTGAGCGCCATGCCCTGCGCCTGCCGGCCGATCGCGCCCAGCACCTGCTGCAATTGCGCACCGTCCGCCACCTGGTCGACCTGAGACACCACCAGCAGCGTCTGGCGCCGCGTGCTGTCGGCGTCGGCGCGCAGCGCCTGCAGCAGGCTGCGCTCCTGGGCATCGAGCTCGCCTTCCTTGGCCGAATGCACGAACAGGCGGATGTCGGATTGCAGCCAGGCGGCCTGGCGCGCAAAGCGGTCGTCGTCCTGGCCCACATCGGCGTCGAGGCCGGGCGCGTCCAGCCAGCGCACGCTGTCCTTCACATGGACGTTCAAGCCCGTGGTCTCGCGCTTGTCGGCGACGGCAAAAGTGTCCTCGCCCATCAGTTCATTGAGCAGCCGGCTCTTGCCGTGGTTGTACTTGCCGATCACGGTCACCGTGGAAAGGCCCGCCTGCGCGTGCAGCGCGCGCAGGCGGGCGAGATCATGGGCCCGGCCGGGCAGCACGGGGAGAACATCGTGTTCGATCCGGTCGAAGATATCCGCTGGGGGCAAGTCGCTACTCCTTGGCGCGCGTGGTTCGGAAGCGCCGCGACCGGGCGGCCGCGGCGCGGGGCGGCGCCGTCAGGCGGTGGCGCGCGGGCGATCGACGATCTGGTTGTCGATGCCGTTCACCAGTTCGGACAGGTGGATGTCGAAGACGATCTCGGCGAACGGACCCTTCAGGCCCCAGGCGGCGATGCTGTCGGCATCGGTGCGCTCGACCAGCGGCGGCACCAGGCCGTCGCGCGTGGCGTAGGCGAAATCGTCATAGACCAGCGGGTCGCCGTCGATGTTGATCTGCGTCGTCAGCTTGCGGTGGTCGTCTGCTGTGACGAAGAAGTGGATGTGCGCCGGGCGGTTGCCGTGGCGGCCGAGCTGGTTGAGCAGGGCCTGGGTCGCGCCGTCGGGCGGGCAGCCATAGCCCTTGGGCACGATGCTCTCGAAGCTGTAGTGGCCCTTGTCGTCCGCGATGATGGTGCGGCGCATGTTGAACGGGGCCTGTTCGCCCGTGGGGTCGAAGTGCGAGTAGAAGCCCTTGGTGTTCGCATGCCAGACCTCGACCTGGGCGCCCGGCAGCGGCTGGCCGTCGGCGCCGTACACCGTGCCCTGCATGACCAGCGGATGGCCGTTCTTGTCGCTGTCGTCGTCGAGCTTGGCGTGGCCCTGGAACACGGGCGCGCCAGCCACATACAACGGGCCTTCGATGGTGCGCGGCGTGCCGTTCTCGACGCCGTCGTCGGCGTCCTGGGCGTCCATGCGCATGTCGAGGAAACGGTCCACGCCCAGGCCGGGCGACAGCAGTCCGGCCTCGCCGCGCGCGCCCAGGAAGTTCAGGTAGGCCACGGCCGACCAGTATTCGTCGGGCGTGATGTCCAGGTCTTCGATGATCTTGAACAGGTCGCTCACGATGCGGTGGATGATCTGCTTGGTGCGCGGATTGCCGCCGTCCATCTCCAGGCCGGCAATGGTCTTGAGGAAGTCCTGCACATCAGGGGTGTCGAAAATACGTACGCTCATCGTGGCTCCTTGAAAAATTATGAAAAGGCAAGCGATAGGGTGGGGTGTCTTCAGGCCGGCATCGCGACTTGCAGCGCCTTGCGGTCGCGGCGAAAGAAGGCGACGCGCTCCGGGTCCAGTGCGATTCCCAGGCCCGGGCCCGACGGAACGTCCAGATGGAAATCGGCGTAGCGCAGCGGCTCGGTCAGGATTTCCTCGGTGATCAGCAGCGGCCCGAACAGTTCGGTTCCCCATTTGAGGTGCGGGAACGTGGCGAAGACATGGGCCGAGGCAATGGTGCCGACCGCGCCTTCGAGCATGGTTCCGCCATAGAGCTCTATGCCTGCGGCGTCGGCGATTGCCGCCACGCGCTGGGCCGCGAGCAGGCCGCCCGATTGTTCGATCTTCACGGCGAACACATCCGCGGCCGCGATGCGCGCCAGCTCGAAGGCCGAAGCCGGCCCGACCAGCGACTCGTCGGCCATCACGGCCAGCGGATAGCGTGCTTCGGTCAGGCGGGCCAGGGCCGCGGCCGTGGCCACGGGCTGCTCCGCGAGTTCGCAGCCGGCATCAGCCAGCCCGGCCAGGCCGTTGCGCGCCTGCTGTTCGCTCCAGGCCATGTTCACGTCGACGCGCACTTCGGCCCGGTCGGACAGCGCGCGCTTGATGGCGGCCACATGCGCCACGTCTTCCTTGACGCTGCGCCGGCCTATCTTGAGCTTGAAGATGCGGTGGCGGCGCGCGTCCAGCATGCGCTCGGCTTCCTCTATGTCCTTTTGCGTGTCACCCGAGGCCAGCGTCCAGGCCACGGGCAGGCGGTCGCGCTGGCGCCCGCCCAGCAGTTCGGAGACCGGCAGCCCGGTGCGCTGGCCCAGCGCATCGAACAGCGCCGTTTCCACGGCGCACTTGGCGAAGCGGTTGTCGCGCACCGTGAGCTGCACCCGGGCCATTGCTGCGGCCACCGCATGGGCGTCGGTGCCTATCAGCAGCGGCGCGATATAGGTGTCTACCGTCAGCTTCATGCCTTCGGGGCTTTCCGCGCCATAGGCCAGGCCGCCTATGGTCGTGCCTTCGCCCCAGCCCACGCTGCCGTCGGAGCAGCGCACGCGCACCAGCATCAGCGTCTGGCCGTGCATGACCGTCATGGCCAGCTTGTGCGGGCGTATCGTGGGGAGGTCGACCAGGAATGTCTCGATCTGTTCGATCAGCACTTTTCCAAGCTGGATGGGAGTGGGCATGGCGTTTTGCATACCTGCATTGGAACGCGCAGATACGGGGCAAATCCAGTATTTCTTTGGTTCGGTTTGATACCTTGAAGGTATAGTTGGCGCGTAAGTGGCCGAGATATATCGGTCGAAAGCCTAAAACAGACCTTCTATGGTTTTCCCCTATGGATTTGAGGCAGTTAAAGTATTTCGTGGCCGTCGCGCGTGAGCGCAACTTCACGCGCGCCGCCGAACAGCTGCATATGGCGCAGCCGCCGCTGGGCCGCCAGATACAGCTGCTGGAAGAGGAGCTGGGCGTGCCCCTGCTGCTGCGCAACAGCCGTCCGCTGCGGCTGACCGAGGCCGGGCGCTTTCTGTTCGAGCAGGCGGTCCAGGTGCTCAGCCGCGTCGAGCAGATGACCGCCGAGACGCGGCGCCTGGGCCTGAACCAGCAGGGCACGCTGTCGATAGGCTTCGTGCCGTCCACGCTCTACGGCGGCGTGCCCATACTGCTGCGCAAGCTGCGCCAGCAGCACCCGAAACTGGACATCCGGCTGGTGGAGCTGTCGTCGATACAGCAGGTCGAAGCCCTGCGCACGGGGCGCATCGATCTGGGCTTCGGCCGCATCCCTTCCAACGACCGCGCCGTGACGCGCATCGTGCTGCGCGAGGAGCGGCTGGTGCTGGCCATGCCGTCGACATCACCGGGTGCGGCCAAGCCCCAGCCCATGTGGCTGTCGGAGCTGGCGGAGCAGAAGCTCATCGTCTATCCCAAGAATCCCCGGCCCAGCTTTGCCGACCAGATCCTGGCGCTGATCAACGGCTGCGGCGTGCAGCCCGCCGAGATCATCGAGGTCAACGAACTGCAGACCGCACTGGGCCTGGTCGCGTCTGAGGCGGGCGTGTGCATCATCCCGGCGTCGGCGACGTTCCGCGCCGATCTACGCTACCGGCCGATTGCCGATGCCAACGCGACTTCGCCCATCATCATGTGCCATCGCCTGAACGACGACGGCTGGTACATCGCCAGCGTGAAGAAACTGGTGGACGAGCTGTACCACAGCGCGCCTAGCGCATTGGGCATGGGGTTTCCGCAGTTTCCCGGGCCCATGGGCTGAGGCGCGCAATTCACCTGCACTTTTGGGCTGTCATCAAGCCTCTTTTTCGGCCTGGCCCAGAACATCGAGCACGTGCCAGCCCTTGGCCAGGGCGTGGCGCTGCAGCTGCGCATCCGGGTTCACGGCGACCGGGTGGCCCACGCGGCTCAGAAGCGGCAGGTCATTGATCGAGTCGCTGTAGAAAAAGGCGCCGGCCAGCGCGGCCGGCGCCAGTCCTTGCTGCTGCAGCCAGGCCTGCAGGCGATGCACCTTGCCTTCGCGCATGTTGGGCATGCCCTGCACCTGGCCCGAAAAAACGCCATCGACCAGCGCCAGCTCGGTGGCCAGGCAATGCGCAAAGCCCAGTTCCAGGGCGCTGCGCTCGGCAATCACGCGGTTGCTGGCGGTGGTGAGCACCAGCAGATGGCCCGCTGCGCGGTGCGACGCGACCAGTGCATGTGCGGCGGGCGGCAAACGCGGTCGTATTTCTTCGGCCAGGAACCGGTCCTGCCATGGGCGCCACTCGGCCGGCGAGCGTCCGGCCAGCAGGCACGCATAGAACGCGCTGAACGCTTCGACACTGACCTGGCCGGCGCGGTAGTCGGCGCCCAGCTGTTCGTTGCGCACCTGCACTTCGGCGGGCACCAGGTCGTGGCGCAGCAGGAAGCGGCACCACAGGTCGTCGCCATCACCATCGAGCAAGGTGTGGTCCAGGTCGAACAAGGCCAGCGTGGGGGTGGGGAGGGCGGTCATGGAGGGGCGGGGCTGTCTTGTTTTCCGGGGCGGCGTCAGAACGCAATCGCTGGGCCAAATGTCTCGATGTAGCTCGAATGCGTGCACAGCCCGTGCAATGGCGTCCAGCGGTGCAGCGAAATCTTGGGCGGCTCCAGCTGCGCGTGCAGTTTTGCGCCCGGGCGCAGATCGAGCGCAATCTGGTGCGCCACCGACGGCGCCACATGCAGCGGCACGCCCGCGAACTGCATCTGCACCGCGCGGTGCAGGTGACCGCACAGCACGCCTTGCACCAGGCCATGCTGGCGAATCAGCGCCGCGAGCGGTTCAGCGCCCGCCAGCAGGCTGCATGCATCCATGGCTTCGATGCCCGTGGGCAGCGGCGGGTGGTGCATGAAGATCAATACCGGTTGGCCGCTGCAGGCTTGCAAGGTGCGCTCCAGCCAGTCGAGCTGCGGCGCCTCCAGGGCGCCATGCGAGCGCCCGGGCACGGCCGTGTCCAGCGCCACGCAGTGCAGGCCTTGGAATTCAAAGTGATAGCAGCACGCACCCTCCGGCGCATCGTGCGCCACCGGCATGTAGCGGCCCAGTGCCGCGCGCGCCCTGCGGGAGTCATCGTGGTTTCCGGGCACGGCATAGACGGGCATGGGCAGGGGCGCGAGCGCATCGGCCACGCGCGCGTACTCGGCCGCGCTGCCGCGCTCGGTGAGATCGCCGGTCAGCAACACCAGATCGGGGCGCGGCGCCATGGCGACCACATGGGCCACGGCGCGGTGCAGCGCGCGCTCGGTGTCCATTTGTCCGCCCAGAAAGGCGGGGCCGGTGCCGATGTGCGGGTCGGAGAGTTGGGCAATCAGAAGGGGGGCGTGCATGGATGGGAAGTCTAGGAGCTTTCCGCAAGATTCCATACTTATTTGTGGAAATGGAATGGTTTGTGTGGATTTCATATGGTTGTCACGAAGGCGCAGCAGCATACGTCCTGCGATTGCCCCGTTGTTGTCTCACCCTCTGTATTGAAGGAACCATGTCATGCGCCATCCCAACCCCGCTTTGTCCGACCCGGCTTCGGGCGTCTCTTCCCAGCGCCGCCAGTTGCTCAGGACCGGCGTGAGCGTGTCGGCCGCGGCCATGCTCGGCGGCATGCCGCTGTTCGCCAGCGGGCAGCAGCAAGTCAAGCTGGCCTTCATGTATCCCGTTGGCGTCTCGGGCGACATCAACCGCCTGGTGTCGACCATGATCAGCAGCTTCAATGCCGCGCACAGCGACATCCAGGTCGAAGCGATCTACGCCGGCAGCTACGACAACACCGAACAGAAGGTGATGACCGCGCTGGGCGTGGGCGATCCGCCGGCCACCTGGCTGCCCATCAACTCCATGCTCACCACCTTCCTGAACATGGATGCGCTCGAGGACGTGACCGCGCTGGCCAAGGCCGACGACATCTTCCAGGACTTCCTGCCGGGCTTTCTGGGCACCTGCATGTCCGACAACAAGCTCTACGGCCTGCCGTTCCAGTGCAGCACGCCCGTGGTCTATTTCAACAAGGCGGCCTTTGCCAAGGCCGGCCTCAAGGCCGCTCCCGCCAACTGGAGCGAGCTCGAGGCCGCGGCCAAGGCACTCACGGTGCGCAACGGCGACGCCACGGCGCAGTGGGGCCTGACGATAGGCGGCGGCTGGCACGACTGGATCTTCGAGAGCTTCGTGCGCCAGAACGGCCTGGTCTTCTGGAACAAGGAGAAAGTGGCGTTCGATGCGCCCGAAAGCGTGCACGCGCTGGAGTTCTGGCTGCGCATGGTCAAGGCCGGCCACATGCCGCCGGCGTCGACCTGGGAGAGTTCGGCCAACGACTTCATGGCCGGGCGTACCGCCATGCTTTATCACTCGACCGGCTCGATGACCAATATCCTCAAGTCGGCGTCCTTTTCCGTCGGCGTCGCGCCCATGCCCAAAGGAAAGCAGCTGGGCTCCACCATGGGCGGCGGCCCTATCCTGATCGCCAAAAAGCAGCCCGACGCCCACAAGCGCGCGGCCTGGACCTTCGCGCGCTGGATGACCAATACCGCCAACCAGGCCCAGTGGTGCATCGATACCGGTTATCTCGCGGCGCGCAAGTCGTCCTGGGAAACGCCGGCGCTCAAGGCCCATGTGGCCAAGGTGCCCGAGTCGCGCTCGGCGTTTGTCACGGCCGAAGTGGCCGGCGCTTTCCTGCAGGTGCCCGGCTACCACAAGGTGCGCAGCTACCTGCAAAGCGCCATCGACCGCACGCTGATCGGCGAGCTCAAGCCCGACGCCGCGCTGCGCGAGGCCACGGCCAAGTCCAACATCGAAATCCAGCGCCTGTCGCGCCGCCGCGGTTGAAGCCAAGATGAATCCGTCTGCTGCCAAACCCCGCGTGCCCACCGACGCCGTCTGGCGCCGCCAACGGCGGCGCGAGCTTCTCACGGCGCTGGTGATGCTCGCGCCCTCGCTGCTGTTTCTGGGCGCCTTCACGTACTGGCCCATCCTGCGTTCGGCGGTGTACGGATTCTTCGATGTGCAGCTGGGCTCCACGGAGATCTTCTACGTGGGCCTGGAAAACTACCAGCGCCTGTGGCATGACGCCTTGTTCTGGCAGTCGCTGCGCAACACCGTGGTCTATATGGTGATCACGGTGCCGTGCTCGATCGCGCTGGCGCTGCTGCTCGCGGTGGCGCTGGACCGCGGGCTGCGCGGCACGGCGCTGTACCGCTCGACCTTCTTCTACCCGGTGATGATTCCCTCGGTGGCGGCCGGCATGGTCTGGGTGTTTCTGTATGCACCCGGATACGGCCCTATCAACGGCCTGATGGCCTGGCTGGGCCTGCCCAAGCTCGAGTGGCTTTACGACCCGCGCTGGGCCTTGCCCGCCATCATCTTCATGAGCATCTGGAAATACGCGGGCTACTTCATGCTGATCCTGCTGGCCGCGCTGCAGCTCGTGCCGCGCGACCTGTACGAGGCGGCCCGGCTCGATGGCGTGTCCGGCTTTCGCCAGCTGGTGCACATCACCGTGCCGCTGATCTCGCCCACGCTGTACTTCGTGGTGGTCATAGGCGTGCTGCACTCGTACCAGATCTTCGACTACGTGTTCGTGATGACCCATGGCGGCCCGGCCGACGCCACCAATGTGCTGACTTTTTACATCTACCAGAACGCCTTCCAGTTCCAGGACATAGGCAGCGCCTCGGCGATCGCCAACATCCTGCTGCTCGTGGTCGGCGGCCTGATCGCCATCGTCGCCGCCACGCTGGGCCGGCGCGTGCACTACATGGGACGTTGAACATGCCTGCTTTCCGACCTTTCGCGCGTTCGCGCTGGATGCACTGGCTGCTGATACCCGCCTTGCTGCTGTGGCTCAGCCCGCTGGCCTGGATGCTGCTGACTTCGCTCAAGACCAAGGTGGAGATCTTCGACCCGGCGGCGGGCCTGTGGCCGCAGCTGCTGCAGTGGAGCAACTATCCGTCGGCGCTGTCCGTGGCGCCGTTCGGCACCTATCTGCTCAACTCCCTGCTGGTGACGGGGGGCATTCTGCTGGCCCAGCTCACGACCATCACGCTGGCCGCCTACGCCTTTGCGCGCCTGCGCTTTCCGGGCCGCGACCTGCTGTTCGGCCTGTTCCTGCTGCAGGTGATGTTCCCGATCTACGCCACGTTCCTGACCAACTTCATCACCGTGCGCGAGCTGGGCCTGATGAACAGCCTGTGGGCGCTGATGGTGCCGTTCATCGCCAGCGGCTACGGCACTTTCATGCTGCGCCAGGCTTTTCGCCAGGTGCCGCAAGACCTCGCCGACGCAGCGCGCCTGGACGGCTGCGGCCACTGGGCCACGCTGTGGCATGTGTACTTGCCACTGGTCAAGCCCACGCTGATCGCCTTTGGCATGATTTCCGTGGTGACCCACTGGAACGACTACATGTGGCCCCTGCTGGTGACCAACAGCGAATCGGTGCGCACCTTGCCCATAGGCCTGGGCCTGCTGGCCAAGGCCGACAGCGGCGCCGACTGGCCGCGCCTCATGGCCGCCACCATGCTGGTCAGCGCACCGCTGATGCTGGTGTTCGTGATCTTCCAACGCCGCTTTGTCTCCAGCTTCATGCACGCTGGCCTGAAGTAACCCTGTTCCCCCTTACCATCCAAACCATGTCTGCCATCTCCCTACAAGGCATCAGCAAGCGCTATCCGGATCACATCGCGGTGGACCAGCTCGACCTCGAAGTCCAGGCCGGCGAGTTCATGGTGCTGGTCGGCCCGTCCGGCTGCGGCAAATCGACCACCTTGCGCATGATCGCCGGGCTGGAGGACATCAGCGCCGGCCGCCTGCTGATAGGCGGGCGCGATGTGACCCATGCCGAGCCGCACGAACGCGACATCGCCATGGTGTTCCAGTCCTATGCTCTGTACCCGCACATGACCGTTTACATGAACATGGCCTTCGGCCTGCTGCGTACCAGCAATCTGCTGCGCAGCGAGGTGGACCAGCGCGTCAACGAGGCCGCGCAGCGGCTGCAGATCACCGATCTGCTGCAGCGCCGGCCCAATGCGCTGTCCGGCGGACAGCGCCAGCGCGTGGCGATCGGCCGCGCGCTGGTGCGCAAGCCCAAGGTCTTTCTGTTCGACGAGCCGCTGTCCAATCTCGACGCCAAGCTGCGCACCCATATGCGCGGCGAGCTCGAGCGCCTGCACGCCGAACTGGGCATCACCATCGTCTATGTGACCCACGACCAGGTCGAGGCCATGACGCTGGGCACGCGCATCGCGGTGATGGACCGCGGTCATCTGCGCCAGGTGGGCGCGCCCATGGATGTCTACCGCCACCCGGCCGATCGATTCGTGGCTTCGTTCATCGGTTCGCCGCAGATGAACTTCCTGCCCGTGCCGCCAGGCGCCGGTGATGCCCAGGCATGGCTCAACGACCAGTTCGGCGCTGCGGCGCTGAATCCCGGCGCCGTGCTGGGCCTGCGCCCCGAGGAATTGGCGTTGTCCAGTGCATCCGCACCGACCGCGTCCCCGCTGAACTGGCAAGGCGTGGTGCAGCGCGTGGAACGCCTGGGCGCCGAAGCCTATGTGCAGATACGCGTGGGCAGCGCCGACGTGCTGGTGCGCACCGACGCCGATGCGGCGCTGGTGGCCGAGCAAGCGATTGTGCTGACGCCCGAACTCTCGCGCCTGCGCATGTTCGACGCGCAATCCGGCGCCATGCTGGCCGCGCGGGTCTGACGCCATGCACATGACTCCCGTTCTGAGCGCGCGCCAGGAGCGCATCATAGAAATCCTGCGCGCCACCCCGTCGATCACCACGGGGGAGCTGGCGCTGCGCCTGGGCGTCTCGGGCGAGACCGTGCGGCGCGAGCTGCAAACCATGGCCGACGAGGGCATGGTGCAGAAATTCCATGGCGGCGTGAGCCTGCACCGCGACATGCAGGAATCGCCGTTTCTGCTGCGCCTGCGCACCAACGTGGGCGCCAAGCGGCGGCTGGCGCAGCGGGTGTCCAGCCTGCTGCCCGACGGCGCGAGCATCATGCTGGACAACAGCAGCTCGGCCTGCTTTGTCGCCGAGGCGCTGGCCGAACGCCGCGGCCTGACCGTGACCACGCCCTCGCTGGAAGTGGCGCGCGCGCTGGCCAAAAGCGGCGATAGGCACACGGTGATGCTGCCCGGCGGCACCTTGCGCGCCAGCGACATGACGCTGGCCGGCGCCAATGCCTTGCGCTTCGCGACCCAGGTACATCCCGACTATCTGGTGGTCTCGGTGGCCGCGCTCAGCGCCCGCGGCGGCTGCCTCGATTTCGACCCCTTCGAAGTCGAATTCAAGCAGGCCGCCGCCCAGTACGCCGGCACGGTGATCGTGGTGGCGGACGCGAGCAAATTTGGCGCGCCCGGGCTGATCACCAGCTTGCCGTGGGCCGACGTGCAGGTGCTGGTCACCGACAGCGCGCTGCCTGCCGATCTGGCCCAGGCCTGCGCCGGACTTCAGCTGGCGATGGCCGAGGGCACGGAAGATGCGTCCCGGGCGGATGGGAAATAGCGCGCAGTAGCCGCCGGACGCAGCACATCCCGCGCGCCGTTCCCGGCACGCAGCCGTTCACGGTCTTTTGCGCCCTGTCACGCTGGGCGCAGCGCGCCGTATCATGTTCGCGTACGAGGCCAGCATGCCCGCGAGCTCCTTGGCCGCGGGCGACAGGGCCGTGTGCTTGGGCTGAATCAGGCACATGTCGGCGCCGGGCAAGGCCTCGTGCACCGGAACTTCGGCCAGCATGTCCTTGAAGCCGCCAATGCCCAGCGCCACGCGCGGGCCCAGGAACAGGTAGTCGGTCTGCGACACCAGGTGCAGCGTTTCGAATAGCGAATCGAGCGTTGCCACGACCTGCGGCTGGGGCATGGAATGCATGGCGAACCAGTCGGCCAGCCGGTTCGACGGCGTGCCCACCGCGCCCAGCGGCCGGGTGTTGACCCACAGCGCCGCACCCAGCGCCTTGACGCTCTTGATCGCCGTCGCCGGATGCCCGCTGCGGCACAGTATGCAAGGCTCGGAATGGTCTAGCACCTTCCATGTGAAGTCGCTCATGTCGGTGCCGTGGGACACCAGCGTGATGGCGAAATCGGAGCGTCCCTCGCGGATGTTGGTCAGCAGCGTCGACGCCGGTCCGCTCACGATGTGCACCGTGACCTTGGGGTGCTCGACCCGCAGCTGTTCGATGACCGGCGGCGCCAGCCGCGCAAAGGCCTCGACCGACATTCCCACGCGCACGCTGCCCACCAGTTCGCCGCGCAGGTGGCGGAAATCTTCTTCGGCATGCGCGCACTCGCTGAGCACCACGCGCGCGCGCGCCAGCAGCGCCGTGCCATAGGGCGTCATCGAGATCCCGCTCGATGAGCGCGTGAAGAGCGTCGCGCCCACGGCCACTTCGAGCCGCTGCACCTGCTGGGTCAGCCCGCTCTGGGCCATTCCCAGCGCGCGCGCGCCGGCGCGGATGCTGCCGTGTTCCACGACCGCCACAAAAGCGCGCAGCTGTTCAAGCGTCACATTAGGGTCCAGGGGGATACGACGATGTTCTCATGATAACAAGGATCACATCTGTGCACGCCTGACTTCGCTTCCTAGAATTTGATGCAGGAAATCACTTTCCGTTATCTCTACTTGAAAGATGCGTATGACAGATGAGCTGTACAACCGGGGCGAACAAATCCGCCGCGAGGTGCTGGGTGAAGCGTATGTGAACAACTCCGTGGCCAGCACCGACGCGTTCAGCGAGCCCATGCGAACCTTTGCCGTGCGCAACCTGTGGGGCGATGTGTGGGCCCGTCCCGGCCTGGACCGCCGCGCGCGCAGCATCACGAATCTGGCGCTGCTGGCCGCGGCCAACCGCCCGAACGAACTCAAGATCCACATCCGCGCGGCATTGAACAACGGCCTCCAGCGCGAGGAGATCGGCGAGATCTTCCTGCAGGTCGCGCTCTATGCGGGCGTGCCCACGGGCAGCGACGCCACGCGCGTGGCCAAACTGACGTTCGCCGAAATCGACGCCGAAGCCAAGCCGGCCTGAGCAGCGAGTGCACACCATGGCAATGCCCGAAACCACCGCCTTGTTCCACACGCTGGTCGAGCGCTTCGTCGGCCCGCTGGCGCAGATCGGCTCCTTCATCGATGGCCGCCTGGTGCCGGGCAGCGAGTCCGACATTGCGCTGGTCGACCCCGCGTCGGATACCGAGTGGCTGCGCTTCCAGGATGTCTCGCCCGAGCAGGTGCAGGCGGCGCTGCAGTCGTGCGCCGCCGGACAGCAGGCCTGGGCCGAACGTTCGGCGCAGGCGCGCGGCATCGCGCTGCAGGCGCTGAGCACGCTGGTCGCTGAGCACGCGGAACCGCTGGCCCAGCTTGAGAGCCTCACCAGCGGCAAAGGCATCACCGCCAGCCGCGCGCAACTGCAGTCCGTGGTCGAGATCTTTCGCTACTACGCGGGCTGGACCGACAAGTTCGGCGGCAATGTCATTCCCGTGCCGGGCGGGCAGCTGAACTACACGCTGCGCGAACCCCTGGGCGTGGTGCTGGCCATCACGCCCTGGAACTCGCCCATCTACCTGGCGGCCTGGAACATCGCTCCGGCCCTGGCCATGGGCAATGCCGTGCTGCTCAAACCCTCCGAGCTCACGCCGCTGACGTCGATCGCGCTGGCCAAGCTGGCCATCGAGGCCGCTTTTCCCGCGGGCGTGCTGAACGTCATCAACGGCCTGGGCCAGTCGATAGGCGACAACGCCATCGCCAACCCCATCACCAAGAAGGTGGTGTTCGTGGGCTCGGTGCAGACCGGCCGCCGGGTCAATGCCGCGGCCGCGAAGCGCCCCATCGGTTGCCTGCTGGAGTTGGGCGGCAAGTCGGCCAATATCGTGTTCGAGGATGCCGACATCCCGGCCGCCGTCAAGGCTGCCGTGGTCGCCGGGTTTGCCAACACGGGCCAGAACTGCGCCGCGGGCTCGCGCCTGCTGGTGCAGCGCGCGATCTACGACCGCTTCGTGCAGGCCGTGGCGAGTGCGGCGGCCGAGTACCGCATAGGCATGCCGCTGGACGCCGCGACCGAAGGCGGGCCTATCAACAACCGCGCCCAATTCAACCGCATTGGCGAGATGGTGCAGATGGCGCTGGCCGAAGGCGCGACGCTGGCCTACGGCGTGGCGCAGCCCAGCCAGCAGCCGGGCTTCTTCGTGCGCCCCACGGTGCTGCGCGACGTGCACAACGGCATGCGCATTGCGCGCGAAGAGGTGTTCGGTCCGGTGCTGGTCGCCATTCCTTTCGATACCGAGGAAGAGGCGATCCGCATCGCCAACGATAGCGAGTTCGGTCTGGCCGGCGCGGTCTGGACGCGCGATGTGGCGCGCGCCCACCGCGTGGCCCAGAAGGTGCGCGCCGGAATCTTCTGGATCAACATGTACCGCGACATGCATGTCTCCACGCCTTTCGGCGGCTATGACAGCAGCGGCTACGGCCGCTCCAGCGGCATCGAGTCGCTTTACGAATACACCCAGACCAAGAGCGTCTGGGTTCCGACCCACGTTGGCGCTTAACTTCAGCAAGGCAATCAAATGAGTGAATTCAAAACAGTCGGCGTGGTCGGCTTGGGCAACATGGGCCGCGGCATGGCTCTTTCGCTGGCACGCGCCGGTTTCGACGTGCTGGGCTACGACGCCTCGGAGCAGGCGCGTGACACTTCGGCGGCCGAAGGCGTGCGCGTCGCCCAGAGCCTGCAGGCGCTGGGCGGCTGCGATGTGGTGGTGCTTTCGCTGCCGACGACCAATGTGGTGTCCGCCGTGCTCGAAGGCGCGCAAGGCCTGGCGGCCGCCGCCAAGCCGGGACTGCTGATCATAGACACGACTTCGGGCGATCCGCAGGCCACGCGCGCGCTGGCCCAGCGCCTGAATGACGCCGGCCTGCGTTTCATCGACGCGCCGGTCAGCGGCGGCGCCGCGGGTGCGCGCAAGGGTACGCTCACCATGTTCATCGGCGGCTCGGCCAAAGATGTGCAGGACGCCGACGCCGTGCTGGCGGCGCTGGGCGACAAGCGCTTTCACATCGGTGAAGTGGGCGCGGGCGATATCGCCAAGATAGTGAACAACCTGCTGGTGGCTTCGCATCTGCTGACCGCGAGTGAAGCGTTTCGCATGGCCAATGCCGCGGGCGTGGCCACCGAGCAGCTGATCGAAGCCATCAACGCCGGCTCGGGCCGCAGCGGCGTGACGCTTTACAACTATCCCAGCCGCATCCTGAACAACGGCTTCGACTCGGGTTTCACCGTGCAGTTGATGCGCAAGGATGTGAATCTGGCGATGTCGCTGCAGCAATCGCTGGGCCTGAAATTTCCGGTCTCGGGCGAAGTCGGCGATATCTGGAATGCGAGTGCGCAAGCCCTGCAAGACAAGGACGATTTCAATCGCATCGTCACTTTCGAGAAAGAATAGTTTTTAATCTGAAACGGTATCTGTTTCAAATGGGGGAAGGCGGTGCGCGTAAAAGTGCACGGCCTTTTTTTACCCTGGATCAATGGGTTTGGTATTTTGGTGCGGTGATTTCAGGTGGCGTCTGAATTGGTGCGATTTCGCACAACAAGAGGGATTTTTAGGCGATTTTAATGGGTTTTATCTGGCACGATAAATGCAATATCGGAGACATCTTTGTTAGGAACTAAAATGAACCGAAAGACCTTTGTAAAAACCACCCTCGCATTTGCAGCAAGCGCTTTTTGTTGTCTGAGTATCGCTCAGAGCGAATTTCCCACGCGGCCGATTACATTGATCGTTCCATTCGCCCCGGGCGGGTCGGTCGACATGGTGGCGCGCATCGTTGCAGAGAAATGGGGTAGTAATCTCGGCCAGCCCATCATCATTGAAAACAAACCAGGTGCTGCCACCATTGTTGCTGCAGACTATGTGCAGAAGTCGGCGCCAGATGGCTATACCCTGCTGATAGGAACCTCGACCACCTTCGTCGTCAATCCGATTATCTATCCCAAAATTCCATATAACTCGATCAATGGGTTTGAGCCCATAGGCGTGATTGGCAGCAGCGGCCTGGCCTTGCTCGTCAATTCCAATATCAAGGCGGGGAATGTGAAAGACCTGATCTCCGAGATCGCCGCCAAGCCCAACGAATTCTCCTATGGATCGCATGGCAATGGCTCGACCGTGCATTTTGCCGCCGAGATGCTGTGGAATGCGGCGAAATTGAAGAACGTGGTGCATATTCCCTACAAGGGCAGCGCGCCGGCGATTACCGATTTGTCGGGCGGGCAGATTCCGATTGCTTTCGATGCGATTCCCGCAGCAGCTTCCGCGGCCAAGGGCAACCGCGTGAAAATCCTGGCGGTGACCAGCGAAAAGCGTTCTGCGCTGTTGCCCGATGTGCCCACCGTGGCGGAGTCCGGCTATCCCGGGTTCAAGATGGCCTCGTGGTTCGGCATGGTCGGCCCCAAGAACCTGCCGGCCAACGTCAAGGCGAAACTGGAGAAAGCCTTGCAGGCGACGATTTCCGACCCCGCACTCGCCAAGCGACTGCAGGATGCGGGCTTCGACGCCCAGTGGACGGCAGCCGCAAAATACGCCGACCTGGTGAAAGCGGACACCGCCGATCTTGCGCCCATCGCCAAGGCCAACCACATCACCGCGTCGAATTGAACGCGCCGCCAGCGCCCGGGAGAATCACGTTGACCAGACAAGACGCCATTGACCGCGCCAGCGCTTACTACGATGACGGCAGCTTCGTGCAAGACCTGGCGCGCAAGGTCGCCTACCGCACGGCCAGCGAAGCCGACGACAGCGTGGGCGAGTTGCGCGCTTTCCTCGAGAAGGAGGCGGCTGCCGAGCTCGAGGCCCTGGGCTTTCGCTGCGCGCTCTTCGACAACCCGGTGCCGGCTTGCGGGCCTTATCTCATCGCCGAGCGCGAGGAGGGCGCCGCGCTGCCCACGGTGCTGCTGTACGGGCACGGCGACGTCATCCAAGGCCAGGATGCGTCGTGGAAGCCCGGTCTGTCGCCGTGGCAGCTCGTCGTCGACGGCGACCGCATCTACGGCCGCGGCACGGCCGACAACAAGGGGCAGCTGACCGTCAATGTGGGCGCGCTGCGCGCGGCCATCGCGGCCCGGGGCGGGGCGCTGGGCTTCAATATCCGCTGCATCATCGAGACCGCCGAGGAGCGCGGCTCGCCGGGGCTCAATGCCTTTTGCCAGGCGCATGCGCAGGAGCTGAAAGCCGACCTGTTCATCGCTTCGGACGGCCCGCGGCTCAATGCCCGCACGCCCACGCTGTTTCTGGGCTCGCGCGGCATACAGAACTTCGAGCTGAGCCTCGATCTGCGCGAAGGCGCGCACCATTCGGGCAACTGGGGCGGACTGCTGCGCAACCCGGGCACGGTGCTGGCCGCGGCGATCCACTCCCTGGTCGACGCGCGCGGCGCCATCCAGACCCCGCTGCTGCGGCCGGGCCATGTTCCGGCGTCGGTGCGCGACAGCGTGCGCGCGCTGCCGGTCGGCGGAAATGCTGGCGATCCGGTCGTCGATGAAGACTGGGGCGAACCCGGTCTGAACGCCGCCGAGCGGGTCTTTGCCTGGAATACGCTGGAGGTGCTGGGCCTGGAATGCGGCAACGTGCGCAAGCCCATAGGCGCGATTGCGCCTACGGCCAAGGCGGTGCTGCAGCTGCGCTATGTGGTGGGGACCGATCTGGAAGATATCGAAGCCCGGCTGCAGCGCCACTTCATCGATGCAGGCCTGCCCTGGGTCCAGGTCAAAGCGCCTACCGGCATGGCCGCCACGCGCCTGGACCCCGACCATGCCGCGGTGGCGCAGGCGGCCAAGTCCATACAAGCCACGACGGGAATGGCGCCCGCCATCTTGCCCAATCTCGGCGGCACGATTCCCAACGACGCTTTCTCCGAAGTGCTGGGACTGCCTACGCTGTGGGTGCCGCACTCCTATCCCGCCTGTTCGCAGCACGCGCCCAACGAGCACCTGCTGGGCTCGGTCGCGCGCCAAGGCCTGCAAATAATGGCCGGCCTGTTCTGGGACCTGGGCGAGCCGGACAGCGGGTTCTTTCCCGCCGCGGACTGACGCGGCCCAGGGTCAGGCATCGGCCTGCCAGGCTAGCCGTTGTAGACCACGCTGATCTTGTTTCCCGCGGGATCGCGCAGGTATGCGGCATACCAGTTCGGTCCGTAGTGCGCACGCGTTCCCGGTACGCCTTCGTCCGTGCCGCCGTGGGCCATGGCCGCCTGGTAGAACGCATCCACCTGCTCACGGGACTTGACCATGAATCCGACCATGGAACCATTGCCCGCGCTCGCCGCCTGGCCGTCGAATGGCTTGCAGACCCACAGCGTGAATCCTTGGCCCGTGCCGTCTTCGGAGTAAGCCCGCCAGCCCGGAAAATCCATGAACTGGCTCCAGCCGATCGTGCTCAGCGCCGCGTCATAAAACGCATGCGACTGCGCGGGATCGGATGCTCCGACGGTGACGTAATTTGCCATATCCACTCCATGCTGTATAAAAATACAGTATAGCGGTTTTTGGCCATTTCAAGCGCTCGCGATCGATGCCTCCAAGCCTGGCGCGCCGTGTTTTTCGGCTGCCGAAACCACCTCTTCATAGACGCGCGCCACGCGCTTCACATTGCACAGCAGCTCGTAGGCAATGGTGCCCGCGCCGGCCGCGACCTGGTTCACATCGACCGTGCGGCCCCACAGTTCGACGGCGCTGCCTATGCCGCAGGCGGGCAGGTCGGTGAGATCCACGG
>NZ_JAHCDD010000091.1 GCF_018413525.1 Acidovorax sp. CCYZU-2555
GTGGTGCGCGTGCTGTCGTCTATCCAGGCCTGGGCCTGGGCGGCGCTGAGCTTTGGCACGCCGAGTTCGTCGGCCAGCGCGGCGGCTGCGGCCTGGTCCTGCGGGCGCGGCGTACCCGATGTGGGGTCGCGGCGCGTGCTGCCATGTTCGAGCTGCTGGCCCGCGAGCGCCCAGCCCTGGGTGCCGTTTTCGAGCGCAATCACGGGATTGGGAATGCCCAGGCTGCGCAGGATTTGCGCGCCTATGATGCTGCGCGTGCGGCCCGCGCAATGCACGACGATGGGCGTGTGCGGATCGGGCGCGAGCGCATGCCAGCGCAGCGCGAGCTCGCCGTTGGGCACGGGCGTGGCGCCGGGAATGGTCATCTTGCGGTGTTCGCCCAGCGTGCGGCCGTCGAGCAGCACCAGCGGCTCGCCCGCCTGTTGGCGGCGCTGCAGTTCCTGCGCCGAAAGCCGCGGCGTGTCGAACGCATGTTCGACGAGTTCGCCAAAGGTCTTGGACGGCAGGTTCACGCCCTGGAACAGCACATAGCCCGCGGCCGCCCAGGCCGGCGCGCCGCCTTCGAGCACATGCAGGTGGGTGTAGTTCAGCGCCGTGAGGCGGTGCGCGGCGCGCTCGGCCACGCCGTCGCCCGCATCGAGCAGCACCACGCGCGTGTCGCGCCGCGGCACCAGGCGCGGCACATCGTTCTCGAGCTGGCTATAGGCCGCGGGAATCGCAAAGAAAGGGTGGCCCTCGCCGAACTGGCCGGCTTCGCGCACGTCGAGCAGCGCGATCTCCGCGCCGTCGTTGAGCCAGGCACGCAGCGTGGTGGCGGGAACCGAGGAAAAGAAAGGGGAGGACATGGGGCGGGAGGCGCCTGGGCGCGGCAAAGAAGTGAGGAAGACCTGGTGGTCTGCCTGAATCTACGCGCGCGGGGAATGCCGGCCAAGGAAGAAATGTGCATATGCAATGCAGGAAATCTTCTTTGGGGTGGCGTCAACATAGGGGCCACGCTTTATGGCTTGAGTGCAGGGCGTTCATGGTTCGACAGGCTCACCACGAACGGGGGAGGGCAGCGGGGCGCTAACCGTTCGCCCTGAGCCCGTCGAAGGGTGAACGGCCTGTCCTCCAGCGCATCAATCCACGCGCAGCTTTGCCACCTTCGCCAGGTTCTGCCACACCGCCACATCCTGCTTCACCGTCGTCGCGAACTGCTCCACGCTCTTGATCGGCGGCTTGGCCATGTTCTGCAGCGCGAATTTCTGGATCACATCGTCGGTCGCGAGGATGCGGTTGATTTCCTGGTTCAGGCGCTGCACGACTTCGACCGGCGTGCCGGCCGGGGCGAACACGCCGTACCAGCCGTTCATGTCGAAGCGGAAGCCCTGTTCGTAGAGCGTGGTGACTTCAGGCAGCGCCGGGCCGCGCGCCGAGCCGGTGCAGCCCAGGGCGCTGAGCTTGCCCGCGCGGATATGCGGCACGGGCGAAGCGATGTCGGTGAAGCCCACGGAAATGTTGTTGCCCAGCAGATCGGTGACCAGCGGCGCCACGCCCTTGAACGGCACATGTTCCATCGTGAGACCGTAGTGGGCCTTGATGCCTTCCATTGCCAGGTGGCCGGTCGAGCCGCTGCCCCAGGAGCCGTAGACCAGCTTGTTGGGATTGGCCTTGACGTGGCGCACCAGGTCGCCGAGGTTCTTGAAGCCGGTCGACGGGTGGGCCACGAGCAGCACGCCGGCCGAGCCGACCTGGGCCACGGGCAGCAGGTCCTTTTCGGTGTCGTAGGGCATCTTGGCCTGGATGATGGGATTGATGGCGATCGCCGACGACGGCGACAGCAGCAGCGTATAGCCGTCGGCCTGGGCCTTGGCGACGTTGTCGGTGCCTATCAGGCTGTTGGCGCCGGGCTTGTTGTCGACGACCACGGTCTGGCGCAGCGCTTCCTGCAGGTTCACCGCGAGCAGGCGGCCAAAGATGTCCATGCCCGAGCCCGCAGGGCCGGGAACGACAAGGCGGATGGGGCGCGCGGGCCAGGCGGCCGTGCTGGCATGGGCCTGGAGCGCGAAGGCGGCGGTGCCGGCGAGCAGGGTGCGGCGGGTGATGGGCGTATGAATCATGAATTTGTCTCCTTTATGTTTTGCGTGGTCAGCTACTGCGCTGCCCGCGTTTTGCTTGGCATCATGGCAGGGCAGGCATAAGCACCTGGCCCGTAAGGAACTGGGCGCGCGCGCCGCTCATGTAGTCGAGCAGCGGCACGCATTCGGCGGGCGCGCAGCTGGCCGAAAGCGCATTGATGCGCAGGCCCGGCGCGCCCCATTCGGCGGCCAGCGTGGCCAGCGCCATGCGCGCCGCGGCGGCGTCGCCGGCGAGCGACCAGTCGGCGTGGGCAGGGGCCGGCGGCAGCAGCAGCGTGAGGCTGGCCTGGCGCGCATGCGATGAACGAAAGGCCCGCGCGGCATCGAGCACCGCTGCCAGAACACCGCCGACCGGCGCCTGCAAGGCCCGGCCGTCGATCACGGCCGGATAGCCGGTGCTGGCCGTCGGCAGCTGCGCCAGCGCGGCCTGCCAATCGGTGGATTCAATGGAGGCGCACTGCAGCGCGCGCGGCATGTCGAACGCCAGCGCGGGCAGTGGCGTGGGCGGCAGCGGCTGGCTGCCGCCATAGACCGACGAGCCGCCGTCGAGCACCAGCAACTGACCGGCGCAGGGCCGGGCGCCGGGGCTGACCAGAAACGCGAGTGCCTCGGCCATGTCTTCGGGCTCGGCCATGCGCGCCAGCGGAATGCGCGACAGCACCTGGGGCAGGTCGAGGCGCCGGCTGTCTATCAGCCGCTGCACGAGTTCGGTGCGCACAAAGCCCGGCGACAGCGCGCTCACGCTCCAGTCGGGCCGTGCGCGCGCCAAGGCCTGGGTCTGGGCGATCACGCCGGCCTTGCTCGCGCTGTACAGGCCGCGCCAGGGAATGGCGCGCAGGCCCGCGCCCGAAGCGACATTGACGATGCGTGCGCCAACGCGCAGATGCGGCGTGCACACGCGCACCATGCGCGCGGGCGCTTCGAGGTTGAGCGCCAGCAGCCGCTGCGCCGCGCCGTCGTCGTGGCCGGCCAGCACTTCGGCGCCGCCGGCGGACATGCCCGCGTTGTTGATCAGCGCATCAAGCGGCGGCAGCAGCGCGCCCAGCGCTTCGATGCGCGCGGCGTCGGTGAGATCGGCGACCAGGGCCAGCGGCGCGGGTGCATCCGCGGGCCATTCGGCCTGCAGGCGATCGAGCGCCGCGGCATCGGCGTCGACCAGCACGCAGTGCCAGCCGCGCCGCGCGAGCAGCAGCGCCGTGGCGCGCCCTATGCCGCCCGCGGCGCCGGTGATGAGTACGGTGCCCGGCATGCTCAGATATTGGTGAAAGTCACGCCGCCGTCGACGGCCAGGCCTTGGGCGGTGACAAAGCCCGCGTCGTCGCTGGCCAGGAAGCAGATCGCGCGCGCGATGTCTTCGACCGTGCCCAGTCGCCCCATGGGCGTGCTCGCGACGCGCGCCGCGTCGCGCTCGGCGTTGCGGTTGCGCTGCGTGCCTTCGGTGGGCACGGCCGAAGGGCAGACCGCATTGACGCGAATGCGCTGGGCGCCGAGTTCGGCCGCGGCCGCGCGCGTGATGCCCAGGATGCCCGACTTGATGCCCGAGTACACCAGCGAGTTGGGCGCGGAGCGCAGCGCGGCCGTTGACGCCACGTTGACGATTGCGCCGCCGCGCTCGGGGTCCATGGCCGCGGTCGCGGCCTGTATGCCCCAGATCACGGCCTTGAAGCCCACGTCGAGCATGCGGTCCATGGTGTCGGGCTGGATGTCGACCACGGCCTGGTAGCGCACCCAGGCGGCGTTGTTGACCAGGATGTCGAAGCGCCCGCCTTCTGCACGCGCCTGCGCCACGGCCGCCTGAATGCCTTCGCGACTGGCGATGTTCTGCACCACGCCGAACGCGCGCCCGCCCGCGGCGCGGATCTCGTCGACCACGGCGCCGACGAATTCGGGCTTGAGGTCGTTGACGGCGACGACGGCGCCGCGTGCGGCCATCTGGCGCGCGGTTTCACGGCCTATGCCGTTGCCGGCGCCGGTGATCAGGGCCACGCGGTCCTGCAAGTCGAGTTTGGCGCTGCTCATGCGGCCTCCTGTGCATTGATGAAGTCTTGTCCGATCTGGCGTGCGAGCGAACCCGCGCCGCAGGCCGCGTCGAGCGCGCGCACGCTGCGCAGCGCGCGGTGCAGCGGCAGCTCCCAGGTGAAGCCCATGCCCCCGTGCAGGTGCATGGCCTTTTCGATGATGAAAGCCGCGTGCTGCAGATTGAGCGCCAGCGCGCTGCGCGCCACGCGCGCGGGCTTGGCGCGTTCGGGTTCCGCGGGATCGACGCGCAGCGCATGACTGATGGCCGCGCCGCTGGCTTCGTGGAACAGCTTCATGCGCGCGAGCCAGTGGCGCACGGCCTGGCGCGTCGACAGCGGCGCGCCGAACTGCACGCGCGTGCCGGTGTGCTCGACAGCCGCCTGCAGCGCGCCGTCGGCCGCGCCATGGGCGCTGGCGGCGAACAGCAGGTCCAGGTCATGCCACAGTGCGGCGGCGGCAGCGGCGTCGATCTCGGCCAGCACCTGGGCCTGCGACAGGTCATGCCAGGCCGCGGGCTCCTCGGGGTCCAGCGACGGGTCGAGTTCGCGCGGCGCACCGGCGAGATCGACCAGCACCGCGCCTTCGCCCTGCGCGGTGCGCAGCAGCAGCCAGTCGGCCTGCTGCGCCTGGCGTGCATGGCCTACCCAGGCATCGCCCAGGCGGCCTTGCGCGGCAATGGTCGCGCGGCGGCTGCCGTCGGCCAGCGCGGCACGCAGCGCCGCGTCGGGCAGGTGGCGCGCGAGCACGATCTGCTCGGCCAGCGCAAAGCGCAGGCGCAGCTTGCCGGCGGCCTGCACCACGGGCACGGCAAACGCCAGCGGCAGGTCCATGCCGCCATCATCTTCAGGCGCGCAGACGCCGAACAGGCCGGCCGCGGCCAGCACTTGGGCATGGGCGTCTTCGGGGCGGCTCAGTGCATCGGTGATCGCGGCTTCGGCGGCCTCGCCGAACTCTTCGGGGCGCAGCCCCTGGTCTTGTTGGGTCATGTCAGTGCTCCCGGGGCAGCTGGAGAATGCGTTGGGCGATCAGATCGAGCTGGACTTCGGACGTCCCCGCATAGATCGTCTCGGCGCGTGAGAACAGGTAAGCCTGGGTGAAGACCTTGCGCGCGCGCCGGGCCAGCGCGCTCGACTGCGGGCCGATCTGGCTGACCTGCGACAGCGCGAAACTCGCGAACGACTGGTGGCATTCGGACCAGAACAGCTTGGTCAGCGAGCCGCGTGCGCCCACGGCCTGGCCTTGCAGGATCTGGTCGACCGAGCGCTCGACCAGGCCCTTGAGGCCGTCGATCTCGGCCAGCAGTTCGCCCACGCGGCGCTGCACGCCGCCGTCCTCGAGCTGGCGCGCGAGAACGGGGTCGGAGCGCAGCGCGCGCACCAGAAAGCGCAGCTCGGCTTCGAAGCGCCAGGGACGGTACATGCGGTTGGTCGCGCGTTCTATGCCCAGCACCTTGAGCGCCGCGGCCCAGCCTTCGTCGGGCGCGCCCAGGCGCGCGCTGTCGGGCACGACCACGTCGTCGAAGAACACTTCGGCGAACGAGTCCTTGCCGTCGATCGACTTGATGGGTACCACGCGAATGCCGGGCGTGCTCATGGGCACAGCGAACATCAGCAGGCCGCGGTGGCGGTCGGCGACGGTGCCGGTGCGCGCCAGCAGCAGGCAGTAGTGGGCCTTGGCCGCGCCGCTGGTCCAGATCTTCTGGCCGTTGATGCGCCACTGGTCGCCTTCAAGAACGGCCTTGGTGCGCAGCCGCGCGAGATCGGAGCCCGCGTCGGGCTCGGAAAAGCCCTGGCACCAGAACTCGCGCATGCCCAGGATATTGGCCAAGAAGCTCTGCTTCTGTTCCTCGGTGCCCACGGCCATGATGATCGGGCCCGCGAGCTCCTTGCCTATCGAGCTCACGCTGTCGGGCATCAGCAGGTCGCCGACTTCCTGGTTCACCACCAGGTGTTCGCGCAGGCTCAGACCATGGCCGCCGTAGACCTTGGGCCAGGTCATTCCGGCCAGGCCCGCCTGGTGCATCGAGGCTTCCCAGGCGCTGCTTTCCTGCAACGTGGGCGTGCGGTAGTCGAGGCTGTCGCCGCGCATGTGCGTGGGCAGGTGGGTCGCGAGCCAGTCGTGGGCATGGCGGCGGTAGCCGGCCAGGTCGACGCTCATAGGGAAATCATTCAGCATGGGCGCTCTCGGTTTCAGGGGTGAGTGCCACCATCAGCGCGTCGAGGATGGCAATGCCTTGGCCTGCGGGGCGCACGAGGATGGGGTTGAGGTCGATTTCGCCGACCTGGTCGCGGTGCGTGCAGGCGAACTCGGACAGCCGGGCGACGGCGCGCGCGGCCGCATCGATGTCGGCGCGGGCCTGGCCGCGCGCGCCGTCGAGCAGCGGGAACAGGCGCAGCGAACGGATCATGGCCAGCGCCTGGCCCTGGCTCACCGGCGCGGGCTGCACGGCGACATCGCGCAGCACTTCGGCGTAGATGCCGCCCATGCCGACCATCACCACGGGGCCGAACACCGGGTCGCGCGAGATGCCCGCGATCAGCTCGGTGCCGCCGCGCAGCATGGGCGCGACCAGCAGGCCTTCGATGCGCGCATCGGGCGCATGTGCGGCGACGCTCGCGAAGATGCGCGCGCTCGCGGCGCGCACGGCAGCGGCGTCGGCCAGATTCAGCGCCACGCCGCCGGCTTCGGTCTTGTGCGGAATGTCTTCGGACAGGATCTTTAGCACCACCGGATAGCCCAGCGCATCGGCGGCCTGCACGGCGGCGTCGGCGTCCTTGACGCTGCGCTCCAGCGGCACTTCGAAGCCCGCGTCTATCAGCGCCTGCTTGGCCGCGTATTCATTGCGGAACGCGGCTTCGGGCAGGCGCGCGGCGGGGCCGGGAGCGATGGCCGCAGCCGGGGCTTCGGCGGCCAGCAGCTCGGCCTGGCGCACCAGCGCCTCGATGCCGCGCGCCGCGGCGTCAATGCTCGAGAACACCGGAATGCCCAGCGCCTGAATCTGCATCACGGCATCGGCCGGGCCGCGGCTGATGATGATCAGCGGGCGCTGCGGATAGGCCGCACGCAGCTGGGCCAGTGCCTGCAGGTAGATGTCGCGCAGCCGGCTGCTGTACAGACCCAGCGAGAGAAACAGCACGGTCGTGGCTTCGCCCGGGTCCTCCTGCAGCGCAGACAGCACTTCGAACAGGATGTCGGGGCGGCTCGAAATCTGCGCCGAGGCATCGACGGGGTTGTTGGTGCTTGCGCCGGGCAGCACCTTGTGGATGCGCTCTCGCGTGGCGGCAGCGAGCGCAGGCAGCGCCAGGCCGGCATTGCTCATCGCGTCGGCCATCATGATGCCGAAGCCGCCCGAGGCCGCGACCAGCGTCACCGCGGGCTTGCGCGGCAGGCTGTCTGGCAGCAGCTGGCTCAGCGCCTGGCCGATTTCCACCAGGTCTTCATGCGAGCGCACGCGCAGCGCGCCATGGCGGCGCAGCACGGCGTCGATCACCGCGTCCGAGGCCGCGAGGGCGCCCGTGTGCGAGGCGGCCGCGGCCTGGCCTTGTTCGGTCGCGCCGATCTTGAGCACCACCACGGGAGTTTGATGTTCGCGTGCAATCGCCAGCGCCTGGGTCAGGCGTGCGCCGTCGCGGCAGGTTTCCATGCAGCACAGGATCACGCGCGTCGCCGGGTCGCGCGCCAGCGCGGCTATGCCGTCGGCCAGATCGACTTCGGCTTCGTTGCCCGTGGTCACCATGCGGCTGATACCCACGCCGCGCTGCACCAGCAGCTGCAGCGTGTAGCTGCCGATGTTGCCCGACTGCGAAACGATGCCGATCGCGCCGGGCTGGGGATAGTAGTCTTCGAGCGCGACCGAGAACGAGCCTATCGCGCGCTCGGCCACGCCCACCGTGCCCAGGCAGTTGGGGCCCAGCAGGCGCATGCCGTGGCGCAGCGCGGTGGCACGCATCGCGGCCTGCCAGGCCGCGCCTTCTTCTCCGGCTTCGGCAAAGCCCGAAGACAGCACGACCACGGCGCGCACGCCGCGCGCCGCGCAGTCTTCGACGGCCTGTACCGCGTGCGACGCCGGCACGGCGATCAGCGCGAGTTCGGGCGCTTGGGGCGTGTCGGCCAGGCGTGCGTAGGCCGGCAGGCCCTGGATTTCACCGCCCTTGGGGTTGATGGGATAAATGGCGCCCGCATAGCCGTGGCGGCGCAGCAGGTGCACGGGCCGCCCGCCGATCTTGGTCGCGTCCGCCGAGGCGCCGATCACCGCAATGCCGCGCGGCAGGAAAAAGGCGTCCATCCCGGCCCCCGGGGCGGGTGTCTGGTAAGCGCTCATGGTTCAACGGCCCTTGAATTGCGGCTCGCGCTTTTCGAGAAACGCCATGCGGGCTTCGCGCGCGTCTTCGGTGCGCGACAGCGTCATGGTGAATTCCTGTTCGAAGCGGTAGGCGTCGCGCTGCGGCATCACGTCGACCATGTTGGCCGCGCGCTTGGCGTAGATCACGGCCAGCGGCGCCTTGGCCGCGATTTCGTGCGCCAGCTTCATCGCCACGGGCAGCAGTTCTTCGGGGGGCAGCACGGCTTCGAGCACATTGCGCTGCAGCAGCTCGGCGGCCGTGAGGCGCTGGCCCGTGAAGAACATGCGGCGCGCGGTGGAGCGGCCGAACAGCGTGCGCAGCATCGAGGCGCCGCCGGCCAGGCCCACATTGATTTCAGGCATGCCGAACGTCGCGTTGTCGGAGGCGTAGAGGATGTCGCAGGCCGCGGCCAGTCCCAGGCCCGCGCCCAGCGCCGCGCCGTTGATCGCGGCGATCACGGGCTTGGCGCATTCGCGTATCGCATTGCCGGTTTCGCGGGTAATGCGGTTGTGTTCGAGAAAATCGCCGGGAATATCGGCGTCGGGTCTGTCCTTCAAATCGGCGCCTGCGCAGAAAACCGAGCCCTGGGCCGTCAATACCGCGCAGCGAATATCGTCGCGCGCAGAAATGTCGTCGAAGATCGCTACGATTTCACGGCGCATTTCACGGTTGAGCGCATTGACGGGAGGGCGGTTGAGCGTGACCAGCGCGACTTTGTCCTTGATTTCAACGAGTACGCTTTTATCAGTCATGCCGCACCTCCCGTGAGAACCAGGGCCAGGCAGGCGGTCGATGGGCGAATAGGGGTAATAACCGCGGCGTGGCGCGGAAAAGCGATGGCGATCATATTTGTCTCCTGGTTTTCGGGGGTCAACCCGAGCCCTCTACACGGGGGGCGCAGGGAAATTCTAGGGACGAACCAGGCAAATCGGTCCCCGCCAAATCGTTGGATGTGTTCTGCAAAAACGTACGGAGTCGCGCCGCGATCCCCTCGTAAGATGGACGCAATCGCCTGGCCCATGCGGCCCTTTCATTCGAGCTTTTCGCCATGTCAGTCACTCCCGCTTCCCGTCCCGACATCCAGGCGTTCGGCGCGCTGCATACGCGCCTGGGCGAATGCCCGGTCTGGGACGCGCGCCAGCAGTTGCTGTGGCTGATCGACAGCCGCGACGGCCTGCTGCTCGCGCTCGATGCGCAGGGCGAAGAATGCCGGCGCTTCGAGCTGCCCGCGCCGCTGGGTTCGTTCGCGCTCAACAGCGATGGCCGCCTCGTGGTCGCGCTGCGTGAAAGCGTGGTGCTGCTCGACCCGGCCAGCGGCCGCCTGCAGACGCTGGGCCGGCTCGAAGAACAGCACCCCAATTTGCGCCTCAACGACGGCGCGGCGCTGGCCGACGGCAGCTTTTGCGTGGGCACCATGCACACGTTTCGCGAAGCGCATGAAGCGCCGCTGGGCGGGCTGTACCGCGTCGACACTTCGGGCCACATGGCGCGCGTCGATCAAGGCTATGGCGTGGTCAACGGCCCGGTCCAGCATCCGGTCGACGGCCGGGTGTTCGTCTGCGACAGCGCGGCGCGGCGCATCTATGTCTACGCGCAAGGCGGCGACGCGCCCTGGCAGCGTTCATTGTTCGCCGACACCCAGGGCCTGGGCTCGGCGCCCGACGGCTGCTGCTTCGACGACGAAGGCGGGCTGTGGAGCGCGCTGGTGCATACCGGCGAAATCGTGCGCTTCGACGCCCAGGGCCAGCCGGGCCAGCGCCTGCGCCTGCCGCTGGCCCACCCGAGTTCGCTGAGCTTCGGCGGCCCGCTGCTCGACGAACTCTATGTGACCTCGATTTCCGACAGCGGCCGGCTCAGCGCCAGCGGCCCGCTCGACGGCCGCGTGCTGCGCGTGCGCGGCCTGGGCCGGCGCGGCGCGCCGCGCCCGGCCTGCAATATTCAGCCGCCGACCTGATCGGCGGCCGGCGCCGCGGGCTCGTCGCCCAGCGCGATGAAGCGGTTTCTCTCGCCCGACACATGCTCGACGACGAAGTCGAGGAACAGCCGCAGCTTGGTCGGCACCATGGGCGTGTCCAGGATGGTCGCGTACATGCCTTCCTCGTACGTGGTGTTGGTCACCTGGTAGTTGCTCAGCAGCCGCACCAGGCTGCCGCGCTCGAGGTCGGCGTGCACCGTGTAGTCGTCGAGCAGCGCAATGCCTTCACCCAGGCGCGCGAGCTCCAGCAGCGCCATGCCGTTGTTGCTCGAATGGCGCGGCTGGAAGGGCAGGTCTTCGATCTGTCCATCCTGGCTGAAATGCCACAGGCTTTCGCCGCCGGGCCGCAGGTAGTTCAGGCAGTCGTGCGCGGTGAGGTCGGTGGGCTTTTGCGGCAGCGTGCGCCCCGCAAGGTAGGCGGGCGAGGCGACGAGCTGGCGCGCGCTGCGAAACAGGATGCGGCGCTTGACGCCGGCTTCGACCGGCGGCGAGATGCGAAAGTCGATGTCGATCTGGTCACGCCGCAGATCAGCCGGCGTTTCCGAAAGGACCAGCTCGATGTGGATGTCGCGGTAGAGCTTGCGAAAGCGTGCTATCAGCGGCGGCAGCACGCCCAGGCCGAACATCATGCGCGAATGCACGCGCAGATGGCCCCTGGGCGCTTCGCGTATCGCGGTGATGCTGGTGTGCGCCTCGTTGATGTTCCAGAGAATGCCTTCGAGCTGGCGCGCATATTCCTCGCCCGATTCGGTCAGCATGATCTGGCGCGTGGAGCGCAGCAGCAATTTGACGCCCAGCGAATCTTCAAAATCGGTGATCAGCCGTGAAACCGCGGTCGCCGAAACCCCGAACGTGCGCGCCGTCGTTGAAAAGTTCTTGGTTTGCGAGACCGAAAGAAAAAACTCCATAGCACGCAGCCGATCCATGACTTCTCCAATATCCGCAGGACAGAACCTCGATTTTCATGCATTCCAGCCGGCGCCATGCCTTCCTAGAATCATTTATCAGATTCACGGCTATCAAAACAAGGAGCACAAGCATGGAATTCGGCGTCTTTATCCTCGCGCAGCAACGTGGTTATCACCAGAGTTCGCAGCAGGTGATCCAGAACTCGATCGAGCAGACCGTGGTCGCGGAGCAGGCCGGCTTCCATAGCGCCTGGTATGCCGAGCACCACTTCAACAACTACTCGCTGTCGCCTTCGCCGCTGATGATGGTCGCGCATGTGGCCGCCAAGACCCACCGCATCCGCCTGGGCACGGCGGTCTGCATCCTGCCGCTGTACCACCCCGCGCGCTTCCTGGCCGAAGTCGGCTTCGTCGACACGGTGTCCAACGGCCGGCTCGATCTGGGCGTGGGCTCGGGCTACCAGGAGTTCGAGTTCGAGCGCTTCGGCGTCAAGATCGCCGAGTCGGGCGAAATCTTCAACGAGTTCCTCGACATCATTCCCAAGGGCCTGGGCGAGCGCATCTTCGAATACCACGGCAAGCACCTCGATGTGCCGCCGAGTTCCATCGCCGTGCGCTGCGTGCAGGACCCCATGCCGCCGCTGTGGGTCACGTCGGGCAATCCCACGGTGCTGGGCCGCGGCGTGCGCGAGAACCATAATCTGTTCGTCACCGCGCTGCTCAACGGCAACGACGCGATCACCAGCCTGCGCGCGCGCCTGGACAAGGTCGCCGAAGACAACGGCAAGGACCTGGACCGCGACGTGAAGTTCGGCTTCCTGCGCTGCGCCTATGCGTCCGACAACCGCGCCGAAGTCGACTCCTACCTCGACAACGCGCGCTTCCAGCGCCGCATTTCCGAAAGCCTCAAGTTCCGCCGCGCGCAAAGCGAGGACGGCTACATGGTGCAGGAAGAGCCTTCGCCCACCGACATGAGCTTCGACCAGATGCGCGCCAACCTGCCCGTGGGTTCGGTCAACCAGGTGATCGACAAGATGCTCGAGGAAATCAGCATCCTGCGCCCCAAGCACATCGCGCTGCAGACGCAGCTGGGCGACTTCGACCAGAAGACCATGCTGCGCCAGATCGAACTCTGGGGCGAACGCATCATTCCCGCGATCCGCAAGGAAGTGGGCGAGCTGAGCGTGGCCACGGCCGCCTGAGGAGAACCACATGCGCTTTCATCTGTCCGATTCCGGGACCCTGTCCCTGCGCGAGCCCATGGATTTCAAGCGGCTCGATGTGCTGATCGATCCCCAGCCGCCCGAGGCCGTGGAGCGCGCGATACGCCGCATCGGCCAGCGTGAGAGCGACACCCATGTGCGGCTCGCGCCGTCGGTGCTGCGCTTCGTCAGCGGCCATGCGGGCGAGCCCGAATGGGAAGAAGGTTTTGCGCGCATGCTCGACTACGCGCAGCGCAACGGCTGGGTCGATGAACAAGGCCAGGTGCGCGCCCACATCAGCCACGGCGACCAGGAAGAAGTGGTGTCGATCGCCGAATTCAAGACCGCGCTGCGCGCGCTGCCGGCCGGCATCTGCGCCGTCAGCACGGGCCAGGGCGACCAGGTTGCGGGAATGATCGTCTCCAGCCTGACCGCCGTGTGTGCCGAGCCGCCGATGATAGGTTTCTTCGCCCACCGCCAGTCGTCGTTCACCGCGCCGCTGCTCGAAAGCGGGCGCTTTGCCGCCAACGTGCTGGGCGAAGGGCATGACGCCGTGATGGCGCAGTTCCTGCAGGCGCCCCAGGGCCTGGCGCGCTTCTCCGACGAGCGCTGGCACAGCGAGAACGGCCAGGCGCCCGTTCTGGCCGACGCGCTGGCAAGCATGGAGTGCGACGTGGTCTGGACCCAGGAGCTGGGCACGCATGTGCTGGTCGTAGGCAAGGTGCGGCGCTCGCGGAACAGCCCGTCGAACCCGGTGGTGCATTTCAATGCTGCAACCCATCGCATCGCGGCATGAACATGTACACACCCCTGGCAGGAAAGATCGCGCTGGTTACCGGCGCGGGTTCGGGCATAGGCCGGGCCCACTGCGAACTGCTGGCCGCGCGCGGCGCGGCGGTGATCGTCAATGACCTGCACGCCGACGCCGCGCACGCCACCGTGGCGCTGGTGCGCGCGGCCGGCGGCCAGGCCCTGGCCTGCGTCGCCGATGTCTCGAATCGCGCCAGCGTCGCCCAGGCCTTCGCGGCCGCGCAGCAGCAGTTGGGCGCCGTCGACATCCTGGTCAACAACGCCGGCATTCCCGGCGGAATGCGGCCGCTGGAGGAAATCGACGAAGCCGCCATCGACCTGATGCTGGCCGTGACCGTCAAGGGCGCAATGCTTTGTACCCAGGCCGTGCTGCCCGCGATGAAGCAGCGGCGCAGCGGCAAGATCATCAACACCGCGTCGATCACGGCCTACGGCACGCACCGCAACGTGAGCGCCTATGCGGCGTCCAAGGGCGCGATCATCAGCCTCACGCGCGCCTGGGCGCGCGAATTCGCCGAGTGGAACATCCACGTGAATGCGGTTGCTCCGGGCCGCGTGCAGACGCCCATGAGCGCGGGCCTGAGCGCCAACCCCGAATACGCGCGCGAAGTGCAGCTGCGCGTGCCGCTGGGCCGGCGCGCGCGGCCCGAAGAGATTGCCTCCGTGGTCGCGTTTCTCGCCTCCGCAGACGCCGATTACATGACCGGCCAGATCCTCGGACCCAACGGCGGGGAAGTCATGTAGCCGCGCGCTTTTCACCGTGAAGCGTGCCGCAGCCAGGTCAAAACAATAACCACTGGAGACAAAAATGCACCTTCTCAAGACTCTGGGAGTCGCCATGGCCGTGGCCGCGGCCTGGCCGCTGCAGGCCCAGGAAGCCTTTCCGCGCCGCCCCGTGACCATCGTCGTGCCGTTCTCGGCGGGCGGCGTGACCGACCTGTTCGCGCGCACCACGGGGCTCAAGCTGGGCGCGCTGTGGGGCCAGCCCGTGATCGTCGAGAACCGCGTGGGCGCGGGCACCATCATCGGCACCCAGCATGTGAGCCGCGCGCCAGCCGACGGCTATACGCTGCTGTTCACCAGCTATGCGTTCACGTCGAACCCCGAGCTGCGCAAGAACCTGCCGTATTCGCCCGCGGCGTTCCGCCCGGTCGCGCTGCTGGGCTCGACGCACAACATCCTGCTGGTCAACAACAAGCTCAAGGGCAAGTCGCTGGCCGAGCTGATCGCACTCGCCAAGGCCCAGGGCCCCAAGGGCGGGCTGTCGCTGGGCTCGTCGGGCGCGGGCTCGAGCCCGCACATAGGCGCAGAACTGTTCGCGCAGCAGGCGGGCATTCCGTTCACCCATGTGCCGTACAAGGGCCAGGGGCCGGCGATGATAGACCTGACGTCGGGCGTGTTCGACGGCATGTTCGACGGCATGTCGTCGTACCCGCAGGTGCAGCGCGGTTCGGTCACTGCCGTGGCGATCGCCGCGCCCAAGCGCCATCCCGATGCGCCAGAACTGCCCACGTTCCGCGAACTGGGAATGGATTTCGTCGCGGGCAGCTGGTTCGGCCTGCTCGCGCCCGCAGGCGTGCCCGACGAGATCGTCGCCAAGATCAACGCCGACATGCGCGAAGTGCTCAAGGACCCCGAACTCAAGGCGCAGATCGCCAAGACCGGGCTGCAGGTTTCCACGTCCACGCCCGAAGCCTTTGGCAAGTTTCTGGCGCAGGAGACGCAGAAATTGCGGAACTTGATTCGGCAGGGGGCGAAGATAGATATCAACTGATTTGTTTTGAGGGCGGGGCGTTCACCCTTCGACAAGCTCAGGGCGAACGGGAAACTCCCATCCGCGCTCCGTGTTTCCCGTTCGTGGTGAGCCTGTCGAACCATGAACGCCCTGTCCTCGGAAAACCCCGCTCACCCCTGCCCGCAACAAGGCCCGGACCCGCGTTAAGCTTTACGTCTGGCGCAGCGCCCTGCTGACGCTCCCCTTGCAAGGAAAAGACGTTGGCATCGACACTGCAGCCCGGGCTCATTGCCCTGCACGGCAACCGAACTGAAACCCTGGCCGAGACCGTGTTCTCGTGGCTGCGCGCGCATCCGCTGGGCCCTCTGGAGCAGGAAGTGGTGCTGGTGCAGAGCAACGGCATGGCCGAGTGGTTCAAGATGGGCATGGCGCAATCGCTGGGCGTGTGCGCCGCGGCGCGCGTCGAACTGCCCGCGCGCTTTCTGTGGCGCAGCTACCGCCAGGTGCTGGGCGCGGCCGCCGTGCCGCGCCAGTCGCCGCTCGACAAGACCGCGCTGACCTGGCGGCTCATGCGCCAGCTGCCCGAATGCGCGGCGCAGGGCGGGTATGAGGCGATTGCCGGTTTTCTTTCGCCGGGAGACGCCGAACGGCTGCTGCAACTCGCCGAACGCCTGGCCGATCTTTTTGACCAATACCAGATCTACCGTGCCGACTGGCTCGACGACTGGGCCGCGGGCCGCGATGTGCTGGCCACGCCCGGCCGACCCACGCTGGCCGTGCCCGAAGACCAGTTGTGGCAGCCCAAGCTGTGGCGCTGCATCCTGGCCGAACTCGATGACGTGGAGCGCGCGAGCACGCGGCCCCAGCTGCACCGCCAGGTGATCGCGGCGCTCGAAAGCGGCGAGCCGCTGGTGCAGCCGCTGGCGCGCCGCGTGGTGCTGTTCGGCATGAGCCATCTGCCGCTGTCCATGCTGCAGACGCTGGCCGCGATGTCGCGCCACAGCCAGATCTTGCTGGCCGTTCCCAACCCCTGCCGCTTTCACTGGGCCGACGCGATCGACGGCCGCGAACTGCTGCGCATACAGCGCCGGCGCCAGCCGCTCAGGAACGGGCGCGACCTGGCCGCGCTGCCGCTCGAGATGATGCATGCCCATGCGCATCCGCTGCTGTCGTCCTGGGGCCGGCAGGCGCGCGACTATGTGCGCCAGCTCGATGCGTTCGAGACGCAGCTGCCCGAAGGCATGGCGGCCGAGCTGCCGCGCATAGACATCTTCGACGAAGACGTGGACCCCGACGCGCCGCTGCTGTCCCAGGTGCAGCAGGCGATTCGCGACATGGTGCCGCTGACCGAGCACGCGCATGCCGCCATCGCGCGCGCCGACCGCTCCATCGTCTTTCACAGCGCGCACAGCATGGTGCGCGAACTCGAAGTGCTGCACGACCAGTTGCTGGCGCTGCTCGCCGAGCCCGCTGCGCCCGGCGGCCAGGCGCTGCAGCCGCGTGATGTGGTGGTGATGGTGCCCGCGATCGAAGGCGTGGCGGCGTCGATACGCGCGGTGTTCGGCCAGTACGGCCGGCATGATGCGCGCCATATTCCGTTCGATATCGCCGACTTGAGCGCCAGCGACAACAACCCGCTGGTCGCGGCGCTGCAGTGGCTGCTGCGCCTGCCCCAGCAGCGCTGCCGCCTGAGCGAACTGCGCGATCTGCTCGACGTGCCGGCCGTGGCCGCGCGCTTCGGCCTCGATGCCGAAGACCTGCCCCAGCTCAGCGCCTGGATGGCGGGCGCGGGCATTCGCTGGGGGCTCAATGCCGAGCAGCGCGGCGCGCTCGGGCTCGCGGCCTGCGGCGAGCAGAACAGCGCCTGGTTCGGACTGCACCGCATGCTGCTGGGCTTTGCCAGCGGCAGCGGCGCATGGGACTTGGGCGCGGCGGGCGACGCCACGGGAATCGCACAGATCGAGCCCTATGCCGAAGTCGGCGGTCTGGGCGCCGAACTCGCGGGCCAGCTCGCGACGTTGCTCGAGCGCCTGCTCGATTGGTGGGCGCTGGCCGGCAGCGCCGCCGATCCCGCGGGCTGGGCGCAGCGCTTTCGCCAGCTGCTCGCCGATTTCTTCGCGCCGCAGACCGACAGCGACCGGGCGCTGCTGTCGGCGCTCGACAGCGCGCTGTCGTCCTGGCTCGAAGCCTGCGAACTCGGCGGCTTCGACGGCCAGGTCGAGCTGATCGTCGCCCAGCAGGCCTGGCTCGACATCGTGCAGCAGCCTTCGGTCGACAGCCGCTTTCGCGCGGGCGGCGTGACGTTCTGCACGCTGATGCCCATGCGCGCGATTCCGTTCGAAGTCGTGTGCCTGCTGGGAATGAACGACGGCGACTACCCGCGGCGCGCCATGCGCAGCGACTTCGATCTGATGGCTTTGCCCGGCCAGTTGCGCCCCGGCGACCGCGCGCGCCGCGACGACGACCGCCAACTGATGCTCGAAGCGCTGCTGTCGGCGCGGCGCATGCTCTACATCAGCTGGGCCGGGCGCAGCGTGCGCGACAACAGCGAGCAGCCGCCGTCGGTGCTGGTCTCGCAGCTGCGCGACTACCTGGCCGCGGGCTGGAAGGGAGAGGAGGGCGATCTGCTCGCGCAGCGCACTTTCCACCACCCGCTGCAGCCGTTCAGCCGGCGCTATTTCTCGCCCGATTCCACGCTGCGCACCTATGCGCGCGAATGGCGCGCGGCGCATCTGCTGCGCGCAGACGACCCGGCCACGGCCGTGCCGGCGCTCGCGGCTTTCGTTCCCGATATCAAGGTGCCGCTGACGCTGTCTCAACTGCATGGCTTTGTGCGCCATCCGGCCCAGGCATTCTTCCGCCAACGGCTCAATGTGCGCTTCGAGAAGGAGACCGAGCTGAGCTTCGACGAAGAGGCGTTCGGCCTGCAAGGCCTGGCGGGCTACAGCGTGATCGAGCAGCTGCAGACCCAGGTCGTGGCCGATATCGAAGCCGCGCCCACCATCGGCATTCCGCTGGAGCAGCGCGTCGCCGGCCACCTTGCACGCATAGAGCGCGCGGGCACCTTGCCGCTGGCGGGGCTTGGCACGCGCAAGCGCGCCGAGCTGCAGGAGGCCGTGCTGCCGTCGCTGCAATCGTGGCTGGCCCACCGCAATCGGTTCGACCGGCCGGTGCAGCGCCAGCGCCTGCATTTCGCCCAGGACGGCCTGGTGTTCGAAGACTGGCTCGATGACCTGCGCATCCCAGACCGCGACGGCGAGGCCGTGCCCGCCTGGATCTCGCTGCAGGCGCGCACGCTGCTGGGAACGCGCGGCGAAGTGCGGCCGGCGTCGGTGCTGCTGCCTTATCTGCGCAGCCTGGTCGCCGCGGCCTGCGGCGTGCAGGTGCAAGGCATCGTCGTGGCGCGCGACGCCACGCTGGCGCTCGCGCCCATGCAGCCGGGCGAAGCGATGGCGCAGTTCCAGACGCTGCTGCAGGTCTGGCAGGCGGGGCAAGACAGCCCGCTGCCGCTGCCGCTCAAGACCGGGCTGGCCGCCGCCGCCGCGGGCGAAGACCTGGCGCGCGCCGAGACCGCCTACGAAGGCGATGGCTTTGCCCAGGCCGGTGAAGCCGACGACGCCTGCTGGGCGCGGCTGTTCCCCGATTTCGACGCACTGGTCGACGACGGCCGCTTCGCGCCGCTGGCCGAGGCCGTGCATGCACCGCTGCTGGCCTGGCTCGTCGATCAGGTGCAAGTGCTGGAGCCGGGGACCCTGGCGCCGGTGATCTATCTGTTGCCGCTGGAGCAGGCATGAGCCATGTATTGAACGCACACGACTTCCCGCTGTGGGGCAGTCGCCTGATCGAAGCCAGCGCGGGCACGGGCAAGACCTGGACCATTGCCGCGCTCTACCTGCGGCTGGTGCTGGGCCATGGCGGCGAGAACGCGCATCCGCGCGCGCTGGTTCCGTCCGAAATCCTGGTCATGACCTTCACGCGCGCCGCGACGCGCGAGCTGTCGGACCGCATACGCGCGCGCCTGACCGAAGCCGTGCAGTGCTTTCGCGGCGAAGCCGAACCCGCGGCGCACGACACGCTGCTGCAAGGCCTGCTTGCCGACTACCCCGAAGGCACCGAACGCAGCACGGCCGCCTGGCGCCTGGCGATGGCCGCCGAAGCCATGGACGACGCCGCGGTGTTCACCATCGACGCCTGGTGTCAGCGCATGCTGCGCGAGCATGCGTTCGACAGCGGCAATCTGTTCGACGAGGAACTCGCGGCCGACGAGGAGCAGCTGCGCCGCGAAGCCGTGCAGGATTACTGGCGCCAGCAGTGCTATCCGCTGGGCGGCGAACTGCTGGAGACCGTGCTGGGCGTCTGGAGCGGCCTCGATGCGCTGGCGCAAGACATGCGCGGTCTGCTCGACCAGGCCGTGGAGCCGTCCGCGGGCGAGGGCAGCCTGGCCGACGCCGTGCAGGCCGCTCAGGCCGAACGCGCGACGGCGCTGACTGCGCTCGCCCAGGGCTGGGGCGCGCAGGCGCTGGCGCTGCGCGAGTGGCTGGACGCCCAGGTCGCGGCGCCGGGCGCGCATTGGGACGGCCGCAAGCTCGCGCCGCGCCACTACACGGGCTGGCTGCAAAGCGTGATCGACTGGGCCGCGGCGCCGCAGGAAATCGAGCTGACCCTGACCGATTCCGCGCGCCACCGGCTCAGCCCCGAAGGCCTGCTCGAAGCGCGTAAAAAAGGGGCGCCTGCGCTGGAAGTTCCGCCGGGCTTCGAGGCGCTGCAGCAGCTACTTGCCGATATGGCCAGGCTGCCCCAGCTGTCGACGCGGCTGCGCCTGCACGCCGCGGCGCGCGTGCTGCAGCGGCTCGCGCAGCTCAAGCGCCAGCAGGGCACGTTCGGCTTTGCCGACCTGCTGCAGCGGCTGGACCGCGCGCTCGCGGGCGACAACGGCGCGGCGCTGCGCGCGCGCATTCAGGCGCAATATCCGGTCGCGCTGATCGACGAATTCCAGGACACCTCGCCGCTGCAATACGGCCTGTTCGATCGCATCTACCGCACGCAGGAAAACGACCCGGCGACCGCGCTGCTGCTGATCGGCGACCCCAAGCAGTCGATCTACGGCTTTCGCGGCGCCGACATCTACAGCTACCTGCAGGCGCGCGACGCGACGGCCGGGCGCCACTATGTGCTCGACAAGAATTACCGCTCGACCCAGGCGCTGGTCGACGCCGTCAACCACTGGTTCGGCCAGGCCGAGGCGCGCGACGGCGCGGGCGCGTTCATGTTCCGCCAGCAGGGCCAGGCCGGCAATCCCCTGCCTTTCGTCGCCGTCCAGGCCCAGGGCCGCAAGGAAGT
>NZ_JAHCDD010000092.1 GCF_018413525.1 Acidovorax sp. CCYZU-2555
CGCTACGACCACCAAATTCAAGCCCCAAGCGCGCAAGCGCTTGGGGCTTTCGTTGTTTACAGAGGCTGCATCCCAGCCCTTGCAGGCACACGCGCCAGCGCCGCAAGGCAATACGTATTTCTTTGTTACGCGCTGCATCCAGACGCGCGTCTCGCGGGTAGTGGATAGGTCGGCACCAAATCGCAACCAACAACGTGCACGACATTTCCTCAACTTCAAGGACGTGCAAATGAATCGGTTCCAGATCTTTCGCCCGGTAGCGGTCATGTCGGCGGTTTTCGCCTTGGTTGCCTGCGGTGGCAACGATGACGCGGATGTACCGGACCCACCGTCGGTCACCTTGGGCAACACCATCGCGGTCACCGCCTCCGGCCGTGTCATCAGCTTCAACCGCACCGCGCCTGGCTCGCTGTCCAGCAATGTCGCGCTTTCCGGCCTGGCGACGGGTGAAACCCTGGTCGGTTTCGATGTGCGTCCGGCCGACGGCCTGATCTATGCGGTCAGCTCGACCAGCCGAATCTATACGCTCGATGCCAAGACCGGTGCGCTGACGTTCAAGTCGGCGCTCAGCACGCCGCTCGCGGGCAGCCAGTTCGGCGTCGACTTCAACCCGGTCGCGGACCGATTGCGCCTGGTCAGCAATACGGGCCAGAACCTGCGCGTGGACGTCACCACGGGCACGGCCACCGTCGACGGCGCCATCAATGGCGTGGCCGGCGCGGTCATCACGGCTTCGGCGTACACCAATTCGTTCGCCGGAGCGACGACCACGCAGCTCTACAACCTCGACGCCGCGGGCACGCTGTACCTGCAGGATCCGCCCAACAACGGCACACTGGCCAATCCCGTGGCGCAGAAGGTCGCGTTCTCGGCCAGCAACGGTTTCGACATCGATGCGCGCAGCAACCAGGCCTATGCGGCGCTGTCGGTGAACGGCAGCGCCCAGCTCTACACGATCGCGCTCAGCGGCACCGACGGCGCGAAACTCGTGGGCACGATTGGCAGCGGCGAAGCGCTGCTGGGCCTGGCGCTCACCCAGCCCGCGGCGGCCGTGGTCTACGCACTGGATGACGCATCCCAGCTGAGAAGCTTCTCGCCGGCCACGCCCGGCACGCTGTCGGCGCCCGTGAAGATCTCGGGCCTGGCCGCGGGCGAGATCGTTCTGGGCATTGATTTCCGCCCGTCCAACGCACGCCTCTATGCGCTGACCGGCAATGGGCGCCTGCTGACCGTCGATCCGGCTACCGGCGCCGCGACCGTGGCGGCTACATTGAGCGCCGACGCGGCCGACACCACCCTGCCCTATGCCGGCTTGCGCGGCACCAGCTTTGTCGTCGATTTCAACCCGGTGGCCGACCGCCTGCGCGTGATCAGCAACCTGGGCCAGAGCCTGCGCATCAACGTCGACACGGGCGCGACCACGACCGACGGCGACATCAACCGCGCCACGCCCGCCGTGGTCGCGGCCGGCGCCTATACGAACAGCTTTGCGGGCACCACGGCCACCGATCTCTACGACATCGACAGCGCACAGAACGTGCTGGCCAAGCAGACGCCGCCCAACGACGGCACGCTGGCGAACGTGGGTGCGCTGAATCTGAGCGTGAACGGCGCGGGATCGCTGGACATCGCGGGCGGCGCCAACGGCCTGGTGCTGGCCGCGCTGCGCACCTCGCCCTTGGGGCCGTTCAGCCTCTACACCGTCGCGTTGACTACGGGTGCGGCCACGCTGTACGGCAACACCAGCGGCGATGCGACGCGCTCGTACATCGGCGGCGCAGCAGGCCCGGTGGTGCGCGACATCGCCATCCGCTATTGAGCCCATGACCGCTGCGCTCCGTGCCAGGCCTGGCGCGGGGCGCGCGCAAGCACTTCAGCGGTGCTTCAGCACGGCAAAGCCGCGCTCCAGATCTGCGAGCAGATCGGCGGGATCCTCCAACCCCACATGCAGGCGCACGATGGGCCCGCGCCCGCTCCAGTCGGTCACGCTGCGGGCCTTGGTCATGTCGACCATCACGGCCAGACTTTCATAGCCGCCCCATGACGCGCCTATGCCGAACAGCGACAAGCTGTCGACCAGGCGCTCGGCGGCGGCCAGCGGAACATCGGCCTGCAACTCGAAAGACACCAGGCCATTGGTGCCCGCGCAATCGCGCTGCCACAGCGCATGGCCTGGATGCGCAGGCAGCGCAGGATTGAACACATTGACGACTTCAGGCTGTGACTGCAGCCATTGCGCCAGCTGCAGCGCATGGCGTTCATGCATCTGCAGGCGCGCCGACAGCGTGCGCATGCCGCGCAGCACCAGCCAGGCGTCGTCCGGGCTGACGGTCATGCCGAACGCATCGCTGCGTTCGGCCAGCGGCTGCCAGGCCGCGCGCGTGGTGCACACGGTGCCCATCATCACGTCCGAGTGACCCGACAGGTACTTGGTCGCGGCCATGATGGAAATGTCGGCGCCCAGCGCCAGCGGCCGGTACTGGCAGCCCGAACCCCAGGTGTTGTCCGCGGCCAGCAAGGCGCCGTGGGCATGGGCGATGGCCGCCAGTTGCGGCAGGTCGCACATTTCGTAGACCAGCGAGCCCGGGCATTCGACATAGACCATGCGCGTGGCGGCGGTGATGCGCTGCGCCACATCGCTGCCGTCGGCGCGAAAGAAGCTGCAGCCAATGCCGTAGGGTTCGAGAAAACTGTGCGCGAGCTTGCGCACCGGCTCGTAGACGCTGTCGGACATCAGCACCTGGTCGCCGGGCTTGAGATAGGCCAGCAGCGTCATGCCCACGGCCGCCAGTCCCGTGGGAAACAGCCGCGTGCGAAAGCCGCCTTCGAGTTCGGTGACCGCATCTTCGAGCGCGAAGGTGGTGGGCGTGCCGCGTGCGCCGTAGGTGAACAGACGCTCGTCGCCGCGGCGCTCGCGCATGGCGCGCTGCGCGACCACGCTGTCGAACAGCACCGTGCTGGCGCGCACCAGCGGCGGGTTCACCGCATGGCCGCCGGCGTAGGTTGGGGCCTTGCCCGCATGCAGCAGGCGGGTCTGCAAACCCAGATCGGGCGATTCGGAAGGTGCGTGGGTCATGGTCGATCGGCGTGATGGGCGATGGGCGAAGTGCAATCGGGGCCGCAAGGCGGCCCGCCCTGCAGCGTATCAGTCGACCTTGGCGCCCGAAAGCTTCACCACGCGCGACCAGCGCTCTATGTCCTGGCGCAGCTGGGCGGCGAAGGCCTCGGGCGTATTGGCGACCACTTCGCTGCCGCCATCGGTGATCAGGCGCGTGACTTCGGGCAGGCGCAGCGTGCGCACGATGGCTTCGTTGAGATACGCCACGCGTTCGGGCGGCGTGCCCGCGGGCGCGAAGAAGCCGTACCAGTCTTCGAAGCGCGTGTTGGGATAGCCCAGCTCTTCGAGCGTAGGCACCTTGGAGAAGACGCCGATGCGGCGCGGGCTGGTGACGGCCAACGCGCGCATCTTGCCGTTTTGCAGCATGCCGGCGACCGACGATGTCGAAGTCACCAGCACATCGACCTGGCGACCCAGCAGATCGGTGATCGCCGGGCCCGCGCCTTTGTACGGAACATGGGTCATCTCCACGCCGCTGTCCTTGGAGAGCACCACGCCCACCAGGTGCGAAAGCGTGCCGTTGCCCGGTGTGGCATAGGTCACCGTGCCCGGGTGGCTCTTGGTGCGGCTGGCCAGATCGGCAAAGGTCTTGTAGGGCGAGTCGGCCGCGACCACCAGCGCCAGCGGCGCGGCGTTGATCTGGGTGATGGGCACGAAGTTCTTCAGCGGATCGAAGCCCGCCGACGCGTACAGGCTGGGGTTGACCGCCATCAGCGACACCTGGCCGGAGAGCACGGTATAGCCGTCGGGCTTGGCATCGGCCACGGCCTTGGCGCCGATGTTGCCGCCCGCGCCGCCGCGGTTTTCCACCACCGCGGGCTGGCCCGTGGCTTCGGTCAGCCGCGTGGTCACGAAACGCGTCGTGCCGTCGTTGCCGCCGCCGGGCGGGAACGGCGAGATGAAGCGTATGGTCTGCGCGGGAAAGCCATTGCGCGCCGGCAGCGGCTCGGCGAACGCGGGTTGCAGCACGATGGTGGCGACACAGCCGACGGCGGCAGCGAGCGGCACGATCGACGACAAACGAAGCATGGAACGCATGGCAGAACTCCTGAAAAAAGGAAACGAGATCGAGAACCTGAAAATGGGACCGTCCAGCGCAATCGAATGCGGCCTATGTCATCAGCGCGGCCGGAAGGCGGAAAGCCGCAACTTCATCGGCATCCAGTTGCGCGACCAGTCCGGTTTCCCAGGCCAGGTAGCGGCGCGCTGCCTCCTTGTTGCCGTCATGCCGGTCATGCACGAAGAACAGGTAGTCGATGCATTCGGCGTCCGAAGGAATGTCGGGACTGGCAACGACTGGCAGCTGCGCGGCGCTCCAGGCGTCCATGCCCCCGGCCAGCAGCAAGGGCATGGCCAGGCCCGCAGGCCATTCGGCGCTGGCCCATGCGGCCATTTCCGCGCTCTCGGCAACCAGCACCACCTGGCGCTGCTCGCCCTGCAGCAGCGCGGGCAAAACGGGCCGGATGGACCAGCGCGCCTGTGGAATGTGGCCGGCGCGAAACTGCATGCCGGGGCGCAGGTCGACCAGCGCCACCTCACCACGTTCCAGGCGACTGGCCAGGTCCGGCACACTGATCGTGGCCAGCGCGGGGGGCTGCGGTGCATAGCCAGGAGCAAGTTCCAGGCCACTGTCGATGCCGTTGACCAGCACGCTCGCGTCATGGCCCATCTGGCGCAGCCAGCTGGCGACCGTGGGCGCGCGCACGCCGTCGCTGTCGAACAGCACCAGGCGCGCGCCGCGCACGCCCACGTACTGGTCGCCGGCCTGCATCAATTGGCCGCCAGGCGTGTGCTGCGCGCCGGGCAGGCTGCGCTGGGCGAATTCTTCCGGCGTGCGCACGTCGCACAGAAACAGCGAACGCTGCGGCTCGGCCGCCCAGGCGCGCACCGTGGCCGCATCCACGAAAGGCACGTCGAAACGCCGGGCCAGGGTCTGGGCAGAGGACTGCAGCGCGCTGCTGCCCGAGCCGTCGGGATAGCGCTGGGTGGCGCCATGCTCCAGCTTGTGGTCCGCGAGGTACCAGCCCTGCGTGCCGTTCTCCAGCGCATAGACCGGGTTGGGCAGTCCCAGATTGATCAGCGTCTGCGCACCGATGATGCTGCGCGTGCGCCCGGCGCAGTTGATCACGATGGGCGTGGCGGCATCGGGCACCAGATCGGTCACGCGGTAGGCCAGTTCGCCATTCGGGCAGCAGGTCGCGCCGGGAAGGCTCATCTTGCGGAATTCCGCGACCGGCCGGCCGTCGAGCACCACCACCGGCTCGCACTGGGCCAGCATCTGCGCCAGGCGGTCGGCGCTGAGGCGGGGCGTGTGATAGACCTCCTCGGCGAGTTCGCCGAACGTCTTGGAGGGCAGGTTCACGCCGGCGAACAGCACGAAGCCCGCGGCCTTCCAGGCGCGCGCTCCGCCTTCGAGCACCGCCACCTGGGTGTAGCCCAGCGCCTGCAGTCTTGCGGCGGCGCGCTCGGCCACCTGCGGCGTGCTGGCATCGCCGGCGTCATACACCACGGTGCGCACGCTGCGCCGGGGCACGAGCCGGGGCGCGTCGATTTCGAGGCGGCTGTAGGGCAGCGGCACCGCATAGAAAAGATGGGCCTCTCCATACTGCCCGTGTTCGCGCACATCGAGCAACGCAATTTCGCTGCCGTCATGCAGCCATGATTTCAGGGTCGCAGGAGAAAGATACTGGGTCATAGGAATCCGGAATAACAAAAGGCGCGCACGGTCCCCCCTGCGGCAGTACCTGGGGCACTGCCGCACACGCGGGGAGGGATAAGGGCTGGGGCTTAGCGGCGGGTCTGCACGCCTATGCCCATGGTCTGGCAGGTGCCGGCTTCGAGGTCGTAGCCGGTACGGGAGTTGAGTGTTTCCAGCGCCCGGCCGTACATGTGGAGATGGCGAATCACCTGCTCGCCCTGGATCTCCACCGAATGGATGTCTTCGGGCATCAAGGCAATGCCGGTGCCCGGAGCCACCACCACGCAGTCGGTCTCGCGCAGCCGGCCCACGCCAGGCACGGAGCCGTCGTCGAGGCGCTCATACACGCGGTTGTGTTCCGTGCCGTCGACGGCGGCGATGCAGGCCCAGGTGGTGTGGTTGTGCGGCACGATGCGCTTGCCGGGTCGCATCACGTTGAGGTACAGCGCGAAGCTCTGGTCCGCATCTTCGGCAATCAGGTAACGCGCCTGGTGCTCACCGGCTTCAGGCGCGCTGAACGTATCTTCCTGCCAGAGCGCCTTGGCAGCGGCCAACGCGAGCAGGGAATTCAGCACATCGTCCAGGCTTTCACGCGAGGCCTGCGCACCGCCCAGCGCCTGCTTCATTTGCGCGATCGCGGATTGCACGGCCTGCTGGCGTTGGACATCGAGGGAAAGGGTGGTGGTGGTCATGGGAGCAACTCCTGTTGTTCATTCGTGTTGGTAGTGACTTTAATGACCAGCGCATGACCAAACAATCCACATATTCCATTCAATACATCAATAAAATTAATACATGAACACGCTAGACCTGGATCTTCTGCGCACGCTCGCGGCCATCGAGACGCACGCCAGTTTCTCCGCCGCGGCCGTGCAGCTGGGCAAGACGCAGTCGGCCGTCACGCAGCAGATACAGCGCCTGGAGGAGCAGATCGGCCACCCGCTGTTCGAGAAGCAGGGCCGCAACAAGCACCTGACCGAACATGGCCAGCGGCTGCTGACCTACTCGCGCCACTTGCTTGCCATCAATGACGAGGCGCTGCGCAGCCTGCGCCAAGGGCAACTGCAAGGGGTGTTGCGCATAGGCGCGCCGCACGACACGGCAGACACCATGCTGCCGCCGCTGCTGGCCGAAATCTCGCGCAACGCGCCCATGCTGCAGCTGGAAATCCACGTCAGCCGCAGCCCGTTCCTGATGGAATCGCTCAAACGCGGCGAGCTCGACATGGCCATTTCCAACCGCGTCGAAAACACGTTTGAAGGCGTGGTGTTGCGGTCTTCGCCCACGGTATGGCTTTGCGGCGCGGGTTATGTGCACGACCCGTTCAAGCCCATTCCGCTGATCATGGCCGACGGCCCCAGCATTTTCCGCCGCCTGGGCCACGAGGCGCTGGACGCGGCGGGCATCGCCTGGACCCAGCGCTGCACCTCTCCCAGCCTGATCGGCATACGCGCCGCGTTGATCGCCGGGCTCGGCGTCACGGCGCGCGGCGTGGAGCAGCTCGGCGCGGGCATGCGCGTGCTGGGCGTGGGCGAAGGCATGCCGCGCATGCCCGACCTGATCTACCGGCTCTACATCCGCAGCCATGTGGTCAATCCCATCACCCGGCAGGTGTTCGAAAACCTGAAGAACCGCATGCGGCTCACGGACACGCCCGCGCAAGACGCTTGATCTGACGGGCGGCATGGGGCGGCATGGGTCCCGCCAACTTCCGCATATGGAAGTACGAAAAACTTCCTTGGGCAAACCCGCACCCAAACCTAGCATGGACAGGCTATCGCTCATCCACCCGTTCCGGGTGGATCGCAGCGACCTCATCACCAGCCGCTAGATTCCCATGCCCCATACCCAAGCCCCCCAAGCTGCCCTCGACACGCGCGTGCGCGTGGCTGTCGATGTCGGCGGAACGTTCACCGACGTCGTGCTGCTGCGCGGCGAGACCAAGCACACCGTCAAGGTGCTGACCACGCCCCAGGCGCCCGAGCTGGCCGTGCTGTCGGGCGTGGAGGAAATCCTGCGCCTCGCGGGCCTGGCCTGGCCCCAGGTCGAACTGCTGATCCTGGGCACGACGCTGGCGACCAATGCGCTGATCGAGCGCAAGGGCGCGAAGACCGCGCTGATCACCACGCACGGCTTTCGCGACCTGGTCGAGATCGGCCTCGAAGACCGTTTCGCGCAATACGACGTGTTCCTCGAAAAGCCCGCGCCGCTGGTGCCGCGCCACTGGCGCCATGGCGTCGTGGAACGCGTCAACGCCGCGGGCCAGGCGCTGACCGCGCTGGACGAAGACCAGGTCGTGGCGCTGGCCAGGCAGCTCGTCGATGACGGCATCGAAAGCGTGGCCGTGTGCTTTTTGCACGGCTATGCGAACCCCATTCATGAGCGCCGCGTGCGCGCCATCCTGGCCCAGCATGCGCCCGAACTCTGGGTGTCACTGGCCTCCGACGTATGCCCCGAAATCCGCGAATACGAGCGTTTGTCGACGGTCTCGGCCAACGCCTATGTGCAGCCGCAGGTGGCAGGTTATCTGCGCCGGCTGCAGCAAGGCCTCAAGGAGCGCGGCCTGCATTCCGAGCCTTTCCTGATGACTTCGGGCGGCGCGCTCACAACGCTGCAAAGCGGCATCGACGAGCCCGTGCGCCTGGTCGAGTCGGGCCCCGCGGGCGGCGCCGTGCTGGCGCGCCAGGTGGCCGAGCAGATCGGCGCGACGCGTGCGCTATCGTTCGACATGGGCGGCACCACGGCCAAGATCTGCTTCATCGACGACTACCAGCCGCAGATCAGCCGCAGCTTTGAATTCGGCCGCGTGCACCGGCATCTGAAGGGCTCGGGCCTGCCGATTCGCATTCCCGTGATCGAGATGGTGGAGATCGGTGCGGGTGGTGGCTCCATCGCGCGCGTCAACCACCTGGGCGTGGTGCAGGTGGGCCCCGACAGCGCGGGTTCCAGCCCCGGCCCAGCCGCCTACGGTCTGGGCGGCGAGCAGCCCACGGTCACCGATGCGCATGCGGCGCTGGGCCATGTCGATCCCGCGCGTTTTGCCGTGGGCAAGGTGCAGCTGGACCCGGCGCTGGCGCGCGCCGCGCTGGCCCAGGGCCTGACCGCGCAGACCGGCCTGGAGCCCGAACTCGCGGCCCAGGCCGTGGTCGACATCGTCACCGAAAACATGGCCAACGCGGCGCGCGTGCATGCGTCAGAACTGGGTAAGGCCGCCGATGAAAGCACGCTGATCGCGTTCGGCGGCGCGGCGCCGCTGCACGCCGCGCTGCTGGCGCGCAAGCTGGGCATTGCGCGCCTGGTCGTGCCCAACTCGGCCGGCGTCGGCTCGGCGCTGGGCTTTCTGTGGGCGCCGGTCGCCTACCAGACGGTGCGCAGCCTGCACCAGCGCCTGGACCGCATCGATCACACGGCTGTCGAGCGCCTGCTGATCGAACTCACCGAGACCGCCGATGCCGTGGTGCTGCGCGCTGCGCCCGGCGAAGTGCTGGTGCGCAAGCGCCAGGTCTTCATGCGCTACGCGGGCCAGGGCCACGAGATTCCCGTGGCCTTGCCCGACGGCCCGTTCGATGCCGCGGCCAGCGCCCTGCTGCACCAGCGCTTCGAGCAGCGTTACGCCGAACTCTACGGCCGCAGCCTGCCGCATATCGCGGCCGAGGCCGTGAGCTGGTCGGTGGCGGTGCAGGCCGGCGAACATGCGGCGCCCGCGCCCGATTTCATTCCCGCCGACCAGGCGCCCGCGGTCTCCACGCAAAGCCGCCAGGTCTACGACGCCGACAGCGGCGACTGGCAGGCCGTGCCGGTCTATGAGCGCCATCTGCTGCAGCCCGGACAGTGGCTTGCGGGCCCGGCGCTGGTCGTCGAGGACGAGACCACCACGCATGTGATCGCGGGCTTCGAAGTGCGGCTGAGCCAGCTCGGCGCGCTGATTCTCGACGACACCTTGCAACTGGCGCAGAACGCGCTGGACCATGAAGAGGCGGTGACCGCATGAGCGCCACGCCACAACGCCAAGCCACACGTCACGCGATTCGCCAGCAGTTGATCTGGAGCCGCCTGCTGGCCGTGGTCGAGGAGCAGGCCCAGGCGCTGATTCGCACCGCCTTCGGCACCTCGACGCGCGAGGCCGGCGACCTGTCGGCCGGCGTGTTCCTGCCCGACGGCCGCATGATCGCCCAGGCCGTCACGGGCACGCCAGGCCATGTGAACTCCATGGCCGACTCGGTGCTGCATTTCCTGCGCGCCTACCCCGCCGACACCATGCGCGACGGCGATGTGTTCATCACCAACGACCCCTGGAAAGGCACGGGCCACCTCTATGACGTGGTCATGGTCACGCCGGTGTTCCACCTGGGCAAGATCGTCGCGCTGTTCGCCTCGACCGTGCATGTGGTCGACATCGGCGGCCTGGGCGCGGGGCCCGACGGGCTGGAGATCTACCACGAAGGCCTGTTCCTGCCGCTGCTGCACTTCGTGCGCGCAGGCGTGCTCGAAGAGTCCATCCTGGCCATCGTGCGCGCCAATGTACGCGAACCCGAACAGGTCGAAGGCGATCTGCATGCGCTGGTCGCCTGCAATGCCGTGGGCGCGCGCCGGCTGCAGCAGCTGCTGCGCGAATTCGCGCTCGCCGATCTGCAGGCCCAGGGCGACTACATCGTCGAGCGCTCGGCGCGCGCCATGCGCGAAGCCTTGCGCGAATGGCCCAAGGGCACCTGGCACAACCACATGACCGTCGACGGCTACGACACGCCGCTCGAACTGCATGCGGCCGTGACCATCGATGAAGACGGCGTGCGCGTCGATTTCACCGGCACCTCGGGCACCGTGCCGCGCGGCATCAACGTGCCCAAGGCCTATACCGATGCCTACACCTCGTTCGGCATACGCTGCCTGATAGGCTCCGACGTTCCCAACAACTCGGGTTCGCTGGCCGCGATCCAGGTGAGCGCGCCCGAAGGCTCCATCGTCAACGCGCTGCCGCCCGCGGCCGTCACCGCGCGCTCGGCGATTGGCCAGATGCTGCCCGACCTGGTGTTCGGCGCGCTGCGCCAGGCGCGCCCCGACCGCGTTCCGGCCGAAGGCGCGTCGGCGCTGTGGAACATCCACCTCGTGGGCGGCCGGCCGTTCCCGGGCGGGCCCAACGAGGCGCTGGCCAAGGCGCGGCGTTTCTCCATCACCAGCTTCACCACGGGCGGCACGGGCGCGCGCCCGGGGCAGGACGGGCTCTCGGCCACGGCCTATCCCAGCGGCGTGCGCAATGTCTCGCTGGAGATTCTCGAGACCCAGGCACCGTTGCTGTTCCGGCGCAAGGAGTACCGCGCCGACTCGGGCGGCGTGGGCGCGCAGCGCGGCGGCCTGGGCCAGACGATTGCCGTGGAGAACGCCGACGGCGCGCCCATGGTGCTGGCCGCGAGCTGGGACCGCGTGCGCTTCGCGCCGCGCGGCGCGCTCGGCGGCGGCGATGGCGCCAAGGGCCGGGCCTGGCTGGAACACGCAGGCACGCCGCTGCGCGGCAAGGGCCGCCAGCTCATTCCCGCGGGCGAAGTGCTGATCGTCGAAACGCCGGGCGGCGCAGGCCTGGGCGATCCGCGTGAACGCGACCCCACACGGCTGGCCAGCGATTTGCAGGCCGGTGTGGTCACGCCCGACAACGCGGCGCTCTATCAAGCCGAACCCGCTGCCAGCGAGGTGAGCGCATGAGCCAGGCCAAGCAAGTCATCCAGCAGCAACTCGCCTGGAACCGGCTGCTGTCCGTTGTGGAAGAACAGGCGCAGACGCTGATACGCACGGCGTTCGGCACGCCCACGCGCGAAGCCGGCGATCTCTCCGCCGGCGTGTTCCTGCCCGACGGCCGCATGGTCGCCCAGGCCGTGACCGGCACGCCCGGCCATGTGAATGCCATGGCCGAATCGGTCAAGCATTTCCTGCATGCATTTCCGCTCGAAACCATGCGCGCCGGCGATGTGTTCCTGACCAACGATCCGTGGAAAGGCACGGGCCATCTGTTCGACATGACCATGGTCACGCCGGTGTTCCGCGCGGGCCGCGCCGTCGCGCTGTTCGCGGCCACGGTGCATGTGGTCGACATCGGCGGCATAGGCTCCAGCCCCGACGGCCTGGAGATCTACCACGAAGGCCTGTTCCTGCCCATCCTGCGCTTCATCCGCGAAGGCCAGGTGGACCCTGCCGTGCTGGCCATCATCCATGCCAATGTGCGCGACCCGGCCCAGGTCGAAGGCGACCTGTTCGCGCTGGTCGCCTGCAACGAAGTCGGCAGCCGGCGGCTGCTGACGCTGATGCAGGAGTTCGCGCTCGATGACCTCACGGCGCTCGGCGACTACATCATCGGCCAGTCGGCGCGCGCCATGCGCAATGCGCTGGCCGACTGGCCCAAGGGCACCTGGCACAACACGCTGGTCGCCGACGGCTACGACGCGCCCATCACGCTCACGGCCAGCGTGACCATCTCGGACGACGGCATCGACGTCGACTTCACTGGCACCTCGGGCACGGTGGCGCGCGGCATCAACGTGCCCAAGGCCTATACCGACGCCTATACCTCGTTCGGCGTGCGCTGCCTGGTCGGCGCCGATGTGCCCAACAACGCGGGCTCGCTCGCTCCCATTCGCGTGCAGGCGCCCGCAGGCTGCATTCTCAACGCGCTGCATCCGGCAGCCGTCACGGCGCGCCATGTCGTCGGCCAGCTGCTGCCCGATGTGGTGTTCGGCGCGCTGCGCCAGGCGCGGCCCGAACTGGTGCCGGCCGAAGGCGCGTCGTCGCTGTGGAATCTGCAGCTGGTCGGCGGCGAAGGCCTGGCCGGCGCCAGCGCCGAAGACAACGCCGCGCTGCGTTCAGGGCCGCGCTTCAACGTCATCAGTTTTTCGACCGGCGGCACGGGCGCGCGCCCGGCCCAGGACGGGCTTTCGGTCACGGCCTACCCCAGCGGCGTGCGCAATGTGTCGCTCGAAATTCTCGAGACCCAGGCACCCGTGGTCTTCGAGCGCAAGGAATTTCGCGCCGACTCGGGCGGCGCGGGCGCGGCGCGTGGCGGCCTGGGCCAGGTGATCGAAGTGCGCCATGCCGACCCTGCGGCCGCGCTGCTGATCGCCGCGGCGTTCGACCGCGTGCACCACCCCGCGCGCGGCGCGCTCGGCGGCCTCGACGGCGCGCCCGGGCGCCTGCACCTGGCGTCGGGCGCAACGCTGCAGCCCAAGGGCCGCCAGGTGGTGCCCGCGGGCGACCGGCTGATCGTCGAGACGCCGGGCGGCGGCGGCCTGGGCCTGCCCGCGCAGCGCCCGCTCGCGCGCATCGCACAGGACCTGCGCCATGGCCTGGTCACAGCCGAAGCCGCAGCGCTCTACGCCCGCGCACGCGCCGAGGCGCCAGCCGATGCCGCGCGCGAACTCCAGCCCAGCTGTCCCTGATCGCCGCCCTCCTTTGCCTGAATTCTCCGACCTCGTTCCCTTGAAAACGCCATGAAACTCTCGCGCACTTTCCGCCCCCACACCCTTTTGGCCGCGGCCCTGCTGACCCTCGGTCTCGCCAGCCATGCCGCCCCACCCGATCACTCGGGCTCGCTCACGCTGCTGCTGCCCACCGAGCCCACGGCCCTGGTGACGATCAGCAATGTCGCCACGCCCATCCTGAGCGTCAGCGCCAAGGTCACCGAAGGCCTGCTGAAGTACGACTTCAGCGTCAATCCCCAGCCCCAGCTCGCGACGAAATGGACCATCAGCCCCGACGGCCTGACCTATACGTTCAATCTGCGCCAGGGCGTCAAATGGCATGATGGCCGCGAGTTCACCTCCGCCGATGTCGCGTTCTCGATAGACCTGCTGAAAAAAATCCACCCGCGCGGACGCAACACCTTCGCCAACGTCAGCAGCATCGATACGCCCGACAAGCACACGGCCATCATCCGCCTCTCCAAGCCCGCGCCGTATCTGATCCGCGCGCTGGTGGCCACCGAGACGCCCATCGTTCCCAAGCACCTCTACGACGGCACGCAGGCCCAGTCCAATCCCAACAACAACGCGCCCATAGGCACGGGCCCGTTCAAGTTCAAGGAATGGGTGCGCGGCAGCCATATCGTCTATGAGCGCAATGCCGACTACTGGGACAAGCCCAAGCCTTTCGTCGACCAGCTGATCGTGCGCTTCGTCACCGACCCGGCCGCGGCCGCCGTGGCCTTCGAGACCGGCACGGTCGATCTGGGCTACCGCACGCCCGTGCCGCTGTCCGATCTGGAACGCCTCAAGAAGATTCCTTCGCTGCGCTTCGAGACCAAGGGCAACAGCTATTCGCACAACGTCACGCGCCTGGAGTTCAATCTCGACAACGCGTATTTCAAGAACGACAAGGTGCGCCAGGCCGTGGCGCATGCGCTCGATCGCAACGTGATCGTCAAGGTCGTGAACTACGGTTACGGCAAGGTCAGCTACTCGCCCATCGCGCCGGGCCTGACCGCCTACCACGACCCCGCGCCTTCGCCCTATGCCTACGATCTGAAGAAAGCCAATGCGCTGCTCGACGAGGCCGGCTTCCCGCGCAAGGCCGGCGGCGTGCGCTTCGAGCTGCCGCTGGACTTCAACCCCATCAGCGCCGAAGGCTCGCGCCTGCCCGACTACATCCGCACGGCGCTGGCGCGCATAGGCATCGCGGTGACGGTGCGCGCCCAGGACCCGAGCGCCTTCATCAAACGCATCTACACCGACCGCGACTTCGCGTTCACCACCAACGGCGCGAGCAACCTGTTCGATCCCACGGTGGGCGTACAGCGGCTGTACTGGTCGAAGAACTTCGTCAAGGGCGTGCCTTTCTCCAACGGCACGCACTACAACAACCCCGTGGTCGACAAGCTGCTCGAAGACGCGGCCGTCGAGAACGATGTGGTCAAGCGCAAGAAGCTGTTCAAGGACTTCCAGGACACCGTGGGCCGCGACGTGCCCGATCTGAACCTCTACCAGCCCGAGTTCATCACCATCGCCAACCAACGCGTGCACGACCACTCGTTGACGGCCGATGGCGTCGAGTCGAATCTGGCGGATGTGTGGGTCGAGCCCAAGAAATAAATACCGGCCCTTCGACAGGCTCAGGGCGAACGGGGAGTTGGCTCGGCGCGAACGCTCAAGACCCGTTCGGGCTGAGTCCTGAGCCCGTCGAAGGATCGAAGCCCCGGTATTCGGGCATTCCGGGACATCGTCTCGCCAAGGCTTGGCGCGCGGCCATGCGCCAAGCCCGCGTCCCGCCTGTGCACATGAAACAAAACCGTCACGAAAACGAAATACGCAAAAAGTAACATTTGCCCACATCGTTCCCTTCGTACTGTTCATGCCTGAAATCACTGAGTATCTAAGCGACTTCCGGCCCCGTTATCGCCAGCCCAGCGCCGCCGACCTCTGCATCGAAGTGCCGAGCATGACGCCCGACGAAACGAACGAAAAGGTCATGGAGATCTTTGGCCGCCATCGCGATCTGGTGAGCCTGCCTGTGGTCGAAGGCAACAAGCCCATAGGACTCATCAACCGCAACATTTTTCTGTCGCAGATGAGCAAGCAGTTCCGCCACGAGCTGTACGGCAAGAAGAGCTGCATCGCCTTCATGGACAAGGAGCCGCTGATCGTCGATGCCGCGCTGGACATCGATGCACTGACGCTCAAGACCGTCGAGTACGGCGAGAAGACGCTGTCCGACGGCTTCATCATCACGCGCGCCGGCACGTTCGCCGGAATCGGCAACGGCTTGCAGCTCATGCGCGTGGTCGCCGACATGCAGGCCTCGCGCAACCGCCAGATCATGCACAGCATCGAATACGCGAGCGTGATCCAGCGCTCCACGCTGCGCAGTTCGCTCGACGCGCTGGCGCGCGCCTGCCCCGAAGCGCATCTGGTCTGGGAGCCGCGCGACATCGTGGGCGGCGATTTCTACCAGTTCTGCACCGCCACCGACGGCTGGTTCGCCACGGTGGCCGATTGCACGGGCCATGGCGTGCCCGGCGCGTTCATGACCTTGATTGCCTCCACCAGCCTGAACCAGGCCATTGAGCAGAACGGCCCGCGCGATCCCGCGAGCCTGCTGGGCCATGTGAACCGCAGCATCAAGCAGATGCTGGGCCAGGTCAACGGCCAGGACGGCACGCCGGGCTCCGACGACGGTATGGACGCGGCCTGCTTCTGGTTCGAGCCCGCGAGCGGACGATTGGTTCTGGCCAGCGCCCGGCTGACCATGTTCGTGCTGCGGCCTGGCGCCGACAGCGTGGAGATGCTCGACGGCCAGCGCAAGGGCGTGGGCTATGTGGACAGCGATTTCGACTACACCTGGCACAACCAGGAAGTGATGCTTCCCCCGGGCAGCCTGGTCTTCGTGAGCACCGACGGGCTGATCGACCAGATCGGCGGACCGCGCGGCATCGCACTGGGCAAGCGCCGCGTCAGGGAACTGCTGCTTGAACAAAGAGAAAAGACTCCCTCGCAGGTCAATGCGACGTTGCTCGAAGCCCTGCATCTCTGGCAGGGCGAGCACCACCGCCGCGACGACCTGACCTTTTTCTGCTTCCGCGCCTAAAGATTGCACTTCATATGCCCTCCCGCATGATTGCCGACAAGTACGGCTCCTTCTTCAACCTGGCGCGCCAGCACCAGGTCATCTTCTACTACGTGGGCTACTTCTCGCAGCACATCGTGGCCGCCATGGCGGATGCGGTGAAGCTGCAGCTCGAAGTGGCCGGCGTGGCACCGGCCACGCGCCGCAAGCTGTTCTCGTCGTTCGTCGAAATGGCGCAGAACATCATCCATTACTCCGCGGATTCGCTCACGCCCTCGAGCCAGAACAATGGCGAGCTGCGCCACGGCTCGGTGTGCATTCGCCGCGAGGACGACGGCAGCTTTCTGCTGCTGTGCGCCAACCCCATAGAACCCGTGATCGCCGAAGACCTGCGCGTGAAGCTGGGAGCGCTGCGCAACATGACGCTCGACGAAATCAAGCAGGCCTACCGCCAGACGCTGCGCGAGGAAACCCCGGAAGGCAGCAAAGGCGCGGGCATGGGATTTCTGACCCTGGCCCGGGATGCACGCCAGCCGCTGGAGTTTGACTTCGACACGCAGGACGAGTCTGGCGACTCGCCGGTCTTCTACTTGAAGGCGGCGATCTGAGCCCCGACGGGCTTGTCAACGAATCGAGATTACGCATGGAAAACCTCTACATCGCTCCCACGCCCAGCTCTCCCGAAGTGGACTTCAAATTCGATGCGCGCAGCCTGAGCCTGCGCGGCGAGTCCTATCCCGAGAACGCCGCCGCCTTTTATGGCGACATCATCGCGCGGCTCAAGGAATTCCTGGCCACGCAAAAAGACATCTCGCTGGAAGTGAACATCGCGCTGGCCTACTTCAACAGCTCCAGCACCAAGATGCTGTTCAACCTGATCGAGGCGCTGAGCAACGCCGCGGAAGACGGCAATCAGGTGCGGCTCAATTGGTTCCACGACGAGGAAGACGACACCATCCTCGAGTTCGGCCAGGAACTGAGCGAAGACTTTCCGGCGATCGCCTTTGTCACCCGCGCTATCGAGGCCTCATAAATGCAAGTCCCAGTGCCGGTGCACGATCTTTTCGATGCCGAGAATCAAGCGCTGCTGGCTGCCAAGTCGGCCCATGCGGGCGACCCGGACCAGGGCGGCCAGGCGCTGGGCGATCTGATCACGGCATTCGAGCGGCTGCTGCGCGAAACCCGCAGGCTGGTGCGCCGCAGCGACAAGGCCGAGCTGGAGATGAACCAGCTGAACATGCGGCTGCAATACCTGGCGGCTGAACTCGAGCACCGTGCCAACCACGATCCGCTGACGGGCGTGCTCAACCGGGCGGCGATCATCAATCTGGTGAATCGCCATTTCGCGCAGCAGGATCTGGCCTTGATCGTGCTCGACATCGACCATTTCAAGCGCATCAACGACAGCTTCGGCCACCCCATGGGCGACAAAGTGATTCTGGGCGTGGTCGCCTGCCTGCAGGCGGTGGTGCCGGCCGCGGCGCAGGTGGGCCGCGTGGGCGGCGAGGAGTTCACGGTGGTGCTGCCGCGGCACAACGGCGTCGAATCGGAACAGGTGGCGCAGGCGCTGCGGCGCGCGATCGAGAGCTATGCTTTCGATCTGCCGGATGGTAGCGGTGTCACGGCCAGCTTTGGCGTCTGCTGGGCGCCTGCCGGCGGTGATTTCGACACCGCCTACGGACTGGCCGACGAGGCGCTGTTCATCGCCAAGCGCGCCGGCCGCAATCAAGTCCGGCTGACCTCCCCTTCTTCGCACGCTGCCGAGCATGTGGTGTAACTCTGCTCTCGGTGTGCTGGACACCCGCTGGCCCATGCTCCATGGCGCACCGGCGCTTGGCCAGGACCAGGGCCTGACATGGCGGATACTGGTCGTCGACAACGACCCCGACGTGCACGCTGCCACGCGCGCCGCGCTCGAGGGCCAGATGCTGTTTGGCCGCTCGCTGGTGTTCATGCATGCTTTCTCGGGCGACGAAGCCCGCTCGCTGCTGCTGCGCGAGCATGACCTCGCCATGGTGCTGATCGACGTGGTGTCGCAGCGCGCCAGCGCGGGGCTCGATCTGATCGATTTCATCCGCCACTGCGCGGGCCTGAAAAACACGCGCATCGTGCTGCGCACCGGCCAGCCGGGCCAGGTGCCCGATCTGGAAACGCTGCTGCGCTACGACATCAACGACTACCGCACCAAGGCAGAACTCACCAGCGACCGGCTGCTGGCCATGGTGGTCACCGCCGTGCGCTCCTACAAACAGCTGTGCGCGGTGCACGCCAGCGCGTACCACGACCCGCTGGTCAATCTTCCCAATCGCTCCTACTTCATCGACAAGGTCAATGAATTCGAACAGCGGGGAATGGACGATCACATCGTGGCCTTGATCGACATCGACGATTTCAGCGCCACCAACGACATGATGGGCCACCATTTCGGCGACCGCCTGCTGGAGAAAGTCGCGCGCCGCCTCGAAGAGTCGCTGCCCGCCGATGTACTGCTGGCCCGGCTGGACGCGGACACGTTCGCGGTGCTGGGATCGGTGCAACAGGTACAGCCCCGGCGTCTGCTCGAGTGCGCGCTGCAACCGCTGCATATCGAGGGCGTGCCGCACAAGGTGTCGCTGACTTGCGGCTATGTGCTGCTGCCCAAGGCGCCCCAGCCCGGCGCCGATCTGATCAAGGATGCGACCATCGCGCTCAAGCGCGCCAAGCGCGACCATCGCGGCCAGCACCTGCAATATGCCGACCAGATGGGCACGGAAGCGCGCGCGCGCGCCGTGCTGCTGTCGAACCTGCGGGAAGCGATAGAGAAGCAGCAGCTGTTCCTGGTCTACCAGCCGCAGCTCAATCTCGACACCCAGCAGTTGATAGGACTCGAAGCGCTGCTGCGCTGGCGCACCGAAGACAACACCTTCATTCCGCCCGACCAGTTCATTCCGGTGGCCGAACACTCGGGCCTGATTCTGGGCCTGGGGCAATGGGTGCTCGCGACCGCCTGCGCGACCATGCGCGAGCTGCTGGACACCGGGCTGGCGCCGCTGCGCATGGCCGTCAACGTGTCGACCGTGCAGCTGCGCGACCCCGGCTTCTTCGAACTGGTGTGCGCCGCGCTCGCGGCCAACAACCTGGAAGGCCGGCATCTCGAACTCGAGATCACCGAATCGGTCGCGGCGCTGCCGACAAAACTGCTGGACTCCACGCTCTGCGCCCTGCGCGCCGAAGGCATTTCGATTGCCATCGATGACTTCGGCACCGGCTACTCATCGCTGAGCTACCTCGAGCGCCTGCCGCTGGACCGCATCAAGATCGACCGCTCGTTCACGCGCCAGCTCGGCGACCCGCATGGCGCGCGCATTGCCGAAATGGTCGCGGATCTGGGGCGCAAGCTGGGGCTGGCCGTGCTCGCCGAAGGCATAGAAGATGCGGGCGCGTGGCAGGCCTTGCTGGCCATGGGCTACCAGGAAGGACAGGGTTATCACATCGCCATGCCCATGGACAAGACCGAGCTGCGTCACTGGCTTGGACGCCACCCCGAGCGCCTGCGCGCCGCCTGAGCAGCGCGCGGGCCGCCTCAGGCCGCGAGACGGTGCTGCGCGCCCGGCACCGAAGCGATCAGGCTGCGCGTGTAGGCGTGCTGCGGCCGCTCCCAGATGTCCTGGTGGCTGCCGGTCTCGACGATCTTTCCCTGATTCATCACCAAGACGCGATCGGCGAAATAGCGCACCACCGACAGGTCATGTGAAATGAACAGGTACGACAGGCCGAAGTCTTCCTTGAGTTCGACCAGCAGATTCAGGATCTGCGCCTGCACCGACACGTCGAGCGCCGACACCGGCTCGTCGAGCACCACCAGCGAAGGCCGCACGATCAACGCGCGCGCAATGCCTATGCGCTGGCGCTGGCCGCCCGAGAACTCGTTGGGATAGCGCGCCGCGGCGTCGGCCGGCAGGCCCACGCGGTCGAGAATGCGCGCGATGCGCTGGCGGCGTTCGTCGCGCTGCTCAACGCCATGCACCACCAGCACGCTG
>NZ_JAHCDD010000093.1 GCF_018413525.1 Acidovorax sp. CCYZU-2555
CATCGACAGCGTTGTTCTGGGCGGCCCGGTGGCGGCGTTGGCGCCGGCGCAGGCAATGGCTGCGCTCGAAGGCGCGCATTGCACGCCGTTGCGCGTCAGCGTGGCTTCGCATACGCCGTGGATGCAGGGCGCGGCCGCGGATTTTGCGCGCGCTCTGGCGCCCGTGGCGCTGCGCGCGCCAACAATCACGCTGTACAGCAATGCGGCCGATCGCATCCGCGACGCGGCGTCGGCCGCGCAGGCACTGGCGGCGCAGATCGCCACCACCGTGCGCTGGGACGAGTGCCTGGAAAACATCATGGCGCGGCAAGTGCGCTGCGTGCTGGAGATCGGCCCGGGCCAGGCCCTGGCCCGCATGTGGAACCAGCGCTACCCCGGCATTGCGGCGCGCGCCTGCGACGACTTTCGCAGTGCCGCCGCCATTGCCGCCTGGCTCAATCGCCATGACGACAGCTGATGCTGTCTATTCCCACGCGCCAAGCTCGGCGCTGCATCGCCTGGCCATCAGCCCCCTTCACGCAGGCTCGAAAGTATCCGCATCACAGAGCTTGTTTTCTGCCGTGGCGTCTTCGCTGTGGGGCTCGAAGCTGTCGGCGCGTGCCACCTGCCACATGCGCGAATAGAACTCGCCCTGGACTTCTCCCGTGAGCAACTCGCCTGGCTTGAGGAACACATGCAGTTGCGAGAACAGTTTGATTTCCGTGGCCGACATGCGGCGCACCAGATGCTTGGCCTGCAGTTGCGACGGGTCCGTGAGGCCGGCGGCCGCGAGCATCTCGGCCAGCGCCCTGAGGGTGTTGCGGTGAAAGTTGAACACCCGCGCCGCCTTGTCGGGCACCACCAGCGCGCGCTGGCGCAACAGGTCCTGGGTGGCCACGCCGGTCGGGCACTTGTTGGTGTGGCAGCTTTGAGACTGGATGCAGCCGATGGCGAACATGAAGCCGCGCGCCGAATTGCACCAGTCGGCGCCTATGGCCAGCACGCTGGCGATGTCGAAGGCGCTGACGATCTTGCCGCTGGCGCCGAGCTTGATCTTGTCGCGCAGGTTCAGCCCGACCAGCGTGTTGTGCACGAACAGCAAGCCTTCTCGCATGGGCGCACCCATGTGGTCGGTGAATTCAACCGGCGCGGCGCCGGTGCCGCCTTCCTTGCCGTCGACGACGATGAAGTCCGGGAGAATGCCGGTCTCGAGCATGGCCTTGGCGATGGCCATGAATTCCCAGGGGTGGCCCAGGCAGAACTTGAAGCCCACGGGCTTGCCGCCGGACAAGGTGCGCAATTGGGCAATGAAGCGGACCATTTCCAGCGGCGTGGAAAACGCGCTGTGGCTAGAGGGCGAAATGCAGTCCTGGCCCATGGGAATGCCGCGGGTCTGCGCGATTTCCAGCGTCACCTTGTGCTTGGGCAGAATGCCGCCATGGCCGGGCTTGGCGCCCTGGCTCATCTTGATTTCTATCATGCGCACCTGGGGCGAGCGCGCCTGCTCGGCGAAGCGCTGCGGGTCGAAACGGCCGTCGTCGGTGCGGCAACCAAAGTAGCCGCTGCCCAGCTCCCAGATCAGGTCGCCGCCATGCTCGCGGTGGTAGGGGCTGATACTGCCTTCGCCGGTGTCGTGGGCGAAGTTGCCGCGCTTCGCGCCCTGGTTCAGGGCGCGGATGGCGTTGGCGCTGAGCGAGCCGAAGCTCATCGCCGAGATATTGAAGACCGATGCCGAGTAGGGCTGGGTGCACTGCGGTCCGCCGATGGTGACGCGAAAGCCGTCGGGGTCGCTCAGAGGCGCGGGGCGCATGGAATGGCTGATGAACTCGAACCCCGGTTGGTAGACATCGACCAGCGTGCCGAACGGCCTGTCGGCGGTTTCATTCTTGGCGCGCGAATAGACCAGCGAGCGCTGGGCGCGCGAGAACGGCAAGGCATCGCTGTCGGATTCGAGCAGGTACTGGCGGATTTCCGGGCGTATGCCTTCGACCAGATAGCGGATGTTGCCCAGGATGGGGTAGTTGCGGCGCACGGCATGGGCGCTTTGCAGCAGATCGAACAGGCCCAGCAGGCTCAGCGCGCTGGTGATCAGCGTGAAGGGCCAGACGCCGCTGTGAGAGAGAAACGGCAGACTGGCGAGGCTGAACGCCACGCAGCCTGCAAAAAAGGCGTAGCGGCTCAGAAGGGATAGGCTCACGGCGTTTCCTTGGGTTTGTTGCATGGCAGGGGTACAGCATGCCCTAGGACGGCGCGCAGCGGTTGTCATGCTGGCGTTGCTGCTACTGATCACTGTGATTGAGTGGCTCTGCCCGCTGGCCGAGTTCCACAGCCCGCACGCCTTTGTGCCTGATGGCCGGGCAATAACGGCCCCGCCGAAATTTTCCATTTTTACGGTCTCCCGGGAAAACACCTAACAAGTTGGCATTGCAACTGGTTGGTATGCCAACCATAATTTGACGCATATCAACACGACTTGCGGCAGATTTGTCACGCAAGCGAACCAGGAGACTCCCGATGAACCCCTTCCGTCGCACCCTTGCCTGCGCGCTGATCGCCGCATCCGGCCTGGCCCTGGCTTCCACGCCGGTCCTGGCGCAAAGCACCGCCGTCAAGGTCGGGGTGATAGGGCCGTTCTCGGGGCCGTTCGCGCATTACGGCGCGCTGTTCAAGGCGGGCGTCGAGGCCTATGTGGCAAGCCAGGGCGGCAAGCTCGCGGGCAAGGACATAGAGTTCATCTACCGCGACACCGGCGGCCCCAATCCCGGCCAGACCCGCACGCTGGTGCAGGAGTTGATCGTCAAGGACAAGGTGGATTACCTGGGCGGCTTTGTCTTCACGCCCAACGCGCTGGCCGTGGCGCCGCTGATCCAGCAGTCGCGCACGCCCACCGTGGTCTTCAATGCCGCGACTTCGGCGATCACCGAGAAGTCCGACTACTTTCTGCGCACCAGCTATACGCTGTGGCAGGTCACCGTGCCGCTGGCGCAGTGGGCCGCCAAGCAGAACATGAAGAAAGTGGTCACGGCGGTGACCGATTACGGCCCGGGCATTGACGCCGAAGCCGCGTTCAAGAGCGAGTTCGCGAAGCAGGGCGGCACCGTCGTCGAGAGCATTCGCATGCCGATTGCCACCACCGACTTCGGCCCGTTCGTGCAGCGCATCAAGGCCAGCGGCGCGCAGGCGGTCTACACCTTCCTGCCCGGCGGCCCGCCCAACCTGGGCTTCGTCAAGGCCTACAACGAGAACGGCCTGGCCAAGGCCGGCGTGCAGTTTCTGGGCACGGCCGAGACCGACGAGTTCGATCTGCAGAAATTCGGCGATGCGGCGCTGGGCCTCACCACTGCCTTCCACTATGCGGGCGCGCATGACTCGCCCGAGAACCGCAAGTTCGTCGAGGCGCTGAAAAAGCGCGACCCGGCGGCCGTGGCCAACTATGCCTCGGTGGGGGCCTGGGACGGCATGTATGTGATCCACAAGATGATAGAAGCCACCGACGGCAGGAAAGACGGCGCCAAGGCGCTGGCCGCGGCGCGCACGCTGCAGTGGGAAAGCCCGCGCGGCCCGGTGCGCATGGATGCCAAGACGCGCCACATCACGCAGAACGTCTACCTGCGCAAGGTGGAGCGCGTGGGCGGCCAGTTGGTCAACACCGAAGTGCAGAGCTTCGGCCCGCAGACCGACTTCGGCCTGGGCAAGTAAGCCGCCAGCGTCGCTCGCCATGACCACGCTTTTCAATATCCTGATCGACGGCCTGGCCTACGGCATGGTGCTGTTCGTCATCGCCGTGGGCCTGTCGGTCACGCTGGGCCTGATGCGCTTCGTCAACCTGAGCCATGGCGCGTTCGCCATGGTCGGCGGCTACTGCGCGGCCTGGCTGACCCGCGAAGCGCAGTGGAGCTTCTGGCTGGCCGTGCCGATGGCGATCGCCGCCACGGCGCTGCTGGGCGCGGTGCTCGAGGCGCTGGTATTGCGCCACCTCTATCGCCGCAAGGAGCTGGACCAGGTGCTGTTCACCATCGGCCTGAGCTTTGTGTTGATTGCCACGACCAATGCCATCGCCGGCCCGCAGGTACAGCTGATCACGCTGCCGCCGCTGCTCGCGGGCTCGGTGGATCTGGGCTTTCGCACGCTGCCCGCGCAGCGCCTGCTGGTCATAGGCGCGGGCCTGGCCGTGGCCGCCGCGGCGGCCTGGACCGTCACGCGCACGCGTTTTGGTGTCTGGCTGCGCGCCGCCGTGGACCACAGCGGCACGGCCTCGGCGCTGGGCATTCCGATTCGCACCGTGCAGTGCGCGAGCTTTGCCGCGGGCGCGGCGCTGGCCGGCTTCGGCGGCATTCTGGGCGCCGAGCTGATGCCGCTGGAGCCGTACTACGCGCTCAAGTACCTGGTGCTGGTGCTGGTCGTGGTGGCAGTCGGCGGCATGGGCTCCATCGCGGGCTCGCTGCTCGCGGCCGTGCTGCTGGGCACGATTGAAACCGCGAGCCGCTACCTGGCGTCGGGCTGGGGCAGCCTGTTCTTCTTTGTCGCCATGGCCGCGCTGCTGGCCTGGCGTCCCAACGGACTTCTCAAGCGATGAACTCCTCAATAACCCATTCCGTGCCGGCCGTGGCCGCCGCGGCCGCGCCCGCGTCAGCGGCCCAGGCCCCGCGCTGTGCGCCGCCCTGGCGCGCGCCTTTGCTGCTGCTGATCGCCGGCCTTGCGGCCTGCGCGCTGTTTCCCGATCAGCTGGGGCTGATCACGCGCATCTTCATCGCCGGGCTGTTCGTGCTGTCGCTCGATCTGGTGGTCGGTGTGGCGGGCCTGGCCACGCTGGGCCATGCGGCGCTGTTCGGCCTGGGCGCGTATGCGGCCGGACTGTTCGCGCTGCATGCGCACGCCGATCCCCTGCTGGGCCTGGGCGTGGGCATCGCTGCCGGCGCGCTCACGGCGCTGGTCTCGGGCGCTTTTCTGTTGCGCTACCAGGGCTTCACGTTCCTGATGCTCACGGTGGCGGTGTCGCAGATCGTGCTGAGCCTGGTGCAAAAGGCACGCGACTGGACCGGCGGCGATGACGGCCTGTCGGGCTTCACCATGGCGCCGCTGCTGGGCCGCTTCGAGTTCGATCTCGAAGGCCGTGTCGCCGCCCTGTACGCGCTGGCGGTGCTGGTGCTGTTGTTCTACGCGGCCCAGCGCCTGGTGCAGTCGCCGTTCGGGCTGGCGCTGCGCGGCATCCACGAAAACCGCGCGCGCATGGCGGCGCTGGGCACGCCGGTGTTTCGTCGGCTGTGGGTGCTGTACACCGTGGCCGGGGCGCTTGCGGGCGCGGCCGGCGCGCTGTCGGCCCAGACCAATGCGGTGGTCGGTACCGACAGCCTGGCGTTCGGGCTGTCCGCCGAGGCGCTGGTGATGCTCATTCTGGGCGGGGCCGGGCAACTGAGCGGCGCGCTGGTCGGCGCCACGGTGTTCACGCTGCTGCACCACACGGCCGCGTCCATCAATCCCTACCACTGGCTGTTCGTCGTCGGCGGTCTGCTGATGCTGGTGGTGTTCGTGCCGCCGGCCCGGGCCTGGGCCTGGCTGCGCCGCCGCGCGGGAGCTGCGCGATGAACGCTGTGTCCACTCCCGAAACCCTGCTCGACGTGAAGGCGCTGGACAAGCGCTTCGGCGGCCTGCATGTGACGCGCAATGTGTCGTTCGCGCTGCGCGCCGGCGATCGTCTGGCACTGATAGGCCCCAACGGCGCGGGCAAGACCACGCTGGTCAATCAGATCAGCGGCGTGCTGGCCCCCAGCGCGGGCGAAATCTGGCTGCGCGGCGAGAACGTGACGCGCACCAGCCAGGCGGGCCGGGTGCGCGCGGGCCTGGCGCGCACTTTCCAGATCACCACGCTGGCGCCGCATTTTCCGGTGCAGCGCCAGATCGAGCTGGCGCTGTTCGAACGCGAAGGCCTCACCGGGCGCCTGTGGCGCAGCATCGACAGCTACCCCGCGCTGCAGGCCGAAGCCCGCGACATGCTCGCGCGTTTCGGGCTGCAGGCCCATGCGGCCACGCCCACGCAAGACCTCGCCTATGGCGAGCAGCGGTTGATCGAAATGGCGCTGGCCCTGGCCTTGCGGCCCAAGGTGCTGCTGCTCGACGAGCCCATGGCCGGCGTGCCCAAGGGCGACGGCGCGCGGCTGCTGGCCGCGCTCGATGCCTTGCCGCGCGAGCTCGCGGTGCTGATCATCGAGCACGACATGGACCTGGTGTTCCGCTTTGCCACGCGCATCGTCGTGCTGGCCGAAGGCGCGGTGCTCGCCGACGGCAGCCCCGAGGCCATACGCCGCGACCCGCTGGTGCGCGCCGCTTACCTGGGAGGCTGAAGACATGAACACCGCCACACAACCCCTGCTCGCGCTGCGCGACGTCGTCGCCGGCTACGGCCCGACCACGGTGCTCGACGGCCTGTCGTTCGAGATGCATGCCGGCGAACGGCTGGCGATGATAGGCCGCAACGGCGTGGGCAAGACCACGGCGCTGCGCGCCATCATGGGCCTGTTGCCGCTGAGGAGCGGCAGCCTGCAGTTCATGGGCCAGGAGATCGCGGGTCTGCCGCCGCACCAGCGCGCAGCGCTGGGCCTGGGCTATGTGCCGCAGACGCGCGACATCTTCCCGTCGCTGACGGTGGAAGAGAACCTGCTCGCCGGCCTCAAGCGCCGCCCGCGCAGTGCGCTCGACGAAGCCTATGCGCTGTTTCCGCGCCTGGCCGAGCGCCGGCGCAATGGCGGCAGCCAGCTGTCGGGCGGCGAGCAGCAGATGCTGTCGGTGGCGCGCGCGCTGCTGGGCCAGCCCCGGCTGCTGCTGCTCGACGAGCCGCTCGAAGGCCTGGCGCCGCTGATACGCCAGGAGCTGCTGCAGGCCTTCGCGCGCATGGCGCAGCAGACCGGCATCGCGACCATCATCGTCGAGCAGCAGGTGGACGAAGCCCTGCACTACGCGCAGCGCGCGCTGATTCTGGACCACGGCACGGTAGTGCATGCGGCGCCGGCGGCGCAACTGCTTGCAGACACCGCTACGCTAGAGCGTTGGGTGGGCATGGCTGTCCACTGACAACCTCCTGTTTCCAACCTGATTGACCATGACCAAAAAGAACGCCAGCAAGCCTTCCGCAGCCCCCGTCTCCAGCGCCCCGCACGTGGTGGATCTGGAGCACTACGTACCGGCCTACCTGACCTGGATCGCCAACAAGCTCTCGCGCGGCGCCTCGCAGCACTACCTCGAGATCTTCGACGTGGGCATAGAGACCTGGCGCTGCCTGGTGCTGCTGGCCATCGAGGGCTCGATTTCGGCGCAGCAGATTTCGCGCGTGATCGGCATGGACAAGGGCTCGATCAGCCGCTGCCTCAAGGGCATGCAGGAGCGCGGCCTGATCCGCACCGAACTCGATCCCACGGACGGGCGGCTGCGCATCGCCGTGCTCACGCCCGCGGGCCGCACGCTGCACGACCAGATCATGGGCATGGCGCTGGAGCGCGAGCGCGCCTTTCTGTCGGTGCTCGACAGCGCCGAAGCCGAGCTGCTGATGAGCATGCTGCGGCGCCTGCACGAGAACCTGCCCGCGGTCGAGACTGCGACCCAGGCCTATGCGGCACAGCATTTTCCCCAGGCCAAAGGCGCCAGCCGGCGCAAGGCCGAAGACTGATTCAACAGCGATCAGGGCGATCAAGCCCGTTACCCACCATGAGTGCATTGCAAGTCATCGTTCGCAGCCGGCGCGTGGAAGCCGAAGGCATCTGCAGCTTCGAGCTGGTCCATCCCGCGGGCCAGGCCCTGCCGGCGTTCAGCGCCGGCGCGCATGTCGACGTCCATGTCGCGCCCGGCCTGGTGCGCCAGTATTCGCTGTGCAACGACCCCGCGACGCGCGACCATTACCGCATCGCCGTGCTGCGCGAGCCGCAGTCGCGCGGCGGCTCGCAAGGCATGCACGAGCAGGTGCAGGTGGGGCAGCTGCTCACCATCAGCGCGCCGCGCAACCATTTCGAACTGGCCGCCGGGGCGGCGCGCAGCCTGCTGCTGGCCGGCGGCATAGGCATCACGCCTATCTGGGCCATGGCCCAGGCGCTGCACTCGGGCGGTGAGCGCTTTGCATTGCACTATTGCGGCCGGGCCGCGGCGCGCATGGCCTTTGTGCCGGCGCTGGCCCAGGCGCCGTTCGCCGGCCAGGTGCAAGTGCACGCCGACGACGGCGACTGCGCCCAGCGCTTCGACGCCGACGCGCTGCTGGCCGCGCCCGAAGACGGCACCCATCTCTATGTCTGCGGCCCCGCGGGCTTCATGAACCATGTGCTCGACAGCGCGCGCCGCCATGGCTGGCCCGAGGCCCAGCTGCACCGGGAGTTCTTCGCGGGCACGGCCACGACGCTGGAAACCGACGGCGCCTTCAATGTGCGCCTGGCCAGCAGCGGCCAGAGCTATGCCATTCCCAAGGACAAAAGCGTGCTCGAAGTGCTCACGGCCGCGGGCGTCGACGTGCCGTACTCGTGCGAATCGGGCATCTGCGGCAGCTGCCTCACGCGCGTGCTCGAAGGCGTACCCGACCACCGCGACAGCTTTCTCACCGACAGCGAGCGCGCCGCCAACGACCAGTTCACGCCGTGCTGCTCGCGCGCCCTGACGCCGCTGCTGGTGCTCGATCTCTGAAGCCCGCGCCGCCATTTCCCTACCCGCAATAAGACAGGAGACTTCCCATGACCGCCACCGCTTGCATTCCCATCCAGGCCCAGTCCGCCGCGCGCGCACCCGACGCCAGCCGCTTTCCGCTCGACCAGTGGTATGTCGCCGGCTTCTCGTCCGAGCTGACCGACAAACCGCTGGCGCGCACGTTCCTGGGCCAGAAGGTGGTGTTGTTTCGCACCGGCGAAGGGCAGGTGGCGGCGCTCGAAGACCGCTGCTGCCATCGCTCGCTGCCGCTGTCGTGCGGCACCGTCGAAGGAGGGGGGGTGCGCTGCGGCTACCACGGCATGCTGTACGCGCCCAGCGGCCAGTGCATAGAGATTCCTGGCCAGGAGCGCATTCCGGCCAAGGCCAAGGTGAAGGCCTACCAGGTGCAGGAGAAGAACCAGATCGTCTGGATCTGGATGCCGCGCATCGAAGGCGCCGAAGCCGGCAAGGCGCCGCCCGACTACCCGTACCACGACGACCCGCGCTACAAGTTCGGTAGCGGCAACTACCACTACAACTCGCCCTGGCAGCTGATCCACGACAATTTGCTGGACCTGAGCCACCTGGGCTATGTGCACCTGCAGACCATTGGCGGCAACGCGCGCCTGCACATGAATGCCGAAATGAAGGTCACTGCCGAAGGCGACCGCGTCAAGGTCGTGCGCCTGATGCCCGGCTCCACGCCGCCACCCACCTACAAGGCGGCCTGGCCGTTTGGCGACAAGTGCGATCGCTGGCAGGAAATCGAGTTCGACGTGAGCCATCTGCGCATCTGGACCGGCGCGCTCGAGCCCGGCACCGACGCCATCGACGACCCCGAGCGCGGCGGCTTCCACATGCGCGGATTTCACGGCATCACGCCCGAAACCGACGACACCTGCCACTACTTCTGGAGCATGTCGAGCACCAAGTACCCCGACATGCCCGACAACATCGACGCCGTGATCCAGCAGACCGCCTTCACGTTCGACGAAGACCGGCTGGTGATCGAAGCCCAGTACCGCAACATGCTGGAGTTCGGCGAGCGCGCGACCTGGACCGACATCCATGTCGACGTGGGCGGCAACCGCGCGCGCCGCATTGTCTCCAAATTGCTGGAGCAGCAGGCGCAGCAGGCGGGCTAGATTTGTCCACTGGCAGTCGGCCAGGACTACAGGCAGCCGCGCCCGCCTTCAACGGTGTTCGCCCTGCCGGAAGTCACTGGCCGGCGGTTCCTATTTACAGATGGCCCGCCAACATGGGCCACAGCGAAAGCAGCAGCAAGCCTGCCATGCCCCAATTGAAGAACTGCAGCGCCCGCGGTGACTGCAGCCAGCCGCCGATAATGGCGCCGAACAGCGTCCACACACTGATGCAGGGGTAGTTCACCACCAACATGGTGACCGCCCCCAAAAGCAAGCTGGCCCAATAGTTGCCGGGGTTGGTATAGGCGGCGATCACCCCCACCGACAGTATCCAGGCCTTGGGATTGACCCACTGGAAGGCGGCAGCTTGCAGGAAATTGAGCGGCTTGGGGCTGGCTTGGGCCAGCTGTATGCGGCCGCTGTGGGCGATTTTCCAGGCCAGCCAGAGCAGATAGACCGCGCCTACCCATTGCAGCAGCACATACAACTGCGGCACCTGTTCAAACAGTTTGCCCAGCCCCGCGCCCACCAGCAGCAGCATGACAGCGCCGCCCACCGAAATGCCCAGCATGTGCGGCACGCTGCGCTGGTAGCCGAAGTTGGCGCCTGACGCGGCCAGCATCACATTGTTCGGCCCTGGCGTGATGGAGCTGACGATGATGAACATCGCCATCGGCACTAACGCGGCCAACTCGGTATTGACGGGCATCCAATTCATAACTTGCTCCCAATGCGGTGCTTGCATTCTAGGAAGCTAAAGCAGTACAGTGTCCGTACAGTTTCACTTATCACTACACCCACTGTATGGCTAAAAACAACCGGCCAGTTGCTGCTGCGGGCCCATCCCAGACAGCCGCGGCCAGCAACGTGCTGGGCTGGCAGCCCCTGCGTGGGCCGGGATCGCCGCCCTTGGTGGAGCAGTTGGTGGCGCACTGCACGCAGCTGCTGCACAGCCACAGCCTGCGCACCGGAACGCGCTTGCCCTCGGTGCGCCAGCTGGCCGATGACGCGGGCGTGAGCCGCGATACCGTGGTGCTGGCCTATGACCGCCTGGTGGCGCAAGGCGCCTTGCAATCGCGCCCGGGCGCCGGTTTTTTTGTGACCGCGCAGCGCACGGCACAAGCGCCTTTAAAGGACAAAAAGCCGATATTGGCGGCGGACCAGGCCTTTGACACGCCCTACCTGCTGCGCAGCATGTTCCGTGCGGTGGACGGCACGCAGTTCGATGGCAGCGTGGGCATCTTGCCGCCCAGCTGGATGGACCACGAAATGCTCAACGCCGCCGTGCGCGCCGTGGGCCGCAGCGCGGGCATTCAGCTGCTGGGCTATGGCGCGCCGCAAGGCTACGCGCCGCTGCGCCAGCAGTTGGCGGGCTATTTGCTGGCCCAAGGCCTGACGGTAGACCCTGAGCAGCAACTCATGACCACGGCAGGTGTCACCCAAGGCATGGACCTGATCTTGCGCAGCCTGCTGCGTCCCGGCGATACCGTGCTGGTCGAGGACCCGGCATGGTTCATGGTGTTTGGCATGCTGCGCTCCCTGGGGCTGCAGGTGCAGGCCGTGCCACGCGGGCCCGAGGGACCGGATCTGCAGGTGCTGGAGCAGTTGGCACAGGCCCACCGCCCCAAACTGTTCATCACCAACACGGCGGTGCACAACCCCACGGGTTTCAGTCTCACGCTGGGCGTGGCGTATGACGTGCTGCGGCTGGCCGAACAATACGATTTTGCGATTTTGGAGGATGACACCTACGCCGACTTTCACCCAGGCCAGCCCGTGCGCCTGGCAACGCTGGACCGGTTGCGCCGCGTCATGCTGGTCGGAGGTTTCTCCAAGACCTTGGCCGGCAGTCTGCGCATGGGCTACATCGCGGCCCAGCCCCAGCGCATCGCCGCGCTGACCGATGCCAAACTGCTCAGCGGCCTCACCACATCGGAACTGGGCGAGCGCGTCGTGCATCGCATTCTGGCCGATGGCCTGTACCGCAAACATGTGCTGCGCCTGCGCGAGCGACTGGACGAAGCGCGACAACGTTGCCTCAAATTTGTGAGCACTCTGGGTCTGGAAGTGCACCAGGAGCCGAATGCCGGCATGTTCGTCTGGGTGGACGCAGGCCGCGATACCGAACTGCTGGCACGCAAAGCCGCCGTCGATGGCGTGCTGTTGGCACCAGGCGTGCTGTTTTCCGCCCATCAGCAGCCATCGACGATGTTGCGCTTGCCGGTGTCTATGGTGGACAGTGCCGCGGAACGCAGCGCGCTGACCCAGCTGCTGAGGTGATTCAGCACAGCCCCTGGCCAGGTGGACAAGTTCCGGTCTCACGCCCCAACGCGTCTACAGCTGTGGGGCATTGCGACGCTGGCGCCTATCCCGGGAGTTCCGGTCGGCGACGGCGGTTTGACCCGACCGGATCAGAAGAACTATCGGTAACTGGAAGAAAACTGTATAAACGATATATATAGTTTTTGGGAGGTCACCACCATGTCGGTTCGCAAGCCCAGATCGTCCACTCCCAAGGCCCCCGCTGCATCCGCACCAACCAGCGCGGCAACCGCCCCGACTCCCGCACCCGCGGTAGCGCCTGCGCCAGTTGCTAGCGACACGCAGCCCAAGAAGCCCAAGCTGGTGCGCGACAGTTTCACCATTCCCAAGGATGAATATGAAGCGATTGATGGACTGAAGCGGCGCGCTGCTCTTCAGGGCGAGGTGGTCAAGAAAAGCGAACTGCTGCGTGCAGGGATCAAGCTGTTGTCCGGCCTGGACGACAAGCAACTGCTGGTGGCCTTGCACGCTGTGCCATCTATCAAGACGGGACGTCCCGCCAAGACAGAGGAGGCTCCTATCCCTCCTGTCAAAACAACTCGGCGCTCTTCGGCCAAAGCCAAAAAATAGCTAGTCTCCACGTTGCTCGAGCGGCAAGTCCCGCAGGGCCGTGTCAACTGAGGACGATGTTCGCCGAACGGATATAGCTTCCCCAGCGCGCGTACTCGTGTTCGTAGAACTGCTGGTAGGCCGCAATCGCCATGGGCGTCATCACCATGGACATCTTGCGCATGCTCTCCATGACTTGGGGCTCACCCAATGCGCTTTCGATGGCAGCGTGCAACTTGGCGACCACGTCCGCGGGTGTCCTGGCGGGCGCCAGGAAGCCCAGCCAGGGCCCGATGTCGATAGCCACGCCAAACTCCTTGAGCGTGGGCACCTGGGGGTAGGCGGGCATGCGCTGCGGCGCGGTGATGGCCAGCATGCGCACCGTGCCCGCCGCCACATGCTGCTCCGCGACCAGCGTCGGAATGATGGCGCAGTCGATCTGCTTGCCGAGCTGGGCCTGCATCAGCGGCGCGGTGCTGTTGTAGGGCACATGCAGCAAGTCGGCGCCCGTGGCCTGCTTGAGCACTTCCATGATGATCTGCCCCGAGCTTCCCTGGCCCCAGGAGCCATAGGTCAGCGGCTCCTTGGCCTGGCGCGCCAGCTGCAGGAATTCCGCCAAGGTCTTTGCGGGGTGCGAGGCATGGACCATCACCTTGAGCGGCGTGAACCCCAAAGGCGCGACGGCCGTGAACGCCTTGATCGCGTCATATGGCATGGGCTTGAGAATGTGCGGCGCAATGGAGTGCGAATCTGCCGTGCCGTAGATCAGCGTATAGCCGTCTGCCGGGCTTCTGGCCCCCGCAAGGCTGCCAATGGTGCCTATGGCGCCCGGGCGGTTGTCGATGATGACGGGTTGGCCCAGACGCTGGGCCAGCACGGGCGCCATGGCGCGCACCAGCGCATCGCCGCCGCCGCCCGCGGTCCAGGGAACGATGATCTTGATGGGCTTCGATGGATAGGCGCCGCCCTGCGCCAGACTGCCCAGTGCCGTTGCGCCGGTCGCGGGGAGGGCCAGCAGCTGGAGTGCCTGTCGGCGCGTCAGGTGAGATTGCATCTTGTCTCCTTGTTGTTTTGTCTCAAATACCTTGTTCTTCCAGCCAGTGCGCGACCAGCGCGGCGATCTGCGCGCTGTTGTCTTCGATCATCAGCATGTGGCCGTTGCCCAGGATGCCCCGATCGGGCAGCCAGACGAAGTCGGCCCCCAGGAAAGCGGCCAGTGGGCCGTCTGTGTCCTTGGGATGGCGCGGGTCGTGGTCCCCGGTCAGCACCAGCATGGGCAAGCCGGCGAGCCGTTCGGGATGCTGCAAGTACAAGCCGCTGGCGCCGATGTTGAAGCGCTCGTTCAGGATGCGCGGGCTTTCCGGCCCTATGGAACGGGCATAGGCCTCGAACGCCTGCTGTGGAAACCTGGGGCTGTTTGCCCAGAACTTGCGAATGAACGCGCGGTCGACAAAGGCCGGGCGATCCGTGGGCGCGTAGATGGCATGGCCGCCAGGGTCTGCCGCGGGCTCGGTCGCAAGCGCGGGCACGAGATTGGCAGGCGCACCCGGTGCGAGACCGACCACGGCGACCACATACTCACGGAAATTCTCCGCCACCCACCAGGCGATGGGGCCGCCCGCCGAATGCGCGAACACGATGGCCGGGCCGATTTCCTGCAGCAGCGCGCCCAGCGAGCGCCCGACATCCACCGTCGAGAGTTCGTTGAAGGCTGCAGAGCTTGGCGAGCGGCCATGGCCGGGCCAATCCATCACATACACATCGTGGCCGCGCCGTGCAAAGAGCGGGGCCCAGCCTTCGCGCCCGTCGGGCGTGGCCAGATAGGCCGTGCCGTTGTGGAATCCGCCATGCACCATGACGATGGGCGGCTTGTGCGCACCGGGCTGGGCGGCGACGATGTCGGCGTATACCGGGTGCTCGGCGGTGCCGCTGTATAGGTAGTTTCGGGTCATCGAAGGCTGTCACTTTGTCGGTTGAAGCCTGGGCAGTATAGGATGGTATGGTTCCATATGGAACTATGTGCGGCCTGGGTATTCCCCAGGTGCGCCCGCTGTTCCTATACTTGCGGCATGCCCAATGACCTCGCCATGCAGCCTCCCATCAGTGACATCCTCGACGGGGTGAAGATCCCCTTCGCCTACAAGCTGGGCTACATGATCAACTCCTACCGCGAGCCATCATTCCGTGCCATCGAGGCCACGCACGGACTCACGCGCCCGGAGATCCTGTCGCTGATCTTTCTGTATTTCCGCGATGGCATTTCGGCGGCCGACATCTGCGACTTCTCCGGTCACCTGAAAAACAACATCAGCCGCGCCATCACCGCCCTCGAAACCAAAGGCCTGGTGCGCCGCGAGTCCGACCCGCAGGACAAACGCCGGCTCACCATTCACATCACCGCAGAGGGCCGGCGCATGCATGACACCTTCATGCCGGCGCTGGAAAAGCGGGAAAACGACATGATGTCTTGCCTATCGGCTGCGGAACGGGCGACGTTCGAAGGCTTGCTGCAGAAGCTTTGTGCGCATGGGCCGGAGTGGAATGGCAAGGAGCATTGGCGGGTGTGAGCTACTTGCGTTGAATGTCTCGCGTGGGCTTGCGGCAGGTCACAACTTGCTGTGAGAGGGCGGATGGGCGGAAATGGTGGCCTAGTTTTGCGGCAGAGTGACTTTCCGTCGCTGGGCAGCGCATTGCCTCAGTAACTCTGCCGCCTGCTGCATCACGTTGAGTGTTTGTTTCGAAAGCTTTGGCCGTTCGGACTCGGGATGGGAGTGTAGGCGGGGTGGTTTTGTTGGATGACCGTTACAGGCTGGTTGCAGCCGCTGAACTTTGGCAAGCTTGTGACCGCTACCGCCAAGAGCAGACGTTGACCCGCTATCAGGTCAAACGTCCGCTATGAGCGCAAGACCGGAAACTTGCTGGGTTGCAATTCCCCAGACGACATGAACGGCAGCTCTCGCAAGCGGCGAACAGTCGCTGACGACCCTGAGTTGACATCCGCTGCCCGGAACTCGCCGCTCTGAAGCTGCCGGTCGGAAACCCTCGCAGTAACTCGCAGGAGGCGCCGCAACGGAGAGAACACATCGGCTGGCAGCACTCATGGCGATTGAGGCTTAGCGCACGGTTTGAGGCGGTGCGGGCTCACCACATCGGGAGCCTCGCGTACAAGCCATCGGCCGGCAGCCCCAGCGGGCGCCCTATAACGCCCCTCGTCACTACGAACGCCACCGCCCTGAGCAGACGACGCTGTACCGCCTAGTGGCAGCAGCTTGCGGCCAGCATCATCCTGCATACAACGCCAGCACCGAATGGGAGCTGCCGCGGTTCATCAGGGACGGGTTCGACGCCTTCCTCGATTGCGGCATTCTGGACAGCGGCTTCCTGAGGTTGCGCTGCCGCCAGGGCGGCACCTCCAATCCCTGGCTCTGGCTACGTCCGACACCGAAGCGACGCACATGTCGCGATTTCTTACACCAGATCCCGGCCCCTTCTGCCACGCAGTCGGCCGGCGGGCGCGACAATCGACGCGGGCTATTACAGGAGCAACCCATGGATAAATCGATGATCAAAGGTATCGCGGTTGGCGGCATTGCAATGGCGATGCTGGGCGCGGGTGCTGTCACGGGTTACCAGAAGCTGTCGCAGCCCAAACTCGCCGAGGTGGTGGGCGTCAAGGAGGTCACGGAAACCGTGACGACGCCGCGCGAACAGTGTAAGACGGTGCAGGTGCGTCACCAGGCGCCTGTCAAGGACGAGAACCGCCTGCTCGGCAGTGTGGGTGGCGCGCTGCTCGGCGGCGTGCTCGGTCACCAGATCGGCGGTGGCACCGGCAAGAAAGTGGCCACCGTGGCCGGCGCCGCGGCAGGCGGCTACGCCGGCAACCAGGTGCAGAAGAACATGCAGCAAGGTGACGTTGTCACGACTGCCGAGCAGCGCTGCAAGACGGTGCAAGAGAAGTCGAAGAAGTTTGTTGGCTACGACGTGAGTTACCGCCTGAATGGCAAGGACGGAGTGGCGCGAACCTCGTTTCGCCCTGGCGCCACGCTGCCGGTCAAGGACGGCCAGGTCGACACGACACCGCCGACGTCTTGAGCCACACGCCGTCCAGGCTCGACCAGCAGCGAGCCAGGGCGCATGATGCTAATGCCCAGCGCTGCACCTGCCAGCCGGTGGCATCCAACAGCATGATCTGAAGCTATCTCCGCCTCGATTAGAGGTCGGTCGGGCGGCAGGGCTAACATATATAGCGCGGCCGACAGCATGGTGTCGACGATCAGGCCGGTGCCAGCCTCCTCCAAGAACGGCTTCACGCCACGCACCGTGAACCCGGCTCCTGGCCGCGAATGACGGCACACGCTGGCGGACCCGACTATCGCGAGATCTGAATACCTCGCTAGGGACACCAAGTGCAGCGCTCTTGGCCTGCCGCCGTCCTCTACTGCCGAGCGCGCAGATCGAATGAGTTTATCGCCCGATTTCCTCTGTTGCCGTGCACACACAGCAAAGAAACCAGCCTTGAACCGTCGCACGGCCGACTCGACTCAAGGTTAGGAAGCGACTTGGCCTTCCACTTTGGCTGGCGGCACAGCGGTCGTTCGCGAGCGGCAGCAGATGGCCGGTAGCACTAGTCTGCCTGCTGCACAGATAGCCGCCATAGGCCAAAGCCAGGTCGCAGCCGGAATGACGGCTACCTGGCTCCATAGCGACCTCACGGTCCCGGCCATTAGCAGACAGCAGCCACGTTCCTCCGCAGGACAGCTACAGACTGGTTGCAGACGTTCAACTCAACAAGTGAAATGACTGCTGCTACATAAAGCAGTCACTGGATTGCAAGGATCACAGGACGAAAGTTTTAGGAGCATTGAACAATGTTCGATCAAGCATGAACTTCTATAGATCAGTTTGGACCAGCCATTTCTACAAAACTCTGGTCGATTCACTCTTTCTTTTGCTCGCTGCGAATGGTCTACACTGCCTCTTTATTTCAAGCAGACAACATGACAATTCCTTTTGTTTCGGTTGACTACGTTCATCATGAATGGAATGTGGGAGCTCCACGTTCAACAATTTTGTCGCCACCATATGTGTTCTATCACTACACAAGAGTTGATCCGAGCACATTCCAATGCAATGAAGATGGAACGCAGACCGTACGGGCTAGCCCTCTAAGCAGTAGCCGTTCGACTCATTGGTGCTCTGTCAGGATTAACCGTTACGACCCCGAGTCTCTCAAAGATGCGATCGGCTTTGCTCCTATAGCTCCGATGTGGCGCATTGAGCTGCATCTGGGTGAGGAAGAGTTCATGCATGTTCAACAGGGAGCTCGGCAACAGGGCAGCGGTGTGATCGATTATGAAATTAGGATGGAGGTGCCACTAAAGCGCTGCATCATTGTTCCTATCTGAATCAGCGTGTGAATTGACCAGCCTTTCCTAGACAATTCCAGACCTCGGCCAACTACCTTTTTAGTTCACGAAATGACCGCCCCTAGGCTCTGAACAGTCATTCATATCGGAGAGTTGATCGGCAGCAATCGCTGCAAAGCCGACGTCAGTCTATGAAGCCTGGACGACCGCAATGGGTCGGCAGCGCCTATCCATGCACCGCGATAGCGGACATCGAGCAGCCCCTTGGAGTGCACTGATGGCCAGTGTCGACTACTCACCCGAAAGCCGTCACAGGGCTAGCTCGCGCCTTGGTGCTCGGATGACCGCTATGTGGTTGTGACCGAACGCTCGTGAGGAGGCCATGGGTGGCGGCAACCGCTGCAAAGCGGAAATAGCCTGCAGCAGGCAGCTTTAAGCCGTGGATTCAACCGTTCGATGCAACACAAGCGTCGAACATCTCTGCAGATGTTTTGGACTCCAGAGGCTTCCGAATCGTGAAAGCGAACTCCCTCAGGTAAATAGCGTGCACCCCTCTGATAGAGTTCGCAGCGCGCCACTTCGCGCTTGCTGTGAGTACTTGGCGAACGGAATCGGCAGTTCGTCGCAAGACGCACGCTAAATTAGCGGCCAACCCCGACAATCGCCAGCGTCATTCACACTCCAGGCTTCACCATGAAAGCGTTCAACACCAAATTGCGCACGCTGGCGGCATCCTTGGCTATTGCTGGAACCAGTGCCTATGCCTCAGGTTTTCAGCATGGTTTTGTCGTCGATCCGGAGGGAAAGCCGCTCGAAATCGGTATCTGGTATCCGAGTCAGATCGCAGCCCTTCCCATACAAATGGGCCCGACGACCATGAGCGTTGCGGTCAACGGACCGATCCAGGGAACGGCGCTACCGCTGGTGATGATGTCGCACGGCAGCGGTGGCTCATTCCTTGGGCATTTCGATACGGCCATCGCGCTGGCTGATGCGGGCTTTGTTGTGGCCGCCGTCACGCACACGGGCGACAACTATGCGGACCAGAGCCGCAGCGTCGACATCATGGACCGCCCCCGACAGATCAGTCGAGTGACCGACCACATGCTGACAAGCTGGAATGGTCGTACATCCATCGACCCGACGCGCATTGGCATGTTCGGCTTCTCCGCAGGCGGCTTCACCACGCTCGCGAGCATCGGTGGGGTGCCTGAATTCTCGAAGATCGCTCCCATGTGCCGCCAATACCCTGGCGATTTTGCATGCCAACTCCTGGCAAAGAGCAGCCACCCCGTCGCGCCGTCTGTAGCAGCCAATGTGGCAGATGCTCGCTTTAAGGCAGCCGTGGTGGCCGCGCCCGCGCTTGGCTTCACTTTCGCGCCGGATGGGCTCAAGAACATCAATGTACCGGTGCAACTGTGGCGCGCCGAGAACGACATGCTTGTGCCGCATCCACGCTACGCGGAAGCAGTCCGGCTCGCGTTGCCGCATGCGCCGGACTATCACGTCGTGCCTGGCGCAGGACATTTCGACTTCCTGGCTCCGTGCAGCAAAGCGCTGGCAGCGCTTGCCCCCGCCATTTGCGCCAGTGCTCCCGACTTCGATAGGGAAGCGTTCCATATGAGCTTCAATGCAGCCGTTGTTGCCTTTTTCCGCAAAACACTGACGACGCATTGAATTCGTGCGGCCGCCGTATCGGCGCTGATGCGTCGCTGACGGCAACCCAAGCCGGACGCAGCCTGTATCCGCAGAAATCAAGCCACGGCCCGATGCCTCGGCGCAGCCCCTGTGGCAGGCAATCGAGAAAAGCACAGCAGCGCGACAACCGCAATGGCCATCGCTGCAATGGCCAGGCTGCCATAGCCAAAAGACTTGACCAGCGTGCCCCCCAGCACCGGGCCTATGGCCGCGCCCGTCATCAGCATCGCCGGCGTCGCAGCCAGCGCG
>NZ_JAHCDD010000094.1 GCF_018413525.1 Acidovorax sp. CCYZU-2555
GCCTGCGCGGCGATTGTTCGCTACGGTCCAGGCATCGGCAGCTGCACCACAGCGCCCCGCCCAGAAGAATCCACGATGCCCCTGACAGAAATCAAGAACCGCAGCCCCCAGCATCTGCGCGATGTACGCTACCGCAGTTTTGTACGCCCCGACGGCCTCTGGGACATCGAAGGCGAACTCCACGACAGCAAGGCCGTGGACCGCGTGCTCAACAACGGCCAGCTGCTGCGCGCCGGCACGGCCATTCACCACATGTGGATACGCGCCACCATCGACGACACGCTGCAGGTGCAGGCCATCGAGGTGGCCATGGACTCCCACCCGCTGGGCAACTGTCCCGAAGCCGCGGCGGCGCTGCAGAAGATGGTCGGCTGCAATATGGGCCGGGGCTGGCGCAAGTCGATCCAGGAGCACCTGGGCGGCGTCATCAGCTGCACCCACCTGCGCGAACTACTGTTCAACATGGCCACGGCGGCCTTCCAGTCGATGCCCAACGTGTTCTCGAATGCCGACCCCGACCAACCGCCGCGCCACCTGGGCCAGTGCCTGGGCTGGGACTTCGACGGCCCGGGCGTGGCCGCGCATTACCCGCAGTTCGTGCATTGGAGCGCGTCGCGCCCTGCGGTCCAAAACATTCCGGCGACCGAGAAGTCCGGCGTCTAGCCCCGGTGCCCACTCAGGCATGCCGGGCGCGCGGGACTGGCGCTCGCGATTGCGGCAAAATACCCCCATGGCTGTACGAGTGATTCCCCTGGTAGATCAGCGCACAGCAGCCTTGTCGGCGGCTGTGCCGCGGCTCTGCGCGTCCCCCACCGGTCATTTGCTTGACCAGCTGGGCCGGCCGCTGCGTGATCTGCGCATCAGCGTCACCGACCGCTGCAACTTCCGCTGCCAGTACTGCATGCCCAAGGAAGTGTTCGACAAGGACTACACCTACCTGCCGCACAGCGCACTGCTGAGCTTCGAGGAAATCACCCGACTGGCGCGCATCTTCCTGGCCCACGGCGTGCACAAGATCCGTCTCACGGGCGGCGAGCCACTGCTGCGCAAGAACCTCGAAGCGCTGGTCGCCCAGCTCGCGGCGCTGCGCACCGCCGAAGGCCTGGCGCCCGATGTGACGCTCACCACCAATGCCTCGCTGCTTGCACGCAAGGCGCGCGCGCTCAAGGACGCGGGCCTGAACCGGCTCACCGTGAGCCTGGACGCGCTCGACGACGCGGTGTTCCGCCGCATGAACGATGTCGACTTCGCGGTCACCGACGTGCTCAAGGGCATAGAAACCGCGCAGGCCGTGGGCTTCGAGCGCATCAAGGTCAACATGGTGGTGCAGCGCGGCACCAACGACGATCAGATTTTGCCCATGGCGCGCTTTTTCCGCGGCACGGGCGTGACGCTGCGCTTCATCGAATACATGGATGTGGGCGCGACCAACGGCTGGTGCATGGACGAAGTCCTGCCTTCGTCCCAGGTGCGCGAACGCCTGCAGGCCGAATTCCCGCTGGTGGCGCTCGCGCCCGGCAGCACCGGCGAGACCGCGGCGCGCTGGGGCCATGCGAACGCGCTGGGTGAATACGATCCCGCGCTGGGCGAAGTCGGCTTCATCAGCAGCGTCACCGAAGCGTTCTGCCACGACTGCAACCGCGCGCGGCTGTCGACCGAAGGCAAGCTCTACCTGTGCCTGTTCGCGTCCCAGGGCTGGGATTTGCGCAGCCTGCTGCGCGCCGGGGCGAGCGATGCCGAACTCGCGGGCGCGATCGCGCCGATGTGGCAGCAGCGCAGCGACCAGTATTCGCAATTGCGCAGCAGCCTGCCGCCCAGCAGCGCCAGCCCCGGCAAGCGCATAGAGATGAGCTACATCGGTGGCTGAAGCCGCGCGCGTCCAAGACATCACCGGCCTGGTGCTCGCCGGCGGCCGCGGCAGCCGCATGGGCGGCGTCGACAAGGGGCTGCAGCCGTTTCGCGGCCTGCCGCTGGCCCAGCATGCACTGCAGCGGCTCGCGCCCCAGGTCGGCAGCTGCCTGATCAACGCCAACCGCCATCTCGATCGCTACGCCGATTTCGGTGTGCCGGTCTGGCCCGACAGCCTCAGCGACTACGCGGGCCCGCTCGCGGGCTTTCTCTGCGGTCTGTCCCATTGCACCACGCCCTGGCTGCTGACCGTGCCCTGCGACACGCCGCTGTTTCCGCCCGATCTCGCCCAGCGCCTGGCCCGGGCCGCGGCCGCGCAAGATGCACAAATCGTTTTTGCCGCGGGCCTGGAAACCGACGACCAGGGCCGCAGTCGCTGGCGCGACCAACCCGTCTTCTGCCTGCTGCAGGCCGCGCTCCAGCCCAGCCTGCAGCAGTACACGGCCCAGGGCGGACGCAAGATAGACGCCTGGGCGCGCACGCACCGCTGCATCAGCGTGGCCTTCGACCAGCCCGAAGACGATGCGCGCGCCTTTGCCAACGCCAACACCCTGGAAGAGCTGCACGCCCTGGAAAACGCCCGATGACCACCCTGCCGGAAATTGCCGCCCGCCTGCCAGGCTACGACCCCGATGACCTCGACGTCGCCACGGCCCAGCGCTTTCTGGGCGCCCTCGTGAGCGCGCCCGCAGATATCGAAAGCCTGGCGCTGGGCCAGGCACTGGACCGGGTGCTGGCCCATGATCTGGTCTCGCCCATCAACGTGCCCGCGCACGACAACTCGGCCATGGACGGCTATGCGTTCGCGGGCAGCGCGCTGCAGGCCGGCAAGGCGCTGCGCCTGCGCATCGCGGGCCGCGCGCATGCGGGCACGACCTGGCAGGAAACGCTCGCCCCCGGCGAATGCCTGCGCATCATGACCGGCGCCGTCATGCCGCCGGGCCTGGACACTGTGGTGCCGCAGGAACTCGTGACACTGCAGGGCGACCATATCGAGATCGCGCCCGATCTGCTGCGGCCCGGCGCCAACCGCCGCCTCTGCGGCGAAGACCTGCAGCAAGGCGCGGTGGCGCTGGCGCGCGGCGAACGCCTCACGCCCGCGGCCCTCGGTTTGCTGGCCAGCCTGGGTCTGGCGCAGGCACAGGTGTTTCGCAAGCTGCGCGTCGCGTATTTCTCCACCGGCGATGAAATTCTCAGCCCCGGCGAAGCGCCGCGCGCGGCCGCGGTCTACGACAGCAACCGCTACACCATCTGCGCGCTGCTGCGTCGGCTGGGTGTCGAGGTCATCGAAGGACCGCCCGTGGGCGACGACCCGGCGCTGCTCGAAGCCGCGCTGCGGCGCGCGGCCGGCGAAGCCGATGCGGTGATCACCAGCGGCGGCGTGAGCACGGGCGACGCCGACCATCTGCGGCCCCTGCTGCAGCGCCTGGGCGAAGTGACGTTCTGGCGCATTGCGATGCGCCCCGGCCGGCCGTTGGCCGTGGGCCGGCTGGGCACTGGCGCCAGCCCCGCCATTCTGTTCGGCCTGCCCGGCAATCCGGTCGCGGCCATGGTAGCCTTCATCGCGCTGGTGCGCCCTGCGCTGGCGCAGATGATGGGCTGCCGCGCCCGGCCCCAGCCGCTGCTGCAGGCGATGAGCTGCGAAACCCTGCGCAAGCGCCCCGGCCGCACCGAGTACCAGCGCGGCATCGTCAGCACAGCCGCCGACGGCCGGCTGCAGGTGCGCACCACGGGCAACCAGGGCTCGGGCGTGCTCAGCTCCATGCTGCAGGCCAACGGGCTGATCGTGCTGCACCACGACCAGGGCACGGTGCAGGCGGGAGCGCAGGTCGACGTGCTGATGTTCGACGGCGCGATCTAGCGCGCCAGCCAAACGTCCTTGAGCGACGCACGTGACGCATCCGCGATGGGCTTGAGGCCCTGCAGCTTGCGGCTGTGGAAAGTGAAGAACGGCGCGTCCATGATGGGCAGGATCGGCAGATCGGCATTGACTTCGCGCTGCAGGTCGTGGAACAGCTTGCGGCGCTTGTCGGTGTTGGGCTCGCGCTGGTAGCCCTCGATGATCTTGTCCACCTTGGGATTGGCGTAGTTCGAGGCATTCACATAGGGAACGCCTTTGGTCGCGCCCTTGGACCACAGGATGCGCGTGAGGCCCAGCTCGGGGTCCAGCAGCACGGAGTAGCCCTGGATCAGCATGTCGAAATCGTAGTCGGTGTAGATCTTGCGGATGTAGGTCGGTCCGTCGCTGCGCACGATGTTGAGCGTCACGCCCACGCGCTGCAGGTTCTGGCGAATGAATTCCGCCGCGCCCGCATAGGCCTCGGTGCTGGGCGAAGGCGTGAACGTGATCGCGAAGCGCTCGCCGTTGGCCTTGCGCGCAAAACCGGCCTCGTCGAGCAGTTGCTCGGCCTTCTTCGGATCGAAGTCGTAGGCGGGCTTGTCTTCGGTGTAGAACTGCTTGAGCACCGGCGGAATCGGCCCGTTCACCGGCTTGCTCACGCCATACCACACGGTATTGATCAGCGCCTGCTTGTCGATCGCATGCGCGAAGGCCTGGCGCACCTTCTGCTGCTCCACATAGGGACGGCGCAGATTGAACTCGACCACATAGATCTGCGCGCTGTAGTCGTAGCCGCGCGTCTCGAACACCAGCTCGGGCCGCTGGCGCAGACGGGCCACATCGGCGAACGGCACGCCCGAGTAAGGAAGGTACTGGATCTCGCCGGTTTCGAGCGCCGCGGAACGCCCGGCGGCGTCGGGAATGGCGCGGTAGATCACGCGGTCCAGGTAGGGCTTGCCGGCTTCCCAGTAATCGGGGTTGCGCACCAGTTCGATGAACTCGTTGCGCCGCCACTCCTTGAAGCGAAAGGCCCCGGTGCCTATGGGCTTGACGTTCCAGGGGTTGGTGCGCACATCGGTGCCTTCGTAGAGGTGGCGCGGCAGCAGCTGCGCTTCGGAAGGGCTCAGCGCGTTGAGGATCACCGGCGCGGGCCGTTCGAGCTTGAAGACCGCGGTGTGCGCATCGGGCGTCTCCACGTCGATGACCGGAGCAAACGTCACGCGGCCGCGTGCATGCACTTTCTTCCAGACTTCGAGCACGTTGTAGCGCACGTCGGCCGACGTGAACGGCGCGCCGTCATGCCATTTCACGTTCTGGCGCAGCTTGAAGGTGATGGTCTTGCCATCGGGCGAGACCGTCCATGCCGTGGCCAGCGACGGCTGGGGGCGCTGCTGCTCGTCGTAGGTGAGCAAGCCATCGAAGATGTTGGCCGACACGGCCGCGTTGGCGTACTGGTTGTTGACGGCAACGATCAGCACGGAAGGCTGCGGATGAATGGCCGCGAACAGCGTGCCGCCGCGCACGGGCTGGGCGCCGTTCGCGCCCTGGGCCGCTGCCGGCGCGGCCCCTACTCCCAGGCCGAAGGCCAAGGCGGTGGTGGCGAGCAGGGCGCGCCGGTGAAAAGCAATGCGGAGTGTCATGTGGATGGAATGAAGAAAGTGAAATTCAGATCTTTTCGCCCTGCATGGCGCGCACCAGTTCCTGCGGGCTGTAGCGCGGTTTTTCTAGCAGGCGGTGCACCATGGGCTCGAAGAATTCGAGCGGAAGGCTGTCGTAGTCGGGGTCGAATGCCGCGCCGTCGTACAGCTCGCAGAACTCGGCCGTCTGCTGGTACAGCGCATGGTCCAAGTACTTGTCACGCGCATGGCGGTCCCGGCCGCTGAAATGGAAGAAGTAATAGCCTTGGAAAAGGTTGTGCTTGGCCAGCATCCAGTGGTTGGCGGGGCTGATGAAGGGCTTGAGAATGGTCGCGGCCAGCTCGGCGTGGTTGTAGCTCGCGAGGCTGTCGCCTATGTCATGCAGCAGTGCGCAGACCACATATTCCTCGTCACGGCCGTCGCGGTGGGCGCGCGTTGCCGTCTGCAGCGAATGTTCGAAACGGTCCACGAGATAGCCTTCGGCATCGCCGCGCAGCAACTGCAGGTGGGCCAGCACCCGCTTGGGCAGTTCGCTCTTGTAGTGCACGCGCCTGGCGGTCAGGATGTGGGAGTCGGCCTGGGTTCGGTCGCGCATGTGGCGGAACTGCACTTCGGCAGTGAGCAGATGCTCCAGCGCCTGCGCGTCGGCGGCGATGGGGGACGGCGTGTCGAGGGTGCTCATGATGGGTGGCTCCATGTCGGTGGTACCTGGGCTTGACGAGGTCTGTGCGCTCACGAAAACCCAGGGAGTTAATATTTATTTGTGCGCAACCTCAAGGCAGCCGATTATAAAAATAATCAACAAAACAAACGAATCAATAAATGCATTAGGTTATTCGAGTTTTAACAATCTCAAGCATATTAAATACATTGCCCATTAATACGATTCAGATATAGGCCATTAACTCGCAGTTAATCAATATGAAATAAATATACCCAACCGCGGTTTCTCCCATTGAAACCGGAATGGGTTTTATCGGACGATTCACCGGCTCGCGCAGCGACTGCCCGGCGCCATGGGCCGGACATGCTGGAATCAGGTGGGGGTGCGGGGGAGTCGGGCCGGGCGTGCGCGCCGGCCCCTAACGCAGAACTCAGTCGCCCTGAGCGGGCGGCTGGGAGGGGTAGAGCCCGCTTTCGCGCGCGCGCTGCACCAGCAAGGCCAGGAGCAGATCGAACGTGGGCGTGGCCACGCCCAGGCTTCTGGCCACGTCCTGCACGGCGGCCAGTTGGCCGTCGATTTCCAGCGGCCGGCCGGCGAGCAGATCCTGCAGCATCGACGAGCGGTGACTCTGTCTGCGCATGCGCTCGAATCGGGCCTCGAAATCGGTGGCCACCGCCACGCCCAAGGCACTCGCCACCTGGGCGCCTTCGGCCATGGTGCGGCGAAACAGATCCTGCAGCGCGGGTTCGGTGGCGATGGTGCGGCCCGTCGATAGCGTGAGACAGGCCAGCGGCGACGTGCTCATGTTGAGCAGCAGCTTGCTCCAGATTTCATGGCGGATATCGGCCGTCGCCTGGATCTCCGGCACGGCCTGCTGCAGCACCCGGGCGATGCGCGCCAGCCGTGGCGAGACATCCCCCGCGGGTTCGCCCAGGATGAAGCGGTTGTCCGCGGAGCGGTTCTCCACCACGCCCGGCCCCGTCACTTCATTGGCCGATTGCACCACGCAGCCTATGGCGCGGTCCACGCCCACGTCGTTCCACAGGCGCGCGCCCGGGTCCAGCCGCGGCAGCTGCTGACCGGCTTGCTCGCCCTGCGCTTTATGGAAGTACCACCAGGGAATGCCGTTGACCGCGTAGATCACCGGCGTGTCCGGGCCCAGCAGCGCGCGCAGCGAATCCGTGGCCGCAGGCAGTGAATGCGCCTTGACGGTGCTGATCACCAGGTCCTGCGGGCCCAGCGCAGCGGCCGAGTCCCGGGCCCGCACGCGCACCGTGAAGTCCTGCACGGGATTGATGAAGCGCAGGCCGTTCTTCTGTATGGCCTCGAGCTGCGCGCCGCGCGCCACCACGGACACATCGAGGCCGGCATGCGCCAGCCGGGCGGCCAGATGGCCTCCAATGGCGCCGGCGCCAAAGACGGTGATTCTCATGGTTTGCCCAATCCCAATCGCTGGATGACCGCGCCCTGCTTTTCAGCGCTGGTGCGCACATAACGGCCGAAAGCCTCGAGGGTCAGCGTACCAGGATCGGCGCCCAGTTGGGCGAACGACTGGACGATCTCGGGGTCGCGCAGCACGGCGGCGACATCGGCCGCGAGTTTCTCGACAATGGCCTTGGGCGTTTCCTTGCGCACGTACACGCCGGTCCACACGGAAGCGTCGAAGTCCTTGATGCCCTGCTCCGCGATGGTCGGCCAGTCGGGCGCCGTGGCGACACGCTGGCGCGTCGTGATGCCGATCACGCGCAGCTTGCCGGCGTCGACGAAAGGCTTGGCCGACGACAGCACCATGAAGCCCAGCGGCACTTCGCCGCTGGCCACCGCGGTGGCCGCGGGCGCGCCGCCTTTATAGGCGATGTGCTTGAGCTTGATGCCTGACTCATCGGAGAAAAGCTCGCCGATCAGATGGGGCGTGGAGCTCGCACCCGAGCTAGAAAAAGGAATGCCGCCCTGGCTGCTGCGCGCGTCCAGGCGCAGATCGGCCACGGTCTTGAACGGCGTGGCCGCATTGGCCACCAGCACGATGGGATTGACGGTGACCAGGGCCACGGGCGTGAAGTCGCGCGCGTAGGTGTAAGGGTCGTTCTGCACCAGCGGGCGAATCGTCGGTTCGCTGCCGCCGGTGAAGGCCAGCGTATAGCCGTCAGGGCGCGCGCGCGCCACCGCGGCGGTGGCGATGATGCCGCCGCCGCCGGGCCGGTTTTCCACCAGCAGGGGCTGGCCCCAGCGCTCGCCCAGCTTCTTGGCCAGCGAGCGCGCCGCGAGGTCGGTCACGCCGCCGGGCTCCCAGCCGATCACCGCCTTGACGGGGCTGCTGGGATACGAGGCGTTCTGCGCGCTGGCCAGCGTGGCCACGGCCAGCAGCGAGGCCAGGCCGCAGCGCGCGGCCAGGGACAGCACGTCACGCGCCGCGGGAAGCGAAGTGTGGAAGGCGTTCAGACTCACAGCACCAGTTCCTTGTAGCTGTGCTGGCCCGGCGTCAGATCCCATTGGCGCATGAACTCGTAGGTGACGTCGAAGCGCTGCTCGTCCAGCGGCTTGCTGTGCGCGTAATGCACGAAATGGTTTTGCAGCTCCTGCGCGCTCAGCAGCTCCTTCACCGGCTCCACCACATAGTGCTTGTAGCGTTCGAAGTCCTGGTTGATGAGATCGGTGGCTTCGTTGATCGCCTGCAGATAGGCCTTGCGCGCGGCTTCGGGAAGGTCGGGCGAGATGACTTCGGCGCCGCGGTAGAAGTTGGCCGCGATGATGTGCGCACCTTCCTTGAGCGCCAGACTGATGTAGGGCTCCATCAGCGCCACGGCGCGCAGCTTGCCTTCCTTGAGCGCCGCGTAGCGCTCGATGGGCGGGCCGGCGTGGGTGATGTTGACTTCTTCCTTGGGCAGGGCGCCGCCCAGCAACTGCAGCGCCGTGTAGTGCGAGCCGGTGCGGTCGTTGACGCCCACGGGAACGTTGGCCAGATCGCGCGGCTCCTGCAGATCCACGTCGAAGGCCACGATGGCCTGCGCCGCCACCGAAGGCCGCAGCGCCTGCACCCGGCTGCCGCGCCCGCTGCGCTCGGAGCGGTCCAGACCGGCCCATTCGCAAAGGTTGTAGCCGTCGGCCTGGCCGCACTCATAGAGCGCTTCCTTCTGGCGCTGGAAGGCGTCGGCGGAAGACGCGCGCGGGTCGTACTTGTCGACGAATTGAACGCGCACGCCGGCCTTCTCGAACAACTGGTGCTCCTGGGCGACGTAGATCGGCAGATCGAACACCGGACCGTTGGGGGCCAGGCGAATGGTGGGCAGGTTGTCTTGTGACATGACGGTTCCTTTCGGGGGTGGGGAAATCAGTGGCGATAGTCGGAGGACGCGGCCTCCACCTGACGCAGCAGCGCGTGCCAGTCGTGGTGCTGCTCGGTGATCGCGGGCTTGCGTTCGATCTGCTGGGCCGAGTGCTCGGCGATGTCGTCGGGAATCTGCAGCAGGTTGTCCAGGCCGGCGCCCAGCGCCTGGATCTGGGCACGGCAGGCGGTCTCCAAAAAATGGTGGTGGATATAGGCCTCGGCGATGGTGCGTCCGCCCACCAGCACGCCGTGGTTGCGCAGGATGGCGATGCGGCCCGTGCCCAGCGCCGTCAGCAGGCCCTGGCGGCCGGCTTCGTCGAACTCGAAGCCCTTGAAGTCGTGGTAGCCGATGCGGCGGTGAAAGCGCACCGCATGCTGGTTGAGATTGAGCAGACCGAAACGCTGGGCGCTGACCGCGATGTTGGCCGGCGTATGGGTGTGGAACGTGGCCTGCAGGTCGGCTCGCCCCTTGAGCACGCCCAGGTGGATGACCAGCCCGCCGCGGCTCACATTGCCTTCGCCCGACAGCTTCTCGCCGTCGAGCGTGTACTTGAGCAGCGACGAGGCCGTGACTTCATGGAACTGCTGGTGCTCGGGCTTGATCAGCACCTGCTCCGGTGCGTCCCACAGCCGCGCCGCGAGGTGGTTGTAGGTGTGGTCGTTGACGCCGGCCAATGCCAGGCCCCGGTAGGCCGCGGCCAGGTGGACGCGTGTTTGCCATTCGCTGGTCTCGGCCAGCGGCGCTGCGGAGTTGCTCATCGGATCTCTATCTTCTGGTTTCATTGACGGGATGACGGATAGCGCCGGTCGGGCAGGCGCAACGGCATGGAGGGGTCTGCGCAGGCCATGGCTCAGGTCAGCGCCTCGTCGCCGATCAGGCGACGCCGCCGGCGCAGGCCAGGCAGCGCAATCGCCAGCAGCAGCGCGGCCGCGGCCAGCAGCAGACCCAGGGACAAGGGACGCTGCGTGAAGATGGACAGATGGCCGTCGGACAGCAGCAGCGAGCGGCGGAAGTTCTCTTCCAGCATCGGCCCCATCACGAAGCCCAGCAGCAGCGACACCGCGGGCGCGCCCACGTAGGCCAGAAAGCAGCCCAGCACGCCGAAGGCCACCAGCTGGTAAATGTCGAAGGCGGCGTTCTGCAGCGAGAACACGCCGATCGCACAGAACGCCAGGATCGCGGGAAACAGCAGGCGATAAGGCACCTTGAGCAGGCTGACCCACACGCCCACCAGGGGCAGGTTCAGTACCACCAGCATCAGATTGCCTATCCACATCGACGCGACCAGCCCCCAGATCAGCGCAAAGTATTCCGGCGAGCCGAACTGCAGCGCCAGGCTGGCCAGCGGCCCGGCAAAGGCGGCCAGCAGCAGCGTGCCCACGCAGCCCGCAAAGAACGAGCCCATGGCGGCGCCGGCCAGCACCGGGCCCGCGCGGCCGGTGCGCGCCATCTGGTGGCCTTCCAGCAGGGTCACGGCCGACGAGGACTCTCCGGGAATGTTCACCAGAATGGCGGTGGTGGAGCCGCCGTACTGCGAGCCATAGTAGATGCCGGCCAGCAGGATCAGCGCACTGGTGGGCTCCAGTCCGTAGGTGACGGGCAGCAGCATCGCGATGGTCACCAGCGGACCCAGCCCCGGCAGCACGCCGATCAAGGTGCCGATCAGGGTGCCGCCCAGCGCGTAAAGAAGATTGGCCCATGACAGGGCCGTGGCGAAACCGGCAGCCAGGTTGTTCAGCAGGTCCATGGTTCAGTAAAGGAAAGTGGGCCAAAGCGGCAGCTGCAAGCCCAGCAGCACGGCGAACAGCGCGCAGCAAAAAGTGGCGACGCACAAGGCCCAGGGCAAGGCGCCGCGCCAGCGAAAGCCCGGTCCGGCGGCGCTGCTGGCGATGACCAGGCCCATGGTGGAAACGAACAGCCCCGCCTGTTCGACAGCGATGCCGAACGCCAGCAATGCCAGGGCCACATGCCATAGCCGTGGATGGCGCAGTTCTTTCGCATCCGCGCGCCAGCGCGACACATTCACATGCAGCGCGGACCGCGCAACGAGCACCAATCCGATCAGCGCCAGCAACGCGCCCAGGCACAGAGGAAAGTAGCCCGGCCCCATGTCGCGCGCCGAGCCCAGCGTGTAGTCGCTCGCCTCCCAGGCGAAACCGCAACCCGTGGCAAGAAGGAAGATGCCCAGCAATGCTTCGCGGGCAGCCGTCGCGCGGCGTGCGGCGCTGGCGGGTCCGTCAAGCATGTTGCACAGAGCTGGCAGGCCCATGCGCAGCGCGAGCAACTTGTGCTTGCCTGGCGACGGCGATGAAGTGGCGGATATTCCGGAGTTTCATTTTCTCAACAATCAGAAAGCGACTCGCCATAATGCAAGTGCAGCTGCACGATTATTGATTCCAATCAAAAATTTCGTTAGAAGAATTTCAAATAATGGAATTTGTTATTTAATGGATACTCAAATCATATCAATCAAATATTTGAATAGTATGCTTGCAGCAACCATGCCGCATTGATTATCGGAATTACCAACCAATTAATCGACGATGTCGATATTCAAGGCCGGGCCCTTGCTTGATAAAAATGGGCGGTTCATACTGCGCCATGACCAGGCCGGCGCGGCCGCCGGCGTGCGCGGGTTCGACGCAGCGATCGGGGCGTGCAAATCTGCGCCGAGCCGGCATAATCTGCGCTCAGGCGCTGCCCTGCCGCATCGGGGGCGCAGCATTTTTGCCACCCCTTTCAGGGCACGACAACATCTGCATGCGTTCCCGCTCGCCTTCTCCGCCACCGACCAAAGGCGTGCCCGACAAGCTGCCGGCTTTGCTGCTGCAGGCCATCGAGCAGGCGTTCAATGCCGTGCTGATCACCGACACAGGCGAGCACGACCACCGCATCGTCTATGTCAATCCGGCGCTGTGCGAGATGACCGGCTACGCGGCGCATGAACTGCTGGGGCGCAATCCGCGCATGCTGCAGGGCCCGCACACCTGCCCCAAAGTCATTGCCGAACTGCGCAACTGCGTCGCCGAAGGCCGCTTCTTCAAGGGCTCGACCTTCAACTACCGCAAGGACGGCACGCCCTACCTGCTCGAATGGAACATCTCGCCGGTGCGCGATGCCAACGGACGCATCACCCACTTTGTTTCGGTCCAGCACGACTTGAGTGCGCTGGCGATGGCCAGGGCCTCGTCGGACATCTTCGCGCGCACGCTCGATGCGACCGAAGACGGCGTGCTGATCTGCAACCATCTGGGCATCATCGAGTTCGCCAACCAGGGCTACGAGAAAATCACCGGCCTGCGCGCCAGCGAGCTGATCGGCCGCAAGCCTTCGGTCGCCCAGTCCGGGCGGCATGATCCGGCGTTCTACACCGCGCTCTGGGCGCGGCTCAAGGACGGCCAGCCGGTGCGTGAAATCTTCATCAATCAGCGCACCGATGGCACCGAAGTGCATTGCGAGCAAAGCATCACGCCGCTGCGCAACAGCGAAGGCGAAGTCACGCACTATGTGAGCATGGTGCGCGACATCACGGCCAAGGTGCTGTCGGAACGCGCGTTTCGCGAACAGATGCAGCACGACAGCCTGACCGGCGCGCTGACGCGCACTTCGGGCAGCCTGCACCTGGAGAAAGCCGTCGCCGAATCACGCACGCTCGGCGCCGCGCTCGCGCTGGCGCTGGTCGATGTCGACAATTTCAAGCAGGTCAACGACACCTTCGGCCATCCCACGGGCGACAAGGTGCTGGCCACCGTCGCCAGGACCGTGGCCGCGTGCCTGCGCTCCAGCGACAAGATCATCCGCTGGGGCGGCGAGGAATTCCTGCTGATCATGCCGGGCTGCGACGAAACCAGCGCCGTGCTGACGCTGGACCGCTGCCGGCATGCGGTGCGCCAGGCCTGCGCCGACATGCTGCCCATGCCGATCACCATTTCCGGGGGCGTGGGCCAGATCGAATCCGGCCAGGAATTGGCCGACTGCATCGAGCGCATCGACCAACTGCTGTACCGTGCCAAACAAGAGGGCCGCGACCAGGTGCGCGCGGTGCGCGCCAGCGACCGCTGAGATCCTGGCTGGCCCGGTCTTCACCCATTTAAAAGGAACCCTGCATGCCCTTCCAGACCCAGCCCATCACGCCCGCCCCTTCCGCGCAAGATGTGGAGGCCCTGAGGGGCAACACGGTGCTGGAGTTCGGCACCGACTGGTGCGGCTGGTGCAAGGGAGCTCAGCCTCTGATACGCGAAGCGCTGCAAGCGCGTGACGACGTTGAGCACCTGAAGATAGAGGACGGCCCGGGCCGCCCCCTGGGACGCAGCTTTCGCGTCAAGCTGTGGCCCACGCTGGTATTTTTGCGCGATGGCCAGGAAGTGGGCCGCAGCGTGCGCCCGCAAGACAGTGCCGGCCTCGCGGCGGAGCTCGCAAAACTCCCGCGCGACTGAGATCAGCCGCGGCCCAAGGCCTTGTCCACGCCCTTGTTGGCGAGCATGTCGGCGCGCTCGTTGCCCGGATCGCCCGCATGGCCCTTGACCCAGCGCCAGTCGATGCGGTGGCCGCCCTTGCTCACCAGCTCGTCGAGCCGCTGCCACAGTTCGACGTTCTTCACGGGTTCCTTCGAAGCCGTGCGCCAGCCCTTGGCTTTCCAGCCATGGATCCACTCGGTGATGCCCTTGAGCACGTACTGGCTGTCGATGAACAGCGTCACGTCGCAAGGCCTCTTGAGCGCGGCCAGGGCCTCGATCACGGCCATCATTTCCATGCGATTGTTGGTCGTGCCCAACTCCCCGCCAAACAATTCCTTTTCCATGGTGCCGGCCCGCATCAGCACGCCCCAGCCACCGGGTCCGGGGTTGCCCTTGCAGGCACCGTCGGTATAGATCACTACTTGATTCAACTTCTTCTTCCTCTAGGTTTTTCGATTGCTGCGGTGGGCCAGCGGCGCGGCCGCGGCCGCAGGCTGCTGGCGCTGGCGCCAGGCGGGCTCCAGCAGCCGCATGCCCGGCACGCGCTTGACGGCCACCACGCAATAAACGCCCCCGAGTATGGGCCACGCGCGCTCGCCCAAAGCGTCCATCCAGCCCCAGCGTTGATGCCATTGCGCGGATTGCACCGCCGGACGGTGGCAGCCGAACTCCACGGCCTGCACGTCGAGCGCCAGCAGCCGCAGCCAGTCGCGCAGCCGCCAGTAGCCGATGGCGCTGCGCGCATCGGGCAGGCGCATGCTGCGCGGCGCGAGCGCCGACTGCATTCCCCACCAACTTGCAGGGTTGATGCCGCAGATCACCACCCGCCCTTCAGGCACCAGCACACGCGCGACTTCGCGCAGCGTGCCATGCGGATCGGGCGTGCGCTCGAGTGTGTGCGGCAGCACCACCAGGTCGAGGCTGGCCTCTGCAAACGGCAGCGCCGAAGGTTCCAGCACGGCGCGTGCCGGCCAATCTTCCCGGGCCTGCGGGGACGCCGCAGCCGCCCATGCCGCGGCTTCGGCGCCCGATTCGAGCGCCAGCCAACGATGGGGCATGCGGTTGGCGCGCAAGCCCTGTAGCATAGGCAAACCCAGCTGCAGGCTATGGTAGCCAAACACATCCGCCACGGCTTCATCGCAGCGTTGCTGCTCCCAATCGAGCAGATAGCGCCCGGTAGGGGAATCAAGCCAGTGGTGCATCCCTATAATTTTGTCGCTCATGAACCTGTTGCCGCTGCCCGCTTTTTCTGACAACTACATTTGGATGCTGCACGACGGCCGTCAAGCCCTGGTCATAGACCCGGGCGAAGCGGCTCCCGTGTTCGCGGCCTTGGAGCGCCACGCGCTGCAATTGCAATCCATTCTAATCACGCACCACCATTCGGATCATGTCGGCGGCGTGGCAGCACTGCGCGCTGCCACCGGAGCCCAGGTATGGGGCCCGGCACGCGAAACCCTGCCGGAGCCGGTGACGCGCGTACAGGGCGGCGATCAGGTCGACGTGCTCGGCGGCCCCTGGCAAGTGATCGATGTGCCCGGACACACCGCGGGCCATATCGCCTTCTATAGCGCCACGGCCCTGCCCGAGCCGGTGGTGTTCTGCGGCGACACGCTGTTTTCGGGCGGCTGCGGCCGGCTTTTCGAAGGCACGCCCGCGCAGATGCAGCAGTCGCTCGACGCGCTGTCGGCGCTGCCCGACACCACCCAGGTGTGCTGCGCGCATGAGTACACACTTTCTAACCTTCGCTTTGCGCTGGCGGTGGAACCAAACAACGCCGCACTGCTCCACCACATGGAGCATTGCCAGGGCCTGCGCGCCCAGGGCCAGCCCACCCTGCCTTCGAGCATGGTGCTGGAACGCAGCATCAACCCCTTTCTTCGTACGCGCGAAACCACGGTGGCCACAGCCGCTCACCGCCATGACGCGCGTATTCACCCGCAGCAAGCCCACGAGGTGCTTGCGGCATTGCGTGCCTGGAAAAACGATTTCCGATGAATCTTCTCTACCCCGTATTGCTCAGCAGCGTGCTCTGGCTCGCCGGCTGCGCCACCGTCACTCCCGACGCCGCCAACACGGCCGAGGCCGAGACCCCGGCCGTGCACACGCCGCGCTACCCGAACGGCGCGCTGAGCCCCATCACACGCACCCAGGTGACCACGCCTGGCGTGGCCTCGCTGTCGGCTCCGGCCGATCTCTGGGATCGCATACGCCGCGGCTTTGCGATGCCCGACCTCGACCATGAACTGGTCCAGGACCGCGAGCAGTGGTATGCGAGCCGGCCCGACTACATCCTGCGCATGACCGAGCGCTCGAGCAAGTACCTGTTCCACATCGTCGAAGAGCTGGAGCGCCGCGGCATGCCGACGGAACTCGCGCTGCTGCCCTATATCGAGAGCGCGTTCAACCCGCAGGCCGTGTCCAGCGCCAAGGCGGCCGGCATGTGGCAGTTCATGCCCGCCACCGGCACCTATTTCGATCTCAAGCAGAACGTTTTCCGCGACGACCGCCGCGATGTGCTGGCCTCGACGCGCGCCGCGCTCGATTACCTGCAGAAGCTGCACGGCATGTTCGGCGACTGGCATCTGGCGCTGGCCGCCTACAACTGGGGTGAAGGCAGCGTCGGACGCGCGATCGCGCGCAACCGCAAGGCAGGCCTGGGCATCACCTATGCCGAACTCAACATGCCCGCGGAAACGCGCATGTACGTGCCCAAGCTGCAGGCAGTGAAGAACATCGTCAACACGCCCGAAGCCTTCAGCGCCGAGCTGCCGCTGATCGAGAACCACCCCTACTTCCAGGCCGTGGACATCAAGCGCGACATCGACGTGGAACTCGCGGCCAAGCTGGCCGACGTCACCGTCTCCGACTTCCGCGCGCTCAATCCTTCGCTGAGCCGGCCCGTGATCTTCGCCGCCGGCATTCCGCAGATCCTGCTGCCCTGGGACAACGCCAAGGTGTTCGAGCGCAATCTCGACGCCTACGGCAAGGGCCAGTATTCAAGCTGGACCGTCTGGACCGTGCCTTCCACACTGACGGTGGCCGACGCGGCCCAGCGCGTGGGCATGAGCGAAGAAGGCTTGCGCGCCATCAACAACATTCCGCCGCGCATGGTGATCAAGGCCGGTTCGGCGCTGATGGTGCCGCGCACCGCGAGCACGCTCACCGATGTGTCGAGCCAGGTGGCCGACAACGGTCACGTGGCATTCGCGCCTGAAATCGTGACCCGCCGCACCACCGTCAAGGCACAAAAGCGCGACACCCTGGCCAGCCTCGCGCAGCGCCACCGGGTCAGCGTCGCCAACCTGGCCGACTGGAATGACCTCAAGGTCGGTGCGAGCCTCAAGGCCGGACAGTCGATCGTCATGTTCCTGCCGATGCGCGCGTCATCGGCCGTCGCCACCGCGCGCGGCCCGCGCGCCGGCGCCAAGGTCGCGACTTCGGCGCGTTCGACCAAGGCCCAGCCCCAGACCAGCAAAAAGGGCGGCACGCCGTCCAAGGTCAGGAAGCGCTGAAGCCCCGCGCCAGCCCGGGGCCCGGGCGGCGCACTCAGTGGTAGCCGACGAACAGGATCGCCACGTTGACCAACATGGCAACGGCCCAGACCACGCTGCGCGCCGTGGCCATGTCGGCCACATACATCAGGATATAGAAGCCGCGCAGCAGCACGAACAGCAGCGCCAGCAGGTCCAGCCAGGTCTGCTGCGCGCCCAGTTGGTGCGCAATGATCACCGCCCCGATGAAGAACGGCAGGGCTTCGAAGGTGTTCGCCTGGGCGGCATTCGCGCGCGCCTGAAAGCCGGTCTGCTGCTGCAGCCAGGCGCGCGGGTTGTGGTTGTCGAAACCGCCCTGCTCGCGGCTGCGGCCAAAGCCCCGGCTCTTCGCAAGATAAGCGCAGACGGTGGGCAGCAGCGCGGCGATCAGCACGCACCAGTAGGCGACGGTGAAATGGGGGGTCAGGGCATTCATGGGGGCTCCTTGGGCTGTCTTCTGGCTTAGTGCTAAATCACAAGCGGCTGCGCGTTCAGCGCCGGTCCACCAGCGCATGGGCAATCGTGCCCAGATCCACATACTCCAGCTCGCTGCCCACCGGCACGCCGCGCGCCAGCCGCGTCACATGCACGCCGCGGCTCTTGAGCGCCTCGCTGATCGCATGCGCCGTGGCCTCGCCTTCGGCGGTGAAGCTGGTCGCGAGAATCACTTCCTGCACGCCGTCGTCGACGGTGCGCGCCAGCAGCTCGGGCAGGCCGAGGTCGCGCGGCCCCACGCCGTCGAGCGGCGACAGCCGGCCCATCAGCACATAGTAGCGGCCCTGGTAGGCACCCGTGCGCTCCATCGCGGCCAGGTCGGCCGGCGTTTCGACCACGCAAAGCCGTGCCGCATCCCGGCCCTCGTCCTGGCAGATCGCGCACAGATGGCCCACGGTGAACGTATGGCACTGCGCGCAATGCTGTACCGCCTCGAGCGCCGTGTCGAGCGCGCGCGCGATCTGCACCGCGCCTTCGCGGTCGCGCTGCAACAGCTGGTAGGCCATGCGCTGGGCCGACTTGATGCCGACGCCGGGCAGACGGCGCAGCGCCTGGATCAGATCATCGAGCGGATGTACATCGGGGACGGCCATGGATTCTCCAGAAGGCACAGAAAAAAAAGACCTGCGCAAGGCAGATCAATACATTGGCCTAACGCGGTGGCATCTGACCCACGACCGTGTTGGCAAGTCATGTTGCAACCCCTTGAAACTGGCGTGCTCCAGCTCAGGGGCAGCGAGCAAGGGCCGCCCCGCAGCGAGGCTGCCGTCCCTGAGCCGGGCGCCCCCCTCCACCGAAGGATGAGAGGGGGAAGCCGGGGCCGGCCATCCGGCGTAAGCGGCTCAGGGGGTGCTTCACATCAGAAAGGGAATTTCATTCCACCGGGCAGACCGGGCATGCCCGCGGTCAGCTTGCCCATCTTTTCCTGCGAAGTTTCTTCGGCCTTGCGCACGGCGGCGTTGAACGCGGCAGCCACGAGGTCTTCGAGCATGTCCTTGTCTTCGGCCAGCAGGCTCGGGTCGATGGTCACGCGCTTGACGTCGTGCTTGCAGGTCATCAGCACCTTGACCAGACCGGCGCCGGATTCGCCTTCGACCTCGACATGGCCCAACTCATCCTGGGCCTTCTTGAGGTTGTCCTGCATGGTCTGGGCCTGCTTCATGAGACCGGCGAGTTGTCCTTTGTTGAACATGGGTTGTTTCCTTTTCAGTGTTTAAGCAGGTTTGATACTACCCGGCACAATGCGCGCGCCATGCTCGCGCATCAATGTTTGCACCAGGGGGTCATTCATCACAATTTCTTCGGCCACGCGCTGGCGCTGCTGCGCCGCGGCGGCGTTGCGGCGCGCGGGGGTGTCCGTGACCGCGCCAATTTCCACGCTCAGTTGCTGGGCCAGGCCGGCTTCGGCCAGGGCCGCGCGCAGGCGCTCGCGCGCCGTCGCCTGGTTCAGCGACTGGCGCTGCACGCACAGCGTCCAGTGGTCGCCGTCGCAGCCCATGAGCTGCGACTGCAGCGCGAGTTCGCGCACCAGCGCCGTGATGGCTTCACTGGCAATCAATTGCTGCACGGCCGCGTACCAGCGGTCGCCTTCGGGTGTGGTCGCCACGGGCTCGCCCGAAGGTTCGGAAGGCGTCCATGCCGGGCGGGCGATCGCCATGGGCTCGGGTGCGGGTTCGGGTTCGGGTTCGGGCGAACTGTCCACGGGCGCCGCTTGCCGGGCCGCGGCGCGCGGCGAAGGCGCATCGGACGGCAGCGACTCCCAAGGCGGCACTTCGAGCGGAGCGAATTCCACGCTGTCCATGCCGATGGCGTCACCCTCATTGTCGAACGCCACGGTTTCGGGCATGGGCTGGCGCTGCGCCGGGGCGGGGTCGACGCGCTGACGCGGGGCCGCGACCGGCGATGCGGGTACAGGGGATGGCACAGGGGCTGGCACAGGGGCTGGCACGGGGGCTGGCACGGGGGCCGGCGCA
>NZ_JAHCDD010000095.1 GCF_018413525.1 Acidovorax sp. CCYZU-2555
TGCTCTTTCGAGCTACTCATAAATTAAAGAATCAAAGTGAACTTCACTTCTTCTCTTCATGAGCGTTTGTAGTGCTATGCACTAGTTCTAAAGAACTTGGCAGTTGCCTTCAAACGCCCACGCTTATCGGCTGTATATTTTTAAAGATCTGCAAGAAGTTTGACTTTCTTGCTGGACTCGCTGCGATCAGCTGAGCCTTGAATTCTACAACAGTTTTAAAGACCCTGTCAACTTTAAGCTTCTCACTGCTTTCTCAGTGATTAAACTGTTTCAGCAGCGCAGCCTTGCATTGTAGCCCGGTTTTTCAACCGTTTTCGGCAAGCAAAGCTAACTTTTTCCGTTTCGCTTTGAGCCTGCCGTTGCCGGTAGCGCTGTGTTCGAAGCGGAGTGCAAATGTAGCACAACAAAAAGGACTAAAAAGGTATTTTTCAACTTTTTGTCAGCTTTCCCGCTCCCGCCTGCGGCGGGAGACAGGCGCCCTGACGGGCGCCTGTAGGGTCGGGCATGCACTGTAGGTTTTAGGGCGCCCGTCCATAATGCGCGCACCATGGCACTTATTACCTTAATCGACGCGCAACTGGCCTTTGGCCATGTAGCCCTGTTAGACCACGCACAGCTTTCGCTGGAAACCGGGGAGCGCATCGGACTGATTGGCCGCAACGGCGCCGGCAAGTCTTCCTTGCTGAAAATTCTTGGCGGACTGGCCAAGGCCGATGACGGCCTGATGCAAGTGCAATCCGGCGTGCGCATCTCCTATGTGGCGCAAGAACCCGAACTGCTGCCCGAACACACGATCTTTGAATCGGCCTCGGCCGGCATCGCGCATGTGATCACGCTGCGCGACCGCTATCTGTCGGGCGACGAGAACGAAGACCTCGATGCGCTGCAGTCGCAGATCGAGGCCTACGACGCCTGGAACTGGGAGCAGCGCGTGGAAGAAACGCTGCAGCGCCTGCACCTCGACCCGCAGGCCGTGGTCGGCACGCTGTCGGGCGGCACGAAAAAGCGCGTGGCCCTGGCCCAGGCGCTGGTCACCCGCCCTGATGTACTGCTGCTCGACGAACCCACCAACCATCTGGATCTGGACGCCATCGAATGGCTCGAAGGCCTGCTGGTGGATTTCAAGGGCAGCGTGATCACCATTACCCACGATCGCAGCTTCCTGGACAGCATCGCCACGCGCATCGTGGAGCTGGACCGCGGTACGCTGCGCTCCTACCCCGGCAATTTTGCGCAGTATGTGCTCCAGAAGGAAGAGCAGATGGCGCAGGAGGCCGTGATCAACGCCAAGGCCGACAAGCTGCTGGCCCAGGAAGAAATCTGGATACGCAAGGGCGTCGAAGCGCGCCGCACGCGCAGCCAGAGCCGCATCGGTCGCCTCGAGGCGCTGCGCGACAACCGCAACAGCCGGCGCGAGAAGCTGGGCAGCGTCAATATGGACATCGCGTCCGGCAAGGGCGACGGCTACCAGGGCAAGATCGTGGCCGAGCTGCAGGAAGTCAGCAAATCCTTCGGCGACAAGCTGATCGTGAAGAATTTCACCGGCACCATCCTGCGCGGCGACAAGGTCGGACTGATAGGCCCCAACGGTGCGGGCAAGACCACGCTGCTGCGCATGATCCTGGGCAGCCTGCCCGCCGACAGCGGCAGCATCCGCCAAGGCGGCAATCTGCAGATCGCCTATTTCGACCAGATGCGCCACGCGGTCGATCTGGACGCCACGCTCGAGGACTTCATCAGCCCCGGCAGCGAATGGATCGAGATCGGCAACCAGCGCAAGCACGTCAAGAGCTACCTGAGCGACTTCCTGTTCTCGCCCGCGCGTGCGCGTTCGCCCGTGCGTTCGCTGTCTGGCGGTGAACGCAACCGTTTGCTGCTGGCGCGCCTGTTCGCGCGCCCGGCCAATGTGCTGGTGCTCGATGAGCCCACCAACGATCTGGACATCGACACGCTCGATCTGCTCGAAGACCTGCTGGCCAACTATGACGGCACGGTGTTCCTGGTGAGCCATGACCGTACGTTCCTCGACAACGTGGTGACCAGCACCATCGCCTATGAAGGCGACGGCCTGTGGCGCGAGTACGAAGGCGGCGTGCAGGACTGGCTCGAGCAATCGCGCCGCAGCAAGGCCCTGGCCGCATCGCAAGCCAAGCAGGCAGCCAAGCAACCTGCGCCAGCCCCCGCAGCGGCCGCTGCGCCCGCTCCTGCCGCCACACCGGCCAAGCGCAAGCTCAGCTACAAGGAACAACGCGAGCTGGAACAGCTGCCCGAACAGATTGCTGCGCTCGAAGCCGAGCAGAAAACCATTCAGGCCGAACTGGCCGATGGCAGCATCTATTCCAAGGACGCTGCGCGCGCCGCCACGCTGGGCAGCCGCGATGCGGAGATCGACGAGTTGCTGATGGATGCCCTGGACCGCTGGTCCAAGCTGTCCGCCTGAGCGCACTCAGACGTGAAAAAAGGAGCCTAGGCTCCTTTTTTTTATGGCTCATGCGCGGCGATCAGATCCGGTGGTGCGCATTGCCGCTGCGCAAACGCGCGAGCATGGCCGCAGCAATCTGTGTCAACGGCAGCACTTCGTCGGCTGCGCCATGGGCAATGGCTTCGCGCGGCATGCCGAAGACGATGCAGCTGGCTTCGTCCTGCACGTAGTTGTAGCTGCCCGCGAGTTTCATTTCGCGCATCGCGACGGCGCCGTCGGCGCCCATGCCGGTCAGCATGACGCCGACCGCATTGCGGCCCGCGCAGGTGGCGACCGAGCGGAACAGCACTTCGACCGAAGGCTTGTGGCGGTTGACGGGCGGAGCATCATCGACAACGGCGACGTAGTTGGCGCCGCTGCGGTTGATGGAGAAGTGCTTGCCGCCCGGTGCTATGTAAGCGTGACCGGGCAGAATGCGCTCGCCGTTCTCGGCTTCCTTGACCTTGATCTGGCACAGGCTGTTGAGCCGCGCCGCAAAGCTGGTGGTGAAACCTGGCGGCATGTGCTGGGTGATCACGATGGCCGGGCAGTCGGCCGGCAGATGGGTCAGCACTTCACGAATGGCTTCGGTGCCGCCCGTGGACGCACCGATGGCGATGATCTTCTCGGTCGAAAGACGACCGAGCATGGCCGCGGGAGCTGCGGGTGCAGGCTGGCCCGCACGCGCGGACTGGCCGCCGGCCTGCGCCGCGCCGCCAGAGTTGGCAGCAGCCAGAGTACGGTGCACGCGCGCCACTGCCGCGACGCGGATCTTGTCGACGATTTCGGTCGCCAGGTCGTTCAGGCCGTTGGCCACGCCCACGCGCGGCTTGGCGACGAAATCGACCGCGCCAAGCTCCAGCGCCTTCATCGTGACTTCGGCGCCACGCTCGGTCAGCGTCGAGATCATCAGCACCGGCATGGGGCGCAGGCGCATCAGCCGGCCCAGAAAGTCGATGCCATCCATGCGCGGCATTTCGACATCCAGCGTGATCACGTCGGGGTTCATCTCGCGGATCATCTCGCGCGCGATCAAGGGATCGTTGGCCGTGCCTATGCACTCCATATCGGTTTGTCGATTGATGATCTCGGACAGAAGACTGCGCACCAGCGCGGAGTCGTCGACCACAATCACACGTGTTTTCCTGTTCATTCGCTCTGGCCCTATTTAAAACAGGTCGACTGAGCCGCCTGCCGTCGTCCGCGCCAAGGTGGCTGCATTGCCGCGCAAGGCTTCCTGCGCCACCAGGGATTCCGGGTGCGCATGGGCCAGGCGCTTGACCATGGCCTTGCCTGTGGCGGGAAAGTACACCACCTTGCGGGGGTAGATATCGAGCACATCCTCGGAAACCAGAGGAATGCGCTCCGTCTGCAAATACTGTTTGACGAATTCGGTGTTGCGTTCACCGACGTTCATTGTCGTGAAATTGTGCATTACCTGCCCACCGCCGAAAATCTTGGCCTGCATGGTTTCGCGCCGCGCACCGAGCTTGAGCATTTCGTTGATCAGCAATTCCATGGCGTACGAGCCGTAGCGCCCCGATGAATCGCTCGAATCGCTGTCGGGCAGCATGAAGTGGTTCATGCCGCCGACATGCATGCGGCTGTCCCAAAGGCAGGCCGCGATGCACGAGCCGAGCACGGTGACGATCGCCATGTTTTCGTTGGCGACGAAATACTCGCCCGGCAGCACCTTGACCGCGTTGTACTGGAAATGCGGATCGAAATAGAAGAACGACGCCTGCCCGGGACGGCGCGCGCGCGCGCGCAGCATCTCGAGCGACGACGCCGGCGCAGGCGCTGCGGCCAGGTCGCTGCGCAGCGGCGCAATGCGCGGTGCGCGGCGCCGGTCCGCGCCGCCGCTGTCCGCGGCAGCGAACCTGGAGCGTTCAACGTCGTTCATAGACTGTCTTCCCACGCAAGGTGAACAGATCGCGCGATTCGCTGAAGTTCTCCGCATGGCCCACGAACAGCATGCCGCCGGGCTTCATCACGCGATGGATGCGCTCGAGCACGCGACGCTGGGTGGCGGCGTCGAAGTAGATCATCACGTTGCGGCAGAAAACCACGTCGAACGGGTCGCGAAACGGCCAGTCGTCGCGGATCAGATTGACGCTGAGGAACTCGATCATCTGCTGCAGCTCGGGCTTGACCCGTGCCATGCCGGCGTTCGATGCCTTGCCCTTGAGGAAAAAGCGCTGCAACCGCTCGGGCGACAGGCCCTTGAGGTTTTCAGCGCGGTACACGCCGGCCGCGGCCGAGGCCAGCACGCGCGAGTCGATGTCGCTGGCCCAGAGCTTGAACGCGGCCTTGGCGCCCAGCGTCTCCAGCGCCGTCATCACGATCGAATACGGCTCTTCGCCCGTGGACGCGGCATTGCACCACACGCGCCAGGGCGTGCCCGCGGGCTTGCTGCGCAGATGCGTGGTCAGTATCTCGAAGTGGTGCGGCTCGCGGAAAAACGCCGTGAGATTGGTCGTCAGCGCGTTGACGAACTCCTGCCATTCCGGGCCGTCGTGTTTCTCGAGCCAGGAAAGATAATCGCGAAAGCTCGCGTGGCCGGTTTCGCGCAGGCGCCGCGACAGCCGGCTGTAGACCATGGCGTGCTTGCCGTCGTGCAGGCTGATGCCAGCGCGCTGGTAGATCAGCGCCTGCACGCGTGCGAAGTCGGCGTCTGCCCAGACGAATTCACGGCCCTGCACCAGCGGGCTGCCGGCGCTTTCCCCCGGGTCCATGCCCGGTGCCGAAGGAAGAGTTGAAGTCTGGCGCATGGGTGCAGTCATGGAAACGCGCAGGCCCGCAGGCGCTGGCGGTTGCGGATAAGGCTCACTCGGTGGCCACCAACCCCATGTCATCGCTGGACATGAGCTTCTCGATGTCCAGCAGGATCAGCATGCGTTCGCCCACCGAGCCCAGGCCGGTGATGCTGCCGCTGTCGATCGCGCTGTCGATATCGGGCGCCGAACGGATCGCATCGGCGGTCAGCTCCATCACGTCGCTGACCGAGTCGACGACGATGCCGACCACGCGCTGGTGCATGTTCAAGATGATCACCACGGTGAAGCTGTTGTACTCGGCCTGCGAGCAGTTGAACTTCAGCCGCATGTCCACGATGGGCACGATGGTGCCGCGCAGATTGACCACGCCCTTGATGAAGGAGGGCGCATTGGCGATGCGCGTCGGCGGCTCGTAGCCGCGGATTTCCTGCACCTTGAGGATATCGATGCCGTATTCCTCCTGGTCCAGGCGGAACGTCAGGTATTCACGCGCGGCCGTACCCTCGGCCATCTTGCCCATCACGCTCATGATTGATCTCTTTCTTGTTGGATAGCTGCCAGAGCCTTCAGGCTCCGGCTTTCATGCAGATTGCCTTGTCGCGGCCTCAATAGCGCACGCGCCGCACCAGGCTGCCGGTGTCCAGAATCAGCGCCACCGTGCCGTCGCCCAGAATGGTCGCACCCGAGACGTTCGGTACCTTGCGGTAGTTCGATTCGAGGTTCTTCACCACGACCTGGTGCTGGCCCAGCAGTTCATCGACCAGCAGGGCCACGCGGTTGCCGTCGGATTCGACGACCACCATGATGGCGTTGGGTGCGCTGCCATTGAGGCGCGGCACTTCGAAGATGCGCTCGAGCGCGATCACCGGCATGTATTCGTCGCGCACCTTGACCAGTTGCGAGCCCTGGGCGACGGTGTTGATGTCCTCGGCCTTGACCTGGAAGGACTCGACGACCGAAGACAGCGGCAGGATGTAGACCTCTTCGCCCACGCCCACCGACATGCCGTCCATGATCGCCAGCGTCAGCGGCAGGCGCACCGCGACCCGCATGCCGACGCCTTGTGCCGATTCGATTTCGACCGAGCCGTTGAGCGCGGCAATATTGCGCTTGACCACATCCATGCCCACGCCGCGGCCCGAAACGTCGGTCACGACATCGGCCGTGGAGAAGCCGGGCGCGAAGATCAGCTGCCAGACATCGGCGTCAGCCATCTGGTCCGACACTTCGAGGCCACGCTCGCGCGCCTTGGAAAGAATCTTTTCGCGGTTCATGCCGCGGCCGTCATCGCGCACTTCGATGACGATGGAGCTGCCCTGATGGGAGGCGGCGAGCGTCAATGTGCCCTGCTCGCTCTTGCCCGCGGCCAGGCGCTCTGCGGGAGTTTCGATGCCGTGGTCCACGCTGTTGCGCACCAGGTGCGTCAGCGGGTCGGTGATCTTTTCGACCAAACCCTTGTCGAGCTCGGTGGCTTCGCCCAGCGTCTGCAGGTCGACTTTCTTGTCGAGCTTGCTCGCGAGGTCGCGCAGCATGCGCGGAAAGCGGCTGAACACCGTGGACATCGGAATCATGCGGATCGACATGACCGACTCCTGCAGATCGCGGGTGTTGCGGTCCAGATCGGCGAGACCTGCCAGCAGCTGCTGGTTGACCGAAGCTTCGAGGCCGCGGCTGGTCTGCGCGAGCATGGCCTGCGTGATCACCAGTTCGCCGACCAGATTGATCAGCTGGTCGACCTTGTTGACGGCCACGCGGATGCTGGTCGACTCCATCTGGGCCGGGCTTGCGGCCTTGGCCGTGGGCTTGACCGCGGTGGCGGGGTCGACGACCAGCGGCTCGCCGGGCGCGCCGCTGAAGAATCCATAGGCTTCGTGCGCCGGGGGATAAACCACGGCCTGAGGAACCACATCGGCAGGGGCCGCTTCGGCCACAGGCGCGGGTGCCGCAGCGCCAGCAACGGCGGTGATCTGCACCTGCTCCTTGGAGACGTGGAAAGCAAACAGATCCAGCAGGTCGTCATCGGTCGATGTCGTGCTGACGCTGAACAGGCGACAGCCCGCATCGGCGCAAGGCAGATCCTCGATGCTGCCCAGGCCGGGAATATCGCGGAAAAGTTCCTTGATCGAATCGGCGAGGTCCACGCGTTCCAGCGGTCCGATGCGGATCTGCAGCGCACGCGAACCATCGGCCGCGACGACTGCAGGCGCTGGCGCGGGAGCCGGCGGCGGCGGCGGCGCCATCACGGGCGGCGTGGCCGGCACGAACACTTCGGCAGCGGCGGCCGGGGCCGGAGCACCGGCCTGGCCGGCGCCGGCCGCGAGTTCGCTGATGCGACGCACCAGATCGATCGTCGAGATGGCTTCGCCCACGCCGCCCGCCTGGTGGCGCGCGAGCAGGCTGCGCGAGGCGTCGGCCGACTCCAGCAGCACGTCGACCATCTGCGGAATGGGCGTGATTTCATGGCGACGCAGCCTATCGAGCAGCGACTCCATCTTGTGTGTCAGTTCCGCGACGTCGGCAAAGCCGAAGGTCGCCGAGCCGCCCTTGATCGAGTGGGCGCAACGGAAAATGCCGTTGAGCTCCTCCTCGTCGGCGGCGGACAGATCCAGATTGAGCAGCATCTGCTCCATCTGGTCGAGGTTTTCACCGGCCTCTTCGAAAAAGATCTGATAGAACTGGGTCAGATCGAAATCCGCGCCTGCGTCTTGCTGTGTATCCGCCATCTGGTTTCCTGTATTCCGTGGATCGTCTGCGCCAGCGTTGCTCAGCGAATGACTTTTTGTATGACTTCGATCAGTCGATTGGGATCGAAAGGTTTGACCAGCCAGCCCGTGGCGCCCGCAGCGCGGCCCGCCTGCTTCATCTGGTCGCTGGACTCGGTGGTGAGAATCAAAATCGGCGTGTTCTTGAAACGCGGCAATTCGCGCAACTGGCGCGTCAAGCCGATGCCGTCAAGGTTGGGCATGTTCTGGTCGGCAAGCACCAGGTCAATCTGCTGCGCCTGCGCCTTGGCCAAGGCATCCAGACCATCCACCGCTTCCACCACATGGTAGCCAGCCCCGGAAAGGGTGAAGGCCACCATCTTGCGCATGGAAGGGGAATCATCTACGGCCAGAATTGAACGCATGTAACGAACTTTCAAATAGGGAACGTGAAGCGAAAGGATGTCAAAACAGTTCCACCGAACCGGCATCCATCTCGCTCTGGGTCACGGGGTTGGGGCGCTGCGGGGCGATCGCCGCGGGCGGTGCGCTCACTTCGTCTTCGTCCTGCCCCATGGTCTCATTCGCCAGGCGAAATGCACAGGCTTGCAGCACCCGCGTGGTGTGGCTGATCAATTGACTGGCGAGGTCATGAAATTGCAACTCGGTCACTGCCGAACGCAGGACCTGGCGCGCCGCCCCAAGCTGCCCGCAGGGATCGACGCCCGAAGGGTCAAGCAAGGCATTGGCCTCGTCAAAACGGGCAATCAAGTTGTCGGTCGCATGGTTGAGCAGGCCTTCGAGGCGATGGAGGTCGTGCATCACCACCAGCAGCGAGTCCTGGATGTCGGCCGCCACCATGACTGGCAGTTGGACCGCAGGCTGCACCGACCCTGTTAGCGTTGACTGCATTGTTTTTCCAGCATCCTGCACGGACGCAAATGCTTCACAAACCACGCTGGCCACGCCAGAGTGAACCCATCGACCGCCCCCATGCTTGCGCACGAGGCCAGCGGCACACGACTGGAGTGGCGCAATGAATCACGCCTTCACCCGGCCAAGCAAACAAACGCTTACCCCGTGTGTTCCAAGATGTATCCTATGATAGCGCTCCTATGGTGATTCAAAGCCCAGATCAAGCCCTGCATATCCTTCATATCGAGGATTCACCTGCAGACCAAGGCCTTGCACGCATCATTTTGCGCCGCGCCGGACTCGACTGCCGTATCCAGACCGTGGAGACTCTGGATGCTCTGCAGCAGGCGCTGCAAAGCCAGGTTTTCGACCTGATTCTCGCCGACTATCACTTACCCGGGTTCACGGCGCTCGACGCCTGGGCGCTGGTCGCTCCGCTGGCCCAACGCCCGCCGTTCGTGCTGCTGTCGGGCGCGATCGGCGAAGCCGCGGCCGTGGATGTGATGCGACTGGGCATGACCGATTTCCTGCGCAAGGAAGACATCGCCCGCCTGCCGCAGGTGCTCACGCGCGCCATGGAAGTGCACGAGGCGCGCCGCGCCAAGAAGCAGGCGATGGCCGAACTTGCGCTGTCGCAGCAGCGCCTGGCCGAGCTGACCGATCACCTGCAGTCGTCGATCGAAGAGGAACGCGCGTCGATCGCGCGCGAAATCCATGACGACATCGGCGGCTCGCTGACTTCCGTCAAGTTCGACCTGGCCTGGATCACACGCAATACGCCTGCGGACCAGCCGCTGCACGCGCACGCGCTCTCGGCGCTTGAAATGCTGCAGCTCGCGCTCGGTGCAAGCCAGCGCATCATGATGAACCTGCGCCCGCCGGTGCTCGACCAGGGCCTGGTGGCCGCCGTGCAGTGGCTGGCCGAAGGCTTCGAGCGGCGCACCGGCGTCGCGGTGCAGATGCGCACCAGCAGCGCGCAGATCGCGGCATCGCCCGAAATCCAGCTGGTCGCCTACCGCTGCGCGCAGGAAGCGATGACCAACATCGGCAAGTACGCCCAGGCCAGCCGCGTGGAGATCGATCTGTCGGACTGCGAAGGCTTTCTGACGCTCGAGGTGACGGACAATGGCTGCGGCATGACGGCCGAACAGCGCGAGAAGCCACGCTCCTTCGGACTGCGCGGGCTGCAGGAACGCGCGCGCACCGTCGAAGGCTGGCTCGATGTCAGCAGCCAGCCGGGCCGCGGAACATCCATCATTGTCTCCATACCTTTGCCATCCCACTAACATTCACGCTGATTTCATTCCGGGAGAGCTTCTTTGATCCATGTGGTAATTTGCGATGACCATGCGATCTTGCGCCGGGGCATCCGCGATACCCTGACGGAAGCCCCCGACATCACCGTCACAGCCGAGGCATCGGGCTACTCGGAGTTGCGCGAGGTGCTGCGCACCGCAACCTGCGATGTGCTGCTGCTCGACCTCAACATGCCGGGCCGCAGCGGCCTAGAAGTGCTGGCCAGCCTGCGCGAGACGCACTCGACCATCAAGGTGCTGGTGGTGTCCATGTACCCCGAAGACCAGTACGCGCTGCGCTGCCTCAAGGCCGGAGCACAAGGCTATGCGAACAAGGCCGGCGATCCGGTGGTGCTGATCGATGCCGTGCGCGTGGTGATGCAGGGCCGCAAATACCTCACGGCCGAAGTCGCCCAGATGCTGGCCGAAAGCCTGTCGGCGCCCGTGGTCGAAGTCCCGCACGAAAGCCTGTCGGAGCGTGAACTGCAGACGCTGCTGAAAATCGCCTCGGGCAAGCGCCTGACCGACATCGCCGAGGAACTGATGCTCAGCCCCAAGACCGTGAGCGTCTACCGCGCACGCGTGCTCGAGAAGCTGCAGCTGAGCAACAACGCCGAACTCACGGTGTACGCGATCCGCAACCAGCTGGTCTGATACGGCGGCGGCCGGAACCTTTGCGGCGAGTGACGGTACTCACGGTAAATCCGTGAGAGCTTCCGACACCATGCCCATTGCCCAACCGCCCATCCATTCGATCACCATCCGGCGCAATTTCCTCGCCGCGCCCCCACCCGAGGCGCGCGTGCCCGAGGCGCCTGCCGACGGCGCGCGCACCTGGCCGCCATCGCGGCAGGATGCCATTGACGCCTATCACCAAGGCATTGACACTCTGAACCAGGTGCTGGACCTGGACGACCAGGCGCATGCCGCGGTGCGCTGGAAGCTGCGGCAGTTCCTGAATTTCGTCACCGATGGGATAAGGGACGGCTTCATGGCCGATGTGCGCGACCATTTCATGACCCAGACCCAGCTCGATTTCGGCAGGTTTTGCGGCCTGGCGCAGCAGCCGGACATTCCCTTCGATGCGCGCCGGCAGGCCATACTGAACCTGGCCGAGGGCATGGCGGTCTGCGCGCCCGGCGTGGCCCAGCACATCGAAACCGCGGCGCGGGAGCTGCAGGCGCTGACCAGCGTGGCGCAAAATTTCGGTCATAGGCTGACCAGTGCCATCGAGCACCACATCCAGGACTTCATGCGCCAGCAGGATGTCTGCAAGCATGCGGGCAACGAAATCCACTATGTGGCGGCGTTCTTCAACCAGGTCGCGCACCAGTTCGGCCTGCCCCAGCGCACCGATGCGTTGATGCCCAAGGATCTGGCGCAAGCGCTGCTCGACGCCGGCGCCTGCCATGTTCTCGATGCCAACCCGGTCGAGCGCGTCATCACGCAGATGGCCGACGACTACCTCGCGCGCATCGCGGCGTTCCATGCCTCGCACCAGCGGAACGCGCGCGCGGATTCCATCGATCTGCAAACCCTGGGCACGCTGCACCAGCAGTTCCAGGCCGATCTCAAGCCGCAACTGGAGAGCCTGTTCGGGCCGGTGGACGATGGACTCATCTTCCATACCAGTGCCCACAGCGAAGACGAGCGCTACTGGCTCACCAGCGACACAACACTGATCGCCCGGGCGATCGCGCGCAACCTGCGCGCGGCCGACGTGGTCGCGTTCAAGTCGTCCTATGTGATTGGCGTACCGGGCGAGGGGATCAAGCTCAAGCAGCTCGGTGAAGGTCTGTTCTATGTGAGTGAAACCCACAAAAGCGCGGGTGACGATCCAAAGGAACGGCATGTCCACCAGCATCGGGCGCTGGACCGGTTCGTGCTCGAAGACCTGCACCGCGGCCGGAAACTGCTCGATCAGCTCGATCAGATGGCGCTGGCGGGCCCCTCGATGTCGACGGCCAAGGCCGCGCAGGAAGACTTCTGGAAGAAGATGCCTCTTGCGCTCTATCGCGAAATGAAGGAGGCACACGGCACGCCCGAGTCCGTCTGGATATTCAAGCAAACCATGGCATTGCTCGATTCGGACGACGCCAGAAACCGCTTTGCGCTCGCGCTGCTGGAACAGGCGGCTCTGGGCGATCAACCGCAAATCGGCAAACTGATCTTCGACCAGTTGAACCCCAAGCAGTTTGTGGCGGACGACAAGCAATGCTGCGCCGCCATGATAGTTGCGCTGCAGCACGGGAACGAACGGTTTGCCGTGGCTCTCGCCAACGAAATGGACTCCGCCTTGTATTCGGTTCAGGACAAGGAGGGCTATACATTGCTGATGTATGCGCTGGAATGCGACCAGCTCGAAGCCGCTTCGCTCTTCGTGCAGAGAATGAGCCCGGAGCAGCTGAGCCTCCAGGAGATCGATGGTCATACCGCGCTGATGGGCGCGCTGATCAAGGGCCAGACCGGACTCGCCGCCAAGATCATCGACCAGCTGGATGCGCGGCAACTCCACCTGCAAAGCGCCGACGGCCACAATGCGCTGATGCTGGCATTGATCAATGGACAAACCGAAGGCGCCAAGGACATCATCGACAAATCGCAGCGCAAGCAGCTTCTGCTGCGCAACCAGGACGGCCAGACGGCACGCGATATCGCCCTGCGCTGCGGCGAGGCGCAAATCGCCCGGTTCCTGAAGGAGAAGTCGAGCCGCTGGCTGTCGTGGCTCTATCGGAGCTGACAAGCTCCCGGGGCATAAAAAGGCGCAGTGCGAACGACCGGCCCTATATCTGTACGCCGAAAATATCCATCGCCCGCTGCAGCAACGCCATCAGCGGCTGCTCGAGCATGGGCAAGGTGGCGACGATGCCGATCAGGCCCACCGTCAGCGTGACCGGAAAGCCCACGGCGTAGATGTTCATCTGCGGCGCGACGCGCGAGATGATGCCCAGCGCCAGGTTGACGAACAGCAGCATGGCGATCATCGGCAACGCAATCCAGAACGCGCTCGCGAACACCGCGCCGCCCATCTCGTAGATGCGCATCTGGGCCAGCGACTGCATGAAATTGCCGTCGACCGGGAAGGCGTCGAAACTCTTGACGACGGCCATCAGCAGCAGCAGGTGGCCATTGATGACGATGAACATCAACGTGCCGATCTGCACGAAGAAACGCGAGATCGCACTGATCTGGGCATTGCTGGCCGGATCGAAGAACGAGGCGAAGTTCAAGCCCATCTGCAGGCCGATCAGCTCGCCCGCGACTTCGAGCGCGGCGAACACCAGGCGCACGGCAAAGCCGATGGCCAAGCCGACGACGATCTGCTGCAGCAGCGTGCCCAGCGCGGCGGCCGAGTTGACGCTGACCACGGGCTGGCCGATCAGCGTGGCCTGGGAGCAGACCGCGACCAGGAAGGCCAGGCCGACCTTGGCACGCATGGGAATGGAGCGCTGCGAGAACACCGGCGCGGCGGTGAACATCGCCAGAACGCGCACGAACGGCCACAGTATGGGCGACATCCAGGCGACGATCTGGGCTTCGCTGAAGGTAATCACGGCAGGCGCAAGAAAAAGAGAAGCAAGGCGCCCTAGCCCAGCGCCGAGGGAATGGATTCGATGGTGCGTCGGATGAAGTCGACCAGCGTGCTCAGCATCCAGGGTCCGGCGATCGCAAACACGGCGACGGCGGCCAGCAGCTTGGGAACGAACGCCAGCGTGGCTTCATGCACCTGGGTCACGGCCTGGAAAATACTCACCAGCAGGCCCACGGCCATCACCACGCCGAGCACCGGCAGGGAAATCATCAGCAGCAACATCAAGGCGTCGCGGCCGAAAGTCAAAACCATCTGCGAAGTCATGGGGCGTCCTAGGTCGCAAAGCTCGCGGCCAGCGAGCCGATGAGCAGGTTCCAGCCGTCGGCGAGCACGAACAGCATCATCTTGAACGGCAGCGCCACGAGCACCGGCGACAGCATCATCATGCCCAGCGACATCAGAATGCTCGAGACCACCATGTCGATGACCAGGAACGGGATGAAGATCATGAAGCCGATCTGGAACGCGGTCTTGAGTTCACTGGTCACGAAGGCCGGCACCAGCACGCGCAACGGCGCGGTCTCGGCCGTGACGCCGGCATCGAGCTTGGCCAGGCGCGCGAACAGCGCGAAATCGGACTGGCGCGTCTGCTTGAGCATGAAGTCGCGCATCGGCGCTTCGGCCTTGCCCACGGCTTCCTCGAAGCCCATGGTGTTGGCCGTGTAGGGCAGATAGGCTTCCTTGTACACGCGGTCCAGCGTCGGGCCCATCACGAACATCGTGAGGAACAGCGACAGGCCGACGATCACCTGATTGGGCGGCGCCGACTGCGTGCCCAGTGCCTGGCGCAGCAGCGACAGCACGATCACGATGCGCGTGAAGCCGGTCATCATCAGCAGGATCGCGGGCAGGAACGACAGCGCCGTGAAGAACAGCAGCGTCTGGATGGGAACGGAAAAGCTGGAGCCGCCGCCGGAACCGACGAGCAGCGGCAGCGTGCCGCCCGGGCCGGGCGCGGACTGCGCCAGCGCGGCGACGGGCAGCGCGGCCGCAGCAACCAAGGCCATGGCGGCCAGGCCACGCAGCGCAGCGCCAGCGGCGCTCGTTGACTTATTCAACATGGGGAGCCTTGTCAGCAGGGCCGGCCGTCTTGGCCGCGGCCATGGCCTGGGAAAATGTGGCGACATCCGCGGCGGGCGCGGTTGCTGCCGTGCTGCTCGTCAGCACATGCAGGCAATTGATCTGTTGGGCGGTCACGCCCAGCACCAGGCGGGTCTTGTGCGCGCCTTCGCCGACTTCGACCGTCACCACGCGCTGGTGCGCGCCCACGGCCACGGCGGAAAGCACGCGCGTGCTGACGTCGCCACCGCGCGCGATCGCCTGGCGCTGTTGCATGCGCCTCACCAGCCAGGGCAGCGCCGCGACGATGGCCACGAAGGCCAGCACCGCGAGCAGCGTCTGGGACAGGCTGCCGCTATCCACGGCTGACACGGCGCAGACGCTCGGAAGGCGTCACCACATCGGTCAGGCGGATACCGAACTTGTCGTTCACCACCACCACCTCGCCCTGGGCGATCAGGTAGCCGTTGACCAGCACGTCCATGGGTTCGCCGGCCAGCGCATCGAGCTCGACCACCGAGCCCTGGGCCAGTTGCAGGATGTACTTGATCGGCACCTTGGTGCGGCCCAGTTCCACCGACAGCTGCACCGGGATGTCCAGCACCATGTTGATGTCGTTGACCGGCACTTCGCCGCCCGCGAAACCGGGGCGCGTGGGCTCGCCGCTCAGCGGGCCACCCTGTTCGGCGTCTATCGTCTTGTCGCGCTCGTTCTGCTCCTGCAGGGCTTCGGCCCAGCCGGAGAAAGCGTCGTCGGATGCATCGGTGGTGTTGTCATTTGCCATGTTTCTCTCCCATCCAATTCGCATCCGAGCCGCGCAGGCACTGCTCGATGCGGATTGCGTATTTGTCGTTGTGCGTGCCGTATTGGCAATCAAAAACCGGTACCCCGCCAATCGACGCACGGATGCGCGGTTCGCGGTCAAGTTCGATGAAGTCGCCGGCCTTCATGGCCAGCAGCTGTTCGACGGTCGCATCGGCGCGGGCCAATTCCGCGACCAGCGTCACTTCGGCGGCCTGGATTTCGCGCGTCAGCACCTTGACCCAGCGGCGATCGACTTCGATCGAATCGCCCTGTGTCGAGGAATACAGCACGTCGCGAATGGGCTCCAGCGTCGCGTAGGGCATGCAGATATGGATAGCGCCCGAAATATCGCCGATTTCCAGCTGGAACGCCGTGGACACGACGATTTCACTGGGCGTGGCGATGTTCGCGAACTGGGGCTGCATTTCCGAGCGCTGGTAACCCAGCTCCAGCGGATAGATGCCATGCCAGGCCTTGCGGTATTCCTCGCAGATCACATCGACCAGGCGATTGATCACGCGCTGTTCGGTGTGCGAGAAATCGCGGCCTTCGATGCGCGTCTGCAGCCGGCCCGTGCCGCCGTAGAGCGTGTCGATCACGCCGAACACCAGCGAGGGGTCGCAGACCACGAGGCCGTTGCCGCGCAGCGGGCGAATCGCCACGATGTTGAAATTGGTGGGCACCGCCAGATCGCGCAGGAAAGCGCTGTAGCGTTGCACCGCCACCGTACCCACCGAAACTTCGGGGCTGCGGCGGATGAAGTTGAACAAGCCGATGCGGAAGTTGCGCGCAAACCGTTCGTTGACGATTTCCATCGTGGGCATGCGCCCGCGAACAATGCGTTCCTGGCTCGAGATGTCGTAGTTGCGGACCGAACCCGCCTCGACCTCTTCGATCGTCGACTTCTGGCTCTCTCCGGTCACGCCCTCCAAAAGGGCATCGACTTCTTCCTGGGAGAGAAATGAATCACTCATGGCTAATCCCCTGGTGGTTCACTGAATGATGAAGCTGGAGAACAGCACGCGGCGCACGGCATTTTGCTGCTGCTGGCGACGGCGCGGACGCTCTTCTTCATCGGCAGATTCTTCGTCCGCTTGCTTGCGTGCGCTCGTCGCGCCGCTCAGACCCAGCGGACGGCTGACTTCCTCGCGGATGTCGGCGGCCAGCTTTTCCTTGCCTTCACGGGCCAGCAGCTCTTCCGAAGAGCGCTGCGACACCAGCAGCAGCACGCCGCTGCGGATGCTGGGAAGGTATTGCTTGACCATGCCGGCAGTCTTGTCGTCCAGCAGTTCGAGCGTGATGCCGATCTGCACAAAGCGGTCGCCGCCGGGATCGGCGAGGTTGACCACCATGTTTTCAAGCGGCAGGAACGTGGGCACGACAACGGCGGGCGGCGCGCTGGCGTGCTCCTCATCGCCTTCGTGATTGCGGGAATTGAGGAACAGGAAAGCGGCCGCGGCCAGAACGATCAGCACCACGACTATGGCGCCAATCAGGACCAGCTTGCTCTTGGCGGGTTCCTTGGCGGGGGCGGCTGCTGCAGGGGGTTTGGCGGACACGTTGGGTTTCCTTGCTGTAGAAAAGCCGCCCGACACAGATGCAGGTTCGGCTCACTGATAGCACCCATTATTCCGTCTTCAGCGCCAGCGCATGCGCTGAATAGACGACCGAAACCCCGGCTTTCCTTCGGCTTGGAAGAGCTTACACAAACAGATCGACCGTGCGCGTGGCGTCGGGGCGCGCGCGCAGATCGGCGGAGACGACAGCGGTCTGGCCTGGGCCTTCATCGCCGCGGCCGCTTGCCGATCGGCCCGAGGAATCCTGGCGCCCGGAGCCGCCCTGCCCGCCGGCGTCGCCGGTCTGCACCGTGACGCTGGCCAGGTTCAGGCCTTGCTGCTCGAGCATTTCGCGCAGCTGCGCAGTACCGGCATCGAGCATGTCGCGTGTCTGCTGCTCATTGCTGCGGAAAGTGACATGGGCTTCGTTGCCGGTGATCGTCACCTGCACCTGGACCGGTCGGCCCTGGCGATCGATGGTCATTTCCGCGCGCTGGGTCTTTTGCTGCACCCAGAACGCCACCTGTTCCGACAGCTGATCGGCCCAGGTGTCATCGGGCTGCGACAGCACGGCGTCGGCCGCGGCGGTATCGGTCATGGCGGCATCGACGCTGCCGGCGTCGGCAGCCGCGTCGGCCGTACCGCCCGCGCCCACCGCGGAAACCGCGCCGTCCGCCAGACCGGCAGCCGGGGCCGCGCTGTAAGTCACGGCCGGGCCCGGCGCCACTGCGCTGGCCCAGGGCGTGGCTTCGGCATCCATGCGCGCCAGCAGCGCCGCCAGCCCATGGGGCTGAGCGCCGCGCTCGGACGGGTTGAGCGACAGCGTGCTGGGTTGCGCCGCGCCGGCTGCGGTGTCGACGAGGTCGGTCGCGGCGTCGATCAAGGTCTCGCTGGCGGCGGCATGCGCGCCGCTCCAGGCGTTGCCCGTCGGCAGCGCCGCGGGTGGCAGATTCGCGCCGTAGACGCCGCGGCCGCCGCCCATGGGCAGGGCCGCCTGGCGCGCGGCGGCGCCATCGCTGTCGCCAACGCCCAAGCTGCGGCCATCACGCAGCGCGGCATCGGCCGCGCCATCCATGCGCGCCGTCTGCCCGATCAGGCTGAACAACGCAAAAGCGCCGGTTTCGGGTTGCCACTCGGTGGCCGGCAACGGCTCGGCCGCCTGCGCGGACGCAGCCAGAGGAGCGGAAGGGAGCGCGCCCGAAGGCAGCGCAACGGGCGGCAAATCGGCGGCCGGTTGGGCGACAGCCGGCAGTGCGGCGACCGGTGGCTCACCAACCGGCTGCTCGGCGGCCGGCAACGAAGCCGGTGCCTGCTCGGCGGTGAGCCATTCGGCGGGCAGCAGCTCGCCTTGGGCCAGCGGCTCTTCGATTTCGGCCGAGACCGTTGTCGGCGCTACCGGGGCGGGCGTCTGCGCAGTCACAGCCATGTCGCCCATCACGGCCATGTCGGCCAGCAACAGCGAAAAGCCGCCCTTGGCGTCGCCCGCATCGGTGCCCGCTGCCTGGCGTGCGCCGGCATTGCGCGCCACGGCATTCGTGGGCGCGGGGTTGTTGGCGGAACGGATCGCGTTGTTTTCCATGTTCATGCTTCCTGGAACTGCATTCCAAAGGTGCGGCCGATGAATTGCAGCGCGGCGCGCTCGTCGGTCTGTTTCTGTTCGCGGCGCATTTGCGCCAGGGAAATGTCGCGCTGGCGTGCAGCCACCACCTTCTGCAGGCTGGTCAGACGCAGCTCGCAGGCCATCAGCGCTTTCTGCGCGGCTTCCAGGCGAATGGCCTGGTCGTTGATCACCTTGGTCTGCAGACCGCGGGCGTGCGACAGGCGCTCCATGAACTGGTACTGGTGGTACATCACTTCGGGCTGTACCGCCTGGTTTTCGTGCGCGCCCCAGCGCTGCTGCATCTGCGCCGCGTAGTCCTGGAGCTGGTCCATCTGCGCTTGCGCGGCCTGGCTGGCCTGCACGCGCGCCTGCAACGCCTGGCGCGCTTCATCGCGCTTGCGCATGGCTGCCTCGATCGCCACCATCAGTGCATTCAAAGACGACATTTCAGCCCTTCGCGTTAGTGACCGAGCAGTGCCGCCATGCCCGAGATGCTCTCGTCCATGGTCGCGGCTTCAAACATGTTCTGTTGCAGGAAACTGGCCATCGCGGGCTGCAGCTTCACGGCTTCATCGATCTGCGGGTCGGAACCCGCGACATAGGCACCGACCTGGATCAGGTCGCGGCTCTTCTGGTAGCGCGAATACACCGCACGAAAGCGCCGGGCGAGCTCGAAATGCTCGCGCGCCACCACGTTGTGCATCACGCGCGACGCCGACTGCTCGATGTCGATCGCGGGGAAATGGCCGGTTTCGGCCAGCGCCCGCGACAGCACGATATGGCCGTCGAGAATGGCGCGCGCCGCGTCGGCGATGGGATCCTGCTGGTCATCGCCTTCGGACAGCACGGTGTAGAACGCCGTGATCGAGCCCACGCCGTTGAGGCCGTTGCCGCTGCGCTCGACGAGCTGGGGCAGCTTGGCGAAGCACGATGGCGGATAGCCC
>NZ_JAHCDD010000096.1 GCF_018413525.1 Acidovorax sp. CCYZU-2555
GCGCGGCGCGGCCGCAAAGCGCCGTGCCGCGAAATGCTGCACGCCCAGCAGGTCGCTGACCAGCAGGCCTATGCGCCGCCCGCCTTCCTCGATCACGATCACCTGGCTTTGCGCGGTGATGGGCGAGGGCGTGCCGCGCAGCACATGGCCCAGATCGAACACCCAGGCATAGCCCGTGACCTGGCCTTGGGCGCGGCGCGCAAGCGTGCCCAGGCAATAGGGCAGGCGGCCCGCGGAGACCGCGGTGATCGCGCTGGCCGGCAGGGCTTCGAGCACGCAGGCGGCATGCACGGCAAAGGGCCGGGCATCGATGAAGAACGTCGCCATCTCGCGGCCCGTGGCCGCTCCCGCTTCCTTGGCATTGCCGGCGCTGTCGCCGGTGATGTGGGTGGTGCGGCGCATCACGGCGGCTTCGGCATCGGCCAGCACTGCGCCAAACGATGTGAACGACAGCGCGAGCACGGCGTGCGGCGCATCGCTGTTGGCGCGAAACTCGCGGTAGCCCTGGGTCACCGAGCAGCCGACGATGCAATAGTGCCCGGCATGCACCATGGCGCGCGATTCGCTTTGGCCGGGCGCGAGCTGCAGCATGCGCGCGGGCAGCGCCAGGCGGCTGCCCACGGCGATCGCCAGACTGTCGCCAGTCGCCTTGGTATTGCTGCTTGCGAGCACCAGTCCGGTGCGATCGACAAACACCGTGCAATTGCGCTGTCCGCCCTGCTGGGCGCCGGTGAGCATGGCCGCAAGTTCCTCGGCCGAGTTGAAGACGATACCTATGCCGCCCACGGTCTGCGCGCCGTCGGGCGCGCGAATCGCGGCGTGGAACACATAGGTCGGTGCGTCATCGCTGAGCGCGCTCGCCTGCCAGGGGCTCACATGGTAGGCCTGGGCGCCGCGCAGCGCGAGCACCGCGGTCAGTGCCTCGGCGTCTATGCGCTGGCCGATGGCGCTGGCGCCGTTGGCCAGCCGGTCATGGCTGGCCGCGACGATGCGACCGTTGGTGTCGTAGACCACCAGGCGCGAGTAGACGGTATACAGGCCGTTGATCTGGCCAAGAATGGCGTTGGCGCGCATGACGTCGGCGTCGCTGGCGATGGCCAGCTTCACGTCGGCCAGCAGATTGCGCAGCTCGGGCGTCAGCGCCCACCAGCGGCAGTCGTTGGCGCGCTCGTAGAGGTTGCGGTCCAGCAGGTCGACCAGCAACTGGCTCAGAAACTCGCTGTCGCGCAAGGCCGCGCTGAGCACGGTGTTGTAGAGGTCGCGTATCGATTGGCTGAACACTTCGTTGGTGCGCGCGCCGGTCTCGCCGATCTGCTCGAGCACCGCGGCCAGGCGCTGCGCGCCTTCGCGCTGTCCGCCCGTCATGACCTGGCCGTTCCAGACCACGCGGCGTATGGTGTCGGCCGCGGTCACGATGTCGTGCAGCGGCGGGCAGAACTGGCGCGCATGGCCCAGCAGGCCCTGGATGATCGCGGGTGGCAGGCTGTCGACGCTGCTGCGCGCACGCGACTGAAAAGCCAGGTCGACCGGCACCATGACCTGGCCTTTCCAGCCCGGCGGGCCGGGGTAGCCCTGGTAGCCCGCGGCTGCCATGGTCTGCACCAGATAGGTGCGACCCGAATGGGTCCACAGACACGGCGCACCAGAAAGGTTCTGCGGCACCTTGATGCCCACCTGCAGCCACAGCGGATCGCTGCTCGCGAGCACCTGCTGGTTGCCGTCGACCAGCAGCGCGAGACTGCGGCCTTCCTGTGCGCCGCGCGCCTGAAAAATGCCCTGCAGTTCATCGTCGAATGCAAAGCTCAGGCACAGCACGCCCACGGGCTCGCCCGTGACCGGGTGATTCAGGCGCTGGGAATAGATCAGCGCATGGCGCTGGCCGGGGCGCAGGTCGCTGGCCCGGAAGGTCTCGACATGGCGCGGACTGCGCAGCGTCTGCTCGATCAGCGCATCCTGGCTTTGCGCCAGCGCGTTGGTCGGGTCTATGCACGCCAGCACCTTGCCATGGGTGTCGAGAATCAGGATGTCGTCGTAGACCGTGTACTTGCTGCGGTATTGGCGCAGGCGTGCGCGCACGGCTTCGGCATCGTCATCCAGGCCCGCGGCCAGTCGGCACAGCACCGGATCGGTGGCCAGAAAACCCACATCGGCCGTGCGTTCGTACAGGTTGCGCACCAGGATGTCGATCACATGTCGCGCCTGCGTGCCGATTTCGCGCATCACTTCGCCCAACGACTCGGCGACCAATGACTGCACCAGATCGGCCTCTAGCCGCTGGAAGCCTTCGCGCGTGGCGGCCATCATCGGCAGGATGCTGTGCGCCTCTTCGGGGCAGTTCATCTTTGCAGATGACTCGATCAATCGCCACATCAGCCGCAACTCTCGCAGCGAGTCCTCGCAGCGCGATACCTTGCGCATGAAGGGGATGAAACTGTCCGTATCGATCTCGTGACCCACGTCGTCGGTGCTTGTCATGGCGCTCCCTGGTTGTCGTACTTCTTGTCCTCATGCGTCGTTGCATGGGCGATTTGTGACAAGATGCAAGCAAGAGATGGGCCAGTTTGGCGCCAGAACGTTACCGCCGACAGCCAAGTTTCACTGGGTTGATAACGTTATCAACAAGCCGCGTTTAAATGACATCAGTTTGTTGAACAACATGGCTTCGATCCTTCAACGGGCTGCGCACTCAGGGCGAACGCAGTGGTTCGCCATGCTCTCAACCCCGTTCGCCTGAGCCTGTAGAAAGACACGCGAACCGCGGGTCAATTGCCGTCGCGAAACCTCAGTTCAGATCAATGCAGTGCATGCCGAAGCTCCCGCGTGCACGGTCGGCATAGTAGTGCTGCAGCGTCTCCTTGACGGTGCGAAAGGCGAGTTCTTCCCAGGGAATGTCCTGCTCGGCGAACAGTTGCACTTCCATGGTTTCGGGGCCGGGATAGCATTGCTCGGCGCGCAGTCGGGCGCGGTAGAACAGGTGCACCTGGCCGACGCGCGGCACGCTGATCAGCGTGTACAGCGCGCCCATTTCGATATCGGCGCCGGCTTCCTCATCGGTTTCGCGCTGGGCGCCCTGGGCCGTGGTTTCGCCGAGCTCCATGAACCCCGCGGGCAGGGTCCACATGCCGCGGCGCGGCTCGATGTTGCGCTTGCACAGCAGCACTCGGCCATCGTCCATCACCGGAATGGTGCCCACCACATTCAGCGGGTTCTCGTAATGGATGGTGTGGCACTGCGGGCAGACGGCTCGCTCCCGGGTGTCGCCGTCGTCGGGAATGCGGTAGACCACGGCGGTGCCGCAATTACGGCAGAACTGTATGGGGCTGCGAAAAATCATTGCCTGAATATAAGCAATAAATCAGGCCGGCGCGTTCAACGCCGACGAAATGCAGCGCTGGTGTGCCCCACGCCGCGCGGCGCGGGGCACAGGGGCATCAAACGATGCGAACCGACAGAGGGGTCAGGCCTTCGAGCGTGCCTTCGAGCAGGTCGCCGCGCACCACGGCGCTCACGCCTTCGGGCGTGCCGGTCATGATCAGGTCGCCGGGCTGCAGTTCCCAGGCGGCCGACAGATGCTCTATGGTTTCGGCGATGTTCCAGATCAGCTGCGCGACCGTGCTGCGCTGGCGGTCAACGCCGTTGACTTGCAGTGCAATCGGGGCTTTCTCCACGTCGCCGGCCTGGGCCACGGGCGTGACCGGGCCAATGGGAGCGGAGTGCTCGAAGCCCTTGCCGATGCACCAGGGGCGACCCTCCTTCTTCATCTCGTTTTGCAGGTCGCGGCGCGTCATGTCCAGACCCAGCGCGTAGCCGTAGATGTACTCGGCGGCGTCGGCGGCGCGGATGTTCTTGCCGGCCTTGCCGATAGCTACGACCAGCTCGATCTCATGGTGCAGGTTGCTGGTCAGCGTGGGGTAGGGCATTTCACCTGTGGTGCCGGCTTCGACGGGCAGCAGCGCGTCGGCGGGCTTGAGGAAGAAGAACGGCGGCTCACGGCCGGTGAAGCCCATTTCCTTGGCGTGTTCTTCGTAGTTGCGGCCTACGCAATAGATGCGGTGCACGGGGAAACGTTCGGGGCTGCCCACCACGGGCAGGCTGGCGACGTCTGCGGGTGTGAATACATAGCGCATGGGAATCTTTCACGAAAGAAGGTAAATGCCAAGCCGCGTACAGCGCGGGCCTGAGCGCAGCAGTGTGCCACGCACAAGCCCTCATTCTTATATAAGAGTGGATTTTTCGGTGCAAGGATCCGCGCTTGTGCCATGGGCAACGGCCGTTGCTGGCGGTATGCTGGGCGGCATGAAGCTGCATTCCTATTTCCGCTCCTCTGCGGCCTACCGCGTGCGCATCGCGCTGCACCTCAAGGGCCTGTCGTTTGATTATGTGCCCGTGCACCTGCTGCGTGGCGACCACCGCGCGGCCGAATACGCCGACCGCGTGGGCGATGCGCTGGTGCCGGCGCTCGAACTCGATGCAGGCCCGCTGCTCACGCAATCGATGGCCATCATCGAATACCTGGAAGAAACCCAGCCCGCTGTGGCGCTGCTGCCCGCCGACCCGCTGGGCCGTGCCCATGTGCGTGCGCTGGCGCAGATGGTGGCCTGCGAAATCCATCCGCTCAACAACCTGCGCGTGCTCAAGTATCTGGTGCGCACGCTCGAAGTCTCAGACGAGGCGAAAAACACCTGGTACCAGCACTGGGCCGGTTCTGGCCTCGCGGCCGTCGAACGCCAGTTGGGCCTGCTGGCCGAAGAGCGCCGCGCTGCGGGTCTGGCCGAGTCCACTTTCTGCTGGGGCGATGCGCCGGGCCTGGCCGATTGCTGTCTGATCCCCCAGGTGTTCAATGCCCAGCGCTTCGGCCTGACGCTCGATGAGTTGCCGCGCATCGCGGCCATCGTCGCGCGCTGCAATGCCTTGCCCGCGTTCCAGCAGTCCCATCCCGACGCCTGCCCGGACCACCAATGAGCGCAGCCAACGCATTCGATGACTGGTTGCAGCCCGACTGGCCTGCGCCTGCGGGCGTGCATGCGCTGTGCACCACGCGCAGGGGCGGCGTCAGCGCCGCGCCCTGGGATTCGCTCAATCTCGGCGATCACGTGGGCGACTCGGCGCATGCGGTGTTCGAGAACCGCACGCGGCTGCAGACGGCGCTGCGCGCGCGCACGCCGGGCGCGCATGCGGTGTTCCTGCGCCAGGTGCACGGCAGCGACGTGCTGGCGCTGGACGCCGCCACGGGCCTGGGACTGGCCGCCGATGCAAGCCTCACATCGACGCCCGGCGTGGCCTGCACCATCATGGTCGCCGACTGCTTGCCGGTGCTGTTGACGGATCGCAGCGGCCAGGCCGTGGCCGCGGCCCATGCGGGCTGGCGCAGTCTCGCGGGCAACGCGCGCGCCGGCGCACGCGCCGAAGGCGTGCTCGAAAACCTGTTCACGCATTTTGCGCAGCGGCTGGGTGCGGCGCCGGCGCAGGTCGCCGGCCAGACCCTGGCCTGGCTGGGCCCATGCATAGGCCCGGATGCGTTCGAAGTCGGCGACGAAGTGCGCGCCGCGCTGTGCCAGGGCCGCCCTGAAGCCGCGCAGCATTTCCGCGCGGGCCAGGCGCCGGGCAAGTGGCTCGCCGATCTCGCCGGTCTCGCGCGCCAGCGTCTTGAGTCGCTGGGTATCGGCGCGGTCTACGGCAACGACAGCAGCGCGCGCTGGTGTACGGTGGGCAACCCGTCAGCGTTCTTCTCGCACCGGCGTGACGCTGCCCGTCTGGGCAGCAGCGGGCGTTTCGCCGCCTGCATCTGGCGCGACGCCGCTGTCTGAGCGCGCGCCCGCCGCCTGGGCCTGGGCTTCATCCCAGGCCTGCTGCTCGGCCTGGGCGCGCGCAAGCAGCTTGCGCTTGCGCCCCGGCGTGCCCAGGATATAGACCAGAATGCTCAGCGGCAGCAGGCCGTAGAGCACGAAGGTCACGATCGCGCCGAGCACGCTGCCCACGGGGCTGGTGGCTTCGGCGATCGCCATCATCAAGGTGACATAGAGCCAGGCGATAACGACAAGATACATGGAGACCCCTTCAGCAGGCAGTGGCCAGACGGGGCCGGTGGCGGGAAAAGTGGGAAGCGCTCGCAAAGAAGGCCAAAGTGCATTGCCAGAGCGCGGATGCTAGTCAACAATGGTGCATCCGGCCGCATTGTTATTCCGCCTATCTTGGACGCAGCATGAATTCTGACCCACTCCGGGGATTCGCCCCGCAAATTCCGCAGATTTTCAGTCAGCAATGGGGCCAGATATTGGCAATGCTGCAATCCGGCGCCGCGGCGAAGCCGGCCGTTGAAACTGCGCCCGCCGCACCTGCGTTGCAGTTCGACCCGCAAAAGCTGCAAAGCCTGCAGCAGCGCTATCAGCGCGAGATGACGCGCCTGTGGAGCCATGCCAGCCAGCCGGCTGCCGAAGCGCCCAAGGACAAGCGCTTTGCCGCCGACAGCTGGCGCAGCCAGCCTGGTGCGGCGCTGATGGCCGAAGTCTATCTGCTCAATTCACAGACGCTGATGGACCTCGCCGATGCGCTGCAGGCCGACGAAAAGACCTGCCGCCGCATCCGTTTCGCGGTCGAGCAATGGACGGCTGCGCTGTCGCCGAGCAACAGCCTGGCGTTCAATCCCGAAGCCCAGCAAAAGCTCATCGCTTCGCAGGGTGCGAGCCTGGCCAAGGGCATCAGCAATCTGCTGCACGACATGCAGCAAGGCCATCTGTCGATGACCGACGAAAGCCGCTTCGAAGTCGGCAAGAACATGGCGACCACCGAAGGCGCGGTGGTCTTCGAGAACGAACTGTTCCAGCTGATCGAATACAAGCCGCTGACCGACAAGGTCAGCGAGCGTCCGCTGCTGATGGTTCCGCCCTGCATCAACAAGTACTACATCCTCGACCTGCAGCCCGAAAGCTCGCTGATCCGCTATGCGGTGGCGCAGGGCCAGCACACCTTCGTCGTCAGCTGGCGCAACCCCGACGCCTCGCTGGCCAAGGCCAGCTGGGACGATTACATAGACGGCGCGGTGCTCACGGCGATCGAGCGCGTGCGTGAAATATCCGGTGCCGAGCAGATCAACACGCTGGGCTTTTGCGTCGGCGGCACCATGCTCACCGCGGCGCTGGGCGTGCTCGCGGCGCGCGGCGAGAAGTCGGTGGCCAGCGCCACGCTGCTCACCACGCTGCTCGACTTCAGCGACACCGGCATTCTCGATATCTTCATCGACGAGCCCATGGTGCGCTACCGCGAGTGGCAGATGGGGCAGGGCGGCCTGCTCAAGGGCCAGGAACTGGCCTCGACCTTCAGCTTCCTGCGGCCCAACGACCTGGTCTGGAACTATGTCGTCGGCAACTACCTGCAGGGTCAGACGCCGCCGCCGTTCGATCTGCTTTACTGGAACAGCGATTCGACCAATCTGCCCGGTCCCTATTACGCCTGGTATCTGCGCAATCTGTACCTCGAGAACAAGCTGGTGCAGCCGCGCGCGCTAACGGTGTGCGGCGAGCCGCTCGACCTGTCGCAGCTCGACATTCCGGTCTACATCTACGGCTCGCGCGAAGACCATATCGTGCCCATCAACGCCGCCTATGCCTCGACCCGCCACTTGCCGGGCCGCAAGCGCTTCGTGATGGGCGCTTCGGGCCATATCGCGGGCGTGATCAATCCGCCCGCGAAGAACAAGCGCAGCCACTGGATTCGCGACGACGACCAGCTTCCCGAAAGCCACGCCGATTGGCTGGACGGCGCGAGCGAACGCCCGGGCAGCTGGTGGACCGACTGGTCGCAATGGCTCTCCCAGCAGGGCGGCAAGCAGATCGCTGCGCCCAAGCGCTATGGCCGCGGCAAGGCATTTCAGCAAATCGAGCCCGCACCGGGTCGCTATGTACGCCAAAAAGCGGGCGCAAATAGTTGACAATGTTGCGGTGCAATATCCGTAGCATGTGGCGAACCCCGGCCCTGCGTTGACAGAGCCGAACGCCAAAACCAGAGTCATCAAAGGACCATCATGGAAGACATCGTCATCGTTTCTGCTGTTCGTACACCCGTGGGCAAGTTTGGCGGCACGCTCGCCAAGATTCCTGCGACCGACCTCGGCGCCCTGGTCATTCGCGAGGCCCTGAGCCGCGCACAGGTGCCGCTCGACCAGGTGGGTGAAGTCATCATGGGCCAGGTGCTCACCGCGGGCGTGGGCCAGAATCCCGCACGCCAGGCGATGATGAAGGCCGGCGTGGCCAAGGAGACTCCCGCGCTGACCATCAACGCGGTCTGCGGCTCCGGCCTCAAGGCCGTGATGCTCGCGGCCCAGGCCGTGGCCACGGGCGACAGCGAGATCGTGGTCGCGGGCGGCCAGGAAAACATGAGCCTGTCGCCCCACGTACTCAACGGTTCGCGTGACGGCCAGCGCATGGGCGACTGGAAGATGACCGACACCATGATCGTCGACGGCCTGTGGGACGTCTACAACCAGTACCACATGGGCATCACCGCCGAGAACGTCGCCAAGGAAAACGGCGTGAGCCGCGAAGCCCAGGATGCGCTGGCGCTGGCCAGCCAGCAAAAGGCCGCGGCCGCGCAGGACGCCGGCAAGTTCGTCGATGAAATCGTGTCCGTCGCCATTCCCCAGCGCAAGGGCGACCCCGTGCAGTTCTCTGCCGACGAATACATCAACCGCAAGACCAGCGCCGAAGCGCTGGGCGGGCTGCGCCCCGCGTTCGACAAGGCCGGTTCGGTCACGGCCGGCAATGCATCGGGCCTCAACGACGGCGCGGCCGCCGTGGTCGTGATGTCTGCGACCAAGGCCAAGGCCCTGGGCCTGACGCCGCTGGCGCGCATCGTGTCCTATGCAACTTCGGGCCTGGACCCCGCGACCATGGGCATGGGCCCGGTTTTTGCTAGCCGTAAGGCATTGGAGCGCGCCGGCTGGAAAGCCGAAGACGTCGACCTGTTCGAGCTCAACGAAGCGTTTGCCGCCCAGGCCTGTGCGGTCAATCAGCAGCTGGGCATAGACCCGGCCAAGGTGAACGTCAACGGCGGTGCGATCGCCCTGGGCCACCCCATCGGTGCCTCGGGCTGTCGCGTGCTGGTCACGCTGCTGCACGAAATGCAGCGCAGCGGCGCGCGCCGCGGCCTTGCAGGTCTGTGTATCGGTGGCGGCATGGGCGTGGCCATGGCGCTGGAACGCGTCTGAGCCAATGGTTCGAGCCCGGTGTTTTTCACGCGGGCTCGGTAGTTACCTCAGCGTGCTATCCGCCGAATTTCGATAGAGTGTCTGAATCGTACGAGTGGTTTGTCCAGGAGAAATTGCATGAGTCAAAAAGTAGCGTATGTCACGGGGGGTATGGGCGGCATTGGTACGTCGATCTGCCAGCGTCTGTACAAGGACGGTTTCAAGGTGATCGCCGGCTGCGGCCCGACACGGGATTTCCAGAAATGGCTCAAGGAGCAAAAGGACCAGGGCTTTGAATTCCACGCATCCGTCGGCAATGTCGGTGACTGGGATTCGACGCACGCGGCCTTCAGCGCGGCCAAGGCCGAGCACGGCAGCATCGACGTGCTGGTCAACAACGCGGGCATCACGCGCGACCGCATGTTCCTCAAGATGACGCGCGAAGACTGGGACGCGGTCATCGAGACCAATCTGACTTCCATGTTCAACGTCACCAAGCAAGTCGTGGGCGACATGGTCGAAAAAGGCTGGGGCCGCATCATCAACATCAGCTCGGTCAACGGCGTGAAGGGTCAGTCGGGTCAAACCAACTACTCGGCGGCCAAGGCCGGCATGCACGGCTTCACGATGGCCCTGGCCCAGGAGCTCGCGACCAAGGGCGTCACGGTCAACACCGTGAGCCCGGGCTACATCGGCACCGACATGGTCAAGGCCATTCGCACCGAAGTGCTCGACAAGATCGTGGGCACCATTCCAGTGCGTCGCCTGGGTGAGCCCGGCGAAATCGCTTCCATCATTGCGTGGCTTGCGTCCAATGACGGCGGCTATTCCACCGGCGCCGATTTCTCGGTCAACGGCGGCCTGCACATGCATTGAATGCGCTTGGCCAAAGAAAAAACCCGCTGCGGCGGGTTTTTTTATGCCGACTTGGCGGCAGTGGAAATTGGAGGACGGGACGTCCTGGAATGCGTATCGGTCCGGCTGTCAGCGTTCTTCGGGGCACATGAAGTGCGCGCCGGCGCCAGCGGGACGGCGTCTCAGCAGCGGGCTGGTGCGCGCTTGCGATCGCGTTCGTCTTCAGGCCAGGCAAACATGTGGGTCATCGTGTTCATAGCAAAAGCTCCTTGATATCTGTTCAACGCGCCCGTGTAGGAATGCGTTGACAGGAAAACACCGATTCTTCAAAAATTTTTCGCAGTACCTGCGTTGGGCTCGGAACTTCGAGCAGCTGTACGCAGTCCAAGAAAAAACCCGCGGTCACGGGTTTTTCGGTGCCGGTCTTGCGGCGGTTGAAAATCAGCGGGCGGGGCATTCGCTCAAGAATGCCGGCCCGGCTATGAAGGGCGCTGCGCAGTGGGCAGGACGCAACCTGGCAGGCGAAAAGAGTGGCTCAGCAGCGGGCTGGTGCGCGCTTGCGATCGCGTTCGTCTTCGGGCCAGGCAAACGTGTGGGCTGTCATGTTCATAGTAAAAGCTCCTTAGTGCCTATACAACGTGGACCCTGCGAAGCGCGTTGACCGCCAAACGCAAATAAATGAAACGGAAACGCGCCTTTGCTGGGTGGCGTATTTCACCATTCAAAATAGATAGCAAAAAACCAAGGCAGAGCCTTGGTTTCCTGTGGGTTTGAAACGCAGTTCTTTGCTTACGAATCGTTGCCAGCCTGGGCCGTCAAACCTTCCATGGCGTCGTTGATTTCGAGCCAACGCTCTTCGAGCGCGTCGATTTCATCGCTGCAGGCCTTGAGGCGCTTGCCGGCTTCGACGATCTCCGCCGGGGGCAGGGGCTCGGTCAGGCGCTGTTCGATCTGCGCGCGTTCGGCGGTGAGCTGGGCCAGCTTCTTGTCGTTGGCCTCGAGTTCCTTCTTGAACGGACGCATCTTGTCGGCCAGTTCCTGGCGCGCCAGCGCGGCCAGGCGGCGCTGTTCCTTCTGGTCCACGGCCGGGCCGGCCGCGGCCGGCGCCACGGCGGGCGCAGCGACGGGGGCAACGGCTGCCGGGGCGAGCGCCGGTGCCGGGGCCAGGGCCGCGGGCTTGCTCTCTTCGTTCTTGGCTTCCTCGCGCAGGCGCTTGGACTCGTCGAGCAGGTAGCGCTGGTAGTCGTCCAGATCGCCGTCGAACGGGCCCACGGCGCCGCGACCGACCATCCAGAACTCGTCGCAGACCGCGCGCAGCAGCGCCCGGTCATGGCTGACCAGCATCACGGTGCCGTCGAAATCGTTGATCGCCATCGACAGCGCTTCGCGCGTGGCCAGATCCAAGTGGTTGGTTGGCTCATCGAGCAGCAGCAGGTTGGGACGCTGCCAGACGATCATCGCCAGCACCAGCCGCGCCTTTTCGCCGCCGCTCATCGTGCCCACGGCCTGCTTGACCATGTCGCCGGTGAAATTGAACGTGCCCAGGTAGCTGCGCAGATCCTGCTCGCGCGACGGCTCACGGCTGTTCGCGCCCTGTTCGCGCGCCAGACGGATCATGTGCTCCAGCGGGCTGTCTGGCGGACGCAGCACGTCGAGTTCCTGCTGCGCGAAGTAGCCAATGCTCAGGCCCTTGCCTTCGGTGACTTCACCGGCGAGCGCGCCCATTTCATGTGCAATGGTCTTGACCAGCGTCGACTTGCCCTGGCCGTTGGCGCCCAGGATACCGATGCGCTGGCCCGCGAGCACAGAGCGGCTCACGTTGCGCAGGATGATGGTGTCGTTGCCGTCTTCGCCGCGGTAGCCGAACGAGGCGTTCGAAATCGCCAGCATCGGGTTGGGCAGGTTGAGCGGTTCCTTGAACTCGAACGTGAAATCGGCTTCGGCCAGCACGGGACCGATCTTCTCCATGCGGTCCAGGGCCTTGACGCGGCTTTGCGCCTGCTTGGCCTTCGAAGCCTTGGCCTTGAAGCGGTCGATGAACTTCTGCAGGTGGGCGATCTTTTCCTGCTGTTTGGCGAAGCTGGCGCTTTGCAGTTCGAGCTGCTGGGCGCGCAGTTCTTCAAACTTGCTGTAGTTGCCGCCGTAGCGGTTGAGCTGGGCGGCGTTGATCTGCAGCGTGACGTTGGTCACGGCATCGAGGAATTCGCGGTCATGGCTGATGACGATCATCGTGCCCGCATAGCGCTTGAGCCAGGCTTCGAGCCAGACCAGGGCGTCCAAGTCCAAGTGGTTGGTGGGTTCGTCGAGCAGCAGCAGGTCGGATGGGCACATCAGCGCGCGGGCCAGCTGCAGGCGCATGCGCCAGCCGCCCGAGAAGCTGTCGACGGGGTTATCGAGTTCGGACGATTTGAAACCCAGGCCCAGGATCAGCGCCTGGGCGCGGGCCACGGAGTCGTGGGCGCCGGCGTCGGCGAGATCGCAATACGCCTGGGCGATGGCCATGCCGTCGTCGCTGGCTTCGGCGTCGAGCAGCTGCTGCTGCACTTCGACGAGGCGGGTATCGCCTTCGATCACGAACTGCGTCGCCGACTGGTCGGTCTCGGGCATGTCCTGCGCAACCTGGGCCATGCGCCACTGGCGCGGCTTGGAGAACTCGCCGCCGTCTTCGGTCAGGCCGCCGGTGAACAGCGCGAACAGCGTGGACTTGCCTGCGCCGTTGCGCCCCACCAGCCCGACTTTTTCACCCGGGTTGATGGTGGCCGTCACTTTGTCGAGCAACACTTTGGCCGATCGGCGCAAGGTCACGTTCTTAAGGGTAATCATGTAGAAGTCCAGGGCGTGGCGTGGCCACGTAAGCGGGCCCGCGGGCCCGGCAAGAAAAGAAGTCCTGATTGTCCGAAACTCCCGCGACAGGCGGAAGTCGGCGGTATCAGAGGTCGGCGAGCGCGTGGCGCACCAGCGCTTCGCGGGTAATCAGCAGCACCTGTTCGTCACCCGACGAGGTGTCGAGCCAGAACACCGGCAGGCGCGGGAAGGCGGCTTCGAAGTATTCGCGCTCGTTGCCGATTTCCAGGATCAGGATCGCATGCTCGCGCATGCGGCTGGGCGCATCGCTGAACAGCTGCTTGATGAAGTCCATGCCATCGGAGCCGCCGGCCAGCGCGAGCTTGGGCTCGGCCAGGTATTCAGCGGGCAACTCGGTCATGCTGTGGGCATTGACGTAGGGCGGGTTGCACAGGATCAGATCCCAGGGGCCGGGCGTGTTGGCCATGCCGTCGGATTCGATCAGCTGCACGCGTTCCTGCAGTTCGTGGCGATCCACATTGATGCGCGCCACTGCCAGTGCGTCGGTCGACAGGTCGGAACCCGTGACCTGCACGTCGGGATAGGCCATTGCCGCGAGGCAGGCCAGGCTGCCGTTGCCGGTGCAAAGATCCAGTACATCGTGGGTCTTGTCGCTGAGCCAGTCGTCGATCGAGCCGTCGGCCAGGATCTCGGCGATGAAGCTGCGCGGCACGATGGCGCGTTCGTCGACATAGAACGGCACGCCCTGCAGCCAGGCTTCCTGCGTCAGGTAGGCCGCGGGCTTGCGCGTGCGAATGCGTTCGTCGAACAGCGCGGCCACCTGGGCCTGCTGCGCCGCATCGACGGCCTGGTCGGCCAGTGCGGCTTCATCCAGATCGCTGTCCAGCGCAATACCCAGGCGCCACAGCACCAGCCAGGTGGCTTCATCATGGGCGTTGCTGGTGCCGTGGCCAAAGGCCACGCCAGCGGCGGTGAGTGCGCCGGCACCGGACGCGATGAGCGCAGCGACAGTCGTGCCGTGCACGGCTTGGGGTTCAATCATGGAGCTTTCGGTCACGCCGCGCCGGGGACTGCGCAGGCCGCGAGGGCTTGCGCATGCAGGTTCTCCAGCGTGCGGCGGTAGATGTTGGTCAGTGGCGCGATATCGGCCAGCGCGATATTTTCGTCTATCTTGTGGATGCTCGCATTCGGTGGGCCCATTTCGATGACTTGATCGCAGATTTGGGCGATGAAACGCCCGTCGCTGGTGCCGCCCGTGGTCGAGAGTTCGGTCTGCAGACCGGTCTCAGCGGCGATCGCCTGCTGCACCGCGTGGACCAGATTACCGGGCGTGGTGAGGAACGGCTGGCCGCCTATGGTCCAGTCGAGCGTGTATTCGAGGCCATGGCGGTCGAGTATGGCCGCGACGCGCGCCTGCAGCCCTTCGGCCGTCGATTCGGTGCAGAAGCGGAAATTGAAGTCGATCACCACGCTGCCCGGAATCACATTGCTCGCGCCCGTGCCGCCGTGGATGTTGCTGATCTGCCAGCTCGTGGGCGGGAAGAACGCATTGCCCTGGTCCCAGGCCGTGGCAGCGAGTTCGGTCAGCGCCGGCACCGCTTGGTGAATCGGGTTGCGCGCGAGCTGAGGGTAGGCGATATGGCCCTGAATGCCCAGCACCGTGAGCTTGCCGCTCATGGTGCCGCGGCGGCCGTTCTTGATCATGTCGCCGGTGCGCTCCACGGCCGTGGGCTCGCCGACGATGCAGTAGTCGAGGCGCTCGCCGCGGGCCTTGAATTGCTCGACCACGACCTTGGTGCCGTCGATCGACGGGCCTTCTTCATCGCTGGTCAGCAAAAACGCCAGGTCGATCAGCGGATCGGGGGTGGTCGCCAGAAACTCTTCCACCGCGACGACAAACGCCGCGATCGATGTCTTCATGTCGCTCGCGCCGCGGCCGTAGAGCCGGCCTTCGCGGTGCGTGGGCGTGAACGGCGGGCTGCTCCACTGCTCCAGCGGGCCCGTGGGCACCACGTCGGTGTGGCCCGCGAAGACCAGCGTCTTGCGCTGCACGGCACGCAGCGTGCCCGTGCGCTTGGCATAGAGGTTCTGCACTCGAAAGCTGTCGGGGCCGCTGTCGAGCCGCTCGCAGACAAAGCCCAGCGGCGCGAGCCGCGCGGCGATCAGGTCGAGACAACCCGCATCTTCAGGAGTGACGGAGGGGCGGCTGATCAGTTGCTCGGCCAGTTGCAGTGTGCGGGACATGGAAAATACAGGGGTAAGAGTGCGGGACCGCGGACGGCAAGCGGCGTTCAGCCGTTGGTGCCGATGTCCAGCACGATGTCGGTAAAGGAGGCGTGTTCGTCTTCTGCGGGCAGGGCGCTTTTGGCCTTGGCTTCGACGTCCTTGGCCTGGGCGGGCGCGGGCTTGGTGCCCGAGAAATCGTTTTGCAGCCGCCACATCAGGTTGGTCGGCGAGTCGGCATGGGCCAGGCCTTCCTTGCGGTCAATGGTGCCTGCCACGATCAGCATGGCCAGCGCTTCTTCGAAAGTCTGCGAGCCTTCGGCCATGGATTTCTCCATCGCTTCGCGCACCGCCGAGAAGTCGCCTTTTTCAATCAGGTCGGCGACCAGCTTGGTGTTGAGCATCACTTCCACGGCCGGCACGCGCAGGCCGTCGGGCGTGCGCACCAGGCGCTGCGAAATCACGGCGCGCAGCGCGGCGGCGAGGTCGCCCAGCATGGTGTCGCGCACTTCGACGGGGTAGAAGCTCAGAATGCGGCTGAGCGCGTGGTAGCTGTTGTTGGCGTGCAGCGTGGCCAGGCACAGATGGCCCGACTGCGCATAGGCCAGCGCGGCCGACATGGTTTCGCGGTCGCGGATTTCGCCGATCAGGATCACGTCGGGCGCCTGGCGCAGCGCGTTCTTCAGCGCCGTCTGCAGCGAGTCGGTGTCGCTGCCGATTTCGCGCTGGTTGACGATGGAGCGCTGGCTGCGGAACTGGTATTCGATCGGGTCCTCGATGGTGAGGATATGGCCCGTGACGTTCTTGTTGCGCGCATCGATCATCGACGCGAGCGTGGTGCTCTTGCCCGAACCCGTCGCGCCCACGACCAGCAGCAGACCGCGTTTTTGCAGGATCAGCTCGTTGAGCACGGGCGGCAGGTTGAGCGTATCGAGCGGCGGAATATGCTGGGCGATGAAGCGGATCACCACTGCATAGGTGCCGCGCTGGCGCATCGCACTGACGCGAAAGCGCCCGACGCCGCGCAGCGGCACGCCCATGTTGAGCTCGCCGGTCTGTTCCAGCTCCTGCATGCGCTCGGGCGGGACGATCTCGGCCAGCAGGCTGCGCGGCGCATCGGGCGGCAGCAACTGGCTGTTGATAGGCACGCACTCGCCATGGATCTTGATCAAGGCGGGCGCGTTGGCCGACAGGTAGACGTCGGACGCCTGTTTTTCCCCCATCAGGCGCAGGATTCGCTCCATGGTGCTCATGCAAGTTCCTTTTGGGTTGGGCTAGACCGTTGATCCCGCTCAAGATCAGGGTGAACGGGCGATTCCGTTCGTCCTGAGCCTGTCGAAGGATGAACGGCCTGTCCTATGGCAATGCCTCAATCGCGCAGCAGGTCGTTCAGGCTGGTGGTCGAACGCGTCTTGGCATCGACCTTCTTGACGATGATCGCGGCGTACATGCTGTAGCGGCCGTTGTCCTTGGGCAGGTTGCCCGACACCACCACCGAGCCAGCGGGCACGCGGCCGTAGCTGATTTCGCCGGTTGCGCGGTCATAGATGGGAGTGCTCTGGCCGATGTACACGCCCATGGAGATGACCGAGTTCTCTTCGACGATCACGCCTTCGACGACTTCCGAGCGCGCACCGATGAAGCAGTTGTCTTCAATGATGGTGGGGTTGGCTTGCAGGGGTTCGAGCACGCCGCCCAGGCCCACGCCGCCCGACAGGTGGACGTTCTTGCCCACTTGTGCGCACGAACCGACCGTGGCCCAGGTGTCGACCATGGTGCCTTCGCCCACGTAGGCGCCGATGTTCACATAGGAAGGCATCAGGATCGCGCCCTTGGCCATGAACGAGCCGCGGCGTGCGACCGCAGGGGGCACGACGCGCACGCCGGTGGCGGCGATCTCGGCTTCCGACATGCCCTGGTACTTGGTCGGCACCTTGTCGTAGAAGTTCAGGCCGCCGGCGGTGATCAGCTCGTTGTCCTTGAGGCGGAACGACAGCAGCACGGCCTTCTTGATCCACTGGTGCACGGTCCACTGGCCCACGCCTTGCTGCGTGGCTACGCGCATCTGGCCGGCATCAAGCTGGGCGATCACATGCTCGACCGCGTCGAGGATTTCCGCGGGGGCGCTGGTGCTGCTCAGGCTGGCACGGTTTTCCCAGGCGGCGTCGATGATGGATTGCAATTGCTGAGTCATGAAAGCTTACTTCTTCAGGTTTTGGATAAATTGGACGATGCGCTGGGCTGCTTCGAGGCATTCGGCGGTCTCTGCGACCAGGGCCATGCGCACGCGATTTGCACCGGGATTGTGGCCTGCGACATCCCGGGCCAGATAGCTGCCCGGCAGGACCGTTACATTGTATTGAGCATAGAGCGCGCGTGCGAACTCGACATCGTCCATGCCCAGGAAATCAGGCACGCCGGCCCACAGATAGAAACCCGCATCGGGCAGGCGCACATCCATCACGCTGGCCAGCAGCGGCGTGACTTCGGCGAACTTCTGCCGGTATTGGCGGCGGTTCTCGATCACATGCTCTTCGTCGTTCCAGGCGACGATGCTCGCCTCCTGGACGGCCGGGCTCATTGCGCCGCCGTGGTAGGTACGGTACAGCAGGAAGGCCTTGAGCAGCGCGGCGTCGCCGGCGACAAAGCCGCTGCGCAGGCCGGGCACATTGCTGCGCTTGGACAGGCTGGTGAACGACACCAGGTTCTTGAAGTCCTTGCGGCCGAGCTTGAACGCGGCTTCGAGGCCGCCCAGCGGAGCTTCTTCTCGGAAATAGATTTCGCTGTAGCACTCGTCCGAGGCAATCACGAAGCCATGGCGGTCGGACAGCGCGAACAGCTTTTCCCATTCGGACAGCGGCATCACCGCGCCCGTGGGGTTGCCCGGCGAGCAGACATACAGCAGCTGCGTGGTCTGCCAGACGGCTTCGGGCACGCTGTCCCAGTCGATCGCGAAATTGCGCGCCGGGTCGCTGGGAACGTAAACGGGCGTGGCGCCGGCCAGCAGCGCCGCGCCTTCGTAGATTTGATAGAAGGGATTGGGGCAGACCACGGTCGCGCCGGGCTGGGTCGGGTCGATCACCGTCTGCGCAAACGCAAACAAGGCTTCGCGCGAGCCGTTGACCGGCAGCACCTGGGTCGCGGGGTCCAGCGCCAGGCCGTAGCGCTGGTTCATCCATTGCGCACCGGCGGCGCGCAGCCGCGGATCACCGCCCGTGGCCGGGTACTTGGCCAGCGCTCCGGGGCTGTTGCCCAGCACCTCTTCGATGAAGGGCGGCGTGGGATGGCGCGGTTCGCCGATGCCCAGGCTGATGGGGCGATACGAAGGCGAGGGCGTGACCCCCGCGAAAAGCTGTCGCAGCCGTTCAAACGGATAAGGCTGCAGTTTGGAGAGCAGGGGATTCATTGCCCGCATTATCCACGCTGTTCCACTGCGCAGAGAATTGCCCATGGGGTTTTGGGTCTACCCGTTCAAGATCCCGCGCGCTGTGCCCGCGCGCGCGCCATCGCCGCCGCAATCGCCGCTTTCTTGGCATCCACAGGCGCTGCGGCAGACGCCGAGTCCAAGGGCGCAGCCACGGAAGGCGCAAGCGCCACTTCGAGCCCCGCGGCCATTGCGGCCTTGGGCGCGGCCGCGCGTTCGGAGCCGCCCAGCCGTTTCTGGCGCCGGGTATAGCGCGACAAGGCGTGCGTTGCCTGTTCCTGCGACCAGGCGGCCCAGCCAGTTTCGCCCGCGCCGGCCGGAACCAGCGTGATGCAGTCGACCGGGCAGACGGGAATGCACAACTCGCAGCCCGTGCAGTGCGGCGCGATCACGGTATGCATGCGCTTGTTGGCGCCAAAGATCGCGTCCGTGGGGCAGGCCTTGATGCACAGCGTGCAACCAATGCACCAGGCTTCATCGATCACGGCCAGCGTGCGCTGCGACTCCACGCCGTGTTCGGCGGAAAGCGGCAGCACGGGCCGGCCAGTGAGCGCGGAAAGCCGCGCAATGCCTTCGGCACCGCCCGGCGGGCATTGGTTGATGGCGGCCGCGTCGTCGGCGATCGCCTGCGCATAGGAAGCGCAGTCAGGATAGCCGCAGCGCGTGCATTGGGTCTGCGGCAAGGCGGCGTCGATGCGAGCCGCCAGGCCTTGTAAGGCGGAGGCTGGCATGACGCGTCCTCCTGTCAGTTGCGGCGTGATCCGCGTACAGCGCGCGGTTTGGTTTTCACCACCTCGGGGGCGCGCGCCTGCGGGCCTTCGGTCGTCGCCAGCGCGGTTTCCTGGCCCAAATCAAGTGCTGTTTCCAGCGCGGTCTTGGCGATTTCGGGCGCAGTCACATGGGCC
>NZ_JAHCDD010000097.1 GCF_018413525.1 Acidovorax sp. CCYZU-2555
CGGCAGCGAAGTGCACGACCTGCGCGCGCGCCTGGCCTGGCCGCGCTGCCTGCAGGGCATGGAATGGCGCAATCAGCGCTGCGCCGGCACGCCCCAGCAGCTGAGCTTCGGCCAGGCGCAAAAGCTGGCCCAGGAAAAGCACCAGGCCGACGGACTGCGCTGGCGCCTGCCGCGCGCCAAGGAGCTGCAGCGCCTGCGCCAGCACGCGGCGCTGGCGGGGGAGCGCGCCGCGCTGCTGCCGGCCGTGCCCGACGAGTGGCACTGGACGGGCACGGCTTCCATCAACGCTGCGCCCGTCAACCAATACAGCTACGAGCAGACCGGGCCGGGCAAGAACCGCATGTCAGCGCAGCAAGCCTGGGCCGTCGACTGGGCGACGGGCAAGGCCAGTGGCGAAATGGGCCGGGGCAATGCGCTGCTGGTGCGCCTGGTGCGCCCCTTGCCTGCGCCCTGAGTCCCGGGCCCGTAGAGGGGTGAAGATGGACGCGTCAGAAAAAACCTGTTGAAAACAACAGTGGAAAAGTGAAATTTACTGTACATTTTCACAGTCAACTACTCACATCTGACCCATCATGGACACTGTTGAAACCTTCTACACCGTTTCTTTGTGCGATTACCCCAGCCTGCCCGAGCAGGAACGCGCGCGGGCCGAGGCGCGCTATGCACGCGTGATGGAGCGCCAGCTGGGCGGGGCCGAGCAGGTGGCGCTGGCGCTGGAATGCGTGCTGGGCCTCGAAGACACCCCGCCCGAGGAAATCACCGACGAAGCCAAGGCGATCTTCGCGCGCTGGACCAAGGCCGCGAACGCCGCCGTCCAGGCCGGCATGCAAGGGCTGGGCGACGGCGAGTGCAGTTTCTTTGAGGTGCGCTTCAGCTGAACCGCCAACCACCAGGGGCGCGGCCTGGTGAGGCAGCCCCCTTGCCGAAACTGACAAACGGCATCGATGTTCCTGCCGGATGCCAGACCGGGTTATCCGCGCATCTGCCTGCGGCATGTCGTGCGCGGCCCACCAGCGGCGCGCCGGATCAATACAATGGCGCGGACACCTGGACCGGGGGCTGAACCGCCCGCATCCTGGCGCCAGATCTGACTGCCGTGGCATCCGCCCGGCGGTGGCCTCAACCGATCGGAATCCCATGCGTCATACCTCTGCCCGCCGTCTCGCGCTCCAGCGCGCCCTGTCCTGCGCCCTGGCCGTCACAGCGCTGTCGGCCCTGCCGGCGCTGGCCGCGGACAATGTGCTGCGGGTCTCGGCCATTCCCGATGAAGCGCCTACCGAGCTGCAGCGCAAGTTCGCGCCGCTGGGCAAGTACCTCGAGGCACAGACCGGCATGAAGGTGGTCTTCACGCCCGTGACCGATTACGCCACCGTGGTCGAATCGCTGGCCACACGCAAGATCGATCTGGCCTGGCTGGGCGGCTTCACGTTCGTGCAGGCCAAGATCCGCACCAACGGCACGGCCATCCCCATCGTGCAGCGCGAGGAAGACGCGCGCTTCACCTCCAAGTTCATCACGGCCAATCCGCGGGTCTTGGAACTCGCCGACCTCAAAGGCAAGAGCTTTGCGTTCGGCGCGCCGTCGTCGACTTCGGGCAGCCTGATGCCGCGCTTTTTCCTGCAGCAGGCCGGACTGAACCCCGAAAAGGATTTCAAGAACGTCGCGTTCTCGGGCGCGCATGACGCCACGGTGGCTTTCGTCGCTGCGGGCCGCGCCGAAGCCGGCGTGCTCAACGCGTCGGTCTGGGACAAGCTGGTCGAGGAGAAGAAAGTCGACACCAGCAAGGTGCGCGTCTTTGCGACCACCCCGCCCTACTTCGACTACAACTGGACCGTGCGCGGCGACCTCGATCCCGCGCTGGTGAAGAAGCTCACACAGGCCTTCCTGCAGCTCGATCCCGCCAAGCCCGAGCACAAGGAAATCCTGGGCCTGCAGCGCGCGGCGAAATTCATTCCCACCGACGCCAAGAACTATGTCGGTATCGAAGACGCGGCCAAGTCGGCCGGGCTGCTCAAGTAAGCCCCGCCGCGCATGAGCTTCGCGTTGGACGGCCTGGGCCTGGCCCACGCCAATGGCACGGTCGCGCTGGCCGATATCGGGCTCGCGGCGCGCCAGGGTGAAAACATTGCGCTGATAGGCCCGTCGGGCGCGGGCAAGACTTCGCTGCTGTCGGTGCTGGGCACGGCCTGGTCGGGCCAGCCGGGCCTGCGGGGCGCGGTGCGCGTGCTGGACAGCGATCTGTCGACGCTGCACGCAAGCGCGCTGCGCAGCCTGCGCGCGCGCATAGGCACGGTGCACCAGGCCCCGCCCCTGCCCGCGCGCCAGCGCGTGGTCACCAGCGTGCTCGCGGGCCGGCTGGGGCAATGGCCGGCCTGGAAAGCGCTGGCCTCGCTGGCCTATCCCATGGACATCGCGGGCGCGCGCGCGGCGCTGGCGCGCGTGGAACTCGAAGACAAGCTGTTCGTGCGCTGCGACCAGCTGTCGGGCGGCCAGCTGCAACGCGCCGGCATTGCGCGCGTGCTGTACCAGCAGGCCGCGCTGGTGCTGGCCGACGAGCCGGTATCGGCACTGGACCCAGCGCTGGCCCTGGCCACCGTGCGCTTGCTGGTGGCCGACGCCGCGCAGCGCGGCGCGACGCTGGTCGCCAGCCTGCACGCGGTCGATCTCGCGCTGGGCTGCTTTGCGCGCATCGTCGGCATCAAGGCCGGGCGCATTGTCTTCGACCTGCCCGCGGACCAGGTCAGCGAAGCCCAGCTGCAGGCCCTGTACGCGGGCGAAGGCCTGCCCACGCTGCTGCCGGCGCGCGAAGCCGCGGCCTTTCTGCCGATGAACGCATGCCGCTGAAGCCCGCGCGGCGCGACCCGGCCAGCCGCGCGCGCCTGGCCCATGCGCTGCTCGCGCTGTGCATTCTCTGGCCGCTGTTCGAGGCCGCGCAGGTGCGTCCCGGCGCGCTGTTCGAGTCGGGCAACCTGACCGTCATCGGCAACTTCCTGGGCGCGTTCCTGCCGCCGGCGACGGGCAGCGAATTCCTCGGCTACCTGGGCCAGGCGACGCTGCAGACGCTGGCGATCGCCACGGCGGGCATGGCGCTGGCTGTCGTCCTGGCGCTGCCGCTGGCCTATCTGGTCAGCGCCGCGGGGCGCGACCGCCCCACGCTCAGCCCGCTCACGCGCGGCGTGCTCACCGTGCTGCGCGGCATTCCCGAACTGGTCTGGGCGCTGGTGTTCGTGCGCGTGTTCGGCCTGGGCCCGGCCGCGGGCGTGCTCGCGCTGGGCCTGACCTATGGCGGCATGCTGGCCAAGGTCTACGCCGAAATTCTCGAATCGACCGACCCCGCTCCCGCGCGCGCGCTGCGCCACAGCGGCGCGCGCCGGCCGCTGGCGATACTGTACGGTCTCGTGCCCCAGGCCGCGAAGGAGTTGGTCTCGTACACCGTCTACCGCTGGGAATGCGCGATCCGCGCTTCGGTGGTGATGGGCTTTGTCGGCGCGGGCGGACTGGGCCAGCTCATGGACCAGTCGATGAAGATGCTCAACGGCGGCGAGGCCGCGAGCATTCTGCTCACGTTCCTGCTGCTGGTGTTCGCGGCCGATGCGCTCTCCACTGTGCTGCGCCGCGCGCTCGATGCAGCGCCGCGCGCGCGGCCTTCGCCCTGGGGCTGGCGCAGCGGCGCGGGCGCCGCGGCGCTGGTGCTGGCCGTGTGGGCGAGTTTCCAGCAGCTCGACATGGATCTGGGCGCGCTGTTCTCGCGCGAGTCGGCCAGCTCCATGGGCCAGTTCGTCGCCAGCTTCTTTCCCATGGACCTGAGCGCCGACTGGCTGCGCCGCGTCGCCATCGGCACCTGGGAGACGCTGGCGATTTCGGTGGTCGGCACGCTGCTCGCGGCGGTGCTGGGCCTGCTGCTGGCGCTTGCGCCGCTGCGGCCTGTGAGCCACTTTCTGTTGAATCTGCTGCGCTCGGTGCCCGAACTGGTCTGGGCAACGATTACCGCGCTGGCCGTGGGCCTGGGGCCTTTCGCGGGCGCACTCGCGCTCGCCCTGCACACCGGCGGCGTGCTGGGCAGACTGTATGCGCAGGCGCTGGAGAACGCGCCGCGCGCACCGGCCGCGGCGCTGGTTCTCAGCGGCGCGGGCAAGCGCCCGGCGTTTCTGTTCGGCACGCTGCCCGGCGCGGGCCCGCAGCTGATCGCCTATACGCTGTACCGCTGGGAAATGAACATCCGCATGGCGGCCATCCTGGGCTTTGTGGGCGCGGGCGGGCTGGGACAGCTGCTGTATTTCGAGCTGTCGCTGTTCCACTATGCCCAGGCCGCGACGGTGATCGTCGCGATGCTGCTGCTGTCCATGGCCGTCGATCAGATCAGCGCCCGGCTGCGCCGGCGCATGGGCTGAAGCGCCGCGCTGCAGCCATCGCGCTGCGCTGCGAGCTCCGCGTGGGCCTGCGCCAGGGCCAGTACCACGCAGGAACGCCCTTCGTGGGCTGCGATCATCAGCGCGCACCAGTTGCGCGCATCACGCGCGTCAACCTGCGCGCCTGCCGCCAGCAGCGCCTGTACCCGCGACAATTGCCCGGCCTGCGCGGCCTGCATCAGCGCGGTCCGGCCGCTGGCATCGCGCATTTCGATGTCGAGCTGCGGCGGCGGCGGCGGCGGCGGCGGCACTTCGCCGTGCCGGTCGGCGCCAGTCCGCAGTTTCGCCAAAAGCGCTTGCCACATAGGACGCTCCAGGCCTTGCGCGATCAGCGCAGCAGCGTGATGCGATCGACTTCGAACTCGGTCTTGCGCAGGCCCTTGTCGAATTCGCCCAGCAGTTCCACGCGCTGCTCGGCGCTGATGGCCTGACCGGCGGGGAAGTCCTCGTCATCGATCTCGATGGCGATGCGGCCCGTGGCATCGGCAAAGGTGTAGCGGTCGCCGCCGTCATGCGAGACGATCTGGCCCTGCAGGCGCGCATGCTGGTCGTCGCGGCCGGTGTCGAGCAGCTGCTTGACGCTCATCAAGGGCACATTGCTCGGGCCGCTGTAGCTGCCATGGGCCACGGGCTTGGGCGCGTTGCTCGGGCCGGTGTAACCCGCGGACTGGGCCGTGGCAACGGTGGCGCCAAACGCCAGCAGGGAAGCAAGGGTCAGGGTGGAAACGATGGCTCGCATGGTGATACTCCTTCAGAGGGTCAATGAACAGCCGCTTGCTGCGGTATGAATCCATTGGACAGCGCGAAGCTGAAGGCAATCTGATGGCGCGGCTCAGCCCGCAGGAAAATCCAGCACCACGCCCAGGCCATGTCCGTCCAGGCCCTCCTCAAAGCGCAGCGTCGCGCCATGCAGGGCCGCAATGCGGGCTACGATGGACAGGCCCAGGCCATTGCCCGGCTGCCCCGTGCCGAGCACGCGGAAGAAGCGCTCGCCCAGGCGCGCGCGCTCGGCCGGCGTCACGCCCGGCCCGTCATCGCGCACCGCGAGGCGCACGCCGCCGCCGGGCAGGCGCGTGGATTCGATGCGCACGCGGCCGCCGGCGCGGCCATAGCGCACGGCGTTGTCGACGAGATTGCGCAGCGCGCTGGCCAGCAGCGCCGGCGTGGCCTGGAGTTCGGCCACGGCCAGTGCGCGTTCCAGCTGCATCTCCTTGGCGCGCGCGGGCGCCGGGTCCAGCGTGTCGATCAGCGCACCGAGGTCCACCAACTCACGCGGCAGCGGCTCGGCTTGGGGTTCCAGCCGCGCGAGCGCCAGCAGGCTTTCGATCAAGCCCGTGCAGCGGTCGAGATCGGCGCGCAACTGCTGCAGATGGTGGCCGGGCAATTTCAGTTCGCGCTCTATCAGCTGCACGCGCATGCGCAGCGCGGCCAGCGGCGTGCGCAGCTCGTGCGCCGCATCGCTGGTGAAGCGGCGCTCGCTGTCCAGCGCCACGCCCAGCCGCGCCAGCAGCGCATTGAGCGCGTCGAGAATGGTCTGCAGTTCGCGCGGCGGGTCGGGCACGGCAATCGGCGACAGGTCCTGCGGCGACTGCGCGCCGATGCGCGTGGCCATGTCTTCAAGCGGGCGCAGCAGGCGGCGGATCTGCCACCAGCTGACCAGGCCCAGCAGCGCCAGCAGTCCCAGCGCCGGCCATGCCAGGTTCTCTGCCATGTCCCCCAGCAGTTCCAGCCGCTCCTCGACCGGCTGGGCCACTTGAGCGCTGTTGCCATCGGCACCGCGGCGCGTGTGCACGCGCCAGAGTTCGCCATCGACCCAGACGTTGGCGTAGCCCTTGCTGCGCTCCACCTGGGGGACGAAGGCGGTCCTGGGCGTGTCCTCGCTGCGCAGCAGCACGCGGCCGTCGGGCGCGACGACCTGGTAGTACATCCGCAGCTTCATCGCCTCGCCACGCCGGTCATGCAGCTCGTGACGGTCATCCGCCTGGGCATCGGCCTCGCTGCCCAGCTGCAGCACCAGGCGCGAGCCCTCTTCCAGCGCATCGTCAAACACATCGCTGGTGGCAAACCAGGCGACGCCAATGACGATCGCCAGGCTTACCAGCCACAGTGCGATGCTGGTGCCCATGACCATGCGCAGCAGGCGCCGGCGCAGCGACCAACGGGCGCGGTTTTCCTGGCGCAAGCGCCACCATGCCGGCCGTTTCATGCCGGCGCCAATCCATAGCCCTGGTTGCGCACGGTGACGATGAAACCGCTGCCCAGCTTCTTGCGCAGGTTGTAGACATGGGCCTCGATGGCATTGCTCTCGACTTCCTCGCCCCAACCATAGAGCGCCTCTTCAAGCTGGGCCCGGCTCACGATATGCGTGGGGTGGCGCAGCAGCGCCTGCAGCAGCGCGAACTCGCGCGCCGTGAGCGTGACCGGCGCATCGTCCAGCGTCACGCGCTTGGCCGCCGGGTCCAGCGCCACCGCGCCATGGCGCAATTCGGGCGTGGGCTGCGGCGTGCCACGGCGCAGCGCGGCGCGCACCCGCGCCGACAGCTCCTCCAGGTCGAAAGGCTTGACCAGATAGTCGTCGGCGCCCAGGTCCAGCCCCTGCACACGGTCGGCCAGCGTGTCGCGGGCGGTGATCACGATCACCGGCAGCTGCGCGCGGGGCGCGCCGGCCGCGCGCAGCGCACGCAGCACGGCATCGCCATCGAGGCCGGGCAGTCCGCGGTCGAGCAGCACGCACTGGTAGGAATGGGTGGCCAGGGCGGCCGCGGCCTGGTCGCCGCGCTGCAGCCAGTCGACTGCGTAGCCGTCGAGCTGCAGCCAGGATTGCAGCGAACTGCCCAGCGAGGGGTCGTCTTCGATCAGGAGAATGCGCATGCCCCAACCCTAACGCACAAAGATGATGCCAAGCTGAAGCCCGGCGGCCCGGCGCCGCCCCTCACGGGCTTTCGGAACGCGTTCCCACCGCCTCGGCCACGGGTGTCTGCTGCATGTCGGCGATCCAGTCAGGGTGCATGCTCTCGTCAAACGCCCGATTCAGCACGTCGTCGTTGGCAAGCCAGCTATGGTCCCAATCACCCACGGTGTCGCCCGCCCCAGTCTTCGGCAGGGTCAGCGTGTGTTCCTCGTCAGGCTCGGAGCCATCCTTGCGACAAGAGATCGTGAGTATGTCCTTGGGAGTGAGTCCATGGCAGTTCGGGAGGTCCATGTTCGCTCCATGCTCCTGCAGGATGTCGATCAGGCCCAATTTGCCCTCAAGTGCCGCGCGCATCGCCGCGCTGTTGCCATAGCGGTCCACCGCATTGATGGAGGCCCCGGAGCTGAGCAACAGCTTCACCGCCCCGCCGCGCTCGCCCTCGTCGCCATCGACCGCATACATCAGCGGCGTGCTGCCGGACGCATTGCAGCCATCGGCATTCGCTCCTGCGCTCAGCAGCCGCGCCATGATCAACTCGGCACCGTCCAAAGAGGCCTGCATCAGCATGGTCATGCCCTTGTCATCGGCTGCGTCCACGCGCGCTCCGGCCAGCAACAAGGAATCGAGGACTTCAAGCGAATCCTTGTCGCGCGTGTACATCAATGCGGTCCTGTCGGCCTTGTCCCGGGCATTGACGTCCACGCCACGTTCGAGCAAGCACTTCACGGCGGCCGAACGGTTGGCGTTCGCCGCGAGCATCAGCGCGTTCACGCCGTCGCAGTCGGCGGCATGGATGTCGGCTCCGGCGGCAATCAAGGCCCGCATGATGCCGTCATGCCCCCCGTCCGCCGCATACAGGAACGCAGTTATGCCCCCCCGGTAGGTGGCATTGACATCCGCCCCGGCAGCTATCAACGCCTGCACCTCGCCCAGCTTGCCGCGCTGGACTGCAAGCATCAATTCACTGGGCTCCGAAAGGTCGACTGCGTCGAAACGCTGCGCAGCTTGGTCTATAGGCATATGGGTCTCCCGGCATTTCGCCAAAATGAAAACAATAGACTATAGCTAACAAATAAATTTATTGATATATTTTCGCATTTTTTCCGGTTGCGGCGGCCTGCGCCGCGAACTCTGCTCAGAACCCGGCTTCGTCCATCGCGGCGCAGGTCATGTCGCGCTCGCGCACCACCTTGAGCCAGGCATCGATGCGCGGCAGCTCGTAGCGGAAGAAATAGCGCCCGGCCGCGCGCCGGCCGGCGTTGGCCGCGGATTGCGCATCGCCGCGCAGCGTGGCGCGCGCCACGTCGAGCCACATCCAGGCCAGCACCACATGGCCCAGGGCCTGCATATAGGGCACGGCATTGGCCAGCGCCTCGGCCGGATCGCCCGTGGCCCAGGCGGCTTCGGTCGCAGCCAGTGCCTGCTGCAGCGCGGCAGCGAGTGCGTCGGCTTCCGTGGCCAGTTCGGGCACTGCGCGCGCAGCCGCAATGCCGGCCTTGATGCGCGCCGCCAGCAACTGCAGGCCACGGCCGCCATTCATGCGCACCTTGCGCCCCAGCAAATCCATGGCCTGTATGCCATGCGTGCCTTCGTGGATCATATTGAGCCGGTTGTCGCGCCAGTACTGTTCCACCTGGAAGTCGCGCGTATAGCCATAGCCGCCATGGATCTGTATCGCCAGCGAGTTGGCTTCGAGACAGAACTCGCTGGGCCAGCTCTTGGCGATGGGCGTCAGCACTTCGAGCAGCAGCCGCGCTTCGTCGGCGGCTTGCGCATCGCCCGTATGCTGCTCGTCGACCAGGCGCGCGCAGTAGAGGTTCAGCGCCAGCGCGCCTTCTCCATAGGACTTCTGCGCCAGCAGCATGCGCTTCACATCGGCGTGCTCGATGATGCGCACTTGCGGCTGGGTCGCGTCCTTGCCGCCCGCGCCCATGGGCCGGCCCTGGGGGCGGTTCTGCGCGTAGTCGAGACTCGCGTAATAGCCCGCCAGGCCCAGCATGGTCGCGGCCATGCCTATCGAAATGCGGGCCTCGTTCATCATGTGGAACATGCACTGCAGGCCCTTGCCGGGCGCGCCCACCAGATAGCCGATCGCGCCGGCTGCGCCGCGCACCGGGTACTTGCCTTCGCCGAAGTTGAGCAAGGTATTGGTCGTGCCGCGCCAGCCCAGCTTGTGGTTCAGGCCTGCAAGCGCGACGTCGTTGCGCTCGCCGGTCAGCGCGCCTTCGGTGTCGACGAGCTTCTTGGGCACGATGAACAGCGAGATGCCCTTGACGCCCGGCGGCAGCTGGCCGTCGGGGCCGGGAATCTTGGCCAGCACCAGGTGCACGATGTTCTCGGTGAGCTCATGGTCGCCCGACGAGATCCACATCTTGTTGCCCTTGAGGCGGAAGCGCGGGCCCAGCGGATCGTCCTGCGCGCCTTCGCCGTCGGGCGTGGCGCGGGTGGAAATATCCGACAGCGACGAGCCCGCCTGCGGCTCGGACAGGCACATGGTGCCGGCCCAGCGGCCGTTGAATTCATTGAGCGCGAACACTTCCTTTTGCAGCGCGCTGCCATGCGCCATCAGCGCGCTCGCATTGCCCGACGTCAGCATGTTCGAGCCAATGCTCACGGACGCCGCGGCGAAGAAGCTGTTGGCCGCCGACTCGAGCGTGTACGGCAGCTGCATGCCGCCGATGTCGTAATCCTGGGCGGCACCGAGCATGCCCGACTCGGCATAGGCCAGGCGCGCCGCATGCGTGCAGGCCGGCAGTATCACCTTCTCGCCATCGAAGCGCGGCTCCTCGGTGTCGACGGTGCGGTTGAACGGCGCGTACTTCTCGCGCGCGATGCGCTCGCAGGTGTCGAGCACCGCGTCGAAGGTCTCGCGCGAATGGTCGGCAAAGCGCTCGCGCGCGTTCAGCGTTTCCACCTCCAGCCAGTCGTACAACAGGAAATCCAGCGTCGCGCGCAAACCCATGATCCACTCCTCGCCGATTGAAACAAAACGGGCCGCAGCAAGCGGCCCGGAACCGGAAACCAGTGCGTTGTGAACATCCTTCGACAGGCTCAGGATGAGCGGACTTGCGCCGCGCCCTGAACCTGGCGAAGAATCGCCTTACAGCACTTCGAAAATACCAGCCGCGCCCATGCCGCCGCCAATGCACATCGTGACGCACACCAGCTTGGCGCCGCGGCGCTTGCCTTCGATCAGCGCATGGCCCGTGAGGCGCTGGCCCGAGACACCGTAGGGGTGGCCCAGCGCGATCGCGCCGCCGTTGACGTTCAGGCGTTCGGCCGGAATGCCCAGCTTGTCGCGGCAGTACAGCACCTGCACGGCGAAGGCTTCGTTGAGTTCCCACAGATCGATGTCCTGCACCGTGAGGCCCAGCTTCTTGAGCACCTTGGGCACGGCGAACACCGGGCCTATGCCCATTTCATCGGGCTCGCAGCCCGCGACCGCAAAGCCCAGGAAACGGCCCAGGGGCGTGAGGCCGTTGCGGCCCGCATAGTCTTCGCTGACCAGCACGCAGGCGCCCGCGCCGTCGGAGAACTGGCTTGCATTGCCGGCCGTGATCAGGCCGCCGGGCAAGGCGCTGCGCAGGCCGCTGATGCCGTCCTTGGTCGTTCCTTCGCGCGTGCCTTCGTCCTTGGACACCGTCACTTCGCGCGTGATCAGGCCGCGCACCTTGTCGACCACGCCGGCAGTCACGGTGATAGGGGCGATTTCGGCGTCGAACAGGCCTGCGGCTTGCGCGGCGCAGGCTTTTTGCTGGCTGCCCGCGCCGTACTCGTCCATCGCGTCACGGCCAATGCCATAGCGCTGGGCCACGGTTTCGGCGGTCTGCAGCATGCTCCAGTAGATTTCGGGCTTGCTGCGCAGCAGCGCCGGGTCCTGCAGCATGTGCTGGTTCATTTCCTGCTGCACGCAGGAAATCGACTCGACGCCGCCGGCCACATAGACTTCGCCTTCGCCGGCGATGATGCGCTGGGCCGCGGTGGCAATGGTCTGCAGGCCCGAGGAGCAGAAACGGTTGATGGTCATGCCCGAGGTGGTCACGGGCAGGCCCGCGGCCAGCGCGATCTGGCGCGCGATGTTGGCGCCGGTCGCGCCTTCGGGCGTGGCGCAGCCCATGATCACGTCGTCTACGGCGGCGGCATCGATGCCCGCGCGCTGCACGGCATGCTTGACGGCATGGCCGCCGAGCGTCGCGCCGTGGGTCATGTTGAACGCACCTTTCCAGCTCTTGGCCAGGGGGGTGCGGGCGGTGGAAACAATCACTGCGGAAGTCATGGAATATCCTTGGAAATTCGTTCGTCGGGCAACGCTTACTGGAAGGTCTTGCCTTCGGCCGCGAGCCGCGCGATCAGCGGCGCGGGCTGCCAGAACGCAGCGTCGTCGTGCGGGTTCTGCGCAAAGCGGTTCATTGCCTGCACCACGTTGATCAGCCCGACTTCGCCCGCGTAATGCATGGGGCCGCCGCGGTGAATCGGGAAGCCGTAACCCGTGAGATAGACCATGTCGATATCGCCCGACTTGCCCGCGATGCCGTCTTCGAGAATGTGCGCGCCTTCATTGACCAGCGAGAACACCAGGCGCTGCACGATTTCCTCGTCGGAGATCTTGCGCGGCGTGATGCCGTTGTCCTTGCGGTGCTGCTCGATCATCTGGTTGACCAGCTCGGAAGGAATCGCGTCGCGCTTGCCGGCTTCGTAGTCGTACCAGCCCGCGCCGGTCTTCTGGCCGTAGCGGCCCAGCTCGCACAGCCGATCGGCCGTGGCGCTGTACTTCATGCCGGGCTGCTCGACCGCGCGGCGCTTGCGAATCGCCCAGCCGATGTCGTTGCCCGCGAGGTCGCCCATGCGGAACGGGCCCATGGCGAAGCCGAACTTCTCCACGGCCTTGTCGACCTGCTGGGGCGTCGCGCCTTCGTCGAGCAGGAAGCCCGCCTGGCGGCTGTATTGCTCGATCATGCGGTTGCCAATGAAGCCGTCGCAGACGCCCGACACCACGGCCGTCTTCTTGATCTTCTTGGCCAGCTGCATCACCGTGGCCAGCACGTCCTTGGCGGTGTGCTGGCCGCGCACCACTTCGAGCAGCTTCATCACGTTGGCCGGGCTGAAGAAATGCATGCCCACCACGTCCTGCGGACGCTCGGTGAACGCGGCGATCTTGTCGACGTCGAGCGTCGACGTGTTGGACGCGAGAATCGCGCCGGGCTTGGCCACGGCGTCGAGCTGCTTGAACACGGTTTCCTTCACGCCCAGCTCTTCGAACACGGCTTCGATGATCAGATCGGCGTGCTTGAGATCGTCATAGGACAGCGTGGTGTTCAGCAGCGCCATGCGCTCTTCGTACTTCTCGGCCTTGAGCTTGCCTTTCTTGACCTGCGATTCGTAGTTCTTGCGAATCGTCGCCACGCCGCGGTCCAGCGCTTCCTGCTTGGTCTCCAGGATGGTCACGGGAATGCCGGCGTTGAGGAAGTTCATCGCAATGCCGCCGCCCATGGTGCCCGCACCGATCACGCCCACGGCGCGGATTTCGCGCTGCGGCGTGCTCGAAGGCACGTCGGCGATCTTCGACGCCGCGCGCTCGGCCAGGAACAGGTGGCGCAGCGCGCGCGACTCGGGCGTGAACATCAGCTGGGTGAACAGCTCGCGCTCGGTCTGCATGCCCGCATCGAACTTGCCCACGGACGCGGCGACCGCATCGACGCACTTGAGAGGCGCGGGAAAATTCTTCGCCATGCCCTTGACCATGTTGCGCGCGAACTGCAGATAGGCTTCGGCCTGGGGATGCTTGCACGGCAGGTTGCGCACCAGCGGCAGCGGACGCTGGCCCGCGATGTGCTGGGCAAAGGCGCGCGCTTCGGACGGCAGCGATTCGGCCGAAGCCGCAACCAGATCAAACAGCTTCTGGCCGGGAATGGCGGCCAGCAATTCGCTTTGCACCGCTTCGCCGCTGACGATCATGTTCAGCGCGGTTTCCAGGCCCAGCAGACGCGGCAGGCGCTGCGTGCCGCCGGCGCCGGGCAGCAGGCCCAGCTTGACTTCGGGCAGCGCAACCGCGGTCTTGGGCGACACCACGCGGTAGTGGCAGCCCATGGCCAGCTCCAGGCCCCCGCCCATGCAGACCGAATGAATGGCAGCGACGACCGGCTTGGTCGACTGTTCGAGCACCTTGATCACCGACAGCAGATGCGGCTCCTGCGTCGCGCGCTCGGTGCCGAATTCCGTGATGTCGGCGCCGCCCGAAAAGGCCTTGCCCGCACCCGTGATGACGATGGCCTCGATGCTCGCATCGGCGTTCGCCCGGTTCACCCCCTCGACGACAGCCCGGCGCGTGGCCAGGCCCAGGCCGTTGACCGGCGGGTTGTTCAGCGTGATGACGGCGATGGAGCCGTCCTTCAGGTAGTCAGCGCTCATGCGGTTGTCCCTTGTGGAATGGAAAAGAACGATCGTGCGTTTTTTATTGTAGAAACTTGCGCGCAAATGACCAGTGGGGTTTGTCTCGCCTGGGACAAGGGGGGCAGTCTTGCTGGGGACAAACTTCGTCCTGAGCCTGCCTCGCCGGCCGCGTCGAAGGATGAACGGCCTGCGCTCAAGTCATGAGGACAGGCCGTTCATGGATTCGACAAGCTCACCACGAAGGGGTTTGCCCATCGCGCCAGGTGATTAAACTTCCAACCACTCCTTGCGCACCTTCTCATCCGCGCGCAAGCCGTCGGGTGTTCCGTCGAACACGATGGCCCCATGTCCCATCACCAGCGCCCGGTCCGAGATGCGCATGGCGATGGTCAGCTTCTGCTCGATCAGCAGCACCGCGATGCCGCGCGCCTTGATGGTCTGCAGGTATTCGCCCACCAGTTCGACGATCTTGGGCGCCAGGCCTTCGGTGGGCTCGTCGATGATGATCAGGTCGGGGTCGCCCATCAGCGTGCGGCACAGCGTGAGCATCTGCTGCTCGCCGCCCGACATCACGCCGGCCTCGGTGTGCTGGCGCTCCTTGAGGCGCGGAAACATCGCGTACATGTCGTCGAAGCTCCAGCGGCTGCCCTTGCCATTGCCTTTCTGGCCCAGCAGCAGGTTCTGGTGCACCGTGAGATTGGGAAACACATCGCGGCTTTCGGGCACGTAGCCTATGCCGCGGTGGGCGATCTCGTAGGCCTTGCGGCCCTGGAGCTTCTCGCCTTTCCATTCGAGCGTGCCCTCCCAGTCGACCAGGCCCATGACCGCCTTGGCCGTGGTCGAGCGGCCCGAGCCGTTGCGACCCAGCAGCGCGACGATTTCACCGGGCCGGACTTCGAAGTCCACGCCATGCAGCACATGGCTCTTGCCGTAATAGGCATGCAAGTTGGCAATCTTCAGCATCTTCAGTGCGCTCCCGCCTGCTGATCGGCCACGGCTGATCCCAGATAAGCTTCCTGCACGCGCGGGTTCGCGCGCACCTTGTCGGGTGTATCGAAGGCGATCACCTCGCCATACACCACCACGGCGATCTTGTCGGCCAGGCCGAACACCACGCCCATGTCGTGCTCCACCGTGAGCAGCGTGCGCCCTTCGGTGACCTGCTTGATCAGCGCGATGAAGCGCGCGGTCTCGCTGTTGCTCATGCCCGCCGTCGGTTCGTCGAGCAGGATCACGCTCGCGCCGCCCGCGATGGTGATGCCGATCTCGAGCGCGCGCTGCTCGGCATAGGTCAGGTTCATCGCCAGCACGTCGCGCTTCTTCTCCAGGTTGATCATCTGCATCAGTTGCTCGGCGCGCGCGTTGGCGTCATGCAGGCCCGACAGAAAGCGCAGGAAGGTGTACTTGTAGCCCATGCTCCACAGCACGCCGCAGCGCAGGTTCTCGAACACGCTGAGCTTGGGAAAGATATTGGTGATCTGGAAGCTGCGCGACAGCCCCAGGCGATTGATCTCGAACGGCTTCTTGCCGTCGATGCGCTGGCCGTGCAGCAGCACTTCGCCGCTGCTGGGCGCAAAGCGCCCGCTGATCAGATTGAACAGCGTCGACTTGCCCGCGCCGTTCGGGCCGATGATGGCCACGCGTTCGCCGGCCGCGACGGCCAGGTTCACGCCGCGGATGATCTCGGTCTTGCCGAAGCGTTTTTGCAGGTCCTTGAGTTCCAGCGCGTAAGTGGTCTGTGTCATGCCTGTGCCTCCCCGCGTTTGATCAACAGTTCGATTTCTTCCTGGATCTGGCTCCACTGGCGCACGAAGCGCCGGCGCAGCATCTCGAACAGGCCCCCGCCCACCACCAGCAGCGCAACCGCGCCCAGCCAGCTGTTCGTGCTGCGGGTGTCGAGCGACAGTCCCATGAAGCGCAGGTGGTCGCCCAGCGCGGCGTTGAGCTGCAGGTGGTAGATCATCTCGACGATGGCCGCGAAGCCCGCGACGCCGACCAGCGCGCAGACCGTGAGCAGCGCGTAGCTGGGCAGCAGCCGCTTGAGCTTGCCGAACTTGGCCACGCGCAGGTTCATCATGATCAGGCTGGCCACGCCGCCGGGCGCATACATCACCATGAACAGGAACACCAGGCCCAGGTACAGCAGCCAGGCCTTGGACAGCTCGGACAGCAGGATGGAGGCGAACACCAGCAGCACCGCGCCGATGATGGGCCCGAAGAAGAACGTCGCGCCGCCCAGGAAAGTGAACAGCAGATAACTGCCCGAACGCATCACGCTCACGCTGTCGGCCGCGGTGATGATCTCGAAGTTGATCGCCGCGAGACCGCCACCGATGCCGGCAAAAAAGCCCGCGATGATGAACGAGAAGTAGCGCACACGCTGGGTGTTGTAGCCCACGAACTCGACGCGCTCGGGGTTGTCGCGCACCGCGTTGAGCATGCGCCCCAGCGGCGTGCCGGTGAACGCGAACATCAGCGCCGTGCAGACGAAGCAGTAGACCGCGATCAGGTAATAGACCTCGATCGCCGGGCCGAACGTCATGCCCAGGAAAGGCTGGCCATAGACACGGTCGGTGGTGATGCCGCCTTCGCCGCCGAAGAACTCGGGAAACATCAGCGCCATGGAAGCGACCAGCTCGCCAATGCCCAGCGTGATCATCGCGAAGGTCGTGCCCGACTTGCGCGTGGTCACATAGCCCAGCAATATGGCGAAGAACATGCCGCCCAGCCCGCCGATCACCGGAATCAGCACCAGCGGAATCTGCAGACCGCCGACCTTGTTCATCGCATGAATGGCGATGAACGAGCCCATGCCGGTGTAGACCGCATGGCCGAAGCTCAGCATGCCGCCCTGCCCCAGCAGGATGTTGTACGACAGGCAGATGATGATCAGGTAACCGATCTGGCTCAGCATGGTCAGCGCCAGGCTGCTGGTGAACAGGTGCGGCGCGACGGCCAGCGCCAGCGCGAACAGCGACCAGATGACGAAGCGGCCGATATTGAGCGGCTTGAAGCGGTAGGCCTCATGCGCTGCCGGCGCGCGGGCCGCGCCGGCCGGCGCCTTGCCCGTGGGAAGAGAAGTCGAAGAAGTGTTCATGGCTCAATCCTCCCGGGTGCCAAGCAGGCCTTTAGGCCGGAAAATCAGGATCAGCACGAGGAACAGGTACGGCAGGATGGGCGCGACCTGGGAAATCGTGAGCTTGAGCACGGGGTAGCCGAACGTCTGATCGGTGATCTTGGCGCCCAGCGAGCCGAGGAAATGCACCAACGAATAATCGAGCGCCACCGCGAAACTCTGCACGATGCCGATCAGCAGCGAGGCCAGAAACGCGCCGGCCAGCGAACCCATGCCGCCGACCACGACCACCACGAAGATGATGGAGCCCACCGACATCGCCATCGCGGGCTCGGTCACATAGGTGTTGCCACCGATCACGCCGGCCAGGCCCGCGAGCGCGCAGCCGCCGCCGAACACCAGCATGAACACGCGCGGCACGTTGTGGCCCAGCGCCTGCGCCATTTCGGGGTGCTTGAGCGCGGCCTGGATCACCAGGCCGATGCGGGTGCGCGTGAGCATCAGCCACACGGCCAGCAGCATCAGCAGTGCGACCAGCATCACGAACGAGCGCGACTTGGGAAACTGCGTGCCGTAGATCGTGAACAGCGGGCCCTGCAACTGCGCGGGCAGCGCATAGGGCACGGTGCCGCGGCCCCAGACCAGCTGCACCAGCTCCAGAATCAGATAGGACAGCCCGAACGTGACCAGCAGCTCGGGCACATGGCCGAACTTGTGCACGCGGCGCAGGCTGTAGCGTTCGAACAGCGCACCGAGCGCGCCGACCAGCAGGGGTGCGATGAACAGCGCGGGCCAGAAACCGACCACGCCGCTGAGCGTATAGGCGAAATAGGCGCCCAGCATGTAGAAGCTGGTGTGCGCGAAGTTGAGCACGCCCATCATGCTGAAAATCAGCGTCAGGCCCGAGCTCAGCATGAACAACAGCAGGCCGTAGCTCACGCCGTTGAGCAGCGAGATCGTCAAAAATTCAGGATTCATCGCAAGACCCAGAGAAAGAACCGGGGAAAAGAAAGGGCCGGCAGCGCGGCCCCTTCAGCGTCGCATCAGACCGCGGTGCTCACGACGGGCGCTTCATGTCGCACGAAGTCGGCGTGCTCGCCACATAGGGCTCGTAGTACTTGACCGGCGCCAGCGTGTAGCCGGTGTTCTCCGAATCCTTCGGGTACTTGGCATCGGTTTTTTCCCAGCGCGTGATGAACAGGCCCTGCTGCAGCTGGTGGTCCGACTTGCGCATTTCGACTTCGCCGTTGAAGCCCTTGAACTTCATTCCCTCGAGCGTCGCCGCGACCTTGACCGGGTCGGTCGACTTGGCGCGCACGAAGGCTTCGGTGAGCATCGCGTAGGCGTTGTAGACCGAGGCCGTATACATGTCGTCGTTGAAGCGCTTCTTGAAGTCGGTGACGATGCGACCGATATCGCCCGGCAGATTCAAGTGGCCATAGCCCACCGCATAGACCTTGCCCGCGGCGCCCGCACCCATGGCCGTGGGCGCGCCCGTGGCGATCGCGTAGTAGGTGTAGAACTTGACGTTGTTCAGGCCCGCGTCGTTCGCGGCCTTGATCAGCAGCGCCAGGTCGGAGCCCCAGTTGCCGGTGATCACCGAGTCGGCCCCCGACTGCTTGATCTTGGCGATATAGGGAGAGAAGTCGCGCACCTGGGCCAGCGGCGACAGGTCATCGCCGACGATCTCCACGTCAGGACGCTTGCGCTTGAGCATGTCCTTGGCGTACTTCGAGACCTGGTGGCCGTGGGCGTAGTTCTGGTTGATCAGATAGACCTTCTTCACATCGGGAAGGTCCTTCATGTAGGTGGTCAGCGCCTCCATCTTCATCGAGGTGTCGGCGTCCAGGCGGAAGTGCCAGTAGCTGCACTTGCTGTTCGTCAGATCGGGATCCACCGCGGCGTAGTTGAGGTAGACGACTTCCTTGCCCTTGTTGCGCGCATTGTGCTTTTCAAGCGCATCCATGATGGCCAGCGCCGGGCCCGAGCCATTGCCCTGCACGACGTAGCGCGCGCCCTGGTCCATGGCCGAGCGCAGCGCGCTGGTGGTCTCCTGGGGGCTGAGCTTGTTGTCAATGCCGATCACTTCGAACTTCACGCCGGCCGCGTTCTTCTTGCTGAACTCCTCCGCCAGGAACTGGAAGCTCTTGAGCTGGTTCGAGCCCAGCGCGGCCATCAGTCCCGAAAGCGGGTCCAACCATGCGATCTTGACCGTCTCCCCCTGCTGGGCCATGGCCCCGCCCGCGCTTGCCAGGATCACCGCTGCCGTCACTGCCTTGAAAGCGAACTTCATTGTTTGTCTCCTTATTGGTGGATGAGCAAGTGCAGCGTAGCGGCTTACTTTGGACCGCTGGATGGGGATTGCCCTA
>NZ_JAHCDD010000098.1 GCF_018413525.1 Acidovorax sp. CCYZU-2555
GCAAAGGCAAGCTGAACAAGCCCGCGCCCGCCAACGTGGGCTCGCAGCGCCTGCTCGACGCGGCCGCGCAGGGCGCGCGCCTGGACAAGCGCCTGTGGACCGGAATCGCCGGCCTGCTGGGCGCGCAGGGCAACTCCACCGCGCTGGTCGGCACGCCCGAACAGGTGGCCGATGCGCTGCTCGACTACCGCGACCTGGGCATCAGCACTTTCCTGATCCGCGGCTTCAATCCCGTCGAAGATGCGATCGCCTACGGCCGCGACCTGCTGCCGCTGGCGCGCGCCCAGGCGCTCGTTCGCCCCGATCTGTCGCTGCGCAGCGCGCCCCAGCCCGAAGCCCTTGCCGCCTGATTTCATGACTTTTACTTCTACCCACTGGGGCAACTACCGCCCCGTGGTGCGCGACGGCCGGCTCACGGGCATGGAGCCCGCGCCCTGGGACACCGATCCTTCGCCCATAGGTCAGTCGATTCCCGGCTCAATCGATTCGCCTACCCGCGTGCGCCGGCCCGCGGTGCGCCGCGGTTTTCTGAACCCGGCCACACGCCATCAGAGCGCGGCACAGCGCGGGCGCGAGCCCTTCGTCGAACTGCCCTGGGACGAGGCGCTGGACCTGGTCGCAGGCGAACTCCAGCGGGTGCGCGACGCGCACGGCAACGGCGCGATCTTCGGCGGCAGCTACGGCTGGTCCAGCGCCGGGCGCTTTCACCATGCGCAAAGCCAGCTGCACCGCTTTCTCAACAGCTTCGGCGGCTATGTGTACAGCAAGGACACCTACAGCCTGGGCGCGGGCCGGGTGCTGATGCCGCACATCGTCGATGCCACCGACAACCTGCTGCAGCAGCACACCTCCTGGGACGTGCTGGAGCGGCGCTGCGAACTGTTTGTCTCGTTCGGCGGCCTGCCCACACGCAATACGCAGGTCAGCCCCGGCGGCGCGAGCCAGCATGGCGTGGGCCCGGCGCTGCGGCGCATGGCCGCGGCAGGCCAGACCCGCTTCGTCAACATCAGCCCGGCGCGCGAAGACATGGCCGACGTGCCCGATGCGCAATGGCTGGCCGTGCGCCCCGGCACCGACGTGGCGCTGATGCTGGGCCTGGCCCATGTGCTGCTCGCCGAGAACCTGCACGACCGCGCCTTCCTGGCCAGCCACACCACCGGCTTCGAGCAGGTGAGCGACTACATCCTGGGCCATGCCGACGGCCAGCCCAAGACGCCGCGCTGGGCCGCCGAACGCTGCGGCATCGCGGCCGATGAAATCATCTCGCTCGCGCGGCGCATGGCCGGGCAGCGCACCCTCGTCAACATCGTCTACTCGCTGCAGCGCGCGCGCCATGGCGAACAGACTTTCTGGATGGCCGTGACGCTGGCCGCGCTGCTGGGCCAGATCGGCCTGCCCGGCGGCGGCTTCGGTCTGGGCTATGGCTGCATGAACTACATCGGCAGCGGCCGCAGCAGCTTCTCGGGCGCGCGCCTGCCCCAGGGGCACAACGCGGTCGCGGAGTTCATTCCCGTCGCGCGCATCGCCGACATGCTGCTGCAGCCCGGCGCGCCGTTCGAATACGACGGCGGCCGCCACCGCTATCCCCATGTGCGCCTGGTGTATTGGGCCGGCGGCAATGTGTTCCACCACCACCAGGACCTGAACCGCACCATCGCCGCCTGGCAGCGCCCGGAAACCATCATCACCCACGAGCAGTATTGGACGGCCCAGGCCCGGCATTCCGACATCGTGCTGCCCGCGACCACCGCGCTGGAGCGCAACGACATAGGCAGCGCCAGCAGCGAGCGCTTCATGGTGGCGATGCAGGCCGCCATCGCGCCCGTGGGCGAGGCCCGCGACGACTACGCCATCTTCGCGGCGCTGGCCAGGCGCCTGGACTTCGAGCAGACCTATACCGAAGGCCGCGACACCGACCAGTGGCTGCGCCACCTCTATGAAAGCGCGCGCCCGCGTGCCGAAGCCCAGGGCATCGCCCTGCCCGCATTCGACGATTTCTGGCAGGCCGGACACTTCGACGTGCCCGCTCCCGCCAGACCCGTGGTGCTGCTCGAGCGCTTTCGCGCCGACCCTGTAGCCCACCCGCTGCCCACGCCTTCGGGCCGCATCGAGCTGTACAGCGAAGTCATTGCCAGCTTCGGCTATGACGACTGCCCGGGCCACGCCACCTGGTTCGAACCGCAGCGCGACAACGACAGCCCCATCCACTTGCTGTCGGTGCAGCCCACCACGCGGCTGCACAGCCAGTACGACCACGGCAGCGTGAGCCGCGCCTCGAAGATCGCCGGCCGCGAGCCCATCACGCTCAACGCCGGCGACGCCGCCGCGCGCGGCATCGCCGACGGCGATGTGGTGCGGGTGTTCAACCGGCGCGGCGCATTTCTCGCCGGCGCACGGCTGACCGATGGCATTCTTTCGGGCGTAGCGCAGATCGCCACCGGTGCCTGGTACGACCCGGCCGATGCGCAAGCGCCCCACAGTCTGGACAAGCATGGCAACGCCAATGTGGTGACGCCCGACATCGGCAGCTCGCGCCTGGCCCAGGGCTGCGCCGCGCAGACCACGCGGGTGCAGATAGAACGCTGGGAGGCGGACTTGCCGGAGATCACGGCGTTTGATCCGCCGGTGTTCGCGCCGGTGTGAGCATCAGGGGCTGGGCGCGGCGATCGATGCGTTGGTCACGAAGCCGATATGTGAGCCAACGGATCGTGCTGCACGCTGGCGGCCGTGCTTAATTGATCGTTGGAATTCGGGCTGTCGCGGCATTGCAGACACTTGGCCTGATCGCTGAAGAACAGCTTCATGCCGCGCGTTTCCTGCGCAGTCAGCGCGATATGGCAGGCGACCAATTGATCATATAGCGGCTGTCAGCGGAAATCAGCGTGCGGTCGTTCGGATTTCCCCAGTTCAGCGTGATGCTGAAGGCCACATTGGCCAGCGGCCATCGATTTCTTCTTCTGGATTTTCTGCCTCATACGCGGCTCGTGGCTGGTTTTTTCATAGCGCTATTCATTTATATAATAGCGCTTTTCTCCCCTGCGCCAGTCCAAAGAAAGTCAGAGAGAACACCATGAATTTGAATTTCGGCACTGGTTGCCATCGGATCACCAGCGGCGTGCGCCGCATGTTGTTGCTGGGCACGGCCAGCGCCTTGCTCGCGCTTTCGCTGTCGGCCTGCGGCGGCAGCGATGACAACATCGATCGCGGCCCGACGACCATCAGCCTGAATGCCAAGCTCAACGGCGTGTTCTGGGACCAGAGCGAATCGCGCCTGTACCTCACGGACGACAACGCCAACAACATCCGCGCATGGGACGGCGACAAGAGCTTTGCGGCGTTTGCGGCACTCACGTCCGCACCGACCAGCGGCGCAACGCTGGGCCAGCTCACGCGCACCGGCGACGGCACCTTCTACACCACGCGTTTCGGCTTTGGCACCGACGGCGCGGTGATCGCCGTGGACAAAGCGGGCAAGGCGGTCAACCTGTCCGGCACCGACGCGTTGCGCCGGCGCATAGGCGTCACCACCACGCCCGATGGCGGCCTGATCGACGGTTGGTTCATCAAGGGTGGCAGCGGCGCGGTGAGCGAACTCACGGTGAACGGCGACAAAGCCACCGAGCGCGAAATCATCACCGGACTGGGCAAGCCCGTGGGCCTTGCCGTGGTGGGCGACCAATTGTTCGTGAGCGATCAGAACACCGGCAACATCCTGTCGTACTCGCTGAGCCAGGTGCGCAAGCAAGCCGCAACGCTGGCCCAGGGCAAGCTGCTGGCCACGTTCACCACGCTCGACGGCATCGATCTGATGACCGCCGCGGCCGATGGCAGCCTGTTCTTCGGCGGCAGCGGCGGCCGGCTGTTCCGCATCAACGCCAAGGGCGAAACCAGCGTGCTCGCCAGCGGCTGGCCGAAGATGATGGGCGTCGCCTATGACGAAGTGAACCGCCGCCTGTTCGTGGCGGTCGCGGCTGCGGATGCGAGCATCCAGGCCAGCGTGCGCATCGTTCCGGTCAACTGAGCAAGGACGGACACACCGCAAGCCACCTCAGGGCGGCTTTTTTGTTGCGCGCGCGTCTGCTCAGGGCCGCGGCATCTGCGCGCAAGCCTGCTGCTGCTGCGCGGCAGGCATATTCGTCCACTTCTGCGTGAATTCGGTCTTGTAGCTGGCATACATGCGGTCGTATTCCGCAGGCGTGACCGCCATGTCCTTGATGGCCGCGGCACGCTGCTGAACGCGGCCGGCCTCGACATTCGCGGCGCTCTTGTGGCCACAGGCCAGCGCCATTTCGTTCAGGCTCGCGGCCATGCGGATGACGCCGGGGTTCACCGCGTCAGCTGCATTGACACGCGCCACGGCGCTCGTTGTCATGATGGCAGCGAAGGCCAGCCAGATTGCTTTTTTCATCGTTGCTCCTCTTCACGGATCGGTAGTACGACAGCCCGCGATACTAACCGTTGAACAACGGCTTCCCGCGTCGCCCGCCAGGCAGACATTGCGCACCCAGTGAGCGCCCCCTTCGGTGAAACTTGACGATTTCAGAGGACTACTCGCAAGCGCCATACTGTACGCATAACCACCCATTTTTTGCGTGCGAGAGTGCCCTTGGAAGCTTCTAACTGTGTAAACCCATCTGGAACACCGTTGCCCGCCTACGAGCAGGAACGGCTTTTCTTTGTTCGCTCCACCGGACTTCTGGACACCAAGGCCAGCGAGGCCTTCGATCGCATCACCCGGCTGGCCGCGTCTCTTTTGCAAGTGCCCATGGCCGCCATCTCCATCGTCGATGAAAGCCGCCAGTGGTTCAAATCGCGCGTGGGAATCGACGACGCCGAGACGGCGCGCAGCGACTCTTTTTGCACCCACACCATAGAAGCGTCCAACGTGCTGGTGGTCGAGGATGCGCGGCTCGATCCCCGGTTCACCAACAACCGCATGGTCACGGGCGCACCCGGTATCCGGTTCTATGCCGGCGTGCCGCTTCAGCTGCCGACCGGGCACACGCTGGGCAGTCTGTGCGTGATCGATACACAACCGCGAAAATTCAACGCCCAGGAAGAACAGCTGCTGCGTGATCTCGGCGCACTGACCATGGCGCAGATCGATCTGCACCAGATGGCCGGACGGGTCAACGAAGTGACACGGCTGCCCAATCGGGCGCAACTGGCCGATGACTTGACCGGTGCCTGCAGCGCGACGCCGGGCATGGCCGCCACGTTGGTGCTGCTGGAAGTCATGAGCAATACGCAGCTGCAGTCCGCCGTGCGCGCCGTGGGCATACCGCCGCTGGAGGCGGCGCTGCGGACCATTGCCACCAATATCATGAAGTCGCTGCCTGACGGCGTCGATCTCTACCATGTGGGCGAAACGCGTTTTGCGGCCATCTACACAGCCGATGCCGGCCAGCCGGACGATATTGCCACGGCCTTGCTGGCACGCATGAGCGAGCCTTTCGTCACCCAGGGCGGCATTACCGTTCAACTGGAAGCGCATGCCGGCTTGGTCCGATTCCATTGCGTGGAGACCGAGACCGCAGACGTGCTGCGCATGGCCACGACCGCGCTGTATCAGGCCGAGGCAGAGCAACGCCCCTGGAGCGGGTACTCGCCGGAATTCGACATGCCGCACAGGCGCGCGTTTGCACTGCTGCGTGCCATACCGGTCAGCCTCGCCCAGGGCGAGTTCCGGCTGGTCTACCAGCCCAAATTGGATCTGCACACCGCCAGGATCTCGGGCGTCGAAGCCTTGGCGCGCTGGCGGCACCCGAAGTTCGGCGATGTGTCGCCGGCCGAGTTCATCGAGCTGATGGAGCGCACGACGCTGATCCACGAGTTCACCGAGTGGGTCTTGCACAAGGCCCTGGAACAGCAATCGATCTGGCGCGCCCAGGGCATGGACCTGACGATAGCGATCAACGTCTCGGCGCGCAATCTCGAGCATCCGCACTTCCTGCAGATGCTGCGCAATGCCTGCGCCTTGCACCGCGTACAGCCTAAGACCCTGCGCCTCGAATGCACCGAAAACGCGGTGATGACAGGCACACTGACCGCCGCCACGCTGGAGGCGGTGCGCGCGATGGACATCGCCATTTCCCTCGATGATTTCGGCGTGGGCTACAGCAATCTGTCCTGCCTGCACTCCATGCCCGTGGAAATCCTGAAGCTCGATCAGTCGCTCATCAAGCCCATAGCGACCGACGAAAGGGCTTTCACGCTGATCCAGTCGCTGATCCGCATGGGCCATGCGCTGGGCTATCGCATGCTTGCCGAAGGCGTGGAAACCGCGGAAGTTCTTGACCTGCTCAAGCACCATGGCTGCGATGCCGCGCAAGGCTATTACATCTCCCGGCCGCTAGAAGCGCAGGCCCTGCCGGAGTTCATGCAGGCGCCGCGCGGCCCGCATTTTCATGGAGCGCCATAGACGCTCAACTGCGGCTGATATCGAAAAGCCCGGCACCGTTCCAGGGAAGTGCTGCACCCATGCCCGCACCACTTCCCACCCGGCGCGCCACTTGCGCGGGCAGGCGCGACAGCACGCGCGGAAATGCCCTGCAATACGCCGTGTGAACGCCGGCCATCTGCGCGAGCTGGCGATGGCTGATCCAGAAACCTTCGGGCACGGCGCGCGCGACATGCAGTATCCGCTGCTGCCAATCGTCGCTGAACACGGGAGCTGCAGCGCGGCACACAGCGATCTCGTCGCCTGCCCGCAGCTCGCCGCCACGCAGCACCCGGGCCAGCATGCCGCGGTCGGCGCCAATCGTTTTCAGCGTTCCCGGGCAGCGACGTTCCAGCAGATTGCAGGGCTCGCAGACGAACGTCACCCAGAGAACGGCTTCGCTGCCGATGCGCACGAGATCACCGGAACCCAGTTGCCCAGTGGAGAAGTCGACCCGCAGATTCTCTCGCAGCGACGCGGCCGGCATGCCTAAACACCGATAAGCCGGGCTTCCCGCGAGCAACACTTGCCTGGGTGACAGCGGCGACGCATGCCGGTCTCCCACGAGGCCGAAACCGGCGATCGCCTGGACGGTGGTCACGGGTCGCGGTGCGGACTCCTTGCCCACCCGAACGTGGATGGATTCCAGCATACCCAGCGGCTGCCAGGCATTCTGGCTACCGAAAGCGCCCGCAGGAATGGTGGTCACAGCAGATAGGTCGTTGGCGCGCATTGTGGGAAGGCTACGGCAAAGCCTGAATGCGCGACTATGGGGTCAGGCCCCAGGTCGGCTGCGCACCGCCATGCAGCTCCAGGCTCCGCACCTTGGCGAACGGCCTCTGTTTTCCAGGCCGGCACGTACGACGCGCCGTCCTGCATGGATTTCAATGCCAGAGATTTTGCAAATTTGGCGCTTCCCTGTTCAAATTGGCCGCACGTAAGATTTCAATTATTTTGCAACAAACAGTGTTTTTCACACAACAGCATCTCCGCCGTTGCTGGATTGCAAATGCTTGAAATGCGACGCTGCGCACCGGTGATAGGACCGGTGTTTTGTCACCCAACCCTGCAGCGCCATGGCGCCCCCTCATCATCATGACCACCATCGAGATCGTCCCATCCATGCTGCAGGATGTCAGCCACGCACCGGCGCTGGTGAACAACGGCGCAGCCGGCACCATCACCTTCGATACCGGTAGCTCCGTTACGCTGCTCAATGCCACCGGGCTGGCTGAAGGTGCCGTGGTCAACGCGCACAACATTCTCGGCACGGGCCTGGACGCTTATGCGCAAAGCTCCTACGGCGGCAGCGTGTCCATCGTCAACGTCGCCGGCACCCATCTGGTCGGCGTGCCGCTCAGCGACGACCGCCTCAGTGTCTCTGGTTCGCTGCTATCGCCGGTCGCCTATGTCGATCTGCGTGCCAACAGCGGCGTGTTCGACCTGATCAGCCTCAACCTGGGCAGCAGCTCCTTGATAGGCAACCTGCAGGGCACCACCATATTCACCGTCTATGCGCTCAACGCCAACTTCGAGCCTACAGGCGTCGGCAGGTCGGTCATCGGTCTGATGATCAATGAGTATGCCCACCTCGACTTTTCGGCGATGTCCGACTTCAAGGGTATTTACGGCATGCGCATCGTCAACCCGCTCGGCTTTGAAATAGGCATTGATGATCTGCAGGTGGCCAATGGTCGCGTGGCGCCACTGCCAGGCCCGCTCATCACCAGCAGCCTGGACAAGCTCAAGATCGGCGACACCGCGCTGATCACCTTGACCTTCAGCGAAGCCCCGCTGGACTTCGGGGCCGAGGATGTCACTGTGACCGGCGGCACCCTCAGCGGCTTCGCCGCAAGCAGCGACCGGCTGGTCTATACCGCGCTGTTCGCGCCCACCGCCGGCGTCGACGCGGGCGTGGCCTCGATCAGCGTGGCCGCGGGTGCGTACATCGACGCTGCCGGCAACAGCGGCAGCGCGGGCCTGTCGCCCTCGATCGAGTTCGACACGCTCGCGCCGCTCGCGGCCGCCATCGGTGTGCCAGTGTTCTCTAGAGATATAGGCGCCAGCAGCACTGACCTGATCACCTCGGTGGCGGCGCAGATCGTCAGCGGCACCCTGTCGCAGGCGCCGGCGACGGGAGAAACGGTGCAGGTGTCGTTCGACGATGGAGACAACTGGCAGCAGGCCAGTGTTTCCGGCTCCAGGTGGACGCTGGAGCACACGCTGAGTGGCAGTGGCGTGCTGCGCGTGCGCGTGATCGATGCCGCGGGCAATCACAGCCCGGAAACGCTCCATTCCTATGCCTTCGACCAGAGCCCACCCACGGTCACGATCACCAGCAACGTGGAAGTGGCCAATGGTGTGACACCGGCCGTCATCACCTTCACGTTCTCCGAAGCGCCCGTGGGTTTCAGCAGGGACATTGTTCACGTCGGCGGTGGTGTGCTCGGGGAACTCCTGGCCACGTCCGATCCAAAGGTATTCACCGCCACGCTCACCCCCACGCCCGGAGTGGCGAACGGCAATGCAGTCATCATCGTCACTGGCGGCTATACCGATCTGGCGGGCAACAATGGCAGCGCCAACAGCATTCCACTGCTGCTGATCGACACGGTGGCGCCAACCGCCACCGCTGTTGGGGTGCTCTTCAGCGACGACAGTGGCACAGACGGCGACTTGATCACCTACATTCCCAGCCAGACGATCTCGGGCATGCTCAGCGCTGCGCCGCTCGCAGGCGAAGTGGTGCAGGTGTCGCTGAGAGGCGACAACCACTGGGTCGCGGCAGACGTCAGCGGCGCCTCCTGGTCGCTCGCGGGCCAGACCCTGTCAGGCAGCCACACGCTGGTGGTGCGGGTGATCGATGCCGCCGGCAATTTCAGCACGCCCTACAGCGCCGCCTATACGATAGACACCCAGGCGCCCACGGTGACCATCAGCAGCAATGCCGGCGGCACGCTGGGCCCGGGCCAAAGCGCCACCCTCACCCTTACGCTCAGCGAGGCGGGCGAACTGACGGCGGACAACATCGTCGTCACCGGCGGCACGCTCAGCAATTTCAGCGGCGACGGCAGCACCTATACCGCCACGCTGACGCCGGCCGCCAACAGCAGCGCGCCGCTGACCGTCAATGTGTCGGGCGGGCTGTTCACCGATACCGCAGGCAATGTCAACCTGGCGGCCACGCCGCTGGTGCTGAATGTGAACACCATAGCGCCGGCGCCGGAACCGCAGCCAGAACCGGTGCCTCAGCCCGCGCCCACGACAGTCGATGGCGTGACGGTCATCACCACGACCGGAGCCGGAGGGACCACAATCACCACCATTCCCGTGGTGACCTCCAGCCGCTCCGATGCACCGGGCTCGGCTTCGCAGCTGGCCGACATTCCGCTGTTCACTTCATCGAACGGCCATATCCTCTTGCTGGCTGGCGTGCCCACTGGGGTCGGGTTGCAGGCCGAGGGACTGCCGCGCAGCACGACGGGACAGACGGCGCTGACAGAGCTGATCGGGCGCATACAGCAGGTGGCCGGCGGTGACGTCGGGCTGATGCAGGCGGCGCTGGATTTCAACGCTGGCCTGCCGTCCGATGAGGCGCTGACCGTGCATATCCTCAAGCCCACGGTCGGTGCGGGCTTCAATGCCGAGATCCCGTTGGTGATCACGGGCAGCAGCCTGCCGGCCGATGGCAGGCAGGCCATCATTTTGGATGCGCGCTCCCTGCCCAGCGGCAGCTCCATCCAGGTCGACAACGTCGACTTCATTACCGTGGTCGGCAATGTGCGCCTGATCGGCGGTGCGGGCCAGAACCAGGCTGCAGGCGATGGCGCGGTACAGTACATCGTGCTTGGAGCCGATGACGACATCATCCACGGCGGTGGCGGCAACGACACCGTGGGCAGCAAAGGTGGAAACGACCAGATCCACGGCGATGCGGGCGACGACATCGTGTTCGGCGGCGCGGGCCAGGACATTCTTTCGGGCGGCAGCGGCAGCGACCACCTCAACGGCGGCACGGGCTTCGATGTGGCGATTCAGCAAGGCCAGCGCACCGACTACACGGTCACGCTGGACGGTGCCGACATCAAACTGACGCATATTGCCAGCGGCGTTTCCGACTGGCTGGTCGATGTGGAACAGGTGCGCTTCGATACGGGCCCCAGCCTCACGGTGGCCCACAGCGCGGCCGAAGAAGCTGCGGCTTTCCTGTTCCAGCAATGGATGGGGCGCGATCTGACGCAGGCCGAAGGCGCCGTGATCCAGACGCTGGACGGCCTGAGCGCCCTGCAGGTCGCGCAGCTGTTTGCCCAGGTCTATCCGCAACAAGCGGCGGGCAAGACTGCGCAGCTGCTGCTGGAAGGCATGGCCGACGCGGGCGCCGTGCGTGTGGACGCGCAGCGCGACGCCACATTCGTCGGCGATGCGGGCGACAACACCATCACGCCGACGCCGGGCCTGGCCTGGTCGATCGATGGCGGCGCGGGCATAGACACTCTGGTGTTCCCGGCCACCCTGGCACAAACGCATATCGAGGCCAGCGCGACCGGCTTCACCTTGCAGCGCATGACCGATGGCGCGATGCTCGAGCTGAACAACGTCGAGCGCTTGACGCTCAGCGACACCCAACTGGCGCTGGACCTCGACGGCCATGCGGGCCAGGCCGCAAAGTTGCTCGGCGCGCTGGGCGGCGTTGCGCTGCTGGCCAACAAGCCGCTGGTCGGCGAAGTGATTCGCGCGCTGGACGCAGGCGTGAGCGCGCAAAGCCTGGCGCAGCTGGGTCTGCAGGCACTGGGCGCACAGACGCCGGGTCAGGTGACGCAGCTGCTGTGGACCAACGTAGTGGGCAGCGCTGCGACACCGGCGCAACTGCAGCCGTTCGTGGCCCTGATGGCCCATGGCATGACGGGCGGCGAACTCGCGGTGCTGGCCAGCAATCTCGATCTGAATGCGGTGCGCATCGACTTGGTGGGCCTGGCGGCCACAGGGATAGAGTTCGCCTGAGTGGTGGGCGCGGTGGTCGGGGCTTGCGCCGTGCCACCGCAGCGCCACGCCGACGACGGCTGCCTGCGCGCCCGTCGCCGCATCGCGCTCCCCATTACCGAATCAGGCAAGCAGGCAATTTCAGGCGTTGGCGGACTGCGGCTCTACGTGAAGTTTCAGACCCAGCGCACCAAGCACCTTCATGACCGTGGCAAAGCTGGGGTTGCCGTTCACACCCAAGGCCTTGTACAGCCCTTCCCGGCTCATGCCCGTGTCGCGCGCCAACTGCATCATGCCGCGCGCGCGCGCCACATCGCCCAGCGCCTTGGCGAACAGCACCGCATCCCCTGGCGCATCTTCCAGACAAGCCTGCAGGTACAGCGCGCAGTGTTCATCGGACTGCAGATAGTCAGCGGCGTCCAAAGGCTTGATGCCCAGTTTTTCAACGGCATTGGGATTCATCGCTCACTCCTTCAGTTCGCCAACCATGTTCCGGGCCCGGACGATGTCAAGGTCCTGAGTCGACTTGTCACCGCCGCCCAAAGCTACGACAACGGTGGATCCATCCTGCCAGCAATAGACCCGATACCCCGGTCCTGAATGGATCCGCAGCTCAGTCACGTCACCGCCCACCGGCCTGCAGTCACCCCAGTGGCCCAGCGACAGGCGTGCCAACCTGACCAACACTCGCTTTTGCCCATGCCGGTCCCGAAGGCCAGCAAGCCAAGCATCGAATTCCTCGGTTCGCAGGATTTCGTACATGGAGGCAATGTAACCCATGGTTTACAGAACTGCAAACCCTTGTGACCGACGAACGTATGAGCCTTTCCCGGTGGTCAGTGCTCGCATTCCAGGCAAGACCTCGCATTAAGCGGCTGAGTCTGAGATAAGTTCGCAGGCCATTTCGGAAAAGGAAAAAGCCCCAAGCGATTGCTCACTTGGGGCTTTAAGTCCTGGCGGAAACGGAGGGATTCGAACCCTCGATGAGGCTCTACACCCCATACTCCCTTAGCAGGGGAGCACCTTCGGCCACTCGGTCACGTTTCCAATAAAGCTATTCTAACCCGAGTTTTTTACCGCTTCGGGGAAAAATGCAAATTTACTCCGATTTGTCCAAACCGAAGGCGGTGTGCAGCGCGCGCACGGCCAGTTCGAGGTACTTTTCGTCGATCACGACCGAAGTCTTGATTTCCGAAGTCGAGATCATCTGGATGTTGATGCCCTCTTCGCTCAGCGTGCGGAACATGGTGCTGGCCACGCCTGCGTGGCTGCGCATGCCGATGCCGACGATGCTGACCTTGCAGATGCTCGGGTCGCCCACGGCTTCCTTGGCGCCCAGTTCGGGGACGACCTTGTTTTGCAGCAGGTCCATCGCGCGCTGGTAGTCACCTTGGCTCACGGTGAAGCTGAAGTCGGCCAGGCCGTCCTTGCTGATGTTTTGCAGGATCACATCGACTTCGATGTTGGCTTCGGCCACGGGGCCCAGGATGCGGTAGGCGATGCCTGGGGTGTCGGGCACGCCGAGCACGGAGATCTTGGCTTCACCGCGGTTGAAAGCGATGCCGGATACGACAGCCTTTTCCATTTTTTCGTCTTCCTCAAAAGTAATCAGCGTGCCCGATTGGGCTTCTTCGGCGAGATCGATGTCCCAGGGCGTGAAGCTCGACAGCACGCGCATCGGCACCTTGTACTTGCCTGCGAACTCGACCGAACGGATTTGCAGCACCTTGCTGCCCAGGCTGGCCATTTCGAGCATCTCTTCGAAGCTCACGGTGGACAGGCGGCGGGCGGCCGGAACCACGCGCGGGTCGGTGGTGTAAACACCATCGACGTCGGTGTAGATCAGGCATTCGCTGGCCTTGAGCGCAGCGGCCATGGCCACGGCCGAGGTGTCGGAGCCGCCGCGGCCCAGTGTCGTGATGTTGCCGGCGGGGTCTATGCCCTGGAAGCCGGTGACGATCACCACACGACCGGCGTCGAGATCGGCGCGCACGCGCTTATCGTCGATCGATTCGATCCGGGCCTTGGTGAAGCTGCTGTCGGTGCGCACCGGCACTTGCCAGCCTGCATAGCTGACCGAAGGCAGGCCTTCGGCTTGCAGCGCAATCGCCAGCAGCGCCGACGATGCCTGCTCGCCTGTGGCGGCCAGCATGTCGAGCTCACGGTAGTAGGAATTTTGCGGCTGCGCAGGTGCGAGCTCGCTGGCCAGGCCGAGCAGACGATTGGTTTCGCCACTCATGGCGCTGGGCACCACGACCAACTGGTGGCCGGCCCGGGCCCACTTGGCCACGCGCTTGGCAACATTGCGGATGCGCTCCGGGGAGCCCATCGACGTGCCGCCGTATTTATGAACGATCAGTGCCATTGGATATCAAGGTGACGAAACTTCGGACATGGCGCGAGGAATAAGGGCGTTTTGGCGCGCCAGCGGTTTTCGTACAAAAGTAGACCAAAACTCAGGGATTGTACCAACCGAGCAACGCCCCTGTTCTCACCACAAACCCGCGCCCCAATTTGAGGTGGATTTGGTGGCCGCGCGTGGTGCATGCGGCGACCTGGCGCAACAGCGCTTCGAGCTGGGCCGCGGCCGGTGTGGTGGCATGCGCAACGCGCAGCCAATGGCGCAGAACATTGCCCTGGCGCGCTGTGCTCAAGGCCTGCAAGGCGGCAATGCGCGGCGGGTTTCCGACCACCGCCAGATCGCTTTCGGCGACTTCCTGCAGCAGCTCTGCGGCCTGGGCGCAATGCCGGCTGCTGCGTGCGAACGTGTCGCGAAATTGCGGGAATGCGGCCTGCAGCTGCGGCAGCAACTGCGCGCGGATGCGGTTGCGCGTGAAGCGCTGGTCGGCATTGCTCGGGTCTTCGATCCAGTCCTGCTGCTGCGCCGCGAGCCACTCGCGCAATGCCGCGCCTTCCACTTGCAGCAGCGGGCGCAGCCAGGTCAGGCCCAGCCGCTGCCATTGCGCGGGCATGGCCGCGAGGCCCGCGACGCCCGCGCCGCGCGACAGCGCCAGCAGCAGGGTCTCGACCTGGTCGTCGGCATGCTGGGCCAGCGCGATCGCGGCCATGGGACGGCCAGGCCAGGCATGCAAGGCGGCATCGGCCAGCGCCGCATAGCGGCTTTGGCGCGCCGCGTCTTCGGGGCTCTGGCCCAGCGCATGGCGCGCGTCGACGCGGCACACCGTGAGCGGCACCTGCAGCTGCGTGCACAGCGCTTCGCACTGCGCGACAAAGCCGTCGGCCGCACTCTGCAGCCCGTGGTGCACATGGATCGCATGCACCTGACCAGGCCAGCGCTGCGCGCAGGCGCGCAGCAGCGCGGTGGAATCGGCGCCGCCGCTGAACGCCACGGCCAGCGGCAGCGGCGGCGCGAAGGCGGCGATGGCGGCATCGAACGACTGGGTCATGCTTTCCTTTTCCTGTTGAGGCCCGGCAATGGCAAACGGCTCCCGCGGGAGCCGTTGGTGCATTTACCGGTGCGGAACAACCGCGCTGGTGCTCAGCGGTTCTCGGCCTTGGTGTCCGAGTAGCGGCCGTAGCTTTGCAGACGGTCGTAGCGGCGGTCCTGCAGCTCCTTGGGGCTCAGGTCGGCCAGCTGGCGGTAGGCATCGCCCAGCGCGCGCTTGAGGAAGGTCGCCATTTGCTTGGGATCGCGGTGCGCGCCACCGACGGGCTCGCTGACGATCTTGTCGACCAGGCCCAGCGCCTTGAGGCGCAGCGCGGTGATGCCCATGGCCGAAGCCGCTTCTTCGGCCTTGTCGCCGGTCTTCCACAGAATCGATGCGCAGCCTTCAGGGCTGATCACCGAGTAGACCGAATATTGCAGCATCAGCACCTGATCGGCGACGCTGATCGCCAGCGCGCCGCCCGAGCCGCCTTCACCGATGACGGTGGAGATGATCGGGGTCTGCAGCTGCGCCATTTCGTAGATGTTGCGGCCGATGGCTTCGGACTGGCTGCGCTCTTCGGCGTCTATGCCCGGGTAGGCACCCGGAGTGTCGACGAACGTGAACACCGGCAGCTTGAACTTCTCGGCGGTCTTCATCAGGCGCAAGGCCTTGCGATAGCCTTCGGGGCGCGTCATGCCGAAGTTGCGCAGCGTGCGCTCCTTGGTGTCGCGGCCCTTCTGATGACCGATGACCATGCACGCATGGCCGTTGAAGCGCGCCAGGCCGCCGACGATCGACTGATCGTCCGCAAAGTGGCGGTCGCCGTGCATCTCGACGAAATCGGTGAAGATTTCGCGCACATAGTCGAGCGTGTAGGGACGCTCGATGTGGCGCGCGATCTTGGTGATCTGCCAGGGGCTCAGATCGCTGTAGATGTCGCGCGTGAGCTGCAGGCTCTTCTTGCTCAGCTGATCGATCTCTTCCGAGATGTCGACAGCACTTTCGGTCTGCACGTAGCGCAGTTCTTCGATTTTGGATTCGAGCTCTGCAATGGGATGCTCAAAATCCAGGAAATTCTTTTTCGCCAATGTTTTTCTCCTTGTCCCGGCCTTGGGCTGAGGGCCTCGGGTGTATCAATAGGCCACAGGCAGCGGGTCGAGCGAGCGCCAAATATACCAAGTCGCAACGCTGCACCACGGCTTCCAGGCCTCCGCCACCTCGCGCGCATCGCTGCGGCTGACGGGATCACCCGAGAAATAGTTCTTGCTGATCCCGCTGATCAACCCCGCGTCGTCGAGGGGCAATACATTGGGACGCATGAGGTAAAAAATCAGAAACATCTCGGCGGTCCAGCGGCCCACGCCGCGGATGGCCATCAGCTCGGCAATGATGGCTTCGTCGCCCATCATCGCCCAGTCGTTGGTGTGCAGCCGGCCTTCGGTGAAGTGCACGGCCAGATCGACCAGATAGTCGACCTTGCGCGCCGACAATCCGGCCGCGCGCATGTCGTCGACCTTGAGGCGCAGCAGATGCTCGGGCGTCATGCTCGCGGGCAACACCGCCAGCCGGCTCCACAGCGTCTGTGCGGCCTTGACCGAAATCTGCTGACCGACGATCGAACGCGCGAGCGTCACGAAAGCGTCGCCGCGCGTTTGCAGCGCCTGGCCCGCGTATTGCGGAATCAGGCGCTTCATCACCCGGTCTTTTTTGACCAGATGCTTGCAGGCTTCTGCCCAGTAGGCAGGCGCAGACAACGGCGTGATCACCACGTTCGCTATCTCTTTAGGAGCATTCACCGCTGGTACCGCCTACATTAAACACATTGAAATGAAAATCCATGGTGTGCCGCCCTTATGGCGCGGCCTCCCAGGTGGTGCCGGCCGCGGAGTCCTTGAGCACGATGCCCTGGGCCAGCAAAGCCTGACGGATACGATCCGCTTCGGCCCAATCTTTTGCGGCCTTGGCCGCGGCACGCGCTGCAATTTGCGCCTGCACGGCTTCGGCGTCCACGCCGCCGGCGACGCCGGCCTGCAGAAACGCTTCGGGGCTGTCCTGCAGCAGGCCCAGGCATGCGCCCAGGGCTTTGAGCAGACCCGCGGTCTGCTCGCTGTGGCTGCGGTTGACTTCGGCGGCCAGCTCGAACAGCACGGCCACGGCTTCGGGCGTGCCGAAATCGTCGTCCATCGCGGCCTTGAAGCGCGCGGCCTGCGGCTGCGCCCAGTCGATCGCGACATCGGCCGCGGGCACCAGGCTCAGCGCCGTGTACAGGCGCTTGAGCGCCGAACGCGCGTCATTGAGATGCACGTCGCTGTAGTTCAGCGGGCTGCGGTAATGGCTGCGCACCACGAAGAAGCGCACCGTCTCGGCGTCGAACTCCTTGAGCACATCGCGGATGGTAAAGAAATTGCCCAATGACTTGGACATTTTCTCGTTATCGACGTTGATGAAGCCGTTGTGCATCCAGGTGCGCGCCAAGGTCTTGCCGGTCGCGCCTTCGCTCTGGGCAATCTCGTTTTCGTGGTGCGGAAACTGCAGGTCGGCACCGCCGCCATGGATGTCGAAGCTCTCGCCCAGCATCTCGCAGCCCATGGCCGAGCATTCGATGTGCCAGCCCGGGCGGCCCTGGCCCCAGGGGCTGTCCCATTTGACTTCCTCGGGCTCGGTGGGCTTGGCGCTCTTCCAGAGCACGAAGTCGAGCGGGTCGCTCTTGCCGTCATCGACGGCGACGCGCTCGCCGGCCTGCAGCTCGTCGAGCGACTTGCCCGACAGCTTGCCGTAGCCCGGAAACTTGCGCACCGCGAAGTTCACATCGCCGTTTCCCGCCTGGTAGGCCAGACCGTTTTGCTGCAGCCGGCCGATCATGCTCTGCATCTGCGGCACATAGTCGGTGGCACGCGGCTCGAAGCTGGGGCGCTCTATGCCCAGCGCGTCCGCGTCCTGGTGCAGCGCCGCGATCATGCGGTCGGTCAGCTGGCGAATGGTTTCGCCGTTCTCGACCGCCCGACGGATGATCTTGTCGTCGATATCGGTGATGTTGCGCACATAGGTCACGCGCAGGCCGCTGGCCCGCAGCCAGCGCTGCACCACGTCGAAAGCAACCATCGAGCGCGCATGGCCCAGATGGCAGAGGTCGTAGACGGTCATGCCGCACACATACATGCGGACATGGCCAGGCTCTATCGGCGAAAACGCTTCCAATGCACGCGACAGCGTGTTGTAGATACGCAAACTCATGGAATATCTGTTACGAGGGAGAGAGGGGAACGGCCTGCCGAAGATGACAGGCCCTGGGTCCCATGTAGCAAGAAGTGTGCGCCTGGCACAGGGGCACCCGGAAAGGGGGCACCAGGGTCCATGCGGGCTGACACCCCTCAGCTACAATTGATCGAAGTATAAGCCCGCGCCGCAGGCCCGTCCCTGCCCGCACTGAAAGCACCTACATGCCTGCACGCAACGCCCTCCCCCGCACCCTGCGCCTGTTGACCCTGGCCGCCGTGCTCTGCGCGGGCGCCGCCCATGCCGATGACTACGCCGACGTGAACCAATTGCTGCGCGCGGGCAATGCCGCGGGCGCCATCGCCCGCGCCGACGCTTACCTCGCCAGCAATGCGCGCGACCCGCAGATGCGCTTTCTCAAAGGCGTGGCCCAGACCGACCTCGGCAAGAAGGCCGACGCCATTGCGACGTTCACGCTGCTGATCGAGGAGTACCCCGAGCTGGCCGAGCCCTACAACAACCTCGCCGTGATCTATGCCGCCGATGGCGATCTCGACAAGGCCAAGGGCGCGCTCGAAATGGCCGTGCGCAACAACCCGACCTATGCGGTGGCGCACGAAAACCTGGGCGACATCTACGCCCGACTGGCTTACCAGGCCTATCTGCGCTCGCAAGATCTCGATCCGCGCGCCGCAACCAATCTGCGCCC
>NZ_JAHCDD010000099.1 GCF_018413525.1 Acidovorax sp. CCYZU-2555
ACTGGTGGGACCAGCATCCAAGCTATGTGCTCGACATCGCCACGGGCCCGGGCGAAATGCGCGCTGTCGCGCTGCCCGACGGCACGCGCGTCACGCTGAACTTCGACAGCCGCCTGGCGGTGCGCTACTACCCGCGCCGGCGCAATGTCGAGCTCGCGGGCGGCGAAGCCTTCTTCCAGGTCGCGCCCGATGCGCACAAGCCGTTCACCGTCGACAGCGGCGCCAGCCAGGTGCGTGTGGTGGGCACGGCGTTCAACCTGCGTTCCGGGCCGCCGCAATTCGTCGTCAAGGTGCTCGAAGGCCAGGTCGAGGTGCGCCCCGACCGCCGCCGCGCCGACGCGCCCGTGCTGCAGCTGGGCGCGGGCGCGGGCGTGAGTGTCGATGCGGCCTCGGGCCGCCACACGGCCGTGCCGGCCGCGGCCGACGCCGTGGGCGACTGGCGCAATGGCCAACTGGTGTTCGCGCAGACGCCGCTGGCCGAAGTCGCCGCGGAACTGGCGCGCTACCTGGGCAAGCCGGTGCGCGTGGAGGGCGCCAGGCTCGCCGCCCTGCCGGTCTCGGGCATGGCCATCACCGACGCGCCCGCGGGCTTTCTGCGCGCGCTGCCCATGCTGCTGCCGGTGCGCGTGCAGGACCTGGGCGAAGACGGCTGGCGCATCAGCGCGCGCTGAGCACGCGCCGGCCGCAAAAATATTTCGCGGACTACGTTCCCACTTTTTGCGCGGCTGCCGTTTATCTCTGCAAGGGCAGGAATTTTTCGCGCCCTCACGGTTGCCAGCCAGTACCTGCCTGCGTGCAGATCAGCCACAGCCTGAACACCAACGCAGATCCGCAGGACAGCAAATGAAAACAAGACAGTTGAGGGGCGCCTTCGCGGGCGCGGCATTGCAGCGCAACATCCGGGCCTGGCAGCCCGCGGCCACGGCGGTCGCCGCCGCCCTGGCAATGATGGCGTCGCCCGCGCAGGCGCAGCAGGCGCTGGCGTTCGACATTCCCGCCCAGTCGCTCGCGGGCGCATTGCGCGCTTTTTCGCAGCAGGCCAAGCACCAGGTGCTGTTCGACCAGCAGGTCGTGGCCGGCCGTTCGGCGCCGGCCGTGCAGGGTCGCCAGACGCCGCGCCAGGCGCTCGATCGCCTGCTTGCGGGAACCGACGTGCAGGTCATCGACTCCGAGCCCGGAGCCTTCACGCTCAGGGCCGTACCCAGGGAGCCGTCGGCCTCGGCCGAGCATGCGCTGGCCGTGGTGTCGGTCTCGGGCAAGGCCCCGGGTTCGACCACGGAAGGCACGGGCTCGTACACCACCTTCTCGACCAGCAGCTCGACACGGCTGAACCTCACGCCGCAGGAGACGCCGCAGCCGATCACCGTGATCACGCGCCAGCGCATCGAGGACCAGGGGCTGTCCAGTCTGAGCGAAGCGCTCGATGCCACGGCCGGCATCACCGTCAAGCCGTTCCGCGTGGGAGCGGATGCCCCCCAGTGGTGGGCGCGTGGTGCGAGCATCACCAACTTTCAGATCGACGGTATTCCGAGTTCGGCGTCGATGAGCAACTACATCCAGAGCTCCGTGATCTACGACCGGGTCGAGGTCGTCAAGGGGGCGACGGGCATGATGAGCGGGCTGGGCACGCCTGCGGCCACCATCAACATGATACGCAAGCGTCCGACAAAGGAGGCGCAGGCGAGCGTGACCGCCGAGGCCGGCAGCTGGTCGCGCTACGGCGCTGGGCTGGACCTGTCGCGCGCGCTCAATGAGGACGCCAGCGTGCGCGGCCGGCTCGTGGCCGATGTCAAGCGCCAGGGCGCCTGGACCAGCAACTATGCGCAGGACACCGAGGTGCTTTACGGCATAGGCGAGGTCGACCTCGGCCCGCGCACGCAGCTGACCGCGGGCTTCAGCCATCTGGCGCGCAAGACGGATTCGCAGATCGGGCCGGCCATCATTCTTTACAGCAACGGCCTGCCCACGGGCGCCGGACTCGCGGCCGGGGCCACGCCCGATTGGTCCTATTACAACCACCAGCATGACAGCGCTTTCGCGGCCCTCGAACATACGTTGGACTCGGGTTGGGTGACCAAGGCCGAACTCACGCATGCGCGCTACAAGTACGACAGCTTCATGGCCTCGCTGGGCGGCAGCGTGAACCCGACCACGGGACTCGGTGCCTCTGCGTTGATGCCGCGCTGGGCCTCGAATGCCAATCAGACCAGTCTGGACGCCTATGTCACCGGGCCGTTCTCGCTGTTAGGGCGCCGGCATGAATTGATCGGCGGCATCACGCTGTCGCGTATCGACCAGGACAGCCCGGGCTATTCGAGCATTCGTCAGGACATCGTCAACGCCTTTGACTGGGGCGGCGAGCTGCCGCGCCCCAACCATGTGCAGACCGGCGAAACCCGCTCGCAGGAATACCAGCATGGCGCCTATCTGAGCTCCCGGCTGGAGTTGAGCGATAGCGTCAACCTGCTGCTCGGCGCGCGCGTCACGAGCTGGAAGCGCGACCGCGACGAGCTGACCTATGCGCGCAATGCGGTCACGAGCACGCAAGACCGCGAAAAGAATGTCGTGATTCCCTATGCTGGCATCGTCTATGCGCTCAACGACACCTACTCGCTCTATGCGAGCTACACGGAGATCTTCCGGCCGCAGGATTCGGGCACGCTGATGTACACCGATGGCGGAAAGATGGACCCCGAGGAAGGCCGCAGCTACGAGGCTGGTCTCAAGGCCGCGTTCAACGATGGCGCGCTGACTTCGAGCCTGGCGCTGTTCCGCACGCAGCAGAGCAATCTCGCGGTCTGGAACCCGGTTCTCTACTCCTATACCGCGGAGAAGGACGCGACCACCGAAGGCCTCGAAATCGAGCTCAGCGGTCAGCTCGCGCGCGGCTGGCAATTGAGCGCGGGTTACAACTACAGCGAGACGCGCGACCAGAGCGGCGCGCGCATCCTGCCGCGCATTCCGCGCAACACCGTCAAGCTGTTCACGAGCTACCGCCTGCCCGGCGACTGGAACCATCTGACGCTGGGCGGCGGCATCCACTGGGAGACGAAGACCGGAGATCCGCTGGCGACCTATACGCAGAACAGCTATTCGCTGGTCAACCTGATGGCGCGCTACGAAGTGAGCAAGCAACTATCCGTGAGCGCGCACCTGAACAATGCGCTGGACAAGCGCTATTACGTGGCGCTGGGCGGGAACACCGGGTCATATGGCCCGCCGCGCAACTTCATGGTCTCGATGAAATACCGCTTCTGAGCGGCGCGGTCGAAGAGCGTTTCCAGCAAGCGTTTTTTTGTGGAGATGCGTGCAGCGCTCTGAGCTGGAGTACAGGCCGTTCATCCTTCGACAGGCTCAGGACGAACGGTTTTCATGTTGTGCGCTGGGCAATCTTCCCGCCCACCCCCACCGTTCGCCCTGAGCCTGTCGAAGGGCGTTTCCAGGGCGTAATGGTCGGATGAAACCGCTCTAGCCGACAGGGCGGCGCATGACCGGCGCATGCAAGTCCATCAGCGCCGTGACCCAGTCTATGAACGCGCGCAGCTTGGCGCTCACATGGCGCTGGGGCGCATAGGCCAGATAGAGCGGCATGGGCGCGAGCTGCCAGTCTTCGAACAGCGGCACGAGTTCGCCGCTGTCCCGGTGGGCCTGGGCCATGTACTCGGGCAGCCACAGCACGCCCATGCCCGCGACCCCCGCGGCGATATAGGCATTGCCGTCGTCGACAGACAGCGCATAGCGCCCGCGCACTTCGATGCGTTCATCGCCGCGCTGCATCGCATAGGGCGCGGTCCGGCCATGGCGCGCCCAGTGAAAGCCCACGATGCGCTGGTGCGTGCCTTCGAGTTCGCGCGGGTGGGCGGGCACGCCGGCCAGCGCGAGATAGCGCGGCGCGGCGTAGACGCCCAGCTGCAGATCCGCGATATGGCGATGCATCAGCGACTGGTCGGTCAGTTCGCCGCCGCGCAGCACGCAGTCGACGTTCTCGCCGATGATGTCGACCATGCGGTCGCTGACGCCCAGGTCGAGCTGGATCTCGGGATGGCGCGCATGGAAGTCGGGCAGGGCCGGCACCAGGATCAGCCGCGCGAGCGGGCTGGGCACATCGACACGCAGCCGGCCCCGGGGCGACTGCGCGCCGCCCGACAGGCTGGTCTCGGCATCGTCGACATCGGCCAGCACGCGCAGCACGCGCTCGTAATATGCGGCGCCGTCGGCCGTGACGTTGACCTTGCGCGTGGTGCGGTTCAGCAGGCGCACGCGCAGCCGCGCCTCGAGCTGCTGCACCAGCTGCGTGACGCTGGTCTTGCTCATATGCAGCGTCATTGCGGCCTTGGTGAAACTGCCGGTTTCCACGACGCGCGCAAAGGCCTGCATGGCATCGAAGCGGTCCATTCGAACTCCAGATTCCGTGTTGATTGTTTGGATTTTACAAACAGTGATGCACAGACTTGCTGGTTTATCGACGCGGCCGCGGCCCCTAAAGTGGGCGCATATCCACTGAAGAAAGAATCCCATGACGCAACGCGATGCGGTCTTCCCGCCGGGCCGCCAGGCGCTCTATGAACGCAACCGCTATTCGCCCGCGGTGCGCGCCAACGGCATGCTGTTCGTCTCCGGCCAGGTCGGCAGCCGCGAAGACGGCTCGCCCGAACCCGAACTTGAAGCCCAGGTGCGGCGCGCGTTCGCCAACCTCAACGCGGTGCTGGGCGCGGCCGGCTGCACGTTCGATGATGTGGTCGATGTCACCGTGTTCGTGGTCGATCCCGAAGCCAACTTCGAGACCATCTGGAAGATCGTTCCGGAGTTCTGGGGCGAAGCGCCATACCCCACGCTCACCGGCGTGGGAGTGACCTGGCTCTACGGCTTTCAGTTCGAGATCAAGGTGATCGCCAAGCTGCCCGAGGGCGCAGCGGCTTAACCGGCGCGGCCCGCAGCCAATGCCAGCCCTGGCGTCGCCAGCGTCGCGCGCAGGATACGGCCGTGCGTGGAATCGGTCACATAAAGCGTGCGCCGGTCCGCGCCGCCAAACGCCAGATTCGTCGTCGAGCTGCCGGCCACGCCGCGCAGCACTTCGACGGGTTCGGCGCGCGCGTTGAGCACCCAGATGTAACCGAGGCCGGGGTTGGCGATCAGCAGCTTGCCTTCTTCATCGACGGCCAGGCCGTCGGGGCCGCTGGGGCCGTACGAAGTGAAGAACTGGCTGACCTTGGCGACGCTGCCGTCGGGCAGCAGCGGCACGCGCCACACGCAGTTGCCGCGCGTGACCGCGAGGTACAGCACGCGGCCGTCGGGCGACAGCGCGACGCCGTTGGGGCTGGGCACATTGTTCAGCAGCAGATCGAGCTGGCCGTTGGGGCGCAGTCGGTAGAGCCGGCCGCTGGGGTCGTGCAGGCCGCTCTGGCCCTGGTCGGTGAAATACAGATTGCCTTCGGCGTCGAAGATCAGGTCGTTGACGCCCTTGAAGCGCTCGCTGTTGCGGCGTTCGAGAAACGGCGTCACCTGGCCGCTGCGCACGTCGAGGCGCATCAGGCCGTTCTTGTAGTCGGTGATCAGCAGCGTATCGGCATCGAGGAACTTCATGCCGTTGGGTTCGCCGTCGTACTCGGCCACCAGGCTCCACTCGCCTTGCGCGTCGATGCGGAAGATCCGGCCCCAGGGGATGTCGCTCACATAGAGGTTGCCGGCGGCGTCGAACACCGGGCCTTCGAGGAACGCGTCGGTGATCGCGCCGCCGCGGTTGGCGTCGGCCCAGGCGCTGCGTTCGGGGCGCCGGAACGCCTGCGGCATGGACGTGAACAGCTCCAGTTCGCGGACTTGGGGGGATTGCAGCAGGAACATGGGAAGCACTTTCTTTCAATCAGGCCCGTGGCTCAGGCGGCGGCGTCGAAACCATAAAGCCGCGCCGGGTTGTCCACAAGGATAAGGTCCATGGCGGCATCGGAGCCGGTCCAGTGCTGCAGCAGATCGACGAGATCGGCGTCGTTGACCGTGCCCGGGACTTCGGTGGTGTGCGGCCAGTCGCTGCCCCAGACCAGGCGTTCGGGCGCGGCCTGGACCAGCGCGCGGCCCAGCGGCAGCGTGTCGGCATAGGTGGGGCCGTGCACGGTCGAGCGCATGTACGCGCCCGAGAGCTTGACCCAGGTGTTGCCGGCGTCGAGCAGCGTGCGCAGCGCGCCATAGGCGTCGGCCGACGGGCCCTCGGCTGGATCGATGCGGCCCATGTGGTCTATCACCAGCGGCACGGGCAAGGCCCGGAGCACGGGGGCGAGCGCGACGATCTGGTCGGCATGCGCGAACAGCTGGATATGCCATGGCGATCCCGCGAGCTTGTGCGCCAGCGTGACCAGCATCTGCTGCGTGGTCGTGCCCCACGATTGGGGCGAGACGAAGTTGACGCGCAGGCCGCGCACGCGCTGGGCGTCGAGCCGGGACAGTTCCGCGTCGCTCACGTCCTGGTCCACCACGGCCACGCCGCGCGCGCTGTCGCCGAGCTGGCGCAGCGCATCGAGCGTGCAGGCGTTGTCGGTGCCGTAGGTCGACGGCGTGACCACCACCGTGCGCGCCGTTCCCAGCCGCTGCTGCAGTTGCCGGTAGTCGCCCACGCGCGCTTCGGGCGGCGTGCGCTTCCAGTGCGGCGAAGGCGCGAACTCGGGCGCGAAGATGTGCATGTGGGCATCGCAGGCCAGCGCGGGCAGCTGGCGCGCGGGCCGGTTCAGGCCCACTGAATGCGCAACGGGTCGGGAGAGCGCAGGCAAGGTCATGCTCAGTCCTGCTTGATCGCGCCCTTGCGCACCACTTCGCCCCACTTGGCATCTTCCTTGGCGAGGAAGGTGGCGAACTCCGCGGGCGTCGAGCCCACGGACTTGGCGCCCATATCTTCAAGACGCTGCTTCACCGCGTCTTCCTTGAGCACTTCGACCAGCGTCTGCTGCAGCTTGTTGGCAATCGCCGCAGGCGTGCCCGCGGGCAGGAACACGCCGTTCCATTCGTAGACTTCATAGCCGGGAATCACCGTCTCGGCCACCGTGGGAACGTCGGGCAGGTTCTTGGCGCGCTCGGGCGACGAGATCGCCAGCGCGCGCAGCTTGCCGCCCGACACCAGCGGATACGACGCCGCCACGGTGCTGAACATGAAGTCCACCTGGCCGCCGATCACGTCGGCGATTGCCGGGCCGCCGCTCTTGTAGGGCACATGCACCATGTCGAGCTTGAGCTGCTGGCGCAGCAGTTCGGCCGCGAGGCGCTGCACCGTGCCGCTGCCGCCCGACGCGAAGTTGAGCTTGCCCGGCTGCACCTTGGCCTTGGCGATCAGGTCGTTGATGTTCTTGAACGGCGAGTTGGCCGGAACGATGATCATGTTCGGCGCGAGCAGCACCAGCGACAGCGGCTGCAGCGCATTCGCGGCATACGGCATCTTGGGGAACAGGTGCGGGTTGATCGAGTAGGGCGTGGCGTCGTAGAGCATGGTGTAGCCGTCGGCCGGCACCTTGGCGACGTAGCTCGCGCCTATCGTGCCGCTCGCGCCCGCGCGGTTCTCGACGATCACGCTGGTGCCCAGCTTGATGCCGATATGCTGGGCCAGCAGGCGCGCGACCGCGTCGGCCGAGCCGCCGGGCGCGTAGGGCACGACCATGGTGAGCGGACGGTCGGGAAAGGCCGCGTGCGCGGTGACGGCGGCGAGGGCGCAGGCGGCGATCAGGGTCTTGGCGAAAGCATTCATTTTTGTCTCCTAACTAGATATAGGCGAGCGGCGGGCAGCCGAACGTCAGTTGGTCTGCAGGTTCAGATCCTTGGCGATCTGCGAATAGGTCGTGACTTCACGGCTCACCTGGGTGGCGAAACTCGTGCCGCAGGTCGATGCGGCGTCCAGGCCCAGATTGCGCAGCTTCTGCACCGCGGCTTCGCTCTTGGCGAACTCGGTGGCCACGCGTTCGAGCGCCTGGGCGATCGGCGCGGGAATGCCCGCCGGGGCCAGCACGCCATACCAGGCATCGGCCGAATAGTTGCCGCCGCCGGCTTCGGCGAAGGTCGGCACATCGGGCAGCAGCGTGGAGCGCTGGGGCGAGGCCACGGCCAGCGCCGACAGCTTGTCGCTGCGGATCTGCGGCAGCACCGAGCCCAGCGTCGCGAACGAGCTGTCGATCTGCCCGCCCATCAGGTCGGTGATCACGGGCGCCGCGCCCTTGTACGGCACATGGTTCAGGTCTATGCGCTGGGCGCGCGCGAAGATCTCGGTCGCGAAATGGCCCGAGCTGCCCGCGCCCGCGGTGCCGGCCGTGAGGCGGCCCGGTTCCTTCTTCGCCTTGTCGATGTACTGTCCCAGCGTCTTGATCGGCAGCGACTTGCCGACGACCAGCACCGTGGGGCTGGTGGCCACGGTGCAGATGGGGCGGAACGAGCGCACGGCGTCGAACTTCACCTGGCTGCTGTACAGCGCGGGAATCATCGAGTGGTTGGTCGCGGCGAACAGCAGCGTATGGCCGTCGGCAGGGGCCGAGGCGACGGCCTGGGCCGCGAGAATGGTGTTGGCGCCGGGCTTGTTTTCCACCAGGAAAGGCTGGCCCAGCGCGCGGCTGGCGTGGTCGGCGAAAGCGCGCGCGACGACATCGGTGGGGCCGCCGGCGGCAAAGCCCACGACCAGCTTGACGGGCTTGGCGGGAAAGGCCTGGGCCTGGGCGGCTGCGGGCATGGCTGCCAGCAACAGTGCCGCCAGCGAGGGTGCTGCCAATGCCTTGAAGGCCTGGCGCTTGTATTGCTTGAACATTTCTTGTCTCCTGGATTCAACCGGCGGCGCCCCGTGCCAGTCGCTGGCCCGGGGCGATGGGGCCAGCGTCAGTGCGCCGCTGCGCTCGCGCGCGCCAGCACCTGCAGCAGGTTCTTGGCCGCGCCCACGCCCATGTTGACGTAGGCATCGCTGGTCACGCCGCCGATGTGCGGGCTCAGCACGAAGCCGGGTTCATGCTGGAACGGGTGGCCGGCGGTCATCGGTTCCACAGCGAAGCTGTCGAGGCCCGCGGCCATGACCTGGCCCGAACGCACGGCGGCCAGCAGCGCGGCTTCGTCTATCAGTCCGCCGCGCGCGGTGTTCACGACGATCACGCCGCGCTTGCACTGGGCCAGCGTGCCGGCGTTGAGCAGCGCCTGATTGTCCGCCGTGAGCGGGCAGTGCAACGAGACCGCATCGGACTCGCGCCAGATGGTTTCGAGGTCCACGCTCTGGATGTAGTCGGGCAGGTTGCGTGCGAACGGATCGAAGCCGATCACGCGCATTCCCAGCGCATCGGCCATGCGCGCGAAGCGCAGTCCGATCGCGCCCAGGCCGACCAGGCCTATGGTGCGTCCGCCGAGTTCCAGGCTCTTGTGCGTGGCCTTGTCCCAGTGGCCGTCATGCATGCGCGCATTGAGTTCGACCACCGACTTGGCGCAGGCCAGCAGCAGCGCCAGCGCCTGCTCGGCGACGGCCGCGGCGTTCGCGCCCACGGCCGCGACGACTTCGATGCCGCGCGCCTGGGCCGCGACCTTGTCTATGGTGTCCGTGCCGCTGCCGTGCTTGGAGATCACCTTGAGCGAAGGCGCGGCGTCCATCACGGCCGCGCCGACCTTGCCGTAGCGCACGATGATGGCCACGGGGTCATGCTGGCGGCACAGTGCGACCAGGCTTTCCTCGGTGGGCGTCTTGCCCGCGTAGACGATCTCGTGGCCGGCCAGCAGTTCCAGCGCCTGCGGTGCGAGATCGGCACCGGTGATGATGATGGTGCTCACAGCGACTCTCCGTCCTTGAGCACGCCGGCGGCGTGCAGCGCGGCGGGCAGCCACTTGGAGGCGGTGTCGCCGCGCGCGATGGCTTCGATGCGCGCGGCTTCGTCGGCGACCTTCTTGTCGGCCAGGGCCATCATGCCCGGGGCCTTGGCGCGCTCGATCACGACCACGCCGTCGGCGTCGCCCACGACCAGGTCACCGGGGTTGACGGTGGTTCCGCCTGCGCTGATCGGGTGGTTGATGCGGCCGGGCACGTACTTGGTCGGGCCCGCGGGGTTGAAGCCGGCGCTGAACACCGGGAAGTCCAGGTCCAGGATTTCGAGCTTGTCGCGGATCGCGGCGTCGACGATCACGCCGGCCAGGCCCAGCTTCTTGCAGGCGCTGAGCATCAGCGTGCCCATCAGCGCGGCCGTGAGGTCGCCCTTGCCGTCGATGACCAGCACGTCGCCGGGCTGGGCCAGCGCGATCGCGGCGTGGATCATCAGGTTGTCGCCGGGGCGCACTTCGACGGTGAACGCCGGGCCCGCGACTTTCATGTCCTGGTGCACGGGCGCGACGCGGCCGTGCATGGTGCCGCGGCGGCCGGCGACGTCGGCCAGGATCGCTGCCTGAAAGGTAGCGGCTTTTTGCACGACGTCGGCGCCCACGCGTTCGATGTCACGGATGATTTCTGGAAGTTGGTTCATGGTGCGGTCCGGTTGAAATGAATGGGGCGTGAAAAAAGGCTTGGTCGGTCGTGCAGACAGGATTTGCGGGCGTGGCTGTCCCTTGGGCGGGCGGGCCGTGCGGCACGCGTCGCCTGTTCAATCAGTAATGGGGGATGGGGAGCGGCGCTCCCTCATTGGCGCCCTGGGTAGGGCGAAGCGCTTCAGTCCAGGCCGGCGCCCGAGTCCTTGACGATCTGCGCCCAGCGCGGGATTTCCGCCTTGAGCAGCTGCTGGAAGCTCTCTACCGAGCCGCCGAGCACGTCGCCGCCCTCGAAGCGCAGGCGCTCCGCGGTGTCGGCCTGCTGCAATGCCTGGTTGATGGCCTTGTTGAGCTGCTGCACGATGGCCGGCGGCGTTCCCGCGGGCGCCATCACGCCGAACCAGGTGATGGCCTCGAAGTCCTTGTAGCCCGACTCGGCGAGCGTGGGGGTCTGGGCCAGCTGCGTCGAACGCTTCTTGGACGTGACCGCGACCGCGTGCATCTTGCCGTTGCGCACCTGGCCGATCAGCGTGGGAATCGCCGACATGTAGAGATCGATGTTGCCGCTGACCACATCGGTCAGCGCCTGGGCCGCACCCTTGTAGGGCACATGGCGCAGCTTGATGCCCGCGGCGTCCTGGGCCAGTTCGCCCGCGAGGTGGGCCACGGTGCCGTTGCCCGAGTAGCCCAGCGTGATGCCGTCGGGCTTGCTCTTGGCCGCGGCGACCACGTCGGCGATGGTCTTGTAGGGCGAGGTGGCGGACGTGACCATCACGATGGGCGAAGACGACACCAGCGCCACCGGCGTCAGGTCCTTGAGCGGGTTGTACGGCAGCTTGGCGTACAGCGCGGGGTTGATCGCCAGGTTGCTGGTCTGGCCCATGACCAGCGTATAGCCATCGGGCTGGGCCTTGGCCGCGGCATCGACTCCCAGGTTGCCACCGGCGCCGGGACGGTTGTCGATCACCACCGTCCACTTGTTCATGTCGGTGAGCTTTTGCGCAACGGTGCGCGCGATCATGTCCGTGCCGCCGCCCGGAGGGAAGGGAACGATCAGGCGGATGGGCTTGCTGGGGTAGGCGGCCTGGGCCTGTGCGCTGGCGAAAGGCACGGCGGCGGCTGCCAGGCCCAGGGTGGCCGCGCAGATGGGGCCGCCAAGGCGGGCGAGCAACGCGTGAAAGCGAGGTGTCGATGGCATGTCTTGTCTCCGTTGATTTATTTATCCAACCACCGCAGCGGGACCGCGGTAGTTGGACGCAGTTTAAAAAAACGTTTCAAGGCATACAATGGTGTTTCGTACAATGAAACGCATTGCACCATGAAGCCTGATTCTTCCTCTCGCAAAACACCGCGTGCCGTGCGCACTTCACCCTCTGTCGCAGAGGGGCCCGGCGCGCTGGATGCGGGGCCGGAAAGCGCCGCGTCCGCGGACGATCCCGCGGCGTCGAACGGTTTCGTCACCGCGGTGTCGCGCGCGCTGCAACTGCTCGAGGCCTATGCGCTGGGCGAGTCGAATTTGTCGCTGGCCGAACTCAGCCGGCGCTGCAACCTGCACAAGACCACGGTGCTGCGGCTGGCGCGCACGCTGGCCCACCATGGCTACATGGTGCAGCGCGAAGATGGCGACTGGCGCCTGGGCCCGGCCGCGGGCTGGCTGGGTGCGCGCTACAAGGCCGGCTTCGACGTGCAGAACGTGCTCGAGCCCGCGCTGCGCGCGCTGACCCTGGCCTGCGGCGAAAGCACGGCGTTCTATGTGCGCGAAGGCAATGCGCGCATCTGCATCATGCGCGTCGAAGGCCCGCATGCGCTGCGCCACCATGTGCGCATGGGCGAGGAGCTGCCGCTCGACAAGGGCTCGCCGGGCCGCGTGATCCTGGCGTTCTCGGGCGAGCCGGGCCAGCCCTATGAGCAGATCCGCGAGCGTGGCTTCCACCACTCGATCGGCGAGCGCGAGCAGGGCGTGGCGACGGTCTCGGCGCCGGTGTTCGGCATGCACTGGCGGCTGTTCGGTTCGGTCTGCATTTCGGGGCCCGCGTCGCGCCTGCCCGAGCCCAAGCTCGAAGCCATGGCGCAGATGCTGCTCAAGACCGCGAACCAGCTGTCGTATGCGCTGGCGGGCACGACAGGCACCTCGGCGGTGCGTACTTCGCACTGGCACCCCTGAGCGACGGCCCGCGCCGGGGCGTGTAACCCCGCGCAATCGCCACATCGTCCATTTTGGTGCGTAGCAATCTCGGGTCGAAAGGGTGAATTCGCACCGAAAAGGTGCATTCCCATGTTTTCGAACTGCCGCCTCCGGGCCTGCGCACCGTGATGCCTACGACTCGCCCCGGTTGGCACAGTTCATGCTTTTCACCGTTTGTCGAAAATTTTTACAACTGGAGAGCCTCATGTCCCGTGCTTGGATGAAGACCGTCGGTGTTGCTTTTGTCGTCGCTCTGCCCATGTTGGCCAGCGCCCAGCTGACAGCCAATGTCAGCTTGACCAGCAATTACAAGTTCCGTGGGCAAGACCAGGACACGAGCCGCACCAAAGCGGTCAAGCCTGCGCTGCAAGGCGGCTTCGACTACAGCTTCGGCGAGTCGGGCTGGTACGTGGGCAACTGGAACTCCAGCGTCGACTGGTTGTCGGGCAACTCGCTCGAAAGCGATTTCTACGGCGGCTACAAGTTCTCGGCCGGCAGCATCAACTGGGATCTGGGTGCGCTGACCTATGTCTACCCGGGCGCCAGCGATGCCAACACCACAGAGCTGTACGCCGGCGCCGGCTTCGGCCCGCTGACCGCCAAGTATTCGCACACCGTGTCGAAGAAATATTTCGGCAGCGTGGGCGGCCGCAACACCGGTTACTTCAACCTGGCATTTGCCCAGGAAGTCGCTCCCAAGGTGACGCTCAAGGCTGCCGTGGGCTACACGCGCTTCTCCAGCGACGTCCAGGGTGTGCCGAACTATGTCGACTACAGCGTCGGCGCTGCCTACGATTTCGGCGACGGCCTGTCGCTGGGCGGTGCATTGGTGGGCGCCAACAAGAAGAATTTCTTCGGTGACATCAACAAGAACCGCTTTGTTGTCACACTGACCAAAGCCCTGTAATCGGAGGGCGCCCGGTGCGCCCTCATCCCGGAGGAATGACTCATGAAAATGGTGACCGCCATCATCAAACCCTTCAAGCTCGATGAAGTGCGTGAAGCACTGTCCGACATCGGCGTGCAGGGCATTACCGTGACCGAAGTCAAAGGCTTTGGTCGGCAAAAAGGCCATACCGAGCTGTACCGCGGCGCGGAATACGTGGTCGATTTTCTGCCCAAGCTGAAGATCGAAGCGGCGATTGCCGACGACATGGTCGACCGCGCGCTCGAAGCCATTGAAGCCGCGGCCCGCACCGGCAAGATCGGCGACGGCAAGATTTTTGTCTCCCACCTCGAGCAGGTGGTGCGCATCCGTACCGGCGAGACCGGCCAGGAAGCCCTTTAAGGCCTGCGTTCGTACCGATCAGAAAGATTGACATGAAAAAATTGCTTGCTTCCTTATGCCTGGGCCTGAGCCTGCTGTCGGGCGGTGTCGCCCTGGCGCAGACTCCGCCTGCCGAGGCGCCCGCGGTGACCGCCGCGGCCGAACCCGCGGCTGCCGCTCCCGCACCTGAAGCCGCCGCTGCCGCGCCGGTCGCTGCCGCTGCTGCCGCCCCCGCTCCCGAAGCCGCCCCGGCTGCCGCCGAGGAAGCCCCCGTGCTCAACTCCGGCGATACCGCCTGGATGCTGACTTCGACCGTGCTCGTGATCCTGATGATCATCCCCGGTCTGGCACTGTTCTACGGCGGCCTGGGTCGCTCCAAGAACATGCTGTCGGTGCTGATGCAGGTCTTCGTGATCTTCTCGCTGATCACCGTGCTGTGGGTCATCTACGGCTACACGCTGGCATTCGGCGGCGAAGGCAAGTTCTTCGGCGGTTTCGACAAGCTGTTCCTCAAGGGCATCACCCCTGACACGCTGTCGAGCGCACTGAAGACCATTCCCGAATATGTGTTCGTGTCCTTCCAGGCCACGTTCGCGGCCATCACCGTGGCGCTGATCGTCGGCTCGTTCGCCGAGCGCATCAAGTTCGCTGCCGTGCTGATCTTCGCCGTGCTGTGGTTCACGTTCAGCTACATCCCGATGGCCCACATGGTCTGGGGCGGTGGTCTGCTGGCTGCTGACGGCGCGCTGGACTTCGCTGGCGGCACCGTGGTGCACATCAACGCCGGTATCGCCGGTCTGGTCGGTGCCTACGTTCTGGGCAAGCGCCTGGGCTTCGGCAAGGAATCGATGGCCCCGCACAGCCTGACGCTGAGCATGGTCGGTGCCGCCCTGCTGTGGGTGGGCTGGTTCGGCTTCAACGCCGGCTCCGCTGGCGCCGCCAACGGCATCGCCGGTCTGGCTTTCGTCAACACCATCGTCGCCACGGGCGCCGCCACCCTGTCGTGGTTGGCTGCCGAAGCGCTGCACAAGGGCAAGGCTTCGATGCTGGGTGCGATCTCGGGTGCTGTCGCCGGCCTCGTGGCCATCACTCCCGCCGCTGGTTTCGTCGGTCCCATGGGCGCCATCGTGATGGGCCTGATCGTCGGCCCTCTGTGCGTCTGGGGCGTCGGTGGTCTCAAGCGCATGCTGGGTGCGGATGATGCATTCGACGTGTTCGGCGTGCACGGTGTCGGCGGTATCGTCGGCGCCATCCTGACCGGTGTGTTCTGCGCTGCCAGCCTGGGCGGCATCGAGCCCGCCAACTACTCCATGGGCCACCAAGTCTGGGTGCAGGTCAAGAGCGTGCTCGTGACCCTGGTCTGGTCCGGTGTCGTGGCTTTCGTGTCCTACAAGGTGGCTGATCTTCTGGTGGGCCTGCGGGTCAGCGAAGAAGAAGAGCGCCAAGGTCTGGACATCAGCTCCCACGGCGAAACCGCCTACGTGCGTTAAGCCCCCGGCGCGGGCGGCCCTGGCTGGTGGCAGGGACGTCCGCTCCAACATCATTGCGAAATACCAGGTTCTCCTCGGACGCTGGAACTTGGCCCACCTCGGTGGGCCTTTTTTTTTCTTGCGGCCAGACTTCACAAGCTGCGTGCAAAAAATTCACGCGGCCGCGCCGGTCGCTGCGCAGGCCCTGACGCTACGATGGCGGCATGGATTCAGCCTTAAGCCAGATCACCGAGCGCCTGCGCTGCGCCATTGCCCATCAGACCCCGTTGCGCCTGCGCGGCGGCGGCAGCAAGGATTTCCATGCGCGTGCGCTGACCGGGGAGGTCATCGACACCCGGGCGCTGCAGGGCGTGGTCAGCTACGAGCCCAGCGAACTGGTCGTGACCGCGCGCGCCGGCACTTCGCTGGCCGAACTGCAGGCGCTGCTCGCCGAGCACGGCCAATGCCTGGCATTCGACCCACCGCATTTTTCCGCCGGTTCGACCGTGGGCGGCATGGTTGCCGCAGGCCTCAGCGGCCCGGCGCGTGCCAGTGTGGGCGCGGTGCGCGACTATGTGCTGGGCGTGGAGATACTCAACGGCCGCGCCGAGTTGCTGCGCTTTGGCGGCCAGGTGATGAAGAACGTCGCGGGCTATGACGTTTCGCGGCTGATGGCCGGCTCCTGGGGCACGCTGGGCCTGATCACCGAAGTCAGCCTCAAGGTGCTGCCGCAGGCGCCGGGCGAAGCCACGCTGCGCTTCGAGTGCACGCAGGCGCAGGCGCTGCAATGGCTCAATACCTGGGGCGGCCAGCCGCTGCCGCTCAATGCGAGCTGCTGGGTCGAGGATGCCGGCAAGGGCACATTGTTTCTGCGCCTGCGCGGCGCGCAGGCCGCGGTGCAGTCGGCCTGCCAGACGCTGGGCGGCGAGCGCCAGGACAACGCCAAGGTGGCCGCCGATTGGGACGCCTGCCGCGACCACCAGCTGCCCTGGTTCAACGACCGGCTCGCGCGGCCCGATCTCGCGCTGTGGCGCCTGTCGGTACCGGCCCAGGCGCCCGTGCTGGCGCTGCCCGAAGGCGCGCGCGGGCCGCTGATCGAATGGCATGGCGCGCTGCGCTGGGTGCAGGCGCCGCGCAGTGTCGGCCCGGCGCTGCAGGCGCTCGCGGCCCAGGTCGGCGGCACGGCGCAGATGTTCCACGCCGAGCAGGCCCCCAGCGCCGCGCCGCATGCCTCGCCCGCGCCAATGCAGCCCGCGCTCGCGGCGCTGCAGGCGCGTCTGCAGCAGGCCTTTGACCCGGCCGGCATTTTCCACCCCGGGCGGCTGCAGCCGCTCGCCTGAGCCAGGTCTTCAAAAGACATTAGCCATGCAAACCCAACTCGCTCCCGCTTACCGCGGCACGCCCGACGGCGCCGAAGCCGAAGCCATTCTGCGCAAATGCGTGCATTGCGGTTTCTGTACGGCCACCTGCCCGACCTACCAGCTGCTGGGCGACGAGCTCGACGGCCCGCGCGGCCGCATCTACCTGATCAAGCAGGTGCTCGAAGGCCAGACGCCCACGCGCTCCACGCAACTGCACCTGGACCGCTGCCTGACCTGCCGCAACTGCGAAAGCACCTGCCCCAGCGGCGTGCAGTACGGCCACCTGGTCGACATAGGCCGCAAGGTGGTCGATGCCCAGGTCGAGCGTCCCATGGGCGAGCGCCTCACGCGCTGGGCGTTGAAGGAAGGGCTGTCGTCGCCGCTGTTCGCGCCGGCAATGAAGCTGGGCCAGGCGGTGCGCCCGCTGCTGCCCAAGGCGCTGCAGGCCAAGGTCACGGTGCCGCGCGCAACGGGCGCCTGGCCGGTGCGCGAACATGCGCGCAAGGTCATGCTGCTCGCGGGCTGCGTGCAGCCCGCCATGCTGCCGCGCATCAACTTCGCGACGGCGCGCGTGCTCGACGCGGCCGGCATACAGACGGTGATCGCGCCCCAGGCGGGCTGCTGCGGCGCGGTGAAGTTCCACCTCAACGACCAGGACGGCGCGAAGGTGCAGATGCGCGCCAACATCGACGCCTGGTGGCCCGCGGTCGAGAGCGGCGCGGTCGAAGCCATTGTGATGAACGCCTCGGGCTGCGGCGCGACCGTGAAGGACTACGGCCATGTGCTGCAGGACGACCCGGCCTATGCGCACAAGGCGGCGCGCATCAGCGCGCTCACGCGCGACCTGAGCGAGCTGCTGCCCGAAATGTTGCCCGAGCTGGCGCAGCGCCTGCAGGGCCGCATCGAAGCGCCCGCGGGCGTGATGGCCTACCACCCGCCCTGCACGCTGCAGCATGGCCAGAAGCTGCGCGGCGGCGTGGAAACACACCTCGCGCAACTGGGCTTCCAGCTGCGCGTGGCGCGCACCGAGTCGCATCTGTGCTGCGGCTCGGCCGGCACCTACTCGGTGCTGCAGCCCGAAATTTCCGGCCAGCTGCGCGAACGCAAGCTGGTCGCGCTGGGCGAGGCCTGCGGCGAAGCGCCGCCGGTGGCGATCCTGTCGGCGAACATCGGCTGCATCACGCATCTGCAAAACGGCACCGAAGTACCGGTGCGCCACTGGGTCGAAGTGCTCGACGAAGCCCTGCCCGCGCACTGATTGTGTGGTCTGCTGGCCGCAGTGCGGCCGTTGCAGAGACAACGTCGCTGTGCAGCGATTGCCAATGCTGGCATGATGCGAGGTTGTCTTTTATTTCACTGAGCTGCGCTACGCCATGACTGATCCCGTGTCTGAACCACAAGAACAGAATGCTGCGACCCCGGCCACCGGGGACGCCCCCGTTGTAACCGCCTCGCAGGCTGACACCGGCGCTGATGCTTCGGCAGCGGCCGACGCCCCGGCGGCCGGCTCCCCGGCGGCTGATTCCTCCCGCCCCCCTCGCAGCCGTGGC